>ONAT01000001.1 GCA_900315885.1 uncultured Erysipelotrichaceae bacterium
CTTTACTCAAGAGACATCATAATCATATTGACATATTCTAATTGTTTTAGTAAATGCATCATTGTTATTTATTTGTTGCTTTTACTTTTTCAATTAACGGGAATAAGGTGCAAAATTATAACGCTTTTATTATTTGATAAAATATGTTAAAATACATAGGTATTACATACCTATGATTGGTGGGAGGTAACTATGAGTATTGATAAACAAACCCCATATGGCGGTATTAATATTTCAGTAGAGGCTATAGCATCTGTCGCTGGCGACGCTGCTACGAGTTGCTATGGTGTGTTGGGACTTGCTTCTAAAACTGCATCAGTGTTTGAAGCTGTCTTGGGTAAAAAAGAGTATGCAAAAGGCGTTATGCCACACAAAATAAAAGATGGATATGAAGTTGACTTATATATAGTTGTTGCTTATGGCGTAAAAATTACGGAGATAGTAACTGAAGTTCAAAAGAAAGTTAAATACGTTTTAGAGAAATCTTTTGATATTAAGTTTAAAGCTGTCAATGTCTATGTCCAAAGTGTATCTAATATGTAATTAAGGAGATTTTTATTTAATGAAAACAATAAATGGTGCCATGCTAAAAAAGATGATTATATCTGGCACAAACAATTTATACAACCACTACCCAGAGATTGACGCATTAAACGTTTTCCCTGTTCCAGATGGTGATACTGGTACAAATATGAACTTAACAATGGCTTCTGGTGCTAAAGAAGTTCAAAATCGTAATGATAATGAAGTTAGCGTTATTGCTAAAGCATTTTCTAAAGGATTATTAATGGGAGCTAGAGGTAATTCTGGCGTTATCTTATCACAAATTTTCCGTGGCTTTGCGAAAGCTATTGAAGGAAAGAATGTTATTAATGTTAAGGAATTATCAGATGCATTTGTTAATGGTAATGATGTAGCTTATAAAGCTGTTATGCGTCCTGTTGAAGGAACAATTTTAACAGTAATTAGAGAATCATCTACAGCATTACATGATAATATTGATAAAATACCATCAATAGAAAAGGCATTTGATTTATTAATTAAAGAAGCTCATTCTTCTTTAGAACGTACACCAGAATTATTACCAATTTTAAAGAAAGTTGGCGTTGTGGACTCTGGTGCAGCAGGTCTTATTAAAATTTTAGAAGGTTTTAAAGTAGCTCTTGAAGGAAAAATGATTGAAAAAGATACTGCTTCCGCATTTGAAGCAGATAAAAAACCTGAAATGGCTGGTGCAAATGTCGAAGGTGAAGAATTTGGCTACTGCACAGAATTCATTATGCGTTTAGCTTCCGAAAAAGATGAAAACAAAAAGACTTTCTACGAAGTACGTTTCAGTAACTGGTTATCAGCACATGGTAACTCTTTAGTTGTTGTTAAAGATGATGATTTAATTAAAGTTCATGTTCACACATTAAAACCTGGTGATATTTTGAACTATGCTCAACAATATGGTGAGTTTGTTAAATTAAAAATTGAAAACATGACCGAACAACATACAAAACTTACTGATGATAAAGAAAAACAAAACGAAGCAGTTCAAAACAAAGAACCTCAAGAGTACGCAATTATAGCTGTTGCGGCTGGTGCGGGTATTGAAGAAATGTTCAAAGAACTACATGTTGACTATATCGTTAGCGGTGGACAAACAATGAACCCAGCAACAGAAGATTTTGTTAATGTTATTAAACAATGTAACGCTAAAAATATCTTTATCTTACCAAATAACTCAAATATTATTCTTGCTGCTTCACAAGCTGCAGAAGTATGCGAAAACGCAAATGTCAAAGTTATTCCATCTAAATCTATACCACAAGGTTTAGTAGCGTGTATGATGTTTAATCCAGAATCAAGTGTAGAAGAAAATTATGATCAAATGTGTGAAGCATTAAATAACATCACAACTGGACAAGTAACATTTGCAATTAAAGATACAATGATTGACGGTGTTGAAATCAAAAAAGATCACTTTATGGGAATGAAAAATAAAGAAATTATTTGTTGCCACAAAGATAAGTTCCATACTGTTAAAGAATTGATTGAATCAATGTTAGATGAGATGTCTTCCATCGTGACAATTATTTATGGTCAAGATGTTAAAGATGATGAAATGAATAAATTTATAGAAGAATTTAAGAATGAACACGATGACTTAGATATTGATGTAAGAAAAGGTGAACAACCTGTTTATTCTTTCATTATTGGTGTCGAATAAAAGGGAATAACTTCCCTTTTTTGCTTTTAAGCAACTATATAGTATAAGTGAGGAGGTAACAATGAAATTTTCTAAATCAGATCGAATTAATTTAGCGTTAGAAAATATGGGCATTGATTCTATTGATGCGCTTATTCATCATTTGCCACGCACTTATAACGACTTTACTTTAACTAAAGAGACACAACTTGCTAATAAAGAAAGAGTGGTAATTTATGGAAGACTTGTGTCTAATCCCACATTTGTTAAAAAAGGCAAGTTAACAATCATTAGATTTTCTTTTATAACTATGAATAATAATTTCTTTAATATTGTTATTTTTAATCGTCCGTATTTATATCGTTCACTTAATTTAAGCGATTATTACACAATCGTCGGACATTACGATAATTCAAATCGCACAATCAACGTTCAAACAATTGTCAAAGGACAAATTCCTAGTGATGAAATGATTAAACCAGTTTATTCACTCCCAAGTGAAATTGAGAATTATCAATTTATGAACATGGTGCGTAAATATTTATTTAATGAGCAAATATCTATTCCTGATATCGTTCCTTTTTCACTTATGCAAAAGTATCATTTAATCTCTCATTTAGATGCATTAAAACATATTCATGCACCTAAAAATTTTGGTGATGTCCATGCAGGATTAAGAGTTTTAAAATATGAAGAATGTCTATTATTTACGTTACAAACACAAATTATTAGAAAAGAAAATAAAGCATTACAAAAAAGTAACAAGCAAATGATTGATACTTCAAAAATCAATGATTTTATTCGCTCACTAAAATTCAAATTAACGCATGATCAAGTTATTGCCGTACGTGAAATAATTTTAGATATGAATAATCAAAGCTTAATGTATCGCTTATTACAAGGCGATGTAGGCACAGGTAAAACTCTTGTTGCGGAAATAGCAATGTATGGAGCGGTGTTAAGAAATGATCAAGCCGCAATTATGGCTCCGACAGATGCTTTAGCGCATCAACACTACGAAAATATGAAAAAGCTATTTGGCGGCAATATAAAGGTTGGTTTATTAGTGGGCTCTTTATCTAGTGGTGAAAGAAAAGAAGTTTTAGAAAAGATAAAATTACATGAATTTGATATTATCGTTGGAACACATGCATTATTTTCAGAAGATGTCAAATACGATAAATTAGGTTTAGTGGTTATTGATGAGCAACATAAATTTGGTGTTAATCAAAGACTTTTATTAGCCTCAAAAGGTGATAACACGGACTTACTTTTAATGTCTGCAACACCAATCCCACGTACTTTAGCATTAACTTTATATGGTGACTTAGATGTTTCAACATTGGAAGAATATCCAGTGGATAACCGTGATATTGTTACAAAAGTTTTAGAAGAAGATGACAAAGAAGTTTTTCGTTATGTCGAACAATCTTTAAAAGAAGATAAACGTGTCTTTGTTGTTACTCCATATGTTAATTCATTAAAAGGTAAGAATACATGTGAAGATGTCTTCGCTCGTTTTAATAAACGCTTTTTAGGAAAGGTTAGTTTGTTACATGGGAAATTATCTTCGGAAGAGAAAGAAGAGGCTCTAAATAACTTTATTAACGGAGACACTCCAATTCTCGTATCAACAACGGTTATAGAAGTTGGTATTGACGTAAAAAATGCTAATTTAATGGTAATCTATGATGCTCCATCGTTTGGCTTAGCGTCTTTACATCAAATTCGCGGTAGAATAGGAAGAGATGGAAATAAAGCGACTTGCCTTTTACTTTATCAAGATGAAGAGCAAGAAGATATTGAAAAATTAAGAATTCTTGAAGAGACCTTAGATGGATTTAAAATTGCAGAGAAAGATTTAGCTTTAAGAGGTCCAGGCGATATGAACGGATTAAAACAATCAGGTATGCCAAACTTTGCTTTTGCTAATATAATTTCTGATTTTAAGATGTTTGAAATCGCACGAAATGACGCAACTTATATTTTAAATAACGCAAGTAACGTGGAGTTTAAATCGATTATACAAAAAGCTAAAGAACTTGCCGATATGAACAAATTTAGAAACGTATAAATTTATAATATATTATATATATAAATTTTATGATAAAATAAACTTTAACGAGGTGATTTTATATGAAGATGGTTATAGATACAATGGGAAGCGATAATGGTACAAAAGCAACTGTACCAGGAATCATTGCTTTTTTAGACAAACATAAAGATGTAGAAATATACGCAGTAGGTAAAAAAGAAGAATTAGAAGAATTAGCAAAATTTGACAATGTCAAAATTGTTGATGCGCGCGATGTTGTTCCGATGGAAGCCGGTGCTTTAGATGTTATGCGTAGAAAAGATTCATCTATGCTTGTGGCAATTAACACATTTTTGGATATTAACGCTGATGCAATTGTTTCAGCTGGTTCTACTGGTGGATTCTTATCCGCAACAACTTTAAAATTAAAATTAATTGATGGAGTTGAGCGTGCAGCATTAGTTACACCATTCCCAACTAAGATAAAGGGGAAAAAAGTCACGGTTTTAGATATTGGCGCTAATAATGAAAACACTCCGGCACAATTAGTGCAATTTGCTAAATTAGGTAATATTTATGTTCAAAAATTATTTAATGTTAAAGAACCAAAGATTTACTTATTAAGCAATGGCGCTGAAGAAGGAAAAGGAAGTCCAGTAGTTAAAGGAGCATATAAATTACTTAAAGAAGAGAATATGCCGGGCTTTAAGGGAAATATCGAAGCAAGATATGCTTTAGATGGCGAAGCTGATGTTATTGTAACTGGTGGCTTTGATGGAAATATCTTCTTAAAAGGTGTTGAAGGTGTAGCATCAATGATGGGACACATGATGAAAGCTGCTTTTAAACGCAATATTTTCTCAATGATTGGTTACTTATTTGCCCGTAAAGGCTTTAAAGAAATTCAAGAAACTTTAGATTATAAATCAACAGGTGGCGCAATGTTATTAGGTGTTAATGGCGTAGTTGTGAAAGGACATGGAAATAGTGATGCTTATTCTTTCTCTTGCGCTATGGATGTAGCATATCGCATGGCTACTAGCCACATTGTTGAGCATATTAAGGAAGGTATTAAAGAAAATGCATAAGAATATTTGTGAATTGCTTACAAAACTATCTATACAATACAAAGATATCTCCTTGTATGAATTAGCGTTCACTCATTCTTCATATAATAATGATGCTAAAACATTTCATCACGATTATGAGCGTCTTGAATTTATAGGTGATAGCATTGTTAATTTCGTTGTTGCAGATTTAGCGTATTCAACTTATAAAAAAATGAATCAAGGAGAATTATCAAAAGTACGTGCTGGTATTGTTAAAAGTAGTTACCTTGCGGATAAAGCAAGATTGTATCATTTTGAGGATTACATTAAACTAGGACATAGTTTACCAGATAACACACGTAATTCACGTCGTATATTAGAAGATGTTTTTGAAGCATTTATTGGTGCTTTATATTTTGATCAAGGTTTAACATACACAATCAAAGTTGTTAAAGATATGTTTATCAGCGATGTTAAACATTTTGATGCTTCTAAAATGAAAGATTATAAGTCAGAATTGCAAGAAGCTATGCAAGCAGAACATCGCGAAGCAGTTAAATACATAGTGGTAGAAGAAAATGGGCCAGCTCATGATAAAACTTTTTTAATTAAAGTGACATATAACGGCGATACACTAGGTATTGGAAGTGGCAAATCCAAAAAAGAAGCTGAACAAAATGCAGCACAAGACGCATTAAGAAAGAAGGCGGTTTAATGGGACTTTTTTCATATTTAAAAAATAAGATTTTAGGAAAATCAACAAAACAAAAGGATAAATATGTTGGTGGCTTAGATAAATCACGTCGTAATTTTGCTGATCGTTTAAAGTCTTTATCAGCGCGTTATAAAGTTGTCGATGAAGCATATTTTGATGAATTAGAGGAGATTCTTATTGAAGCTGATGTAGGCGTAACTCTTGCTTTAGATATCATTGAAGCAACGAAAAATGAAGCACGTGAAAACAATGTGACTGAACCACAAGAAATTAACGAATTATTAGTTGATAAAATGTTTGTTAGCTATGTTAATCAAGGTGATGACATTGTTAATGAAATTCAATTTACTGAAAAGCCAATTGTTTTATTAATAGTAGGCGTTAATGGCGTTGGTAAAACGACAACAATTGCTAAATTAGCCAAAAGATATATTGATCAGGGTAAAAAAGTTACACTTGTAGCTGCGGATACTTTTAGAGCAGGAGCAACTGAACAATTGACTATTTGGGCTGACAGACTAAAATGCCCAATTAGTGTTGGTAAAGAAAACGCTGATCCAGCTTCTGTAGCATTTGAAGGTGTGAGATTAGGTAAGAACAATGGCTCTGACTTAATCATTGTTGATACAGCAGGAAGATTGCAAAATAAAGTTAACTTAATGGCGGAATTATCTAAAATTCGTCGTGTCATTGCAAAAGAAATCCCTAACGCTCCACAAGAAACATTCTTAATTATTGATGCTACTACAGGACAAAATGGCGTTTTACAAGCTAAAGCATTTAAAGAAGTGACTCCTTTAACAGGTGTAGTAATTACTAAAATGGATGGAACATCAAAAGGTGGAATTATTCTTGCAATTCGTGATGAATTAGGAATTCCTGTACGTTTCATTGGTTTAGGTGAAAAAATGGATGATTTAACCGAATTTGATTTAGATCAATATTTGTATGGACTTTGCTTAGGTAAAGAGGAATAAATATGGATAAGCTTCAGGAATTCACATATACCAATATGTTGATTGAAAAATATGGTTCTCTTTTAACAGAAGCGCAATTAAATATAATGGAACAGTATTATTGCTATAACTTGTCATTATCGGAAATTGCCGATAATAATGAGATATCACGCAACGCTGTTTTAGATTGTATCAAAAAATCAACACATAAACTTAATATGTATGAAGAAAAATTAGGACTTTTGAAAAAAGATGAAGAAATCCTAAAACAAATTGAAAAAATAAAAGAAAATCCAAATGAAAAAGCAATTTTGAAATTAGAAAGGATGATAAAAGATGGCATTTGAGTCTTTGACTGATAGATTAAGTGGAATTATCAAGAAATTAAAAGGTAATTCAACACTTACCGAAGCAAATATGCAAGATATGCTAAGAGAAATTCGTATCGCTCTTTTAGAAGCCGATGTCAATTTCTTAGTAGCTAAAGAATTTGTTAACAACGTTAAAGAAAAAGCACTGGGACAAGAAGTTTTAAAGAAATTAAATCCTAGCCAAATGGTTGTTAAAATTGTTCATGATGAGTTAGTGGAGTTATTAGGCGCTGACCAAAGTGAAATTAAATATAATAGCAACAAACCAACAATTATCATGCTTTGTGGTTTACAAGGCTCTGGTAAAACGACCACTGCAGGTAAGTTAGCAAAATTAATGAAGAATAAACTTCATAAAAAAGTTTTACTTGCGGCATGTGACGTCTATAGACCTGCTGCTATTGATCAATTAGCGACAATTGCAAAACAAGTAGGCGTAGATTTAGTTAATATGGGTACGAAAGAAAACCCAGTGAATATCGCTAAGACCGCAAAAAAGAAAGCATATGATGAAAAATATGATGTTTTAATTATTGATACCGCTGGACGTCTTCATATTGATGATGCCTTAATGGATGAGTTAAACAATATCAAAAAAGAAGTATCTCCTGATGAAATTCTTTTGTTAGTTGATGCAATGTCTGGACAAGACGCTGTTAATGTTGCTAATGCTTTTAATGATAAATTAGCGCTTACTGGTGTCATAATGTCTAAGTTAGATGGTGATGCACGTGGTGGTGCAGCTTTATCAATTCGTCACTTAACAGGTGTACCAATTAAATTAACTGGTGTTGGTGAAAAACTTGATGATTTAGAGTTATTTTACCCTGACCGTATGGCGGATAGAATTCTAGGCATGGGCGATGTCATGTCTTTAATTGAAAAAGCCCAAGAAAACATTGATGAAAAAGACGCTCGTCGTTCAGTTAATAAAATGATGGATGGAACATTTGACTTAAATGATATGCTTAAACAAATGAAACAAATCCAAAAAATGGGTTCGTTAAGTGGTATCTTAAAATTAATACCAGGAATGCCTAAAATTTCTGATGCTGATAAAGAACGCGCAACAAAAGAAATGAAGCAAACTGAATCAATTATTAATTCAATGACACCATATGAAAGAAAGCATCCAGAAGTTTTAAAGAATTCAAGAAAAGTTCGTATCGCTAAAGGATGCGGATTGAGCAATGTTGAAATCAATCGTTTGCTTAAAAAATTCGAGCAAATGAAAGAAATGATGCGCCAAATGAAGAATTATCAAAAAGGTGGGAAATTACCTCCAATGGGTGGGGGATTTCCAGGAATGCCAAGATAAAAAAAATAGGATAGAGAAATTTCTATCCTATTTTTTTATAAATTTATGTCCTTTTTCAACAGCATCTGTTTCCCATTTGCCAGTTTCATTAGCGTCGATTTCTTTTAATAATTTCAAATCTTTTTTGCTAGGACTATATTTTTCAAATAAATCGCTACGCTTTTCGCGTGTAATTTTTAAACTCTGTTTTTGTCGCCATTTGTTAATTGCTTCATGATTACCTGAAAATAAGATATCAGGTACTTTTGCGCCTCTATAATCATATGGCTCGGTGTATTGTGGATATTCAAGTAATCCGTTTTCAAAAGTCTCTTCAATGATTGAATCATGAGAGATAGCACCATCAATTAATCTAATGACAGCATCAGATATGACCATCGCTCCTAATTCGCCACCAGTTAGGATATAATCGCCGATAGAAACACATTCATCAACGTATTGCTCAACACGAGAATCCACACCTTCATAGTGGCCACATATGATAATTAAGTGCTCATATGTTGCATATTTATGGGAATAGCCTTGATTAAATGTAATGCCCGCTGGTGACATTAATATTACATGTGAATTTGGTGTTTTTACACTTTCTAAAGCATCAATGATTGGTTGACACTTCATGATGAGACCTGCGCCTCCACCAAAAGGAGCGCTGTCGACACGTCCGTATTTATCTAATGTGTAATCACGAATGTTTTTAATCTCAATTTCGATAGCGTTTTTTGCTATTGCACGCTTTATAATTGATGTATTAATGAAACCATCAAACATTTCAGGAAATAAGGTTAGAATTGTTATTTTCATAATAATCCCTCTAAAACATGAATGACTATTTTCTTGTTTTCTAAATCCACATTTTTAATAAACGCTTTAACAAAAGGCACTAAAACATCCTTATCTTTATTTCGAGATATTCTTAAAGTTTGATAAGAAGCATATTCTTCAATGTCTTTGACTTTGCCGATAAGATTATCCTCTTCATCATATACATTGCACATTTTTAAATCGCTATAATGGTAGTAACCGGTTGGTAATGTTGCAGAATCTTTTTCAATTTGCACTAAATAATTAATAAATTTTTCAACATCATTAACGTTATTAAATTCTTCAAAAGATATAATGTCGATATTTTTGTTGGATTTATATGACTTGATAGTTAGTGTAACGATATCTTTTGTTTTTTCGTTAAATAAACTTACTTTATTTCCTTTTTTATAACGTGCACTAGAAAACTGCGATGAAGAATATACTTTAACTTCACCTTTAATACCAAAAGTACCAACGATTTTTCCTAATGTAATGTATTCCATAAAAAACTCCTAAAAAAATGAGAACAATTAGTCCTCATCTTTATTTTCTTCGTCAAAAGATTCAAATTTTAAATGAATTCTCTTGTTTTCCAATTTACCAGCAATTGAAATAACCTCACGTAATGCATCAGCGACAACACCTTTACGACCAATAAGTCTTGCTGTGTCATTTTGATTTGCGACTACGAGAATAATAATTTCTTTTTCTGATTCACTAGGCATCTCACGAATCATTAATGAATCAGGATTTTCGATAAATGGGTCAACAAATGCATGGATGATTTTTTCGTAATCCATGACAATTATTCTCCTTTTTTGCTAACTTTTGCAATAATGCCAGCTTTTGAGAATAAAGCGCGAACTGTATCTGAAAGTTGAGCGCCATCTTTAATCCATTTGATTGCTTTTTCTTCATCAATCTTTGTTGTGTTCATTAATGGATCAAAAGTTCCTAATAATTCGATATAACGACCATCACGTGGGAATCTGCTATCAGCAGCAACGATTCTGTATGAAGGATCATTATGACGACCTGTTCTTGTTAATCTAATTTTTACAGCCATTTTAATAATCTCCTTTTTATTTAAATTACGTAGTAAGTATATAGAATAAAACTAGCGCTGTCAAGCATTTTTGCTTAACGGAGATAATTTGAATGCGATGTATATTGTGTAAATCTATATAGTTGATTTTGTAAATATAGAAATGCTATCATAAAAACAAGTTTACGCACATCATTTATGGCTTTAGGGAACAATTATTTTTGTAGAAAATGGTCAAATGTATTTTGATATAGGATAAATAAACAACATTCAAATATTAAGTGTGGGAGCAACTAGATAAAAGCATTTCTTTATAGCAACAAGGTAAAAAGATTAAGAAGATTATAACTATGAGAAAAACGATTATAAATCATTGAATGATTTTATTGGAGAATATTCAGGTATAATAAGTGAAAAATATGCCATTGTTTATGGAATCAATTTTAGATTTAATGGCAAACTATATCGCATGACTATGGATCAAATGGAACCTGATGAACTTAGAAGCAAATTTGAAGAAAAACTTAATAAAAAATTAGGAAAATATGAAGTTGCATTAGTGGAACCTAATGGTTGTTCAGATTTTCAATTTGGGGAATATCAATTTATAGGCTGGTATGATGATATATATGATTTATTATAAAATTGTTATATTGATGTAATGAAATTCAAAGACGTTATTATGGACGATAACACAATAATTGAAGGAAAAGATGAATTTGTTAAATATGAAAAGACTTGATTATAGTAGTGCTACTATGGAAAAAGTTTGTATATTGTGTTTAAGCGCTTACTTTTTTCCTTTGAAAGATTTGGTTGTATATGGTAATATAATAAGGTTGAAAAAAGAGAGGTATTTATTATATGAAAAAATTTATTGATAAGTTCTTCCACATTTCAGAAAAAAAGTCCACTTTAAAAAGTGAAATTATTGGCGGATTAATCACATTCATCGCAATGTGTTATATCTTACCAGTTAACGCATCAATTTTATCTGCAATGGGAATGAGCAAACTCGGTGTATTTGCGATGACTGCTTTAGTAGGCGCATTTGTAACATTCATTATGGGAATTGTTGCAAATTATCCAGTCGTATTAAGCGCTGGTATGGGCTTAAATGCATATCTTGCTTATACATTATGTCTTGGTTCTGACTATAATTGGCATCAAGCAATGATTTTATTAACTATTTCTGGATTGTTGTTTTTAATCTTATCTTTAACACCAGTAAGAAAGATTATTATTGAGGCAATTCCAAAAGATTTGAAATTAATTATTTCTAGTGCTTTAGGTGCATTTATTTGCTTTGTTGGTTTAAGAAACTCTGGTATTATTGCTGGAGGTTCAACACTTGTTGAATTAGGTAATTTATTAAACCCATCAACAATAATTGCTTTAGTAGCAGTATTAATTTGTTTTGGTTTAATGTTTAGCAAAAATAAGATTGTATCTACACTTGCTATTCCACTTGCTATTGTCATTGCTGCGGTTGCGGGTGTTATCACTTCATCAATTATGATTAATAATGGTGGATTAGTATTAGTTGATGGTGTATGGATATATACATCTGATAGTTTAAAAAATTTAGCTTGCAATTTACCAATCGCTCCTTGGAAAGATCCAAACGTTACATGGGGAATGAATGGTGTAAAAGATGTCTTATTTTTTGGCTTATTAAATGATGGCTATAATGGTGATAAATTTGTTAGTGATATCGGTATGGTATTCTCTACACCTACATCATATGTTGCAATTTTCTCATTAATTTTCGTTAACTTATTCGATACAACAGCTACATTATTAGCAGTTGGTAGAAACACTGGAATTATTGATGAAAATGGTAAAATGCAAAATTATCAAAAAGCAGTTCTAGCTGACGCTGTTGGCGCTGCAGTTTGTGGTCCATTAGGAACATCAACAGTTACATCATTTGCTGAAAGTAATGTAGGTGTTGAAATGGGTGCAAAAACTGGATTTGCAGCAGTTGTAGCAGGATTTATGTTCTTATTATCAGCATTTATTTATCCAGTATTCTCTATTTTTACTGCTGGATCTGTTACAGCACCTGCTCTAGTATGTGTTGGCGCAATGATATTTGTTGGTAACTTCAAAGATATTGACTTCAACGATCGTGTTGTTTCGTTTACAGGATTCATTACTGTTATATTCTCATTACTAACATACTCAATTGCTTCTGGTATTGGCATTGGATTAATTGCCTATATCATTATGATGATGTTTGCAGGAAGAAGAGAAGAAATTAGCTTACCAATTTATATTGTTGGTGCTTTATTCGTTGTTTCGTTCACCTTATCTGCAATCATGCCATTGCTTGGATAGTTTAGTGATAAAACAAAATAAAACGGCTTGTGAAAGCCGTTTTTTTATTTGACTAATTCTAGTAAGATATTAACCATTTGTTTCATTTGGTTTAGAGAAACATATTCGTATCGTCCATGATAATTATATCCACCAGTTCCTAAGTTAGGAGTAGGCAAACCTTTAACTGTTAAGGTTGCGCCATCTGTGCCTCCACGAATAGGTAAGAATTGATAAGGTATTTTAAGATTTTTATATGTTTCCACAACTTTATTTAATGAACGCGGATCCTTTTCAATGTAAGGACGCATGTTTTCATAAGAATCAGTAATAGTTAATTTAATAATTTCATATTCATATTTATGATTGAGAATATTCTTAGCAATTTCGAAATCATTTTTTTGCTTTTTAAATAATTCTTTGGAATGGTTACGGATGATGTATTCCATAACTGTGTTTTCAACATTACCTTTTATTTCGCACAAGTGATTAAATCCTTGATAACCTTCGGTTTTACTTGGAATCATATCACGAGGTAATAAATCATTAAATTCTTCAGCGACAAGCAAACTATTAATCATCTTGTCTTTAGCAGAACCTGGGTGGATACTTTTACCAAATATTTCGACTTTTGCGCTCGCGGCATTGAAGTTTTCATATTCAATTGCGTGAATATCTCCTCCATCGACTGTATAAGCATAATCAGCGTCAAATTCTTGAATGTCGAAATGCTCTGTGCCACGACCGACTTCTTCATCAGGAGTGAAAGCAATTGATATTTGACCATGTTTAATATCGCTAGCGAGTAATTTTTCTAAAAAAGTCATAATTATAGCTACACCAGCTTTGTCATCAGCCCCAAGTAATGTTTTACCATTTGTAACAATTAAATCTTCACTAACATTTTCTAATAGTGAAGGGAATGTTTTAGTATCAAGAATTATGTTCTCTTCGGAGTTTAAAACTATATCATTTCCATCATAAGATTTAATTAGTCTAGGTGTAACATCTGCTCCAGAACAATCAGGAGATGTATCCATGTGTGAAATAAAACCAATTTTATCTTTAGTCTCGTCATTCGCAGGAATGTGTGCATAAACCACACCGAATTTATTTAAATACGCATCACTTATACCTAATTTTTGTAATTCATCAACAAGTTTTTTAGCTAAATCTAATTGTTTTAGTGTTGAAGGAGATGAAGTAGAGTTTTCATCACTTTGTGTGTCGATTTTTACATAGCTAATAAATCTGTCTTTAATATCCATAAGAGTCACCTTCCATGCTAAATGATACACTATTTTTTGATGTACGATAAGTTAAACGATAAATTAAGTGATTTGTATATGTAAGTTTGACAGTAACTATATAAAAAAAGTATAATAAAAATTAGAAGAAATTATTATGGAAAACGTATTTGAAAAAGCAAAAAAAGCCTATGACAACATAATGAAAACTGCACAAGCAATGTTTGAAATTCATGAAGAAGCAATGAAAGGAAATGGCGTTGACTTTAGTGTAGAAAGTGCAATGTGTGAACTTGATGTATTAATCCAATATTCAATGTTACAAATTGCGCTCAATGATGGCAATTTAAATGAAAATGAAGTTGCTTTTATTAAGAACTTATCTAGTTATTTGGATTTTTGTGGATATTTAAATCAAAGAGGCTATCAAGATGTCACTTGGGATGTAATTTTCTCAACTGATGAAGAATCATTAAAGGAAGTTTTAAAAGAAGCAAAAGAAGATATTCTTGCTTTAAGTAAAAACTTTGTCGTTATATTTTCACTTATTGATGCAATGACACCACAACAAGACTACTTAGAAGAATTAAAGCAAGATTTCGTAAATATCACATGTGCAGTTATGCAATCTGATGGCGAGATTTATAAATGTGAAATTACTAACGGATGTATGTTCTTAGAAATTTTAAATACAATTTATAAGACAAAAGCCGCAAATGTTGAAAATATTAATAACAAAAAAGCACAAGAAGCACCAAAAAAGAAAACATTAAAGGATTATTATGTAAAAAAAAACTAATTAATGCGCGAAGCAGAAAATTAGTAAATTATAAAGATAAAGAAGAAGCTTTAGCGTTCGTGGAAACAAATATTGGAACAGGTTCTGGTTTTATGATTACTGAAACTGGATTATGTTTCACATGTTTTCACGTTATTAAAGATGCAAATGAAATTTTTGTTGGTTTATTAGACAAAAAGGGTAAGAAGCAAGTTTATAAAGCTGAAGTTGTTTTAACAAGTGAAGATAATGACTTTGCAGTGTTACAACTTTTAAATTGTAATAATTGCTATTTCTATCATCTTGAAACGGATTTTACAAAGTTAAAAACTGGCGACGATGTAGCAATTTATGGTTATCCTTTCGGTGTGGCTTTAAATGATGATGTTATGGAATTAGCGCCATCATTAACTAAAGGATACATATCTTCAAAAAATAAAATTAATGGACATGATTGCTATTTTTTAGATATTAATTCGGCGCCAGGATTTAGTGGCGGACCAGTGTTTTCTTTAAATAACAAGAAAGTTATTGGATACTTATGTGGTTCATATGGCACAAATCGTGCAGATATAATTTACATAAGAACTTTAGAAACATTTATAAAAGGGTTTGTTAAGTAAATAATACTTGCAATATGGTCTAATATTTGTTAGAATAACAAAGCGTTTAAATGAAACGCCGCAAGCGGTCCGCTGGAGCTCACTACTCGAATGAACGCCCAAGACAATGTAAGGAGCGTGGAAATTATGAATAATAATTTAGTCAATGAGATTTCAAAATCTCAACTCAAAAAAGATATCCCAGCATTTAATTCTGGCGATACAATCAACGTTTATGTAAGAATTATTGAAAACGGCAAAGAAAGATTACAATTATTCCAAGGTGTTGTTATTGCACGCCGTGGCGGTGGAGTTAGCGAAACATTTACTGTTAGAAAAATTAGTAATGGTGTCGGTGTTGAAAGAACATTCCCATTACATTCTCCAACAATCAACAGAATCGAAGTTGTCAAAAAAGGTAAAGTTCGTCGTAACAAAATCTTCTACATCCGTAAACTTTCTGGTAAAGCTGCACGTATTAAAACAGTTCTTTAATTCTAAAATAGTGACTAAAAGGTTCCAATACTGGAGCCTTTTTTGTTGCTCGGGAAATTGTGTTTGTAAATAATTATAATTTTATTTATAATTATTGCGTAAAGAAGGGCTGTTATGAAAAAGAAAACTTTAAAAATTATTGATATTCTTATTACAGTTGCGACAGTTATTTGTTTAATCGTAACAGGTCTTTTTGTTTACCGAAATATCGTATATGAACATGTCATAGTTTCTGGAACATCAATGCAAGACACTTTAGATAGTGGTGACTATGGATTAATGAATGTCACTGAATCACGAAAACAAAATATTCAAAGATTTGATATTGTTATTTTTGATTTATCAGAAGAACAAAAAAATTATGACATTATTAAACGCGTAATAGCGTTACCTGGTGAAACTATTAAAATTGATACAACAGGTACGATATATATTAATAACGAAGAACTTGATCAATCTTCCTTTTTGGTTGAATATCAAAAGGATTATACATACTCCAATAATGGTGTTGCTTGTGGCGAAGAATATAAAGTACCAAATGATGCATATTTTTGCTTGGGCGATAATCGTAAAGTATCATTAGATTCAAGAGTGCGCGGAGCACTATCTCGCGATAAAATTGATGGTGTTTTAAGAGTTATTTATAAACATTGTAATGAAGAAGGAAAAGCGTGTAAGAGTATTCCTGCACGTTGGTTTTAGGTGATTTTTATGCAACAAAAGAATATACATTGGTTCCCAGGTCATATGCAAAAAGCCACTCGTGAGATTGAAGAGCGAGTTAAAATTGTGGATGTAATTATTGAGTTGTTAGATGCACGCGCCCCATTATCAAGTCGAAATGAAAAATTATATAAAATAACTCAAAATAAAAAAAGAGTTTTGATTTTGACAAAAAAAGATTTAGCAGATGATGTAATAACTGAAAAATGGAAAGAATATTTTACTTCTTTAAATTATCAAGTTGTATGTGCTGATTTAAACGAAAAGAAACTCATTAAAGTAATTGAAGAAAAAATTAATATTTTAGGCAGAGATAAACGCGAAAAAGAAATAAAAAAAGGTATGAAGCCTCAACCAATTCGCGCAATGATTATTGGTATTCCTAATGTAGGAAAGTCGACATTAATAAATCGTATCTCCAAAAGAAATGCTGCTTCGGTTCAAAATACTCCAGGACACACTAAATCCCAGCAATGGATAAAAGTTGATAATTCTTTTGAATTACTTGATACCCCTGGTATTTTGCCTGCGAACTACGAAAATAAAGAATACGCAATTAACCTTGCTTTAGTGGGCTCAATAAGAGAAACAATCTTACCAATTGAAGAATTAGCGGATATTCTTTTAAACTATTTAAGAAAATATTATCCTGAAACAATCAAAAACCGCTACGTAATTGATTTTAATGAGAAAGATGATAATAATTCAATCTTATGCAAAATTGCTCTTAAACGTGGCTTCTTGCTCAAACAAGAGCCAGATGTAAGCAAAGCATCAAGTCTTTTATTAAAAGAATTTAGAGATGGCATTTTAGGACACATCTCTTTGGAGAGATTATAAAATGTTAGATTACGAAAAAAAATATTATGGCAAAGATATTGCTTTTATTGCTGGATGTGATGAAGCAGGGCGTGGTCCTTTAGCAGGTCCAGTTGTCGCAGCCGCGGTGATTATGCCAAGTGATTTCCAAAATGAAGAAGTTAATGATTCAAAAAAATTGACAGATAGGAAACGCCGTAAATTGTTTGAAATAATCAAAGAAAACGCTATTGCGTATGCTGTTGCTATAATTGATGCTGATACGATTGATAAAATAAATATTTATGAGGCGTCAAGACTAGGAATGGAAACGGCGTTACGAAATTTAAACCATAAATACGATATGGTTTTAACAGATTACATGCCATTGCTTCATGAACAAGTAAACGTTGAAGCTATAGCAAAAGGAGATACCAAATCATTTAATATTGCTTGTGCTTCAATTCTTGCTAAAGTAACGCGAGATGATTTGATGATTGAATTAGATAAGAAATATCCAGAATATGGCTTTAAAAAGCATAAAGGATATGGCACGAAACAACACTTAGAAGCTTTAGAAAAATATGGGGCAATTCCACATATTCACCGTCAAACATACGCTCCAGTGAGTAACTTAAAATGTAAACAATTAACGCTTTTTTAAAAATGATCACCTATCTTATTATAGAGGTGATTTTTTTTGCTTAAGGCTAGAGATGTATTACTTTATTTTTCTCTCAAATATATTGGTGATTGGGATAAAATTTATAGTGCGATTAGAAATAAAGAAAAATTTGATGAAAATGATTATATTCTTTTAAAAAGTGAAGTAAAGAGCAATTATATTACGATGCTTGATGATGAGTATCCAGAGTCATTAAAAAATATTCATAAACCACCATTTGTAATTTATTATTATGGCGATATAAATCTTTTAAAAAATGATAAATTAATTACGATTGTCGGATCAAGAGATTATAGTGAATATGGTGAATATTGTTGTGTCTCTATTACTAAAGAATTAGTCACAAAAGGATATGTTGTAGTTTCAGGTTTAGCAAGAGGTATTGATGTTATTGCGCATAACGTAGCTTTAGAAAATGAAGGAAAAACCATTGCTATACTTGGTTCAGGAATTGATTATTGTTATCCAAAACAAAATTCAAAAACATATGAGCAAATAAAAGAAAAAGGATTATTAATGAGCGAGTATCCCAATAATTTTACAGCAATTAAAGAAAACTTTCCTAAGCGAAATAGAATTTTAGCGGGTTTAAGTCCTAATTTGTTTGCTCCAGAATTTAAAATAAACTCAGGAACAAGTATAACGATTTCATTAGCGTTATCGTATGGTAAAAATATTTTTTGTCCTCCACATCCAATTTCGTCGATGACGGGGAATAACATCTTAATTAAAGAAGGGGCAATGCTTGTTGAAACCGCAAACGACATAATTTTTGAAATAGAAGGTAAAAATATGTCGAATCAATAAAAATCATAAAAAATTTTTATTTAGTATAAATAAATATATATATAAAGAAAAAAAGGTTTGACAAACGACTTATAATAATTGAATAATTGATACTTGAAAGGGGCGGATATTATGAAATTAGTAATCGTTGAATCTCCAACTAAGTGTCACACAATTGGAAGATATCTAGGTGAAGATTACAAAGTTGTAGCATCGTTAGGACATGTCAGAGATTTATCTATTAAAGGAAAAAGTGGTTTAGGTATTGATGTAGAAAATGGGTTTAAACCTACTTATGAAATTCAACCTAAACAAGCTAAAGTTGTTAAAGAATTAATTAAAGATGCTAAAAGTGCCGATGAAGTTATTATCGCAACCGACCCTGATCGTGAAGGAGAGGCAATTGGCTGGCATCTTATTGAGATTTTAGGATTAGATCTTAAAACAACTAAAAGATTAGAATTCCATGAAATCACTAGAACTGCAATTGCCGAAGCACTAAATAGTCCACGTCACATTGATATGAATTTAGTAGCGTCGCAAGAAACACGTAGAATTTTAGATCGTATTATTGGTTTTAAATTGTCCACTCTTTTACAAAGCAAGATAAAATCTCGTTCGGCAGGAAGAGTGCAATCATCATCATTAAAACTTATTGTTGATCAAGAAAAAGAAATCAATAGTTTTATTCCTGAAGAATATTGGACAATTGAGACAAGTCTTACTAATGGTAAAAAGAAAATTCAGGCTTCTCTAGATGGCTCATATAAAATTAAAAATGAACAAGAAGCACTTGATTTAGAAAATCAAATAAGTGACATCGCAAAAGTTATCGAAATACAAAAAACACGTCGTGTTACGGAATCAAAGCCAGCATTTACAACTTCAACAATGCAACAAGAGGCATTTAATCGTTATAAATTCTCAACAAAAAAGACATCTATTATTGCTCAAAAGCTTTATGAAGGTGTACAAGTTGATACCGAAGTCGTTGGTTTAATTACTTATATGCGTACAGATTCCACTCGTTTAGCACCTGTTTTTGTAGAGAAAGCGAAGAATTATATTTTAGAGCACTATGGCCAAGCTTATGTTGGAAAAACTAAAACATCAAAATCAAAAGCAGTAATTCAAGACGCTCACGAAGCAATTCGCCCAACATCTTTACATAGAACTCCAGAATCTATTAAGCAATATTTAAGTAATGATGAATATAAACTTTACAGTTTGATATATAATCGTGCTTTAGCATCGCTCATGAGTGCACGAATTGATGAAATCACTTCCGTTAAGTTTGAATCAAATGGCGTAATCTTAAAAGCAAGTGGGGTAGCAAAAATCTTTGATGGTTATAGTTATATTCTTGGAAGTAAAGATAAAGAAGAAATTAAAGAATTACCAATTATTGAAGAAAACGAAGTATTTAATGTAGCAAAAATTGAAAAAGAACAACACTTCACTAAAGCACCCGCAAGATTTAGCGAAGCTAAGTTAGTTAAAACAATGGAAGAAGTAGGTATTGGTCGTCCATCCACTTATGCTTCTACGATTGAAATTTTAAAAGCTCGTAAATATGTTAGTGTTGATTCAGGAACCTTAACTCCAACAGAGCAAGGTTTAAAAACAGATACAGTATTAGAAGAATATTTCCCATCTCTAGTAGACCCATCCTTTACTGCTGACATGGAGAAAAATTTAGATAACATTGTGGCGGGTAGTGAATCTCGTCTTCAATTATTAGAGAATTTCTATAAAAACTTTATGGAAAAATACGATTACGCTAAAGAGCATATGGAAAAAACAAAAGATGAACCATCGGGGAATATTTGCCCAAGATGTGGATCGCCTTTGGTTTATAAAAATTCACGTTATGGAAGATTTGAGGCATGTTCAAATTATCCACATTGCCATTACATTGTGCCAAAAGCCAAGGCAGAAATTCCTAGTGACGCTCCGATATGCCCAGAATGTGGAGCACCACTCGTATTAAGAAAAAATAAAAAAGGACAATCTTTCTATGGTTGTAGTAATTTTCCAAAATGTCATTATGTCAAAGGTGAAAATGATGCAGCCCCAAAGAAAGAAGAAGAACCACCTGTTGTAGTAGGTAACTGTCCAGAATGTGGTGGGGATTTAATTATTAAAAAAGGTAAATATTCAAAATTTATTGGTTGTAGTAATTTCCCGAAGTGTCATCACATGGAAAAATGTTCAAGCAAAGAGACTAAAAAATAGTCTCTTTTTTTCTTTTTGCAATAAAGGTTATGCGAAGTTGTTTATGTTGTTGTATAATAAAAAAGGTGATTTTAGATATGAAAAAAGTTATTGTTGTTGGCGCTGGTTTAGCAGGTGTTGAAGCAACTTATTACCTTATTAACAAAGGAATTGAAGTAGATTTATATGAGCAAAGGCCAAAGGCTAATACAGGAGCACATCATACGAGTTATTTTGCAGAACTAGTGTGCTCTAATTCTTTGAAATCAAATAATTTAGATAATGCATGTGGACTTTTAAAAGAAGAAATGCGCCATATGAATAGTCTTACGATGAAAATAGCTGAGATGACTAAGGTGCCAGCTGGTAATGCTTTAGCGGTGGATCGTGATTTATTTGCTAAAAAAATCACAGATATAATTATGAGCTCGCCTCTAGTTCATTTTCATAATGAAGAATACGCGGATTTTGATAACAAAGAAGCCTTTATAATTATTGCAACAGGACCATTATCAAGCAAAAAAATATTAGAAGGATTAGAAAATATTACAGGTGATAAGATGTTTTCATTTTTTGATGCATGTGCACCTATTATTGAAAAAAGCAGTATTGATTTTGATAAAGCATATTTTAAATCCCGCTACGAACAAGGCGATAATAGTTACATAAATTGTGCAATGAATAAAGAAGAATATGATGTTTTTTATCATGAATTAGTCAATGCCGAATTAGCAGAACTACATGAATTTGATAAAAAATATTTTGAAGGCTGTATGCCAATTGAAGCAATGGCAAAAAGAGGAGAAAAAACATTAAGATATGGTCCTTTAAAACCAATGGGATTACGTCGCACTGTTGATGATAAGCCATACGCAGTTGTGCAGTTAAGACAAGATAACGTGGTCGGAACTTTGTATAATATGGTGGGTTTCCAAACAAACTTAACATACAAAGAACAAAAGCGTGTTTTTTCACTTATTCCTGGTCTTGAACACGCTGAATTTGTGCGTTATGGATTGATGCATAGGAATTCTTATATTTGTGCACCAAAACATTTAAATGGGGATTTGTCCTTAAAAAAGAATGATAATATTTTTATTGCTGGTCAATTATCCGGCGTTGAAGGATATGTTGAAAGTGCGGCAACAGGAATATATGTTGCTATTAACGTTTATCGTAAATTGCAAGGCTTAGATGCATCGATGCCACCTATTAATACAATGCTTGGGGCAATCTTAAATTACTTACGTTTATGTTCGCCTTCAATGTTTTCACCAATGAATGCAAATTATGGAATATTAAAAAGAGATAACAAAAAAGATAAATTAGAAGTGAGCAAAGAAGCACTTGAATCAATAGATAAATGGCTAGGTGATATCAATGAGTGATGAGATTTCTCTTTACCAAGAGTATTTGCGCCTTGAGAAAAGATATTCAGAAAGAACCATTGAAAGTTACACGGAAGATATAAAGAAATTTTATGATTATGTCATTTCTAAAGGTTGGAATCCATTAAAGGTAAATACAAGTATTATAAGAAGTTTTTTAAGCTATGAAAGACTAAATGATATCTCAAAAAAGACGATAAAACGACGTCTAAGCGGACTTCGTAGTTTTTATGGTTTCTTACAAGAAAATGAATATGTAAAATATAATCCTTTCTTATCAATTACATCACCAAAACCAGATATAACTTATCCTAAAGTTTTGTTTGAAGACGAAGTAGAAAAGTTATTAAAAGCAAATTCTCAACGAACTGATAATTTGAAAGATAGAGATCAAGCCATTCTTGAATTACTTTACGCTTCTGGTCTTCGTGGTTCTGAATTAGTAAATCTTGAATTAAGTTCAATTGATTTTCGAAATCGTATCATTAAAGTCTTTGGTAAAGGCTCAAAAGAAAGACTTGTTCCGTTTTCTTTGGAAGCTAAGACGTCAATTGAAAAATACGTCAATGGATTAAGAAAACAATTGTTACTTGCGTCAAAAGATGAAGAATTACCAACCGTGTTATTTTTAAATAACAAAGGCGAAAAAATGACTTTGCGAGGTCTTGAATATATTTTAAAGAAAATCGAAGAAAAGACTGGAATATTTGTTGATTTACATCCTCATATGATGCGTCATACTTTTGCCACGCACTTGCTAGAACATGGCGCAGATTTACGTACGATTCAAGAAATATTGGGCCATGCTTCAATATCTACAACACAGGTATACACTCACGTCACTACCGAGGCAATGAAATCAGAATATATGGAATCACATCCGAGGGCTAGAAAAAAATAATCATGGGACAAAAAAACAATTGCATAGTAATACTTACTATGATAAAATAAATAGGCCTGAAATTTTAGGACTACACACATCATGGATTCATCTTTCGTGTCTCAATGCACACGGGTGCGAATATTGAGGAAGGATGTTCGAAGTGGTGGAGGAAAAAAACAAAAGGGAGGATTCACACATGAGTGAAGAAAAGGAAGTTCTCGTTGAAGAGACAAATGTTATGGAACAAGCAATGCCTGAAGAAGGTACACCTGTCATAACAATGAAAAAACTTCTTGAAGCTGGTGCACATTTTGGTCACCCAACAAGAAGATGGAACCCAAAGATGAAAAAATACATTTTTGGTTCAAGAAATGGAGTATACATTATCGATCTCCAAAAGACTGCTGCTAAGATTGAAGAAGCTTATGCTGCTTTAAAGAAAATCGTTGAAGAAGGCGGAAAAGTATTATTCGTCGGAACAAGAAAGCAAGTCCAAGAAGAAGTTGTTGAAGAAGCAAACCGTTCAGGTTCTTTCTACATCACAAATCGTTGGTTAGGCGGAACATTAACAAACTTCAAGACAATCACAAATTCAATCCGTCATTTAAAAGAATTAGAAAAAATGGCTGATGATGGCACATTTGATGCTTTACCTAAGAAAGAAGTTGCTCTTTTAAAGAAAGAACAAGATCGTTTAACAAAGAACTTAGAAGGTATTAAAGAAATGCGTAAAGTACCTAACGCAATTATCGTTGTAGACCCACGTATGGAACACAATGCAGTTGCTGAAGGTCGTAAATTAGGAATCCCTGTCTTCGGTATCTGTGATACAAACGCTGATCCAGAAGAAGTAGACTATCCAATTCCTGCAAATGATGATGCAATTCGTTCTGTACATTTAATTCTTGCAGTATTAGCAGATGCAATTGTTGAAGCTAAAGGCGGACAAACAATTATTGCTTATACAAAAGATGAAGATGGCGCAGAAGTTACTATGAACGATGCTTTAAAAGCAGAAGACAAAGTTGAAGAAGAAAAGGCAGAAGAAGAAAAAGTCGAAGAAAAGCCTGCTCGTAAACCAGCAAGAAGAAAACCTGCTAAAGAAGAAGCAAAATCAGAAGAAACTAAGGAGTAATAAAACAATGGCAAAACCTATTATCGAATTAATTAAAGTTTTACGTGAACGTACTGGTGCAGGAATGATGGACTGCAAAAAGGCTCTTGAAGAGACTGATTGCGACATCGAAAAAGCTTGTGACTGGTTAAGAGAAAAAGGTATTGCTAAGGCTGCTAAAAAAGCAAGCCGTATTGCTGCAGAAGGTTTAACTTTTGTTAAAGCATGTGATAAATGCGGAAAAGCAATTATTATTGAAGTCAACTGTGAAACAGACTTCGTTGCTAAATCTGATGCTTTCAAAACTCTTGTTGAAGAAGTTGCACATTTAATTATGCAAAACGACATCAAGACAGTTGAAGAAGCAAAAGCACATCCTGCAATCGCAGAATTATTCACTAACGCTACTGTTAAAATTGGCGAAAAATTAGATTTACGTCGTTTTGAAATCGTTGCATTAAATGGTGAAGAAAGCTTTGGCACTTACATCCATATGGGTGGAAAGATTTCTGTTTTAGTTGTTCTTGATAAAGCAGATGAAGCAGCAAAAGGTATTGCAATGCACATCGCAGCAAACAATCCTTTATACATTAACAAGGAAGACATTCCTGCTGATGTATTAGCACACGAAACTGCAATCCAAATGGAAGCTAGTAAGGCTGATGAAAAATTAGCTAATAAGCCAGAAGCAGTTGTTAAGAAAATTGTTGAAGGAAAAGTTAACAAGCAATTATCAGAAACAACTTTAGCAGAACAAGACTACTTACTAGAACCAGGAACAAGTGTTGGCAATTTCTTAAAACAACATAGTATTAAAGTTGTCAAATTTGTACGTTATATGGTTGGCGAAGGCATCGAAAAACGTAAAGATGATTTTGCTAGCGAAGTAATGAGCCAACTTAAATAATTTATGAACACTCTTTTTGAGTGTTCTTTTCATAAAAGGAGGATACAGGCATGAAAAATTATAAACGTGTATTACTAAAATTAAGTGGAGAAGCACTTGCAGATAAAAACAATAAAGTTATCTTAGAGTCATATAGCTTAGACCATGTAGCTGCTTCAATTAAAATGATGGTTGAAAAAGGTATGCAAGTCGCCATCGTCGTTGGAGCAGGAAATATTTGGAGAGGCAAATTAGCTGAACAAATCGGTATTGAAAGAAGTACCGCTGACTATATGGGAATGCTAGGAACAATTATTAATTCTTTAGCATTACAAAGCGCAATTGAAAATGCAGGCATGGATTGTCGAGTTATGAGCGCTATTGAAGTTCGTTCAGTAGCGGAACCTTACATCCGTAGAAAAGCAATTAGACATCTTGAAAAAGGACGTGTTGTTGTTTTTGCAGGTGGTACAGGAAACCCATATTTTACAACCGATACTTGTGCAACGTTACGTGCAATGGAAATCCAAGCTGATGCTATTTTAATGGCTAAAAATGGTGTTGATGGCGTTTATTCTGCTGATCCTCGCGTTTCAAAAGATGCAAAATTCATTAAGAATATTACATTTGCAGAAATGCTTCAAATGAATCTTAAAGTAATGGATCCAACCGCAGTTGCGTTACTTCAAGACCATGACATTGAAATTCGTGTCTTCAATATGAATGATGCATCAAATATTGAAAAATTAGTTAATGGTGAAGATGTTGGAACAACCATTAGAAAGGGAGAATAAAAATGGAACAAGATGAATTAATTCTTGAATGCGCTGAAGAAATGTCTTTAGCAAACGAAAACTTTGAAAAATCATTGAGCACATTACGTGCTGGAAGAGTTTCTGCCGCAACAATTGCAGATATCAAAGCAGATTATTATGGTGATAAAACACCTATTACTTATATTGCTTCAATTAGTAATTTACAAGCTAATGTCTTAGTTATTAAGCCGTTTGATCGTAACGATGTAAAAGCAATTGTTACCGCAATTAACGAAGCAAATATTGGCGTTAACCCAATTAATGATGGTGATTCAATTCGTTTGGTTTTCCCTACATTAACGGAAGATCGTCGTCGCGAATTAGTTAAAACCGCTAAAAAATATGGTGAAGAAGCTAAAGTTGTAATTCGTAATATCCGTCGTGATTATAACGACAAGGTAAAGAAAGATAAAGATTTACCAGAAGATATTGCAAAAGGATTAGAGAACGAAATTCAAAAAGCTACAGATGATGCTGTTAAAGCTATCGATGCTTCAATAGCCAAAAAAGAAAAAGAAATCATGGAGATTTAAGAGTCAGCAGTTTGCTGACTTTTTTTAAAATAATTTTTTTACTATTTATATTACTACATAAAATGTATAATATAAATAAAGTCAGGGTGGTGGCCAAAAAATGAAGAAAGAAGAATTTAAACTAACAAAAAAATTAGAACACATTGCTTTCATTATGGATGGTAATGGTAGATGGGCGAAAAGAAGATTACTCCCACGTCATTTAGGTCATAAAGAAGGATGCAAACGCGTCATAGAAATTGTGCGTGCTTGCGCAGATTTAGGCATTTATTGTGTTAGTCTTTATGCTTTTTCAACAGAAAATTGGTCTAGACCACAAGATGAAATTGATCACTTATTTTATTATCTTGATGATTTCTTTAATGATAACATCGCCGAATTCATTGAAAGAGGAGTACGCGTTCATTTAATGGGAGATATAACAAGACTTCCAGAACATAGTCAAGAAACAATTAGAAAATCAATTGAAATGACAAAAGATTTAAAGAAACACGTCTTTAATATTTGCCTTAATTATGGTGGAAAAGATGAAATTACTCGCGCTGCTAAATCTTTAGCGTTAGATGTTAAAAATGGAGTAATTAATTTAGATGATATAAATGAACAAGTTTTTGAGAATCATATGATGTGTGCTAACTTGCCGCCAGTGGATTTGATGATTAGAACATCAGGTGAGCAAAGAATCTCAAACTATATGCTTTGGGAATTAGCGTACGCGGAAATGATTTTCCCAGTTACACCTTGGCCAAGTTTTACTAAAAAAGAATTAATCAAGTGTTTAAAGATTTATGAAGGAAGAAATAGAAGATTTGGAGGTTTAAAAAATGAATAAATTAAGTAATGAAACTAAAACCTCTATGGGACAAAGAATTGTTACAGCAATTATTTTAATTGCTATATGTTTACCGTGTTTATTAATAGGACACTGGTTCTTTGCGATTCTTGTCTTTGTCGCTTCGTTCTTTGCGTGTCATGAATTTATCAATGCACCAAAGAATAAAGCTTATAATTTGTTTTTACATGTGTTTGTCCATTTATTAACATATTCGTTTATATTTTGGATTTTAGTAAAAAATAATTTAAATCAATCACAATGGAATTTGAATTTGTGGTCGTTCTCAAATGGTTTTGAAACCTTAAATGCTTCAGTTATTGGTATAGCTTTTGCTTTTGTGGTTTTATTCTCAATGACTTTAAATCATGAAAAGTTCAATGTATCTGATGCAACATATTTATGTACAATGATGGTATTCATTGGTTTAGCAATACAATCAATTTTATTTTTAAGATATCATCCAGGTTTCTCTTATCCTAAAGAATCATTTTTTGATTTAAGAAATTCTTTATTACTTATTTATGTGATTTTAGGTACTTGCTTATGTGATGCAGGAGCTTATTTTGCGGGAGTATTATTTGGCAAACACAAAATGAATGAAAGAATTTCTCCAAAAAAGACTTGGGAAGGATTTGTAGGTGGCGTTATAGTATCTGCTTTATTGAGTTTTACTTTTGCATATGTTATGGCAAAAATTAATTATCCATTACTACCAATTTTAGACATAAATCACGTCTATAATATTGTTATTATCTCTTTGATAATACCTTTAACCTCAAATATTGGAGATTTCATTTTCTCTTCAATTAAAAGAAATTACGGCATTAAAGATTTTGGAACTGTCTTAAAAGGACATGGTGGGGTATTAGATCGTTTAGATTCAATATTAGTTACTTCTTTAATTGTGGCAATTGTCATAATCTTTATGGAACACGGATGGAGTTTTTTAGCGTAAATGGAAAGATTAATTTTATTAGGAGCTTCAGGTTCAATTGGCTCACAAACAATTGACATTATATTGAAACATCCTCGCAAATTCTTCTTGCGTGGCTTTTCGGTTGGTAAAAGAGTAAATGTTATTCACGATATTTTAAAAAAGTTTAAAGAAGTATCTTTCGTTGTTGTAAAAGAAGAAAAAGACTATCTAGAACTAAAAAAGCAGTACCCGAATATTAGATTTGGTTATGGTGATCAAGGTTTAATTGATTTAATTAACGAAGTAGATTGTGATTTAGTGGTTAACGCTCTCGTTGGATTTGTGGGCTTTATTCCAACAATCACAGCAATCAAAGCACACAAAGATGTCGCTTTAGCTAACAAAGAATCTTTGGTTGTTGGAGGAGAAATTGTTAATAAATTACTTAAAGAAAATAATGTTAATTTATATCCAATTGATAGCGAACATGTCGCATTAGCAAAGTGTCTCCATGGAAATAAAAAAGTTAAAAGATTAATTTTAACAGCATCTGGCGGAAGTTTCCGTGATTTATCAAGAGATGAATTAACTAATGTAACTGTCGAAGATGCTCTTAAACATCCTTCTTGGAATATGGGAAAGAAAATAACCATTGACTGCGCAACGATGATGAATAAAGGATTTGAAATTATTGAAGCGTATCATTTATTCCATTATCCATTAGCGCAAATAGATGTATTATTACATGACGAATCACATATTCATTCACTTGTGGAATTTGTCGATGGTTCTTATCTAGCCGATATTGGACCTGCAGATATGCGTGTTCCAATTGCGTATGCTTTATATCGTAAAAAACGCACTAAAAATACATTTTCCTCTTTACCATTAGAGGACTTTGGAACATTCCATTTCCGTAAGTTCACTTACGAAAGATATCCGTGCGTGTATTACGCTCGCGAAGCTTTACAAAAAGGATTAACTTTTCCAACGGTATTAAATGCTGCAAACGAAGAAGCAGTTTATGCTTTCTTAGATAAAAAAATAGCTTTCTTAGACATTGAAAAGATTATAAAGACAGTGTTAGATAAACACGTTCCAAATAATCATTTGTCAGTGGAAGAGATTGTTAAGGCGGATAAATGGGCTCGCCTTGAAGCCCAAAAAATTATAAAGGGGGATAAAAAATGATTTTAGCATCAATTAGTATTGTTTCAATTTTGCTTTTTATTGTAAGTATCGGATTATTAGTAACAATTCATGAATTAGGTCACTTCTCAATGGCGAAACTTTTTAATGTTTATGTTAATGAGTTTTCAATTGGCTTTGGACCTCAATTGTTCCACAAGAAAAAAGGTGAAACCACTTATTCAATTCGTGCGATTCCTTTAGGTGGCTATGTTTCTATGTTTGGTGAAGGAATTGAAATTGAAGATGGTTCAGTACCTCAAACACGTAGTTTAACAGGTATCAAGAAGTGGAAAAGAGCAATTATCATGGCAGCGGGTATTATTTTAAATTTTGTCCTTGGTTATGTATTGTTTTTCTCTAATAATGCGTTTTGTAATCAACGTGAACTAACAAATCAAGTAACAGTTATAGAAGAATCTCGTATTGCCAATGAAACAGATATTAAGACTGGAGACTACATTATACGTATTGAAAAAGATTGCTCTATTAACGGGGCAAATGCATGTAGTTCTTTGAAAAAATCAGATATTAGTTCCTCTAATCCAAGCGAATTATGGTCAAGTGAATATGGCTTTACTTATACATCAGAAACTACTCCAAAAAGTAAAGATGACACGATGACTATTAAAATTACTTATGCAAGTGAAAAAGATAATACGATAAGTAGTAAAGTTGCAACTATAGTATTACATCCTGTTTTAGATGAACAAGGCAATTTGAAATTAAATGAGAATAAACAAGCAGAGTGGGAAAAAATGGGCGTTTCATCATATTTCCGTCAATTCCGTTATACATTTGGCGAAGCTGTTAGACAAACTAACAAAGACTTTGGTGAAAATACCGTTTTAATTTTTAAAACTTTAGGTGGCTTGTTTGTTGGTAAGAACTGGGATCAAATCGGTGGACCAGTCGCAATTTTATCAACATCAAGTCAAGTCCTTGAAATGCATTATTTTGGACTTTATCTATATTTATGGGGCGCTCTATCGGTAAACTTAGCAATATTTAATTTATTGCCATTCCCTGGTTTAGATGGCTGGCATTTATTAGTTGTCGCAATCGAGGGCATTACACGAAAAGAAGTTCCAGAAAAGGTCAAGAGCGTTATGTCCGCGATAGGATTAGTGTTGCTCTTTGGCTTAATGATATTTGTTACAGGTAGAGATATAATTGGGTTATTTAAGTAGTATTGCAGGTGAAGTAAATGGATCGAAGTGTTTTCGAAAGATTTTTAAGAAATATACATATTGAAAATGTCGATGATTATGACATGTCTTTTGATATGTGCGAATGGTCACCACTTAGTACAAAAGAAAAAATATTAGAGATGGTTATCCGTAAGGATATTCCTTGGGATTATAACCGTCTAATGACTTTCTTATATTGCTTAACAACCATAACAACATATAAATATCACATTATTTATAAATATAATACAATGCCTACAAATGATGACGTTTATCACTTGTTTAGTGATTGGTATTATGCAAATAACAATATTGCGTTTTTAGATGACTATCATTTTGAAAAAAACAAATTAGTTATTGAATCTAATAACGCTGATGAACTTGCTAATAAAGTTAAAGATTTCAATAATATTTTAAATACTATTAATTATGATTATGAAGTCGTAGTTTTTGCTTCAACTATTCATCAAGATATAGAAGAAAAAACTGAAGATGTTGAGGAAGTTGAAGAAGATGATGAAGATGACTACATTGATGAAGATGAATTTTTAAAAGAAGATTATGAGCAAAAAGAGAATGAAAGAATTGAGGCTGCAGATAATGCTTTAGATAATTATGAGCCTTTTAAAGAAAGTAGCAAATTTAATAAATTCTCGTATATTCATATTAAAATTGCTTCAATCGATACAAATTCCGAAAATGTTGATTTTGATGGAAAAATATTTAACACTACTTCAACCACTACCAAAAAAGGTAAGATGCTTGCAACATTTGGAATTGTGGATGAAACAGGAGCAATTCATGTTAAAGTTTTTGAAAGCAAAGTATTAAATGTTGAAAAACTAAAGTCACTAAAACCAGGTATGAATGTTAGAATACGCGGTAATGCATCATATGATATATTCTCGAAAGAATTAGTGGTTATGGCTCGATTCATTGATATTTTACCAGATGATGAACCACGTGTTGATGACGAAGAAAATAAAAGAGTAGAACTTCATTTACACACTAAAATGTCCACCATGGATGGTGTAACTGATATGAAAGATTACATTGCCTTAGCTAAACAATTAGGGCATAAGGCTATTGCGGTTACAGACCATGGAGTCGTTCAAGCATTCCCAGAAGCTCAAAATGTAGGTAAAAAATTAGGCGTTAAAATTCTTTATGGATGTGAACTTTATGTTGTGGATGATGAAGTAAATGCGATAAGAAATCCTTGCAACCGTGAACTGTCGAGTGCTGAATATGTTGTATTCGATTTTGAAACCACAGGATTATCGGCAAAATATGATGACATTATTGAGTTTGGTGCCGTTAAATTTATTCACGGTATCGTAACTGAACATATTGATTTATTTGTAAAAGTTAATAGAAAATTATCAAAGAAGATTAGTGAACTTACTGGTATTACTGATGATATGCTAAAAGATGGATTAAGTTTAATTGAAGCAGTTCACAAAATGCGTGAATTTATTGGCAATGCTATCTTAGTTTCACATAACGCAGACTTCGATATTGGATTTTTAAATGAAGCATGTCGCAAAGTTGGCGAAAAGCCATTTACAAATCCAGTTGTTGATACACTTGCTTTAGCAAGATATATATTTCCTGAGTCTCGTAACCATCGTTTAGGTACTTTGTGTCGTAATATGGATGTTATTTATAACGAAGATGAAGCTCACCGTGCGGATTACGACGCAAGTGTTACAAATGATGTATGGCAAGCAATGATTGCTTTGCTTACTAAAAATAATCCACACATGACACATGCGGACTTAGGAGACCTTAAGTTAGAGGAAAAACACTATAAACATTTAAGACCTTTCCACGTTGTGGCGTTAGTAAAAGATGCGGAAGGGATGAAAGATTTATTTAAACTAGTTTCATATTCACATATCAAATATTTTGCTAATGTACCGAAAGTACCACGAAGTGTTTTAATAGAACATCGTAAACATTTACTTTTAGGTAGTGCTTGTTTTAATGGCGAAGTCTTTGATACTGCTCGTACTAGAACAAAAGATGTTTTAAAAAGAGTGGTTTCATTTTATGACTACATTGAAATTCAACCAGATGCCAATTACTCATATTTAATCAATATGGGTGATATTGAAGATGTGGAACAATGTCATACTTTTGTACGTGATATTATTGCCGCAAGCAAAGAACAAAACAAATTAGTTGTAGCAACTGGCGATGTTCATTACCTAAATCCAGAGCAAAAGAAATATCGTGATGTATTTATTAGTGCAAAAGCAATTGGTAATATCAATCACCCATTGATGCCATATTCACGTGAAAATATGGATTATTTTGAAAATCCAGATCAACATTATCGTACTACTAGAGAAATGCTTGATGCTTTTGAGTATTTAGGTAAAGATTTAGCGTATGAAATTGTTGTCACTAATACAAATATTATTGCTGATTCAATTGAGAGTTTAAACCCAATAAAAGATAAACTTTATACACCTACAATTGAAAACTGTGCAAATATGTTAAAAGAAATGTGTTTTGAAACTGCACATAAAATGTATGGTAAGCAATTACCTGCAATTGTTGAAGACCGTTTAACAAAAGAACTTAATGGTATTATTAAGGGCGGATATTCCGTTATTTACTATATTGCTCATAAAATTATTAAAAAAGCCAATGAAGATGGTTACATGGTAGGTTCGCGTGGATCTGTTGGTTCATCGTTTGTTGCGACCATGGCAAATATTACAGAAGTTAATCCGTTACCGCCACATTATTATTGTCCGCATTGTCAACATAGTGAATTTGAAGGTTTACCAAAAGTTTCTTCTGGTTTTGATTTACCAGAAAAGAACTGCCCAATATGTGGCACAAAGATGGTACATGATGGTCAAAATATTCCATTTGCTACTTTCTTAGGATTTAACGCTGATAAAGTTCCAGATATTGACTTGAACTTCCCAGGTGATTACCAACCACGTGCGCACTTATATACCAAAGAATTATTGGGCGCTGATAACGTATTTAAAGCTGGCACTATTGAAACAGTCGCTGAAAAGAATGCGTATGGTTACGCTAAAGGATATTTTGAACGTATTGGACCAAAGATTGGTAAGAATTTAGATAAGATTAGCAAAGCGGAAATTGAATATTTAGCTGCGGGATGTATTGGTGTTAAAAGAACAACTGGTCAACACCCAGGTGGAATTGTTGTTATTCCTACCGAATTTGAGGTTTATGACTTTACACCAATTCAATACCCTGCTGATGATAAAGAAGCAGCTTGGAAGACTACACACTTTGACTTCCACGCTATTCACGATAATGTATTAAAACTTGACTTACTAGGACATGTTGACCCTATGGCGTTAAAAGCATTGTCGGATATTACGGGTATCGATGTTAAAACTATTCCTATTAATGACCCAGAAACATTATTATTATTCTCTTCTAGAGAACCATTAAAATGCCATTCTAATTACTTAAATGAATCCACTGGTGCTTTAGGTATTCCAGAATTTGGTACGAATTTAGGAAGAGAAATGTTAAAGGAAACTAATCCAAAATTATTCTCGGACTTATTAATTTTGTCTGGTTTATCACATGGTACTGGTGTTTGGGCTGGAAACGCACAAGAATTAATTCGTAACGGAACTTGTACTTTACGTGAAGTTATTGGATGTCGTGATGATATTATGACTTATTTATCCGCGCATGGCGTTGAGCCATTAACGGCATTTAAGATTATGGAAGATGTCCGTAAAGGAAGAAAAGTTAATAAAGAGTACGAAGCCATTATGAAACAGAATAATATTCCACAATATTATATTGATTCATGTAACAAGATTCAATACATGTTCCCAAAAGCTCATGCGACCGCATATGTTATGATGGCTATTCGTGTTGCCTGGTTTAAGGTTCATATGCCACTAGAATATTACGCAGTATTCCTTTCTGTTCGTTGTAAGCAATTTGAACTTGAAACTATGTTAAAAGGTGAAAAAGCAATTATTGCTAGATTAGATGAAATCAAACAAAAAGGATTCAATTCTTCACAAAAAGAAGAAGATATATCTAAGACTTTAACAATTTGTCTTGAAATGGCGGAACGTGGTTACAAGTTTGAAAATATTGATTTATATAAATCAGATGCAACACATTTTGTTGTTAACCATGAAGATAAGACACTAATTCCTCCATTTGTTACAATTGATGGACTTGGTGATGCTGCCGCAATATCAGTGATTGAAGCTCGAAAAAACGGCAAATTTATATCTAAAGAAGATTTGTTAGAGCGTACAAGATTATCACAAACCCATGTGGCAAAGTTAGAGGAATTAGGCGCTTTAAAAGGTTTAGCTGAAACAAATCAAATGGACTTGTTCTCATTCTTTAATATATAATAATCATTAGCCCATATTTATATATGGGCATAAATCGGGACGTGGCACAGTTGGTAGCGCGCTTGCTTCGGGAGCAAGAGGTCGTGAGTTCGATTCTCACCGTTCCGACCAGTATAAAAACAGTAATATTACTAATAAAATATGCGTTGTAAATCATATCTGAAGGAAATATTGCTTCTCTATAACAATATCTCTATACTACATATCTTACGAGGGGAAAACGATGAAAAAGATTGTTAATGGTTTAATGCTTATAGCGATGTTTGTCTTAGAATTATTACCAAAATCACTTGTTTTATATTTTTCAAGCGAGGATCAAAACGGGAACATAATACTAAAGCCTACTTATACGTCATACTTTGATATGCTTCCTTGTGGATACGCAGATTTCTTGCCGCTTATCATCGGGATTTTCACTGGTGTTTGTATAATAATGCTAATCTATAGTTTCTTTAAACCTAATAAAAAAGTCGAAGGCTTAGTATGTTATTTTGAAATTGCAATAGTGATAATGACTTTAGTTCGTGTCATTTTAGGTATGGGAATGACATGGATGGGATATGTTATTATGGCATTAGCGTTGTTATCGTCGATTATGTATATTTTTGATGAAAAACAGTTAGTTAATAAATAATACACATTGTTATTCGAATATGGTAATATTTGAGTGTAAGTTAATTTTAGGGGTGAACTAAATGATAAGTCCAGTTGATTTGTTAAATCCGAGAAAGGCGTATGAACTTCAATTAAAAGAAGATCATCATAAGAATGCGAGTGACTTTTTCGATGAATTAGCTAAAAAATCCAATATAAATATTGAAGAAAACAGAGCTACAGTTAAGAATTATTATAAAACACAAAAAGATTTAGAAAATTCAAAATCACAAAGAGAAAAAAAGAGAGTGTTGAAGACATTCCTATATATTCTTGCTGTTTTGCTAATTATTTTAGCAGTGGTAATGTTCTTACTTATGTTTACTAATGATGATAATTTTGCAGTTAAAATCATTATTGCTTGTGTTAGTTTGCCACTAGCGTTTCTCATTATTTATTTAACTAAGAAGAAGATTAATCCACAGATTAAAGAATTTGACACTATAATTGAAAAAATAGAAAAAAATGCTGGAGAACTCTTAAAGACAGCATATGAACAAATGTCAGGATTAAACAATAGCTATGACTGGGGAATGTGTGCAAGACTTGTTACTAAAACGTGTCCGTTAATTGAACTTGATGAAAACTTTCAACCTAGTAAAGCTGAGTTCTTGCGTGAAAGATTTGGTTTTAGTGAATATGAATCATCAGAAACCACTGCTTCAACGTGTTTCGTTCAATCAGGATCTATCTTAGGAAATCCATTCGTATTCCAAAAAGTTTATATTCAAGGAATGGTCGATACAACATATTCAAATTCTATTGTTATTACTTGGACAGAATATCAAACCGTTAATGGCAAAAGACAAGCTGTAACGCGTTCTCAAACACTTACTGCTTATGTGACTAGACCTGCTCCTAATTATTATTATGAAACTTGGTTAATATATGGAAACGATGCAGCGCCTAAATTGTCTTTTTCACGTAAACCATCAAACGCTAATAACATGGATGAAAAAGAAATTGAAAGATATGTAAAGCAATCAGAAAAGACTTTAGATAAGATGGTTCGTGAAGATATCGGTGATAAAGCTGGCTCACAATTTACGGCTTTATCAAATATTAAATTTGAAGCACTATTTAGAGCGTTTAACCGTGATAATGAAGTTGAGTTTAGATTATTATTTACACCACTTGCCCAACAAAGTATGATTAATCTCATTACTACTAAAGAGCCATATGGTGATGACTTCGTTTTTGTGAAGAAGAAAAAAGTTAACTTTATTAAAACTGAACATGGACAAAAACATGATATTACAGCTGCGCCAACCAACTTTACACACTTTGATTACGAGTATGCTAAAAAGCACTTCGTTGATTTTAACGATGAATATTTCAAGAGTATGTTCTTTGATTTTGCACCACTCTTAAGTATTCCACTTTATCAACAACATAAAACTCCAGAATACATCTATAAAGATACTTACCGCAGTAACACTACAATGTTTGAACAAGAGACATTAGCTAACGCATTTGATCACAGTGTGTTTGCGCATCCTGATTCAGATACTGATGTTATCTTAAAAGCTGGTAACGTTGTTAAAGAAGGCAAAAAAGACATTGTTTCTATTTCAGCTCATTCATTCCAAAAGATTGAAAAAATTGAAAATGTAAGCAAATTAGGCGGAGATGGAAGATGGCATACAATCCCAGTTACGTATTATGAATTTGAACCACTAGAACAAGTTACAGAAATTGTGACAGAAAATGTAAATGATAGTTCGCAAAATGATTCTATTGGTGCTATAATAAAACAAAGAGGATTACTAGCGTATATTCGTGATTCTCTCAACAATAATTAGACCAAAGGAGGAAATGTAAATGGCTAATGAATTAGACGAAATGACAGGCCCAGTCAATAAAGAGGGTAGAGACGTTAATGTTATTGAAAAACAAATCCCCGTTAAAGTTGGTGTTGGTTCCACGATATTTGAAATTTTTCTTTGGTTCCCATTAATTATTCCAGGAATTATCTTCTTATTTAAGAAAATACACGCTAAAGAATATTTAGATAAGTTACAACAAAAAATCCAACACGATGCTTCACAAATCGATAACTATTTAGAACAAAGAGTTGTTATCTTAACAAACGTTGCAAAACTTTTAGAAAAAGCTGTAGATTTAGACAAATCAACATTTAAAGACATCGCTGCTTACCGTGCAGGTGTCAATCCAAATGCTGACTTAAACGCTACTGCAACACAAGTTGATAATATGAATGCAAAAATCAATGTTGCGGTTGAAAAATATCCTGAATTACAAGCTCATAAAGAAATCGCTGATGCAATGCAACAAAACGCATACTTACAACGTGAAATTACAGCGGCTAGAGAAGTTTATAACGACACAATTAGACAATGGAACTCTGACATCATGGATTGGCCAACAAAGAAAATTGTTGCAGCTAAGAATGGTTATACAACAAGAATTCCTTTCTCAACATCTAAAGAAATTAAAGATAAAGCAAGAGAAGTATTATTTTAATAACTAAAGACCAACTATGTTGGTCTTTTTTCATGCTTGTTTTTATGCTATTATTTATTCAAGGTGATAATGATGAATAAGATTTTTAAAAACGAATCTAGTTTATTTGGAAAAATAGAAAAATTATTTTGGACATTATATTCAAAAGAATCATTTCGCTTTTTAATCGCTGGTGGTATTAATACAGTTTTAGGTATGGTTGGAGCTATGCTTATGCGTGCACTTTTTGTTAGTTTGAATTGGAATGCAAAAATAGAAATTCCAGTTAATTTTCCATTGCCTAATTGGGACATACCTTATTTAATTGTTTTCGTTTTATTATTACCAGTTGCTTATACATTTCAAGCTTTAATCGCCTTCCAAACCAAATGGAGTTTGAAACGTATGTTAGTTTATCCAGTAAGTTCTATTCCTAACTTTATTTGCCAAGAATTATTTATTTGGCTATTTGAAGGTGTCATTGGATTATCTGCGAACTGGTCATATTTCCTTTCACCAATATGTTCGTTACCAATTATGTTCTTTATTATACGTTTTCTTGTTAAACCAAAGAAAAAACCGATGGAGCGCTTAAATGAAATTACAAGTATTTTTTGCGATATAGATGGAACATTAGTGAATTCTAAATCTCGTTTAGATGAAGAAACAATTACGTCGGTAAAACGCATTAAAGATAATAAAAACTTTTTCCTTGTAAGTGGAAGAAATTTTGGTGGTATGAAAAAAATTTACGATCAATTAGATCTCGATACTATATTAATATGTAGTAATGGAGCGCTCATAACTGACGCAAATAAGAATGTTATAAAATCATACCCATTACCAAAGCAAATTGCGTATGATATCTTTGAAGAATTTAAAGAAAGTGAATATTCCGTTTCTGTTTTTGATGAATTTAATTGGTATGTAAATAAACGTAATAATTATACAAAAATAGAAGAAAACATTGTTGAAATGGAAGCAACAGAAATTGATGATGCAAAAAAATTAAATAGCATTATTAAAGTTATGTTTATTGCCGATGAAGCAATTATAGAAAAATTATATCCAGCTTTAAAGCAAAAATATAAAGAAGTTTTAGTAAAGAGAAGTAAACCCACTTTTATTGAAATATCAAGTAAAGATATTGATAAAGGTATAGCTATACATGTTTTGAAAAAAATATTAGGACTAAAAAAGAAAAATTGTATGAGTTTTGGGGATTCTATTATAGATATTCCAATGTTTAGAGAATGCTCTATTAATGTTTTAATGGCGAATGCGAATGATAACATCAAAGCAAAAGCGGATATTATTGCTGAATCAAATGATAATCACGGCGTAAAAAATATATTAGATAAATTAAATTGAGACAAAATTTTAGATAAATGATGTTATAATTAAAATGCAAAAAGGAGGAAAAAATATGAATATTGTTATATTTACTGATACTTTTCCTCCAGAAATAAATGGGGTGGCAACGTCCACCTTTAATTTATTTAATGTGCTTAGAAAAAACGGACATAATGCGTATGTAGTGTGCACAAACCCTTTTAATAAAGAAATGATGTATGAAGATAATATTTTAAGAATTCCTGGTATTGAACTTAAAAAATTGTATTCATATCGCTTTTCTAGTTTTTATAGTTCAAAAGCTATGAAAATTATTAAAACAATGAAGCCAGATGTAATTCATGTTAATACAGAAGCTAGCATTGGAATATTTGGACGAATTGTCGCCAAAAAACTAAAGAAACCTTTAGTTTATACATATCATACAATGATTGAAGATTATACATATTATGTGACTAAAAGTAATGGATTCTTTGATCGAATTGCTAAACAAATTGTTCGTTCTTTTTCAAAGACAATGGCGTCTACTACTACAGAATTTATTTCTCCTAGTGAGAAGACAAAAGATGCAATTAGAAAATATGGCTATGAATCATATATCAATATTGTCCCAACGGGTATTGATTTTTCAAAATATGAAAACGTAAATGAAACAGAAGTTGAAGATATTAAAAGACGTTACGATTTAAACGATGCTTTTGTTATTTTGTCTTTAGGAAGAATCGCTAAAGAAAAATCAATTGATGCTATTATTGATGGCTTTGCTAAATTAAAAACAAAAACTAAGAAAAAAATTAAACTATTAATTGTTGGTGGAGGGCCAGATTTAGATAACCTTAAAGAACAAGCAAATAGACTCAAATTAAATGATGATGTTGTGTTTGTGGGTCCAGTTGATGCAAGTAAAGTGCCAGGATTTTATCACGCCTCTAATATCTTTGTCTCTGCTTCCGTTACTGAGACTCAAGGATTAACATTTATGGAGGCTATGGCCTCTCGCTTACTAGTTTTAGCAAAGTTTGATGAGAATTTAGCGGATGTCATAATTGATAACGAGACAGGTTATTTCTTTAATGATGTCGATGATATGGCAAGACGTGTTTTAGCTATTATGAAGCAAGATGAAGCAAAACAAAAACAAATTATTGAAAATGCTTATAAAATTACTCAAAAGTATTCTTTAGATAACTTCTATTCAAATATTATGGAGGTATATAAACGTGCAATTAGAAAGTACTGGTAAGATTTTTATTAAAGACATAAAGCACTTTAAGAAAAAAGTGTTATTAATCCTTTCTAATGGTGAAGAAATGGAAATAACAGAAGGTATAGTTATGGATTATTATCTTTTTCCTAATAAAGAATTAAATAAAGAAGACTTAAATAACATCTCTAAAAGTGGTAATATGACTAAAGCATTAAATAAAGCATATCGCATTTTATCGCATGGACTTTATACTGAAAAAGAGATTTATTTAAAACTTGTTAAATCCAATTATTCCAAAGATATTATTCGCGATGTTATTTTAAAACTTAAGAGATTAAATTATTTAAACGACAGTAACTATGTTAATGAATATCTATATAATGCCTCTATTAAAGGATATGGGCCACATAAAATCAAGAATGAATTACTTAAAAAAGGAATAGATGAAAAAGTGGTTAATAGTATTTCTTTTAACGAAGAAGAAAAGATGAATCAACTTGAAAATATAGTTAAAAAATTAGATAAAAAATATCGTAATTATAATTATCAAAAGAAATGTGATAATATTTTACGAAGCTTGATTAATTTGGGTTATGATTTTGATGATTCTAAAGTAGCAATTGATAAATTTGTAACAGAAAATGAAGAAACAGATGCTTTAGCGTTAGCTAAAGATTTAGAAAAAATATACAAAAACAAATATAAAAAATATAGTGGTAGAGATTTAATTAATGAAGTAAAGCATAGCCTAATGAAAAAAGGCTACAAATATGATAAAATTAATGCAGCAATTAAGGAGCTTGATGATTATGAAGATTGAAGATTTAAAAGATGGTACAAAAGTTGATTTGATATGTCTTGTTAGCAATGTGACAAAGGGTGTATCAAATAACAATTCACAATATTTAAATGTAACATTACAAGATTCTACTGGGACAATCGAAGCTAAAAAATGGGACGCAACAGAAGATGATATTAATCTCTTTAAAATAAGAAATATTGTTCACATTTTAGGCGAATCAAATATGTATCGTAATAATTTACAACTAAAGATTATTAGTGCTGAAGCAATTGAAGATTACAACGCTTCAGATTTTGTGATGTCCGCGCCGGTAGAGGTTAAAACTCTTGAAAATGAATTACATGAATATTTAAACATGATTAAAGATAAAGATGTTAAAGCAATCGTTGAAGAATTAATTAATAAAAACTATGGCGATTATTTAAAACATCCTGCCGCGACAAGAAATCATCATGAGTATTGCTCTGGTTTATTATATCATTCAATTTCCGTTACTAAATTAGTGGTAACTCTTGCAGATATATATAAGGATTTAGATAAAGATATCTTAATTGGTGGCGCTTTAATTCATGATTTAGGCAAAATTAAAGAATTATCAGGACCAATTATTCCAACTTATACAACCGAAGGAAAACTTATTGGACATATCTCTATTATGCAAGCAGAGATTAAAGAAGCTGCGGATAAACTAAATATTAAAGGTGAAGTACCAATGCTTCTTGAACATATGATTTTGTCACATCACGGAAAGAAAGAATTTGGTTCACCTGTTCTTCCAATGACTAGGGAAGCTTTAGTGCTCAGTATTGCAGATGATTTAGATGCCAAAATGAATATCCTTGAAAAAGCTTATAAAGACACAAATGAAGGGGAATTTACTAATCGTATTTATCCTTTAGAAGATCGAGCTTTTTATAAACCTAAAAAGAGATAAAAAACTAAATGTCGTAATGCGATACACACAATTTAACTATCTAGATTAGTTTTTAGATAGTTTTTATGTGCAAAAAAGCACCTTTGATGCTATCGCTGGTGCTAAGTTACTAAATTGTACTTTCTTTTAAATTAAGAATATTAGTATTTTTTATTAGGACATTTAGACTCAAAATTTTCTATTATCACAACTAGCTTAACAAAATTTATGCTTTTGTGTTTTAAACTATTCGATAATTTTTTTGCTTATTGATTTAATCTATTGAGTTGTTCAGAAACCATATCATTCAATTCAAAAGACCCATCGTTTAATATATTAAGTCTATCTTTAATCTTGGTGATTAACTTCATTAGTTCATCGAGGTGTTCCTTTGCCATTAAAATATTAAATCTACATGCATTATTTTCATCAAACTCATAAAATGAACTATATAATGCGGATGCTTTATCATTTAAATTGTTTATTTCCGAATCATTATCAATAACATCTACTCCTGTAACCAATTTGTTTTTACTAATACTAAATACATCTTTAATAATAGGGCCGATTAAAAAATCCAATTCTAATTTTACTTTTTTCATTTCTATTTACCTCCATCCAGTGGATACATTGAAACAATATAACCATTGGTACCTACGGCACCAAGTGTATAATATTTTCCTTTGTATAAATATATTTTTTCTAGTCCCACTTTTCCATTACTTAGAATTTTTTCTTGGGAATGTATGATAACACCTTTTGTAATTACATTTTTAAGATGTACAACTAAATGTTTTTCTTGTATGTTGTGTTTATCAACAAAATCATTAATATGTTTTTTGATGTGTTCTAATCCTTTAATTGTGTTTCCTTTTTCGAGCCACACTACTTGACCACTTTTGTCTTTTGCAGTAAAGATAACATCCTTAGGATTTATTTTAACACCATTTTTTATTAGATCACCTAGTAAAGGATTATTTTTTATTAGGGCATTTGTTTCATTTTGGAGATTTGCTCTCCCACCTTTTGTACCAAGTCCATCTCCTCTTAAACCTTTGCTAAATTTACTACCTTGTCCCATATATCGCACCCTCCTTCTTATACATGTCAATCTTAGAATGAGGAATAATAATTTTGATGCCTTTAGATTCAGCATATCCAAAGATTTCATCAAAATTAGATTTGGTAACAAAGCCATAAACGACTATTATTTTAGGCTCTATTCTATCAACAGCTTCTTTAAGACCATCTAAGAACATTTTCTTATTTTCTTTGTCTTTAATTTGACCCAAGATGCTAATAGCAATATTAGAACCTTTCATTATTCCGTCAAAAGAGAAATCATAACAGAAATTAAATGTCCATCTTATATTTGGAATAACGATTGCGTTTGTATTAGCTTTCAACCAAGCAATACATAATCTTGATCTATAAACATTAAATATTTGAAGCGCTACTGGGAAATCACCAAAGAGTGAATAATCAGGACCTACTATATATTTAATATTTCTAAATCGTTCACGAAACATATTTAATCTTTTTTCATCTTTATAGATGATTGAATTATAGAGTCCGTGAACTCCATCAAATACATGGTCGTACTGATAAAAACAAACACATGTATTTTTTGTCTTTTGATATTCCTGTAAATCTGAATATAATGCTAAATAATCTATTTCACTAATATCATCAAAGCAACCAATTACAGGTATGTCATAATCACCTTCAAATGAAAGTGATTCAAGTAAATAGACACCAAAGATGTCTTTGAAATTATTTCTTACATTGTAACTTGCCATAATCTTCCTCCGTTAAATGAAGGAAATGACAAACACATGCAAGAAAAAATTTCTGAAAACCAATTAATTTTATGTACATATTCGTACACCTCCAATTCTTAAAAATTTTTGTGTCAATCTAGCGTTCGTTAAAAACACACAAAAGATTGATATTTTTAAGACAGTTGTGCTACAATGTACTTGCTGAAGGTGGCATCATAGCATGCTGTCTTAACGGCTCAAGTCACTGTAATGGCTTGAGCCGTTTTATTTAATGCTTACTTATAAATTCAGCAATAAATTCGTTTTCATAATCGTTCAAATCAGACTTGTTGCTAAGAATTCTATTTTCTGCTGCTTTATATGCATTACAAGCTGCTTCATATGATATATCGAAATCATCAGTAATTTCCATAAAAGAAAAATGGTTAATATATGGCATTACAAGACATGTTGGAGCAAGTATATACCTTGCAAAATGGTTTGCCAAATCTTCATCTTTTTCATTTGGGTTAAATTCAAGACAAACAACATGCTTGATTTCGTGAGCAATTGTTAATCTTATTCTAGCAGTTCCTATTTGATCGTTGTAAAAAGTATAAAATTCATATTTACCATTCTTCTTTTTGAAAATTGTGAAACCATCTTTTAATTCTTCTTTACTCGTTATAACTTCCAATTGCTCCTCTGTCAAAGAAGAATATTTGATAAGGACAATATTTAATTGCTTGGCTAATTTGAAGACATCTAGACGTTTTTCAAAATGACAATAGTCAATTCTTAGTCTTAATGCCAATTCATCCACTTTTTTATAATCCCTACCACTATGATACATTACTTACCTCCGAATAGAACTTTTATGATTTCCGCTTTTTGAGCATCATCCAATTTTGATTTGTTACGAGTAACAACGCACAAAGTTTCCTCATATGCATCCGGTTGAACTGCGTTATCCATTTCTCCAACTAAATAAGATGTGCTTACATTAAATACTTTAGCAATATTAGCTAATATATCCATTCTAGGTCTTAAATCGCCTGATAGATATCTGCTGACGGAAGCTTCAGATATTCCAGAAAGTTTGGCCAATTCTTTTTGTGAAATATTATCACGTTCCATCAAACTTTTTACGCGCTCCTTAAACTCTTTCATGAGTTGTACCTCCTAAGCTTTTATTCTAAAGCAATTCAATTATACCAATTTCATTTCTGCAAGTCAATATGTTTACTTAAATAAATTGTTTTTATAAATTTGGATTGTGTAAAAGTTGCTATAGTGTAATGCTAATTTATTAAGAATATAAATGATCATTTGAATAAGTTAATATAATTATGTAGTATGAATTTTTAACATATAACAAAAGGATTACCCATAACGGATAATCCCATCATAAATTTAATATATTCAGTTTTTATTATAATTACATATTCTTTTTAATCGAATCTGCGATTTGAGGAAGAGATAATTCTCCAAGCAATTTGTTTTCTTTAAATTCGATAACTAGACCATCGGAATTTTTATAACGAGGAATTACGTGAACATGGAAGTGCATAACAGTTTGACCAGCAGCAGCGTAGCAATTAGTGAGAATGTTAACACCACTTGCTTTTAAGTTTCTGATTTGTGATTGGCCAATTGTTTGAGCCACATCCATGACTTTATGCATGATTTCTTTTGGTGTGGCTAAGAAGTTATCGTAATGTTTTTTACTAACTACTAAAGCGTGTCCTTTGGTTGTTTGAGAAATATCTAAGAACGCTAAGACATCATCATCTTCATAAATCTTTGCACATGGAATTTCACCACTTATTATTTTACAAAAAACACAGTCATCCATAATATCAATCTCCTTTTAGATAAAAAGGGAGAAATGAATCCCCCTAATTTTAATAATAACTATTTATCGCTATCTTTATCCCAGACATCTGGATATGTTGTTTTGAAATATTCATAAACAGCAGTGTCGTGGAATTGAATATTAGCTTCTTCTAAGTAATGGCATAATGCTTTAGTCTTGTATGTTTCTCTTGCAGCATATTTCTCAGCCATTTCATCAATAATCTCATTATACATATCGTCAGTGTATTGAGTTGAGTCTTTGCTAGAAGTCAATTTTCTAATATTGACAGCTTCTTCAACGATAACAATGTAATATGTTTTACTGCTCTTATCATAAATCACGCAGTCCATATTTTTATCAGCGGCGTTTTCTGGTGATTCAGGTTTTAAGTAGTAATTACCATTAACATTTGTAACATATTTGTTTTTGCCATCAGCAATAGTTTCTTTTAAGTTGCTATGAATGTTGTTGGCGACAGCGATATCAAATAACCTTGAAGAAATGGATGATGGTAATGATGTTGTATCATTTGATTTTGCAAACCAACCATCTTTGCTATATTCTGCCTTACGAATCTTATTCTCTTTTAATTTAAGACCAGTTTCTTTAGAATAAGCACCATTATTAGTGAATTCGTTTTCAACAGTTGAATTTGTCGTTAATTCATCTGAAGTAATTTTGTTATAATCTGTTATTACGTCACCATAAAGTGTATAATCATAGCCAGCTACAGCATCTTTGATATGTGCATCTTTTAGTAATTTATAAATTTCGTCTTTATCTTCATATGTATCAATATCGATGCCTTTCCAAGCTCTCTCTAATAAAGTTAAATCAATTGTCTTATTGCCAGTGATGTAATTCTTAACATATGTTTTAATTAAGCTAGAAGCAGCTTCTGGGTGGTTGCTGTTTTCCGCAATTGCAACATATTTAATTTTACGTCCTGCTGATTTGCCAAATGAATCAGCTTCTTCTTGTTTTACATATTTTTCAATAAGTAATTCACGATATACTTCTGGCAAATATGTATCTTCCATATATCTTGTATAGTCACATTTCAAGACATATTTTCCTATGTTAGGAACACGTGTGTCAGCAGTATATGCTTTTCCATCACGATCAGTTCCACCTGCATATAAATGATCGATTGAGTCTTTTAAGAAGACATAATCTGTGGTGTAGTCTGAACTTGTTGTAGATGTTGAAATGGAATAAGTTAAATTTTGTTGGATAGTTGCAACAAACAATTGTTCATTAAATTGATTACGGAAACTATCGTATGTGCCAGTTGTAATAGCAGCATATAACTTTTCATTCATTCTACCTTTGATGTCAGTTACTAATTTGACATCTTCAGCTTTTGTACTCCTCTTTAATTCTTGGTAGTTACCAATTTCTTGTTCTGCTAAAGTATAGAGAACTTCATCAAGAACAGCGCTATTGATAGAACCATTTTCGTATAATTTGTCATAGACAATTGTACGAAGGTTATTTGTTACATCCTCGACTTTCTTACCATCGACTGTTTCGCCGGATAATAAGTAATCTTTATCATAGCTAGGCTTTGCTTCAATGTCACATCCTGCAAGTAACATCATTGCAGAGGCAACAAGAATTACCTTATTTAATCGTTTTGACACGGCAAGCACCCCCTACTGCATATAATGAACTTGTTGATGCATCAGCAAATGCGTTAGCACAATCTAAACTGATACGGCGGCTTTCGTTATCTTCGATAACTTCAAGTTTTTCTACGAATTCAGTCCATGTTTGGTTCATTGTATTTTTATTTGTGTAATCGTAATAGAATTCAGTGTTATCAATGTATTTGTTGATAGCATCTTCTAATGTGATTGTTCCGTATTCTGGAATATCATATTTGATTTCATCATTAAATGTGAATCTTCCAGGTACTAAGTTAAAGTAATATTTGAAAATTGAATTATCAATTAACTTATCATAACTTTCAACTGCGGATTTAATTTTTTCCTTACGTTTATTGTATTCAAGATTGCTCTTTTCATTGAAGTTTACGTACATAGTACCAATTGAACTATTGTATTCATCATTGCTCTTTTTGTAATCGTAATATGCTGCTAAAGTATCAGAAGTTTCTGTAATAGCAGATTTTTCAATAACCATAAAGAAAATACCTTGGTATGAATCGCCTGAGCCAGAACGGACAACTAAGATTGGTTTGCCTGTTGTAGTGCAAAGTGCGTACTCATCAGTGCCTAAGACATTACCCAATCCGTTATCAGCATCAGCAGCTTTAAATCCTACTAAATTGTTAGCTTCAACATAAGTTTTTGGAGCAGTGATTAAAGCGATACGATGCGAGTTGAATAAATTATTAAAGTAGACATTACGTGGATAATAATTTTCATCTCCATCATTAACTTTAATACCATTGCTGTCTTTTGTTAAACTTACTAATTCGGACATCTTCATAATTTGTTCATAAGAAATCTTGTCCATATTAGTTTTGCTTGCGTAGTAGTCAGCAGCGTATGTTGACATGTTGATATTTTCTGCTCTAGCATCTTTTGCTTTTGAATTGTAAATCTTATCGAATGCATAAATTCCCAATTTAAATTCATTAACATAAGATGAATCTAAAGTAACAATATCACCTTCACCATAGTTTGATGCAGAACTTGAATCGCCAGATAAACTTTGTGCGACAGATCCGAATGTATCACCACGTGATAAACGTTTGATAGCACCAGTTAGGTTAATTGCTTCTTGTTCGGTGATTTGACCCTTGTAACCACCATCAGTGTCAGAAGCACTGACATTGATTAACATATGACTTACATGATATGGAAGTTTTTCATTGATATATTCTCTTAAGAGTTTATAATCATTTGCTTCGTTATCTTTAAAGTATTTGTCACGAGCTTTTGATTTCAATTGATCATAAATGAACTTATCTTTTAATTCATTTAAGTTTTCAACACCATTGTCTTTGAGAATTTTATCCAATTCTTCATCGTAAGTGGTTTTGGTTTTGTTTGTTTCAGCATTAGAACTAGCTTTGTCCTTTTGTTGATTGACGTTTTGTTCGGCAGTATTTTTGATTTCATCGGTGACTTCGATGGAAGCACGAATAACTACTTCACACAATGCGTCATAGTAACTTGTAATGCCAGTTGATTTAGTAATGTATTTATTGAAAATATCATTAACATTAATCTCTTTTGCTTTATCGCTACCATTGTTGATTGTTAAAATTGCATCGGCTTTTTTACTTACTGGGTCACAACTAGTGAGTGTCATTCCACCAATCATGAAAGCAACTAAGCCAAGTACAAGGTTACGTTTCTTCATAAATAGCTTCTCCTCCTTATAAAACATAAGCAAAGTTATTGTATACAATAATGGCTTACAATTCAAGAAAAAAATTATTATTTTATATTTAAATATTAAATATAGGCCTGCTTATGCGATTTGGGCTCTTTACAATAAAGTTAATAAAAAAAAGTTACCAAACGATTTTAACTGCATAGTATATCGTGAAAAACAAAGGAGGTTTGTTGATGAATCCAACTTTAGGATACCAAAATGGTGGCTTCGGCACCGCTTTTGCCTTCATTCTTGTTCTTTTCATTTTGATTGCTATTATTGGCTGTTTTGGATGCTGCTAATAAAAACAATTGTTATTGGGAGGTGAATGTATGAACAACAGTTATTTTGCAATTATCCTTGTATTGTTTATTTTACTCGTCATTATCGGTTACGGTTGCTGGACTGGATGCGGTTGCTAAGTTAAGAGAGGGCAAAGGAAACTTTGCTCTTTTTAATTTTTAAATTTATAATTTAAACAAATTTTATCGTTTTCATTGTAGACATGCTAATATCGGTGTAAAATAATTAAGATTTTAGGAGTGTGAATACAATGGCAACATTAGAAATTATCGATTTACATGCAAGTGTCGAAGGAAAAGAAATATTAAAAGGCGTTAATTTAAAAGTATCAACTGGTGAAACGTTAGCTCTTTTAGGACCTAACGGACATGGTAAATCTACTTTACTTGCTGTTATTATGGGACACCCAAAATATGCAGTGACAAGTGGCAAAGTACTTCTTGATGGAAAAGATGTACTCAGTATGTCAGTGGATGAAAGATCAAGAGCAGGTTTATTCCTTGGTATGCAATATCCAAGTGAAGTCCCTGGCGTAATAAACGCTGACTTTTTAAAAGCGGCAATGAACGCCCATTTAGAAAAACCTGTTACTTTATTCCAATTCTATCGTGCATTAGAAAGCAATTCTAAGGAAATGCATATATCTCTAGATATGGCTAATCGTTCTTTAAATGAAGGGTTTTCTGGTGGAGAAAAGAAACGTAATGAAATTTTACAAATGCGTTTGCTTAATCCAACATTTGCAATGTTAGATGAAATTGACTCGGGTCTTGATGTGGATGCTTTACAAACTGTGGCTGAAGCTATTAAAAAGCAACAACAAGTAGGAACTGGCTTTTTAGTTATTTCTCACTATGCAAGATTATATGATTTAATCTCTCCAACCCGTGTAGCGGTTATGGTTAATGGACGTATCGCTGTCGAAGGTGGAACTGAAATTATTAAGAAAATTGATACAACTGGATATGAATGGATAAAAACTGAATTAGGAATCAAAATTGAAAAAGACGAAATGAATATGCGCTATGTTTCTATTGGCTCATGTGCAACTAAAGAGGCAATTAAAAGTGGAAAATAGTTTGCTTACTTTAAAAAATGTTACACATGAAGTGGTAGATAATACTTTAGTAATAAGTATAACAAAAGGCGCACAATTTAATAGTTTTATCCATGTAGATGACATTATCGAATCTACTTCTAAAGTCAAAATTATTTGTAAAGAAAATAGCTTTGTTAAATTACTTGTTGAAAAATATGATGCAAAGCAAAAAATCGAATTTGTTTTAGAGAGAAACGCTAATGTTAAATTAAATTTTTTATCTTTAGAACATAATGCTGCTGGCGAATATACTTTTGATTTAGCCGAAGCAAGTGAATTACATGTTGCGATGGCGGATTTATCAGATGCAAATATTGACTTTACTTCATATATTAATCTTAATGGCGACAATTCCTACGCCGAATGGCATCTTGCTTCTTTAGGTGCTGGAGACAACCAAAAAGTATTTAATATAAATTTTGACCATTATGGCAAAAATACCTATGGTAATATGTCTAACTATGGTGTAGTTGAAGATGCTGCTTTTACACATTTTAAGGGAATTTCTTATATTCATAATAAATCAGTTGAATCTAAGACACATCAAAGTGCAAAAATCATGGTTTTTGATGAAAAATGTCGCGCAAAAGCCAATCCTATCTTAAAAATTGATGAAAATGATATTGAAGCTAGCCACGCTGCAGTAGTAGGAAAAGTAAATGATGAACACATGTTCTATTTATGTTCTCGTGGCATTAAAGAAAATGATGCAAAACAACTTATAACTTTAGGCTATTTAAAACCTATTACCCAATATTTTGAAGATAAAAGCGATGTAAATCGTATTGTTCATGGCATAGAAAAGAGGCTTTAATTATGATAAATTATAGGCAATTTTTAGTTGATTTTCCTATGCTAAATAAAACAATGCAAAATCATCGCTTAGTATATTTAGATAACGCAGCGACATCTTTTAAACCAACTATCGTATTAGATGCAATCCGCGATTATTACGAAAACTATTGCGCTAATACACATAGAGGCGATTATGATATTGCTCATTTTGCGGATGTTAATTATGATAAAGCACGTCAAACTGTTGCTGATTTTATTAACGCTGATAAAAGTGAAGTTGTATTTACTGCTGGAACAAGTATGTCCATTAATATGATTGCGTATGGTTATGGCATGAAATTTTTAAAACCTGGTGATGAAATTTTATTAACTGAAGCAGAACACGCTTCAAATGTTTTACCTTGGTTTACAGTTGCTAAAGAAACTGGTTGCACAATACGTTATATTCCTTTAACAAAAGAAGGCCGTTTGACACCAGAAAATGTTGAAAAAGCTATGAACGAAAAAACAAAAATAGTAGCAATTGCGCAAGTAACCAATGTTTTGGGTTATGTTGTCGATATTAAAACTATTAGTAAAATTGTTCATAAATATGGGGCTTTAATTATGGTTGATGGAGCACAAAGCGTGCCACATATTAAAGTTGATGTTAAAGATTTAGATTGTGATTTCTTGTCGTTTTCCGGACATAAAATGTGCGGACCAACAGGAATTGGTGTAATGTATGGTAAATATGAATTACTAAAAGTTATGGAGCCATTAATGTCTGGCGGCGGAATGAATGCAAGATTTAATACTTGTGGTGAAGTTACTCTTTTATTACCTCCTGCTAAATTTGAAGCAGGTACTCAAAATATTGAAGGCGCAATAGGTTTAGCTGCAGCTATAAAATATCTTGACAAAATCGGTATGGATAATATCGAAAAATATGAAAAAGGATTAAGAGATTATGCAATTTCTAAATTAAAAGAGTTAGACAATGTTATTTTATATAACGAAACAGCAGAATCAGGAATTATCACTTTTAATATTAAAGATGTATTTGCTCAAGATGCTGCAACATATTTAAATTCTCGTGGAGTTTGTGTTCGTTCAGGACAACACTGTGCTAAAATACTTATGGATTTCTTAGGAACAGTTGCAACTGTTCGTGCAAGTTTATATTTTTATAATACAAAAGAGGACATCGATGTATTTGTCGATGCCTGTAAGAAAGCTGGTGACTTTTTAGATGCCTATTTCAATTAGCCCAATGATGATGCGTCAAATTATTATGGATCATTATGAACACCCACATAATAAAAGAACGCCAAATGATGATCGTTATTTAAAAATTAATATGAATTCTGCATCATGTATCGATAATATTGATGTATTTTTGCTTGTCGAAAATGGAATTGTAAAAGACTGCTGCTTTGATGGCGTTGGATGTACAATTTCCACAGCTTCTACTTCTATTATGACTGATTTAGTTGTTGGTAAAACTTTAGAAGAAGCGAAAAATATTATTGAAAACTATAAAAAGATGATTGCGGAAGATGAATTTGATGAAAATTTACTTGATGAAGCAATAGTCTTTATCAATACTTCCAAACAAGCAAGTCGTATTAAATGTGCTACTATTGGCTGGAACGGTTTAGAAGAGTTAATCAATGAGAGTGAAGGTGAAAAACATGAACAAAAATGATTTACCTCAAGAAGATTATAAATATGGTTTTAAAAACGAAGATGTCTCAATTTTAAACACAGGAAAAGGTTTAAATGAACATGTTATTAGAGAGATTTCTGCTTTAAAACACGAACCAGAATGGATGCTTGAATTTCGTTTAAAAGCTTATGAGGCATTTAAAAAATTACCTTTACCTAAGTATGGACCTGATCTAAGTAATTTGGATTTTAATTCTTTTACTTATTTTATTAGACCATCAGAAAAAGTTGAAAACACATGGGATAAAGTTCCAGAAAAAATCAAAGATACTTTTGATAAATTGGGTATTCCTGAAGCTGAACAGAAATATTTAGCGGGTGTCTCAACACAATATGAATCGGAAGTTGTTTATCACAATATGCTTAAAGAAGTACAAGATAAAGGTGTTATTTTCCTTGACACTGATTCTGCTTTAAAAGCATGCCCAGAATTATTTAAGAAATATTTTAATAGTGTAGTACCTTATGCTGATAACAAATTTTCAGCATTAAATGGCGCTGTTTGGTCGGGTGGCTCCTTTATTTATGTGCCAAAAGGTGTACATTTAGAAAAACCACTTCAATCATATTTTAGAATTAATAATGAAAAATCAGGACAATTTGAACGTACTTTGATTATTGTTGATGAAGGCGCAGATGTTCACTATGTTGAAGGATGTACTGCTCCTACATATTCACGTGAATCATTACACGCGGCAGTTGTTGAAATTATTATTCTAAAAGGTGGAAAATGTCGCTATTCGACAGTTCAAAACTGGTCAAACAATATTGTTAATTTAGTTACTAAACGTGCATTAGTTATGGAAGATGCCCAAATGGAATGGATAGATGGAAATATTGGAAGCCAAGTTAATATGAAATATCCAGCTTGTATTTTAGCTGGTGAAAGAGCAAAAGGCACATGTATTTCTATTGCTGTTGCGGGTAAAGGACAATTTCAAGATGCAGGTGCACGTATGATACATATGGCACCAAATACAGTTTCAACAATTATCTCCAAATCAATTGTTAGAAATGGTGGAGTTGCTAATTACCGTGGAACGGTAAGACATATGAAAAATGCTATAAATTGTCGTAGTCATGTTGAGTGTGATACGCTAATATTAGATAACATTTCTCGTAGTGATACTATTCCTACAAATGAAGTGTTAAATAATGAATCTTATATTGAACATGAGGCAACTGTCTCAAAAATCAGTGAAGATCAATTATTCTATTTAATGTCACGTGGTATTTCTGAAAAAGATGCGACACAAATGATTATTATGGGATTCATTGAACCATTCTCAAGAGAATTACCAATGGAATATGCGGTTGAATTAAATCAACTTATTAAAATGGATATGGAAGGAAGCGTAGGCTAGTGAATTACGATTATGACATCATAGTTGTTGGTGGCGGACATGCTGGTATGGAAGCCGCTTTTGCAAGTGCCCATATGGGTGCTAAAACTTTGTTGTTGTCTTTAAATATAAAAATGATGTCAAATATGCCGTGCAATCCTTCAATCGGCGGTTCCGCAAAAGGTATTGTTGTTCGTGAAGTCGATGCTCTAGGTGGAATGATGGGAAAAGGCGCCGACCACGAGTATTTACAAATGAAAATGCTTAATACTGGTAAAGGCCCAGGTGTTCAATGCTTAAGAGCGCAAGCTGATAAAAAATCATATCCTCGTTATATGCAACAACAGGCTTTAAACACAAAAAATCTCACAGTTAGAGAAGGAATGGTAACTGCTTTAATTCATGATGAAGAGAAAGTATATGGCGTTGTTGTTGGTGAAGAAAAAATAATTTCTAAAGCTGTAATACTTACAACTGGAACATATATGGAATCTTGCATTTTACAAGGCCATACATCTCGTAGTGCGGGACCAGATGGTGAAAAGCCATCATTAGGACTTTCTCCATATTTAGCAACAATGGGAATAAAGTTATTCCGTTTGAAAACTGGTACACCACCAAGAATTCAAAAAGATAGTATTGATTATTCTAAAGCGATACCACAATATGGGACAGAAGGAAATTTGGCGTTTTCTTATGAAACCACTACTTTTAAGCCTTTGAAAGATCAAGTCCTTTGTTGGCTTATTTATACTACACCAGAAACACATAAAATTATTCGTGATAACTTAAAAGAGTCCGCAATGTATAGTGGACTTGTTAAAGGAATTGGACCACGTTATTGTCCAAGTATTGAAGATAAAATTGTTAGATTTGCCGATAAACCACGTCATCAATTATTCTTAGAACCTGAATCTTTAGAAATGGATTCAATTTATTTACAAGGTTTTTCAACATCTATGCCAACAGATGTTCAAGAAAAAATGATCCGCTCTTTACCAGGACTTGAAAATTGTAAAGTTTTAAAATATGCTTACGCAATTGAATATGATGCAATTGAACCAACACAATTTGATGCCACTTTGCAAGTGAAAAGATGGCCAGGCTTATATTGTGCTGGACAAATAGTAGGAACTTCTGGATATGAAGAAGCGGCAGGCTTAGGATTAATGGCAGGTATCAATGCTACTTTAAAAATTCAAGGCAAAAAGCCACTAATTTTACGTAGAGATGAAGCGTATATCGGTGTTATGATTGATGATCTTGTCACTAAAGGAACACAAGAACCATATCGACTCCTTTCTTCAAGAGCAGAGTATCGTTTGTTAATGCGCCATGATAACGCAGACTTACGTTTAACAAAATATGGACACGAAATTGGCTTAATTAGTGATGAAAGATACGCAAAATTTGTTAATAAAAAAGAACAAATTAATAAGGCTATTGAATATTTAAAAACACATTATATTGGCACAAAAAGTGAAATTACCAATTATTTAAGAAACTTAGGATTTAATGAACTTAATGGTGGCTTGTCACTTATTGATGTTTTGCGTAGACCTGGTGTTGAATATGCCAAAATGTGTGAATATATTCCAGAATTGTATGAATTTTCTCTTGATGAAACAGGGAAAAACCAACTTGAAATAATGGTTAAATACGAAGGATATATCGAAAAGCAAAGAAAAGAAGCATTACATTTGGCACGTTTAGAAGAAATGAAAATTCCTGCTGATATGGATTACATCCATATGGATGGATTAGCGCTTGAAGCTAGACAAAAACTAGATAAAATTAGACCTTTATCAATTGGACAAGCGAGTCGTATTAGTGGAGTCAATCCTGCAGATATATCGATGTTAATTCTTAATATTAAAAAAGGAGCAAAATAAGCTATGAATTTTGAAACCTATGAAGAATTATTAAAAGACATGGATATATCAATTACAAATGTGCAGATAGAACAACTTAACACTTATAAAGAAATGTTAAAAGAATGGAATTCTGTTATGGATTTGACTGCGATTTGTGATGATGAATCAATTATTGAAAAGCATTTTTATGATTCACTTCTCTCTTATAAAATCGTTAATTATGATAATCAGTCATTATTAGATGTTGGAACTGGTGCGGGATTTCCAGGATTAGTCTTAAAAATAGTTTTCCCAAGTCTTAAAGTTACTTTGCTTGAACCAACTACAAAAAGATGTAAATTCTTAAACGCGGTAATTGAAAAACTTAAATTAACGGATATTGAAGTAATTAATGAGCGTGCGGAAGATTTTATAAAAAAGAATCAAAGAGAAAAATATGATTATGTCACCGCTAGAGCGGTATCTAGACTGAATGTTTTATTAGAACTAGTTACTCCTTTCATTAAAGTCAATGGTATATTTATTGCTTTAAAAGGAAAAAATGGTAACGAAGAAATTTTAGAAGCAAAAAATGCTATAAAAACACTTAATTTATCTTGTAAAGAGGTAATTAATGTGAGTTTACCAAGTGAAAACGAACAAAGAGTGATTGCTATTTTCCAAAAAGAAAAAGAAACGGATATTAAGTATCCAAGAAATTATGGAACTATTAAGAAGAAACCTTTATAGATTTCTTCTTTTTGTTTTTAATAAAAAAACAAATACAATTGATTTATATAGTTTATTCATGATAACATAATTAGCGGAAGTGAACGTTATGACTAAAATAATTGCAATTGCAAATCAAAAAGGTGGGGTTGGAAAGACTACTACCGCCATTTCTTTATCTGCATCACTTGCACATTTTAATCGCAAGGTGCTTCTTTTAGATATGGACCCACAAGGAAATTCTTCACGAGGATTTAGTATTGATATTACTCTTATAAATAAAACTATGTACGATGTATTAGTTAAAGAAGCTGATATTAATAAAGTTATTCGCAAAACCATGATGAAAAATGTAGACATTTTGCCAGCAAATTTAAAACTTGCTTCAACTGATGCGGAAGTTACAAATAAAGTTGCTAAACCATTTTTCTTGCTTAAAAACGCAATTGAAAAAATACATAAAAATTACGATTACATTATTATAGATTGTCCACCATCTTTAGGACTTTTAAATATTAACGCTCTTGTTGCTGCTAATAGCGTAATTATTCCAGTGCAATGTGAATATTTTGCGATGGAAGCTGTCGCTCAAATTCTTTCATCTATTTCTCGTATTCAAGCAGCATATAATCCACTCCTTGGTATTGAAGGATTCTTATTAACAATGTATGATCCAAGAACTAGACTTTGTGTTGAAATCACAACGCAAGTGCGTGGATTATTTAAAGAGAACACATTCTTAACACAAATTCCACGTAATATCTCTTTGCCAGAAAGTTCAGCACGTGGTTTACCTATTACTTTATATCGCCCTTCTTCTGCGGGCAGTTTAGCTTATTTAAATCTTGCCAAGGAAGTAATAGAGCATGAATAAAGATAATCAAATTTTAAAAAATAATCTTTCATCACTTTTAAAAAAGTTTGCTAAAACAAATGTAATCGAAAAGTTTGATGATGTAAATACTCTTTATAATGTCGTTAATTTGGAAACAAACCGAATTATGGACAATAAAGTGCTAAAAAGTGTTGAAATTGATGAAAAAACTTTGAGTAATTTTGAAAAAGATATTAATTACCATGGCATAGTTACTCCTCTTTTAGTTCGCCCAATCAATGACAAAGATTTTGAAATTATTACAGGCAGAAAACGCCTTATTTGCGCCAAAAAATTGCACATTGAAAATGTTCCTTGTATTATTCATGAGTTTTCTGATGAAGATATGTTACTTTATATGCTCTATTCTTTGCGCGATGATGAGACCAAATCAGCAATTGAAAGTGCAACAATATGCAAAGAATTATGTAAAAGATTTCATTATACACAAGCCACTCTTGCAGATATTTTAGATATGTCTAGATCTCAAATCACGAATCTAATAAGGCTATTAAAATTACCAAAAAAGATTCAAAAAGATGTAAGTAAGGGCAAACTTAGTTATGGACATGCACGAGCTTTAACATCTCTAAACGAAGAACAAATCTATATGGTTTTAGAATTAATTTATTCTAAAAATTTATCAGTGCGCGATACAGAATATTTTGTAAACGAATTAAAAAGTAAACAAAATTATGATGAATTAATGTCTAATTTTCAAAAGAGAAATAATTTAAAAGCAAAAATAACTGGAAAACAACTGATTTTGAGTTTTAAAACCAAAAAAGATATGAAAATGTTTATTGCAAAAAAATAGATGATTTTTCAAATTATAAGCATATAAGTGTCGCATTGTTATTATTTTTATAATGGTGATAGCAATGAGACATTTTTTAATGATTTTATTGAGTGTGTTTTCAGTTTTTATTTCAAATGTTAAAACAGATAATCAAACGATTTTTGCACGCTCATATGTAGTAATGGAACAAAATAGTGGAAAACTATTAGAAAGTAAAGACTGCAATCTTCAACGCAGTGTTGCAAGTGTATCTAAAATAATGACCGCAATAATTGCTTTAGAGAGTGATAAATTATTTAATGCTGTCGTGGTAGATGATGAAATAGACACAATTGTTGGTAGTTCTCTATATCTTGAAAAAGGAACGGAAATTAATGTTGTGGAATTAGTTTATGGGTTACTATTAAGAAGCGGAAATGATGCCGCTGTAATAATTGCTAAAAACGTTGGAGGCACAATTGATAATTTTGTGACGATGATGAATCAAAAAGCCTACGATATAGGAATGAAAAATACAGTATTTTCTAATCCGAGTGGTCTTGATATGTTTGATGATGGGAACTTATCAACAAGTTATGATTTAGCGTTATTAATGCGATATTGCATGACTAATGAGATGTTTCGTGAAATTAGTGGCACAAAGCAATTTAAATCAACGATTAAAGGAACATGGGCAAACAAGCATAAATTGATACAAAATTATGAGTACGCAATCGGTGGAAAAACGGGATATACCAAAAAAGCTCGTCGAACATTAATAACGAGCGCTAAAAAAGATGAATTTGAGTTAATTGTTGTCACATTAGATTGCGGGGCGGATTTTAATTTTCATAAACAAAAATTCGAACATTATTTTTCTCTTTACACATATATTCCTTTTTTACATAAAGGAGAGAATAGAGTTTCTAATTATTTAATAGATTCAAACGATGAATATGGTGTAGTGGTTGATAATTTAAAAATTAATGGTGGCGTTAAAGTATATAAAATCAACATTTCCAAAAAAGAAGTAATGATGTATTTAAAACTTTATAACGACGAAGTAGTGAATCTTGGAGTGATAAAAGTTAACTCGCTCAAAGAGATGTGAGGGCGTATGAATAAAATTTGGATAGGAATAATCGCAATTTGCACGATTTATGGACTTGTTACAGGTCGATTTGAAGAAATGACTACTTCTATACTTGCTTTACCAATGGATGGCTTACAACTAGTATGCACACTTGTGTTTTCGGCTTGTTTTTGGTCGGGCGTAATGATGATAATGTACGATTCAGGTTTAATTGATAAACTTGCTAAATTATTAAATCCTTTTTTAAGAAAAATAATGCCGAATTTAAATGATGAAGAAGCATATAAATATGTAGCCATGAACATTGCTGCGAATATATTCGGATTAGGATTTGCCGCCACTCCAGCAGGTTTAAAAGCTATAAAGCGAATGAAGGAATTATCAAAAGAGTGCGATAAAAGTGTAGCTACGGATGAAATGGTAACATTTTTGGTGCTAAATACAGCAGGAGTTACGATATTGCCAACTACGGTAATGGCTATAAGACAAAGCTATGGTTCTGCTAATCCAGCTGATTTTCTTCTTTTATCATTTGTTGGTACTTTAGCCTCATGTATTTTTGGTTTATTGCTTGATAAATACTATCAAAGAAAGGCAAAAAAGAAACATGGCAAGTAGAATATCTTTAATATTTATACCGCTTCTAATTCTCTTAGCTATTGGCTACTCTTACGCTAAAAAGAATAACGCTTATTCTTCTTTTGTTAAAGGTGTATTGGATGGTTTGCCTTTATTTAAAGAATTATTCCCAAGCATTATTGGTATGCTTTTATGTGTTACACTTTTAAAAAGTTGTGGCATTGTTGATGATTTAAAAAATCTTTTAATGGCATGGATTCCTAAGTCAGAAATAATTATTGATTTAACTCCTATGATTTTGTTTAGACCGATTTCTGGATCAGCCTCAATTGCCTGTTTTGATACTATATGTAAAACTTTAGGTCCTGACTCATTGACAGCAAAAATTGCAGCGACAATTCAAGGTTCCACAGATACAACTATATACATATTGGCATTATATTTTGGTTCGGTAGGAGTTACAAAATGGAAGCATGCTTTAAAGACAGGATTGCTTACAGATATGGTGGGCATTGCTTGTGGTATATTGCTTGCTTTATTATTTTTAAGATAATAATTATTTGTAATATTGACATATTTAAGAAGATGACTATACTTATAAATGAATTTCGGGGACAGGTGAAAATCCTTACCGACGGTATACTCCGTGAGCCTTGCAAAAGGTTGAACTAGTGAGATTCTAGTAGCGACAGTTAAAGTCTGGATGAGAGAAAATTCATTTTTGAATCCCTGAATTTTGAAGGGATTTTTTTATTGGTGATTATTATGGAACATAGCAAAGTCTTTACAACAAAATTTATGGTTAGAACATCAATATTTGGGGCAATAGCAACAATATTGTATTTAATACCGGGTATTAAGTTACCATTCTTCTTAGGCTTTTTAGAAATTCATTTTGATGAAATACCTGCCTTTATTGCTTCATTTGCTTATGGACCACTTTGTGGAACATTTGTCATTATTATTAAGACTTTAATAAAATTATTCTTTTCCACTTCAGCGGGTGTAGGAGAATTAATGGACTTAATATATGGTTTAGCTCTAATTCTTCCTGCAAGTATTTATTACAAAAAGAACCGCACATTTAAGGGTGCGATTATTGGTTTAGTTATTTCTACTATTGTACATCTATTAGTAACATTTATTTGTTCTGCAACATTCGTTATAGATTTGTATTGTTTAATATATGCAGGATTAACACAAGAACAAGTTTTACAAATGGCGCAGTTATTAGTGCCACAAGTAAGTAATGTACATGCTTCAATTACATTCTATTGCTTCTTACCATTTAACTTATTTAAAGATGTTATTATAACCACTTTAACTATCTTACTTTATCCTCGTGTGAGATATTTCACAGAAAAAAGATACAAGAAATAAAAAGGCTTCCTTTCTCAAGGAAGCTTTTTTAACTATTCAATAATGATAGCTTGTACTGGGCAGTTTGCTGCAGCATCTTCTGCTTCTGCAGGTACGTCTGCGCCATCTGCTAATGTAACTTTTGCTTTTCCATCATCGTCGAAATCAAATACTCCAGCGGCGATTGATGTGCAAAGTCCACATCCGATGCAGAGGTCTTTATTAATTGTAACTTTTTTTGCCATATTCTTATTTGCTCCTTTTAAGTATAAAAATTATAATAGATAATCGCTAATTTTTCAAGGCTTTATTGCTAAGTTCGGAAGCTAAATTTTGCCAAGGAGGTAAAGCCGATTAACAAAAAGAGAAAATTTCTAGTTTTTTACATTTTCAACTATCTTTTTTATTTTAATTCTATTAAAATAGTCTAGGAAGCGGAGGCTAGGTAGATGAAACGAGAAACACGGGTTCATAAATACGCAAAACTCCGTCAAGATATTGAAAACATTGACGATAATATGCTTAAAGATATTCAAGACAAAAAATTTAATGTTGTCAAAGAGTCAATGAAGCATTGCGGTAGTAATACCACTAACGATAAAAATCAGTCAATCGAACAAATATTAGAAGGACATTCAAAGTATGTTAATTTAGAAAATTACCATGGCTTTGACGAAACAAAGAAAATTAAAAAATACAAAAAATATCTGATTGTTGGAATCGGATTAATGTTTATTGTGGTTGTTACGATATTAATAATCACAATTATGGGGAGGTAATAACTATGAAAAAAACAATCGTTGCAATTGATGGACCAGCCGCGGCAGGAAAATCCACTATCGCTAAAAGAGTTGCAAAAAAATTAGGATTCACTTATGTGGATACAGGTGCAATGTATCGTGCTTATACATATTATGTTTTACAACATGGCATTGATCCTAAAGATGAAAAAGCTTGTGTAGCAGTTATTCCTCAAGTTGACATTGAATTAAAACCAAATGATATTGTTTTATGTAATGGTGAAGATGTTACAAAACAAATAAGAGCAAATGATGTATCACGTAATGTTTCTTTTATTGCTTCTTACAAAGATATAAGATTAGCGTTAGTTGAAGCACAAAGAAAATTGGCAAATAACGTTTCTTGTGTTATGGATGGCCGTGATATTGGGACATATGTTTTACCAAATGCTGATGTTAAGATTTATCAAGTTGCATCAGTTGAAGCACGTGCAGAACGTCGCTATTTAGAAAACAAAGATAAAGGAATACCTTGCACAATCGAAGAATTGAAGAAAGATATCGACACTCGTGATTATATCGACTCAAATCGTGATTTTGCTCCATTAAGAAAAGCAGAAGACGCTATATATTTAGATACCTCAAATATGAGCATTGATGAAGTAGTAGACAAAGTCCTTGCTATTATTGAGGAAAAGGCTGGTAAATAAATATGGCTAGAGGAATTGTTGCAATAGTTGGTTCGCCTAATGTTGGAAAATCAACTATTTTTAATAGAATTGTTGGAAAGCGCCAATCAATCGTTGATGATGAAGCAGGAATTACTCGTGACCGTATTTACGCTAAGGCAACATGGCTAACTAAGGAATTTTCTTTAATTGATACTGGTGGGGTAGAATTAGAGTCTCAACCATTCCAAAAACAAATTCGCGCACAAGTAGAAATCGCTATTGAAGAGGCCGATGTTATTGTTTTTGTTGTTGATGCAAAAGTTGGTATTACACGTGATGATCGTATTGTAGCAAAAATGCTCTATAAATCTAATAAACCTGTAATTGTGGCAGTAAATAAAGTTGATTCTTATGATTATTTAAATAGTATTAATGAGTTCTATGCTTTAGGCCTTGGAGATCCAATCGCTGTATCAGGTTCACATGGTATTGGCATTGGTGATTTATTAGATCAAATCATAAAACTTTTACCAGAGAAAACAATTAAAGAACATGATGATACGATTTGTTTTTCACTTATTGGACGACCTAATGTGGGAAAATCAAGTCTTGTTAATGCGATTTTAAATCAAAATAGAGTTATTGTTTCAAACATTGAAGGAACAACAAGAGATGCAATTGATACTACTTTTAAACGTGAAGGTCGTAACTATTGTATCATCGATACAGCGGGATTAAAAAAGCGTGGTAAGATATACGAAGCAGTCGACAAATATAGTGCTTTACGTGCTTTAAGTGCGATTGATAGAAGTGAAATAGTATTACTTGTTATTGACGCTGCGGAAGGAATTAAAGAACAAGATAAGCACGTTGTTGGTTATGCAATTGAAGCTAAAAAATCAATTATTATCGTTGTAAATAAGTGGGACGCTGTTGAAAAGAATGAAAAGACTATGGCGGAATTTACAACTAAAGTTCGTGAAAACTTTAAATTCCTTGATTACGCTCCAATTGTATTCGTATCCGCTTTGAACAAAAGCAGAATCAATACAATTTTTGACGAAATTAATGTTTGCTATGATGCATTCAATACGCGTGTTGCCACTTCTGTATTAAATGAAGTCATGCAAGATGCGCAAATAATGAATCCAGCACCATACTTTAATGGAGGAAGAATTAGGATTTATTTTGCAAACCAAGTTTCTGTTTGCCCTCCAACATTTGTTTTATTTGTTAATAATCCAACGTTTATGCACTTCTCATATAGTAGATATATTGAGAATAGATTAAGAGAAACTTTTGATTTCACAGGAACACCAATTAGTATAGTTTGTCGCGAAAGAAAATAACAAAATACCATGAACTGCATATTATATTTTGGGTGATAAGTTCATGGATGATTCAATTTTTGATACTGTTGAGAAAAAAACTAATGTAAAGAAAGATGACATCTTGTCTTTAGCAAAGTCTTTATCGGGTAAAGATTTAAATGATGAAAAGGTTTTGCGTAATTTAATTAAAGATGTCGCAAAACTCGCTAATAAAACAGTTTCAAAAGAAAAAGAGGAAAAAATTATTAACGCGGTAAAAAAGGATAAAATTCCAAAAAATCTCAATAAAATGCTTTAAAAAATGCACATTTGAAAAAAATGTGCTTTTTTTTGGTCTTTTTTCAAACTTTCTAACATAACAATTAAAGAGAATGAAAAAATTAGGGGGATTTAATATGGAAACTCTTTCGATTCTAAAAGATATTGGTTTGAGGAATAATGGTGATATATATCTTGGTGTTGTAGGACCAGTCCGTGTTGGTAAATCGACATTCATTAAACGCTTTATGGAAGTTATGGTTATACCACATATTACCAATGAAGATGATAAAAAGCGTGCGTTAGATGAGTTACCACAGTCAGGATTAGGTAAAACAATTATGACTATGGAGCCAAAATTTGTTCCTGCAAATGCAGTTGAAATTAATGTTGAAGAAAATTTATCAGTTAAGGTTCGTTTAATTGATTGTGTGGGATACATCATTGAAAACTCACAAGGATATCTTGAAGATGGCAAAATGCGTTTGGTTAAAACTCCATGGTTCAGTGAAACAATTCCTTTTGATGAAGCAGCAAAAATTGGTACACAAAAAGTTATTAAAGAACATTCCACATTAGGAATTTGCATTGTAAGTGATGGAACTATTACAGAGTTTAAACGCGAAGAATACGTAAGTGCGGAAGAGCAAGTTATTGAAGAACTTAATTCTATTGAAAAGCCTTATGTTATTGTTTTAAACACAAAAACACCTAGTGCAGAAACGACATTTAATTTAAAGAATGAATTAGAAAAGAAATATAATGTTCCAGTAATCGCAGTTAATGTTGAAAGCATGACAGAAAATGATGCTACAGAAATTTTAAGACAAGCACTTTATCAATATCCAATTTCTAATATTGATGTTGCTTTGCCTAATTGGGTGAGTGTTCTTGATGAAAATCATTACTTAAAACAAAGCATTAAAAACTCAATTGAAGAAGCAATGGGTAATGCTCGAACGATTCGTGACGTTAATACCATAAATGATGTAATTAAAAATAATGAATATATTGCAAATTCATCACTATCTAATGTTGATACAGGAACTGGTGTTGTCACAGTACAAATGGAAGTTAAAGACGGTTTATATGAAACAATCTTAAAAGAATTAGTGGGTTGTGAAATCTCTGATAAAGCCCAATTAATCGCAGTTTTAACTGAATTTGTAAAAGCAAAAAGAGAATATCAATTGATTGGTAGTGCCTTACAAATGGCGGAAACAACAGGATATGGATTCTCTAATGCCAGCTTAGAGACAATGAAAATTGAAAAACCAACGGCAACCAAGTCCGGTAATAGATATGGTGTGAAGATAAAAGCAGTTGCCTCTACTTATCATATCATTAAGGTTGACTTAGAAACAAGTTTTGAGCCAACATTAGGATCAAAAATGCAAAGCGATTACTTCTTAGATTACTTATTAAAGGCATATGAAGAAGATCCAAAGAAAGTTCTTGAATGTGAGTTATTTGGACAAAAATTTGGTGATATTATCAAAGCAGGAATTACTGGCAAGTTAGCAACTCTTCCTGAACCAATCAAAATTAAACTACAACAACTTATTAAAACAATTTCAAATAAGGGCAAATCAAATCTTATTGCATTTGTTTTCTAAAACAGCATAAATCTTCAAACTCCTAATTGAAAAAATGATTAATTATCGGCTTTCAATGGGAGTTTTTTTGTTAAAAAATCGCTAGAGCATAAAAAAATATAAAAGTCAAGACTTAACAATACAACTAATTATCATTATTATTAAGAAAAAGAGAAGAAAAATGGAGGTCTCTAATAATGAACAAAGTTGAATTAGTTGAATTAGTCGCAGAAAAAGCTCACTTAACTAAGAAAGACGCTGCTGTCGCAGTTGACGCAGTTTTCGATGGTATGGTAGAAGCTTTAGTGAAAGGTGAAGATGTCCGTATCGCAGGATTTGGTACAGTTGCTGTTAAAGAACGCAAACCTCGTCAAGGTGTCAACCCTTCAACTGGTGCTAAAATGACAATTCCAGCAGCTAAAGTTGTTGGCTTAAAAGCTGCTAAAGTACTTAAAGAAAAATTAAACTAGGATAATTTAAGCAAGATTTTTCAAGAAGGTTCGTTGCAACCTTCTTTTTTATTAGCCTTTTTTGCTTTGCTTATATTTTATATGTTGAACGCATAAGATTTATGGGTGATATAAATGAAATTAGTGTTACAGGGCTTTTCAGGAAAAATGGGAAAGGTTGTCTACAAATATTTAAAAGAAAATGGGTATACATTTGTGGGACTTTTTGATGAAAAGCATAAAATTCAAGAGAAAAAAATAGCAAAATGCGATGCAATTATAGATTTTTCAACGATGGAAAGTGCTAAGAATATGTTTAATTTAGCAATTAAATATCATAAACCTATTATCATTGGAGTAACTGGTTTTACATCAGAAGACTTAGAAATGTTTGATAAAAAAGCACTTGAAGCTAAGATGTCGGTATATGTAATTTATAATTTTTTAATAAGTATACAGCGCTTAAAAGAATTTATAGATGCATTATCGGATAATTACGAGACAATTTATGTTGAAGATATACATAATGTAACAAAAAAAGATGCACCAAGTGGTACAACTAACTTTTTGATTGATAAAATTGAAAAAAACAAATTAGAAGTTTCATCTATTAGGACTAATTATTTTACTTATGAACACAAAATTAGATTATTTAATGAATTTGAATCATTAGAAATAACGCATAAGTGTTATAATAAACTTGGTTATGCAAAAGGCGTTGAAATTGCCTTAACACGTCTTAATACTTTTGTAGGACTAAAAAGGAGCATTTAGATGGTACTTGTCAAAATAATAAATGAGGTAAGCGATATATTTGAAGAACATGGATATAAAATATATGCAGTCGGAGGAACTGTTAGAGATTTTTTGTTGGAGCGAGAAATTCATGATTATGATTTTGTCACTGACGCCACACCAGAAGAAATGAAACTCTTTTTAGATACTTACAAGGATGTTTTTGCAAAATATGGAGTAATGATTTATAAGCATAAAGGAATCAAAATTGAAATTACAACTTTACGAAAAGAATCTTCTTATAATGACTCAAGACATCCGGAAAAAATCAAATTTGTAAAACATTTAAAAGAAGACTATTTAAGACGAGATTTTACTATTAATGCCTTATATATGGATAAAAATAAAAAAATATATGATTTTTGTGATGGTTTAAATGACTTAAAGCAAAAAGAAATAAGAGTTATTGGAGACATTGACAAAAGAATGAAAGAAGATCCATTAAGAATTTTAAGAGCTTTAAGATTCTCTTTAGTATTAAATTTTAAACTTGATGATGCTCTTGACTCATACATACAAAATAACATTGATTTGCTGAACAAATTAAATCCTAATAAGATACGTGAAGAGATAGCCAAAATGCAAAAAATAAACAGTGTTGGTACCAAAGATATTTTGTTTAAATATGGTATTAATTTGTTTAATAATCATTAATTATATGTTAATATAATTGTTGATTGGTGGTGTTATTATGCCAAATAACTTTAAAGCAATTGACTTTGAATATCTTTTAATTGAACATTATAAAAATTTGAATATTTCTGAAAATGAGTTAGCGGTTATTTTGGTTTTAAATCATTTATTAAAACAAAAAAATGATATTATTACCGCGGAAGCATTGTCTTTTAAAATGAATTTAGAACCACGTGAAATTGATGAAACTCTTTCAATTCTTGTTAAAAAGAGTATCGTTGATCTAGAAATCAAAGGAACTAGTGCTAAACTTTCATTACTCCCTCTTAGAAAGAAACTTTTCAATCAATTTAAGATTGATATCTTAAAAGAAGAGGAAGCACAAAAAGAGGAAATGCTTTCCAAAATGCAGAATGTATACGGCATTTTAGAGAAAGAACTAAAAAGAACTTTATCACCAATTGAGATTTCTCGTATTCAAGAATGGTTTACTATTAATTACACTGAAAAAGACATTGAAAATGCAGTTAAAGATTTAATTGCAACGGGGAAAAAAGTAACAATAAATGCGGTTGATAAAAAATTACTTGCTAAAGCTAAAGCTGAAGAATTAAATAAAGAAGGCGTCACTGCTTTAAGCGATAAATGGTCTAAAAACATGGAAGAAACAATTAAGATTGCAAAAATGAAGTGGTTAGATGACTAAAAATATTGATACAATTTTTGCTTATCTTAGTGAATTGTTTCCTAATGCACAATGTGAATTAGAATACACGAAAGATTATGAACTTTTGATTGCGATTATTCTTTCTGCACAATGCACAGATAAGCGAGTAAATATTGTTACAAAAAGATTATTTGCGGATTATCCTAGCCTTGAATCTTTAAATGAAGCATCTCTTAAAGATATAGAAGAACATATTAAAGCACTAGGACTTTATAAGAATAAAGCAAAAAGTATTAAAAATACTACAAAAATTCTTATTGAAAATTATGATGGTGTCGTACCAAAAGATAAAAAATTATTGATTCAATTACCTGGTGTTGGTAACAAAACTGCGAATGTTTTTCGTGCGGAATGGTATCATGAGCCAGAAATTGCGGTTGATACACATGTCGCACGCGTAGCAAAACGATTAGGCCTTGCTAATGAAAAAGATGATGTGACTGTCGTGGAGAAAAAACTCCGTAAATATCTAAATGAAGACTATTACATTAAGGCACATCATCAATTAATTCATTTTGGGCGTTATTTCTGCAAAGCTATTAGTCCACATTGTAAAGATTGTAAACTAAAGCATATATGCAAATCATATAATTCTAAATTCGCTAGCAAAACTGTCTAGCGTTTTTTCATATCTTGGTCGAATAATTAAATATTCAATATTATTAAAATTATGCGGAAGTGTTATGTTTTTATAATTATAAAATGTAGTTACTTCTTCGCTTTCGTATTCTTTAATGCGCACTTCAAATCCTTCTTCACCAAATATTTTGGTATAATCAAAAGGAGCGGACTTGCTTTCTTCATTTTCAATTGATATTTCAATTTGATTATCTAAAATATATGTTTTAACATTAGTTATCTCTGATAATTTTGGATTTGGTAGTATCATGTTAGGGACTTTATCAACATCAAAAATACCCTCGATAATGTAATTATTAGGAATGTATTCGTTTGCTAAAAATAATCCATCTGCACCTTTTACAACTTTGACATGTACTATGCCATTTGGTACTTCTTTCTTTTGATTCTTAAGATTAATCTTCTCCATGACTTTTTTAAATATCTGCTTTGGAATTTGTCGCCTTTTATCACTTTTTCCAAAATAATCTTTATATCCTTTTCTTGGTGTATCCCACCCTGACCATACGGCCATAGAATATTGTGTAGAAAAGCCAGCAAGCCACGAATCTTTATCCGCGTAACTTGGATAACCTAGACTTTTTCTTTGACTATCATCATAAGCATTTGTTCCAGTTTTAGCACCAATTTCCACATCATTTACTTTTACTACACCAATATTGTAGTAGTTTTCATTAACGATATTTACTAATGTTGAAGCGATTTTATAACTCGCTTTTTTTGATAATATTTGTTTTTTTTCTGTATTTCTAGTGTAAATTATTTCATCGGTATCAAGGTCTTTTATATATGAGATAGTGGATGGCTTATTAAACATTCCATCACTTGAAAGCATTGAATACGCTCCAGCAATTTGAGTTGTTGAAAGTCCGTATGACATTCCACCAATCCCATAAGAATAAGTAAAAGGTCCATCATCCATGATGTCAATTGACTTTAAATAATTTTCAGCTTCATTGATACCTATTTTTTTAATGACGTTTTCTAATGTGTAAAGTGCAGCTGTATTTTTAGAATATCCAAGCGCGTCTTGAACAGAAATATTACCTAAATAGTTTTTATCTGCGTTTTGCACAGTATAATTACTATTTGGATAAGTATATGGCTCATCAATAACTGTGGTTGCATTAGTGTAATCTAAATATTCACTTGCTAAAGCATACTCAAAAATGGGCTTAATTGTAGAAGCAGGTTGCCTTTGCATGGAATACGCTCTATTGAAAAGACGAGAACCATTGTAATTTTTTCCGCCAATAACACCAACGATACTTGTATCATCGTTACTAATTACTGTTGCTGCAATTTGCTGAGTTTCATCATCAAATTTGATGATATTTCCTTTTTGAATTTCATCCAAATAATATTGTAAAGAAGTATCTAGATATGTATGTATTTCTAAATTGCATTGTAATGGATCTCTATTGATTAGTGACTCAACTTCTAAATAAACGACATCTAAATATGCTTGAAAGTTGTATGCTTTCTCGGCAACATCACTCTTACTCACAAGATTTTTTGTTAACACTTTTGTACTTGATTCATATTCGAATTTAGATATGTAACCATCTTTATACATATTTAGTAAAACAAGATTTTTTCTTTCGTCCATTCTTTCAGGATATTTTAAAGGATTATAATAACTTGCCGATTTAACGACTCCTGCAAGAATTGCCATTTCTGGAAGAATAAGTTGGTTTAGTTCTTTATGAAAGTATCTTCTTGCAGCATATACGACACCGGGAGTGGTTTGCTCAAAATAAACACTATTAAAATACAAAGTAATAATTTCTTCTTTGGTAAGTTGCTGCTCAATATTTAAAGCTAAATATGCTTCTTGTATTTTTCTTTTATATGTTTGTTCATTTGTAAGCATTATGTTTTTCACTAATTGCTGTGTAAGTGTGGAACCACCATGTTTGTTTGATGAAACAAGATTGTGCGCAAAAGCTTCGATAGTTCTTTTAGGGTCAATACCTTTATGAGTGAAAAAGTTTTTATCTTCAATACTTACTAAGGCATTTACTAAAAGAGATGGTAAGTCACTATATTCAATATATTCTTTTTTGTCTTTGCCAATGCTTTCGATAATATTGTTGTTTTTGTCATATATTTTTGAGTATTTTTTATTTTTTAACTCTTCAATATGTGGTGCTTTTACACCATTTAGTGCATACAAAACGTAACCAACAGTGAACGCTGTAGATATAATTGTGAATAATGAAGAGATAACAAAAATGATTCTAATCGTTTTTTTCATGGAAATATGCCTCGTCTATTGCTTTTAAAATTTCTAGTCTTGGCATATAACCTTGTTTTATTTCAATTCCTTTTTCTATAATATCGCTTAATGGAATGGAACAACGTGTTTTGTTTTCAAAGAAATCTATGACATATTGAGCGTCTAATAAATAAACTTTGTTAAGTGATTCAAGAGAAATAACAAAAAATGCAATTCCTCCGTGTTTTAGTACTTTCTTTAAGTGACTAATTTGATGAGTGGTTATGTTATGAAGTGGTAAAGAAGTTTTGCTTAAAGTGTTTTTGGCTTCAAAATCAATGTATTTTCCACGATACACCCCGTTATAGTCAGTGGTAGATTGCTTTTCAAAATATGCATCAGTAATTCTAGCACCTTTAGTGTAATCGACATGTACTACATTAATTGGAGTTGGTCTTTTAGTGATAATGGCAAGCCCTTGCTCATCAAAAAATTCAAGTGATAAGTTAATGTCACTTTCAAAATCCATACCACGATTTTTGTATACGACATTCTCTTTGGTATGTTTTATTTTTGATTTTGTTTCGAAAAAAGTTTTTTTGCCATTTGGATAGTTTACCACATCATTCATCTCCTCAAAACTATATGCCACTTTTAGTTTGTGCTAAATTATTCTAAATAATTACGAATATTTTCTTTGAATTCTTTAGATGTCACATCTTCGTCGTTTATTAATTTTATAACAGCGTTATGAATAGGATCTGGGAAGTGTTTCATGTTTTTTAATACCTTAAGGTATTCTTCGTATAATTTGTCGGGTGATTTCAAGACAACTTTATAAAGTTTTAATAGGTCTAGAGCATCATTTAAAGGATCATGTGATTCACCAGTTGGCTCAGCACCAAATAATTTCAAATAATTCACTAGTGAATATGGGTTGCCGTGTTCATCTTTGACATATTGTGATAAAATTGCTGACATATCTATATCGTTTTTAATAATATGATGCACCGCTTCAGCATCTGCACTTGGACTTGCCTCTAATGATTTGGCTAAAATTCTTAAATCATGGCTACCAAATGTCATAAATGCCATTTTCTTAAATGACAAGCCACAATATTTTTTGACTTGCTCAATAGCAGCTTTAAATGGTAGGCCTTCGCTACTTAATAGTTCAGGAGTAATACCAGTTAAATCTTGCACGAAATGACCAATTGGCCCGACAGATTTAACGTAGAACTTTATACCTTTATAAATCTTTTTGACTCTAAATTTGTAATCTAAATCAACTTTAACTGCACCTAACGCAATCATTTCATGTGAGAATTGCGTGCCTTCTAAGTCGATAAATAAAATGTGCTTACGCTTATTAATTGCCTTTACTAAACTTTTCATAACTAGACCTCGTAATTAGTATACCATTCTTGAAAAAATAGTCTATTTAAAACGAAATAAGTCACTAACTTTTTTTCTTCTCATATACATAAGTGAGCTTATTTGAAGCTCGAAAATGTAGGTGAAAGTTATGTTTTGTTGTAATAATAGTTTTTTTAACTTAAATCGAACATGTGTTACTGATTGCACAAGTACATGTGGCCCAACGGTCGTAATGACTTGTAGCGATTGCTGTACTAGAGTTTGTTCAAGAGTAACATATACAGTTACAATTACAAACCCTGCAACTTGTACAATTGAATGTGCGGCGTTACATTGTCGCTTAGCACCATCATTTTGTTTTAATAGAGGAACAGTAACAGTTAACGGAACCGCAAATGTGGATGCAACACCTGAATGTATATCATTAGGCACAATTGCTCCGGGTGCGACAGTTACAGTTACATATGTTGTAACAGTTATGGAATGCAAACGCTATAACAAATCACAAGCATGCTTAAGCGGCTTAGTCTGTTGCTGCTGTGAATCAAAACGTTTAGTAATTCCATCAAATGTTAGTGTATTGCAAGTATGTTGCTGCTGCGGTGGCTCATCAACAACTACGGAAACAACCGGCAATTAAATTAACGAAACCACGAGTGGTTAATTAAACTTAAATACTTAGGCCAACTATGTTGGCCTTTTTCTTATTCCCATAATCATTTGTTGTTGAATAGTTATATGTAAAAATGTATAATAAACATTGTGGGAATAAATTATGAAAAATAGTGTTATGTTAGATTCAAAAAAGATTTTAGATAAGACATTTAATGTTGCAGTTAAAGGCTATCGTGCTTTGGAAGTTGATGAATTTCTTGATATAGTTGCCGACGATTATGACAAGTTTAATGAAGAAATTGAAAAATTAAAAAAGAACTATGAACTTTTAAAAACAAAGAATGATAGTTTATTTAAACAAATGTCTGATTTAGAAACAAAAAACGCTATTTTGAGTAACAAAATTTCATCTATTGGTGAAAATACTGCAGTTTCTCTTTCAAATTTAGATTTATTAAATCGCATCAAAAAATTAGAAAGTGAATTATATAAAGCAGGTATAGATCCTACAAAAATATAAAAATATTTCGACCTGGATAACTGCTGATACGAAAGTATTAGAGGAAAGTCCATGCTCGCACAAGCTGAGATGCTTGTAGTGTTTGTGCTAGATGAATAAATAAGTCTAGGTATATGGGAGCATATAACGGCAGATTGAGACCTAAGTCTTAGGATATGGTTAAAGTCTTGAAAGTGCCACAGTGACGTAGTCTACAAGGAAACTTGGAGAGTGGAACGCGGTAAACCCCACAAGCGAGAAACCCAAATTTGGTAGGGGAAGCAAAGAAGGAGAATTCAATTCGACTTTGCATGCATTTGCATAGATAAATAGTTGTCCTCGACAGAACATGGCTTACAAGGTCGAATACTCACAAAAGGAGAAAAAAATGAATTTACCAAATAAAATAACAACAGTTCGTATGGTGTTAGTTGTAGTGCTAATTGCCATTTTGTTAATTCCATTTAATGATTTTTGCATCTTTGGAAGTGACGTACTTAAATTTAGATATTTTGTATCTTTTGTTATTTTTATTGTGGCAAGTATTTCTGATTATTTTGATGGTCATATTGCTCGTAAATACAATTTAGTTACGACATATGGTAAATTTATGGATCCAATTGCTGATAAATTGTTAGTAAATTCATCTTTTATTATCTTAGCAGTGCAAAAACCAAGTATTGTTCCAACAATTGCTGTTGTTATTATCATTGCTCGTGACATTGTTATTGATGCCTTACGCATGATTTCGGTTGAAAAGGGAATTGTTATTGCTGCTAGTCCATTAGGAAAACTAAAAACAGTAACTCAAATGGTTGCTTTGTCGTTTGTTTTCTTATCAGATTGGCCATTTGCTTTGTTAGGAACAAATGGATTAGTGGGAAAAATTTTATGTTATGTTGCTGCATTAGTATCACTTATTTCTGGCATTGATTATGTCATTAAAGGAAGAAAAGTTTTCGAGGTGAAGTAAATGTTTCCTAAACTTGTACACGAATTGAAAGAAAGAAAACTCACTATTGGCAGCGTTGAAAGTTTAACAGCTGGACTATTTTGTAGTAAGCTTGCAGAGATTCCAGGCGCTAGTGCAGTATTGCGTGGGGGATTAGTAACTTACGCAAGTGAATTAAAAACAGTTTTAGCAAATGTAGATAAAAACTTAATAGAAACAAAAGGCGTTGTCTCGGAAGAAGTCGCAAAAGCAATGGCTGTTGGTGGAAAAGAAAAGTTAAATGTTGATATTTGTGTGTCATTTACAGGGAATGCTGGACCAACAGTTTTAGATAACAAAAAAGTTGGCGAAGTTTATATGGGAATTGCATTTGATGACAAAATAAATGTGTTTCATCATATATTCATAGGAGATCGTAACGAAATTCGTAATTTTGCAGTGCAGTTTGCTTGTGAAAAAATATTGCAAATGTTAAAGTAATGTCACGAAAATTAAATATTATAAAACTATATTATTACTAGGAAGGTGGAAGCTATGGCAGAAAAGACTGAAAAAGTAAAAAACAAAGATGAAGCATTGCAAGATGCAATTAAAAGTATTGAGAAAATGTATGGAAAAGGCTCAATTATGAAATTAGGTGAAAGACCTAATGTCGATGTTGATGCAATTCCTACTGGCTCATTGTCACTCGACTTTGCTTTAGGTGTTGGAGGATATCCAAAAGGAAGAATTATCGAAATATATGGACCTGAATCTTCAGGTAAAACAACTTTTGCTTTACATGCAATTGCAGAATGTCAAGCAAGAGGTGGACGTGCTGCCTTTGTTGATGCTGAACACGCAATCGACCCAGTATATGCTAAAAATTTAGGTGTAAACACTGATGAATTAATATTGTCTCAACCTGATAATGGCGAACAAGCATTAGAAATTGTACACATGCTTGCTTCATCTAACGCAATTGATATCATTGTTGTTGACAGTGTTGCAGCTTTAGTACCACAAGCTGAATTAGATGGCGAAATGGGAGATTCACAAGTTGGCTTACAAGCTCGTTTGATGTCTAAAGCAATGCGTAAATTAGCAGGTATTCTTAACAAATCTTCTTGTACAGTTATATTCATTAACCAATTAAGAGAAAAAGTTGGAGTTATGTATGGAAACCCTGAAACCACGACAGGTGGACGTGCCTTAAAATTCTATGCTTCTATCCGTATTGAAATTAGACGTGCTGAAGTAATTAAAGAAGGATCCGATATTGTTGGAAACTCCGTCAATGTGAAAGTTGTTAAGAATAAAGTTGCGCCACCATTTAAAACATGTAAAGTTGATATTATTTATGGACACGGAATATCAAAATATGGTGAAGCAGTTGATTTAGGAACATTATCGAGCATTATCAAAAAAGCTGGTTCATGGTATGAAATTGATGGCGAAAGAATTGGCCAAGGCCGCGAAACCGCAATTGAGTATTTAAAAGAACATAAAGATGTCTACGATAAAGTTTTACAAAGCATCAGGGAAATGATGGGAAAATAATTAATAATAAGAGCATTCTGAATACTTGAAGTAAATAGAATGCTTTTTATTTTTGTTACATATTGTTTTTAAATTTTAATAGAGTTCACAAACAAACTTTACAATTATAAAAAATTACTTTTATATAAAATATAAATTTGCTATAATAATTATGTATCTGAGTATGCAGATTACCTATATATGTCGTCGATTTTTCCTTTTTAAGCAAATATGCTTTTAAATAGATACTCGAATAATGATTATTTTACTATACTCATGGACTTTCTTGGTAATTATTAATTTTTTACTATAGATATATGAATGTTTTTGTAATTATTTTACAGATGATTTAAGAAAGGAGAATAAAAATGTTATTAAAAACATTAGAAGTAAATCCAAGTTCTATTTTAGTTCCTATTATTGTTGGAATTGTTGCTTTATTAGCAGGATTTGGTCTTACCATTTTAGTACAATTTTTAAGAGGGCAAAATGCTTCTAAACAAGCTAAAAAGATTATAAAAGATGCCGAAAACAAAAGTGAACATCTTTTAAAAACCGCCCAACTTGATGCAAAACAAGCTGCATATGAGTTGAGACTTGAAGCAGAAAAAGACATTAAAGAAAAGAAAAATGAATTAACACAATCGGAGAATAAATTGTTCCAAAGAGAACAAGCAATTGATCGCCGCGATATGGCATTAATCGAAAAAGAAAATAACATCGAAAAGAAAAATGAAGATGTTAATAAGAGAATTAAAGATTTACAAAGAAAAGATGAATTGTTACAAGTAAAAATAGATTCAATTATCGTTGAATTAGAAAAAGTTTCAAATATGTCTGTAACTGAAGCTCGTGAAGAAATTATGAAGAAAGTTGAATCTAAACTTTCTCAAGAAATCGCCACTTACATTAAAAACAAAGAAGACGAAGCAAAAGAAACATGCAATGCAAAAGCAAAAGAAATGCTTGGCATGGCCATTAGCAAATATGCCCAAGAAGTTACTACTGAAAGAACAGTGTCAGTTGTATCACTTCCAAACGATGAAATGAAAGGCCGTATTATCGGAAGAGAAGGACGTAATATTCGTTCACTTGAACAATTGTTAGGTGTTGACTTAATTATCGATGATACCCCAGAAGTTATTACTGTCTCTTGCTTTAACCCTATTAGAAGAGAAATCGCAAGACGTTCTCTTGAGTATTTAATTAAAGATGGAAGAATTCAACCAGGAAGAATTGAAGAAGTAGTTGAAAAAGCTAAAGGCGAAGTTGATGAAATTATTACCGCAGCTGGACAAGAAGCAGCCTTTAAACTAGGTTTACCAAGAATTTCAAAAGAACTTCTCCAATATGTAGGTCGTTTAAAATTCCGTACTTCATACGGACAAAATGTATATGAACATTCAATTGAAACTGCAATGTTAGCAGGCGCTATGGCTGCAGAATTAGGTTTAGATCAAAGCTTAGCAAAAAGAGCAGGTTTGCTCCATGATATTGGTAAAGCAGTTGACTTTGAAATGGATGGAAGCCACGTTGAAATTGGTGCTAGATTAGCTAAAAAATATGGTGAACCAGAGGTTGTTATTAACGCAATAGAATCTCACCATGGTGATGTACCAGCTAAATTCGTTATTTCTAATTTGGTACAAGCTGCTGATACATTGTCTGCAGCAAGACCAGGTGCTAGAAGTGAAACATTAGAAAACTATGTTAAACGAATTGAACAACTTGAAGAAATTTGTAAATCATTTGAAGGAGTCTCTTCTTCGTTCGCAATCCAATCTGGTCGTGAAGTTCGTGTCATGGTTATTCCAGAAAAGATTGATGACTTACAAGCATTTAAATTAGCGCGTGACATCCGCGAAAAAATTGAAAACGAAATGACTTATCCAGGACAAATTAAAGTTTCCGTAATTCGCGAATATCGTGCAATTGAAACAGCAAAATAAAAGAATGGGCCCATGTCATTGGGCCTTATTTTATGAAGGGAGGTTTTATTAATTATGAAAATACTAATGATTGGTGATATTGTTGGAAAAAATGGTCGTAAAATCGTTAATGAGTTACTTCCGAAAATTATTAAAAAATATCAGATTGATTTTGTAATCGCTAATGGTGAAAATGCAACACATGGCAAAGGTCTTATTGAAAATCACTACAATTATTTAATTAATTCAGGTGTAGATGTAATTACCTTAGGAAACCATTATAATTCAAAAAGTGAGATTTCTTCTTATATTAACGGTGCAGATCAATTAATAAGACCTTATAACATAAAGATTGATTTTCCAGGTGTTGGTAGTTCAATTTATGATGTTGATGGTTATCGTATTCGAGTAACAAATTTATTAGGTGTTGCTTTTATGAAAGAAGAAGTTAATTCTCCTTATGAAGCACTTAAAAATCTTATTGAAAATGAAGAGCCATGTGATATCCATATTGTTGATTATCACGCAGAAGCGACTGGTGAAAAACAAAGTATGGCTTGGGCGTTTGATGGAAAGATATCCGCTTTAATTGGTACACACACTCACGTTCAAACTCATGATGCACGCATTTTACCTAATGGCACAGCCTTGATGTGTGATGTTGGAATGTGTGGACCATATAATGGGATTTTAGGCACAAAAAAAGAACTTGTCATAAAAAAACTATGGCTCAATGAAAAAGCAATATTTGAAATAGATGATAATGATGATTCTTTATTTAACGCTGTGGTGCTGGACATTGATGAAAACACTGGAAAATGTCAGAAAATAACACCGATATATCAAATTGAAACTCATAAGTAAGTTTATTTAATCATAAATTATCTTAAGGAGATAAATTATGATAGAACTAATAAAAGTTTCAAAAAATTCAAATGTAAATGCTGTGGCTGGTAGCATTGCAAATATCATGCGAGAGCAAGAGCGTTTATATATTCAAGTCGTAGGAGCAGGATCTTTAAATCAAGCAATTAAAGCACTTGCTATTGCTCGAGGCTATTTGACACCAAGTGGAATAGATATTTATATGTATCCTTCCTTTAAAGAAGTTACAATTGAAAAAACAGTTAAAACTGCAATTAGAATAGTGGTAGAGAAAAAAGTAATGAAGTAGGAGTTGATTTAAATGGCACAATGCAAAGTAGTACATAAGCCAGAAATGAAAGAAGCAGCAAGAAGGAATAAAGATGTCATTAATGCAACTTATAAAAATTTAGTTGTCTCTGACAAAATGAAAGATATTGCGAAAAATCGCACATATTTTATTCGTACGTATGGTTGTCAAGCCAATATTAGAGATGAAGAAACGATTGCGGGAATCTTAGAATATGCTGGCTTTAAGAAAGCTAATCAGATTCAAGATGCAAATGTCGTTATTTTAAATACATGTGCCGTTAGAGAAAACGCTGAAGACAAAGTATTTGGCGAAATTGGTGCTTTAAAAAGTCTTAAAACAAAAGATTCTGATTGTGTCATCGCTATATGTGGTTGTATGATTCAACAAAAGCATATAGTGGATATTATTCAAGATAAATATCGTCAAGTTGATTTGTTATTTGGAACACATAACATCGATAACTTACTAAATTTATTAGAAGAAGTTTATGAAAAAAAAGTGCGTGTCATCGATGTTGAATCTAAAATGGGTGAAGTTATTGAAAACATGCCATCCCTAAGACTCGAAAAATACAAGGCTTTTGTCAATATTATGTATGGCTGTGACAAGTTTTGTACATATTGTATTGTTCCATATACAAGAGGTAAAGAACGTTCGCGTAAAATGGAAGATATACTTAAGGAGTGTGAAGATTTAGTAAATAAAGGTTATCAAGAAATTACTTTACTCGGACAAAATGTTAATGCCTATGGTAAAGATTTACATGATGGCTCTTCATTTGCACAATTGATGGAAAATGTTACAAAATTAGGCATTTCTCGCTTAAGATTTACAACTTCACATCCTTGGGACTTTACCGATGAAATGATTGATATTATTGCAAAATACGATAACATTATGCCTGCAATTCATTTACCTGTTCAATCGGGGAATGATGAAATATTACGTTTAATGGGAAGAAGATATACTTCAAAGCAATATAAAGAATTAGTGGACAAAATGAAAGCGAAAATTCCTAATCTTGCTTTGACAACAGATATTATTGTAGGATTCCCTAATGAAACATATGAACAATTCCAAGATACATTAAAAATGGTGGAATATGTGCAATATGATGGAGCATTTACATTTATTTATTCACCACGTGTAGGAACACCTGCTGCGAAAATGAATGATAATGTAACTGATGAAGAAAAGCATAAAAGATTTGATGAACTTGTAAAGGTCGTTGAAAAATATGCCACAATTAAAGCTAATGCCTTAGTGGGAAAAACTCTTAAAGTTTTAGTGGATGGTGCGTCAAAGAAAAATAAAAATGTACTTTCGGGTTATAGTGAAGAAAATAAACTTGTGCACTTTGTTGGTGACCCTTCTCTAGTAGGAAAGATTGTTAAAGTTAAAATTAAAGAATCACATCTTTATAGTGTTATAGGAGATTTAGTCGATGACTAATGAGTTTGAAAAACAACTCGAAATTGTTCATGAAAATTTGTTTAACGACCCAATTGTTGCGGAATATTTTTCATTAAAAAAGCAAATTGAAAATGATAGTTATTTAACAGATTTACATAACAATATCGTAATATATGCGAAAGCAATGACCACGAACATAAACGATGATCAAGTTTATTTTGAAAACAAAGAAAAATACGAAAGAGAGTTAGAAAAATATAATTCTCATCCCCTAGTCGTAGACTTTAAAGAAATATCTAAAGAAGTAAATATGTTGCTTTTGCAATTAAAAAATATTATTAATTAGGCACACGAGAAATTGTGTGCTTTTATTGTGGCACAAATTGACTTTACAAATCATATATTTTAATGGTGATTATTTATGAATAGAGAAATTATTGTCAAGACTTTAGTGGGCAAAGGAAAACTTGCTTTACAAGATAAACAAATTGTTAAGGTTGAAGAAAATATTTCTAAACCTTTGGGATGTTGGATTATTAATCATACATTTAAAACAAAACAAAATGGCAAAAGTGTAGAATTAATGGGTTCGTATGATATCCAAATATGGTACGCATATGATGAAGATAAAAAGACTAATGTTGTTTATAAAACCGTGCCATTTTCAGGTGTATTTATGGTCTCTTGGAAAAAAGTCAAAACTATTGATGACGAGATTAAAGACAAAGTTCATATTATCAAGTATCCAACTGCGACAGGAATGAGCTTAATTAACGACCATGAAGTTGAAATTATCATTGAATCAGTGTATTTAGTAGATGTGTTCCAAGACTCCGTTATTATGGTTAACACTATTGAAGAAGATAATAACGAAGAACTAATGGATGAAGAAATTATCATGAACGTTAATCCAAATTACTTGACAAATAAAAAAGAAGTTTAAAAATTAATTAATATAATTTTTAATATATGGTATCATTATACTAGTTAAAAAGTAATTTGGGGTGAAGCAGTATGAAAGAAAAATATTCTCCAATGATGATGCAATATTTAAAAATTAAAGAAAGTTATCCTGATGTCTTAATCTTGTTTAGATTAGGAGATTTTTATGAATTGTTTTTTGATGATGCGAAAATAGCGTCAAAAGAACTTCAATTAGCTTTAACTGGTAAAAATGCGGGAGTAGAAGAACGTGTTCCAATGTGTGGAGTTCCACATCACGCTATTAAAAGTTATATAGCTAAATTAATCAATCGCGGTTATCGTGTTGGTATAGTTGAGCAAATGGAAGACCCAGCATTAGCTAAAGGTTTAGTGGAACGCGATGTCGTTCAAATTATTACTCCAGGTGCTTTTATGGATGTTAGTTCCGATGATAATAACTACACTGTGGCAATAGATGAAACAGACTATTGCTATGTTTTAAGTTATGCTGATTTATCTACTGGTGAAATAAATGTCATGAACATTGAAAAAGATACCAATAGCCTCATCTCCGAATTAGATAATATTTTAACTCACGAAGTAGTTGTTAAATCTAATTTTAATAAAGAAACATTAGATTTAATTCGTAGCAAAAGAAATATTTTAATTTCTCACGAAGATAACGACACAATTGAATTAGAATTTGAAGGAATTCTTCAAGAAGTTAAAGATTTATATCAAATGCGCACTATTATGCGTTTGATTAATTATTTTAGAAAAACCCAAAAAAGAGGACTAGATTACTTACAAGTAGCGAAAGTAATTAAGTCAAATAAAGCATTACAAATTGATGCATATTCAAGATTAAATCTAGAACTAACACGAACAATTCGTAGTGATGAAAAATTTGGCTCGTTATTCTGGCTTTTAGATGAAACTAAAACTGCGATGGGTGGAAGACTTCTTAAACGTTGGATTTCTAAACCTTCTTCAGATATAAATGAAATAACAAATCGTCAAGATATGATTCAAAGTTTTATTGATTCATTTATGATACGTAATGATGTTCGTACAATGCTTGATGAAGTATACGATTTAGAAAGATTAATCGCACGTATTTCTTTTGGTAACGCAAACGGAAGAGATATGTTGCAATTAAAGAACTCATTAAAACCATTACCAAACATTAAAAATCTTTTGTATAAATTAAATAATCAAAGCATTAATACAATTATTGATAAAATGGGTGATTTTACTGATATTGTGGAATTACTTGAAAATGCAATTTCAGAAGATGCTCCAATAACAATAAAAGAAGGTGGCATTTTTAAACCAAACTTTAATAAAGAATTAGATGAAATAGTGGCACTTTCTCATGGTGGAAAGAAATGGATTGCGGATTTAGAAGAGCAAGAAAGAGAAAGAACTGGTATTAAAACACTACGTATCGGTTATAATCGTGTATTTGGTTATTACATTGAAGTTTCTAAAGGCGCTAAAGACCAAATCAAAGATGAATGGGGATATGAAAGAAAACAAACTACAATTAATGGGGAACGATATATTACCCAAGAATTAAAAGAAAAAGAAGCTTTAATTCTTAACGCTGATGAAAAGCGTATGAGATTAGAATATGATCTTTTCTTAGATATTAGAAAGAAAATTCAAGATAAGACAACTTTAATTCAAAGATTAGCAAACAATATTGCACTTATTGATGTCTTAACTTCTCTTGCTGAAGTATCATCGGCTAATAATTTTGTACGTCCAAAGTTTAATTTTGAGCGTCGTATTAACATCGTAGAAGGAAGACATCCAGTCATTGAAAAAGTTTTAAAAGATAAACACTATGTGCCTAATGATGTCGTTTTGAATTCTGATATAGATATTTTACTTATTACTGGTCCTAATATGGGCGGTAAGTCAACATATATGCGTGAACTTGCTGTCATTGTTGTTATGGCTCAAATTGGTTGTTTTGTTCCAGCAAAAGAAGCGGATTTGATGGTGTTTGATCAAATCTTTACGCGAATTGGTGCAAGCGATGATTTAGTTTCAGGCCAATCAACATTTATGGTGGAAATGAATGAAACGAATAATGCTTTACGTCATGCGACGGAAAACTCTTTATTAATATTTGATGAAATAGGAAGAGGTACTGCCACATTTGATGGTATGGCTTTGGCACAAGCAATTATTGAATATATAACAGCGAGAATTCACGCTAAAACATTATTCTCAACACATTATCACGAATTAACAAAACTTGATGAAGAACTAACAAGTTTAAAGAATGTTCATGTATGCGTTAAAGAAAATGAAGATAAGATTACTTTCCTTTACAAAGTAAGTGATGGAACAATGAATAAGTCTTATGGCATCAATGTTGCGCGTTTAGCTCATTTACCAGATGAACTTTTAAGTAGAGCAAAAGAGATTCTCCTTACTTTAGAATCTAAAGGAGTTACATTCTCCAATAATGTTCTTATTAAAAATGATCCAGTTGAAGAACAATGGATTAAGGATTTACGAAATCTTGATCCTTTAAATATGTCGCCATTAGAGGCTTTAAATTATTTATATGATTTAAAGAAGAAAATGAAAAAGTAGGTGATTACACATGGGAAAAGTACAAGTATTAGATACTAAACTAGCTAATATGATTGCAGCTGGAGAAGTTGTTGAACGTCCAAGCAGCGTCTTAAAAGAATTAGTGGAAAATAGTATTGATGCGGGAGCAAAAACTATTTCAGTTTATGTCTATGAAGCAGGAAGAAAAAAGATTGTTGTTGAAGATGATGGAAGTGGAATGGACCATGATGATGCCTTATTAGCGTTTAAACGTCACGCAACAAGCAAAATATCATCAACTTTTGATTTATTTAGAATTAAAACTCTTGGCTTTAGAGGAGAAGCTTTGCCTTCAATTGCCTCTGTTTCAAAGATGCATGTTGTTACCTCTACTGGTCAAGGCGTTGGAACAGAATTAAAAGTTATTAACGAAGAAATAAGTGCAAATGATGCACCTTTAAGAAAAGGCACAACAATAGAAGTTGAAGAATTGTTTTATAACACACCAGCACGTCTTAAATATTTAAAAACAGATTACACTGAAAATGCTAACAATATTGAAGTTATGAGCCGTATTGCTTTGGCACATCCAGAAATATCCATAAAGTTTTATATTGATGACAAGAAACAATTCCAAACCACAGGAAGAGGAGATTTGTTAGAGGCTATTGCCAATATATTTGGCTATGCTGTCGCAAAATCTATGGTAGAATTTGAATATAAGGCTGTCGATTATGAAGTTACAGGATATTTAGGAAAACCTGATATTGCTAAAGCCTCAAGATACTATATGATTACATTGCTAAATGGTAGGAATGTCTATATGCCAAAAGTGCAAACTGCGATTAAAGATGCATATCAAGACTTTTTACCACCAACAAAATATCCATTTTGCGTTTTAGCTTTTAAAGTAGATTATTCTCTTGTTGATGTTAACGTTCATCCTTCTAAACGTGAAGTAAGATTTTCTAAAGAAGATGAATTGCGTTTAGCGTTACTTGAAAAAATACCAGAAGCATTAAAACCAAAAACAATTTTTGATGAGGTTAGTATTAACAAAGAACGTTTTCCAAAAGAGACAATTGAACATGTCGATATCTTTAAACAAAGCGAAGAAGAAAATTATACAAAAACTCAAGAAAAAGAAGAAAAAGTAACGATATTTGATGATTTTGATGACGATATCAATACTGAAAACAAAGTGGTAAAAGAAGTAGAAATTAAAGCAGAACCTATAATTGAAAAAGAAGTAAAAGCAACGACAAGAAAAGAATCACCGATTAAACCTCTTGCGCAATTAAACAGAGCTTATATTATTGGTGAAGATTATACAGGTGAAGGTGGATTTTACCTTGTTGATCAGCACGCAGCAATGGAAAGAATTAATTATGAATATTTTTCAAAATTATATTCCGAAAACATCACAACAATGATGCCACTTATCCCTACAATTTTAAATTTAAAACCAAGCGACGCCAAATTATTAACAGAAGAAAAATTGGATTTATTAAAATGTGTAGGAGTGGAACTTGAACCATTTGGTTTAAATGCTTACAAAGTTGTAACTGTTCCAACATGGATTCAAAAAGATAACGAAAAAGAATATGTTGATGATTTAGTCAATATGGCTTTACATGAAGATAAAGTTGACATATTTAGATTAAGAAAACACGCAATCGCCACGATGGCGTGCAAAGCGTCATTAAAAGCAAATATGAATTGCACTATGGAAGAAGCAAAGGTAATGCTTGACCGCTTATATAATTGTGAGAATCCACATAACTGTCCACATGGAAGACCAATTATTATAAAATTCAGCAAATATGAAATAGAAAAACTATTTAAGAGGACTGGTGTATGATAATTCTTATTGTAGGTCCTACATGTTCTGGAAAATCAGAACTTGCTATAAGAGTTGCTCAAAACATAAATGCTGAAATAATAAATGGTGATGCTTTTCAAGTTTATCAAGAACTTGATATTGGTACAGCAAAGCCAACAAAAAAAGAACGTGAAATAGTGCCACATCACTTATTTGATTTTGTTTCACCTAATAAAGAATACAATGTCAAAGATTATCAAAGTGATGCGCGAAATGTTATAAAAGAACTACAATCAGGACATAAAAATATCATTATTGTTGGAGGAACAGGATTATATCAAAAAGCTACATTATATGATTTTAATTTTGGCGATGAAGACAATGAAGTTGACATGTCTGATTTAGATGATTTATCAAACGAAGAACTTTATGAAGTGCTCAAAAAACTAGATTTTGAAGCAACAAGAACGATACACATGAATAATCGAAAAAGAGTTTTAAGGGCTATAGAAATTTATAGAGCGCATGGTGTAACAAAAAGTTCGATTATTCAATCACAAAATCATAAACCAATTTACGAAGATATTGTCTTTGTAGGATTAGATGTTGAAAGAGCATCTTTATATGATGCTATTAATAAACGCGTAGATAAGATGATGGAATGTGGTCTATTAGAAGAAGTCAAAAATCTAAAAGATAAATATGATACAACCAAACACGCTTTTCAAGCGATTGGTTATAAAGAATTGCTTAGTTATTTAAATGGTGAAATTAGTTTTGAATCAGCCATAGAATTGATAAAAAAGAATTCAAGGAATTACGCTAAACGACAAATGACATACTTTAAACATCAAATGCCAGTTGTTTGGTTTAATGATAAAAATGAAGCTTATGCTTATATTTTAGGTAAGGTGAAACAACATGACACAAATGTATGATCGAAGTATTTTGTTAATTGGTGAAGAAGATTTTGCCAAACTAAATAATAAATGTGTTCTTGTTGTTGGTCTTGGTGGTGTTGGAGGCACAGCCTTTGAATGCTTAGCAAGATCTGGTATAAAAAACTTTCTAATTATAGATTTTGATGTTGTGAGTGAGAGTAATTTAAATCGTCAAATATTATATACTTATAGTGATGTGAATCAAAATAAAGTTGATTGTGCGAAGAAAAGAATACAAGCTATTAATAAAGATATAAATGTTATCGCTATTAACGAAAGATTTTCTGAAAGCACAATCACAAAACTAAATGATTACAAAATAGATTTTATTATCGATGCAATTGACTCTATTGATGCAAAAATCAGTTTAGTTAAATTTGCTCTTGATAAAAACATAAGAATTATTTCATCTTTAGGGATGGCTAATCGTTTAGATCCAAGCAAGGTAACAATTATGCGACTTGATAAAACATATAATTGTCCACTTGCTAAAAAGTTTAGATTTGAATTAAGAAAAAATGGTGTCAATTTGAAAGATGTTATGTGTGCATTTTCAAGTGAAGGACCAGTGAGAAAAGGCATAGTTCCTGCTTCAATGATGATGGTACCATCTTCAGCGGGATTAAATATTGCCTATTACGTACTAAAATGTTTGAAAGGAGAATAGTTATGGAAAATAATTTATTAAAAATTAAAGATATTGCTAAAAAAGCAGGTATTAAAGAAGAATACATTGAACCATATGGTAATTACAAAGCTAAAATTAATATGGATATTCTTAAGGAATTAGGTGATAAACCCAATGGAAAATTAGTGCTTGTTACCGCAATCACGCCAACGAAAGCTGGCGAAGGTAAAACAACAACATCTATTGCTTTAGCAGATGGCTTAGCAAAAATAAAACAAAAATGTATGCTTGTACTTCGTGAACCTTCCTTAGGGCCAGTGTTTGGTATTAAAGGTGGTGCGACAGGTGGCGGAAAAGTTTGTATTGCTCCAAGCGAAGAAATTAATTTGCATTTTACTGGTGATATGCACGCTTTAACTTCTTCTATAAATTTAATTTCGGCAATTATTGATAACCATATTTTTCAAGGAAACGAACTAAACATTGATCCAAATAAGATTGTTTGGCGTAGAGCTCTAGATATGAATGACCGTGCTTTACGAGAAATAACAGTAGCGCAAGGTAAGAATAATGGAACAGTTAGACAAGATGGCTTTGTCATTACAGTAGCATCAGAATTGATGGCTATTATGTGTTTAGCAGAAAATCCAGAAGATTTTATTAATAGAGTTAATAAGATAACCGTTGCTTACACTTATGATGATAAGGCAATCACTGTTAAGGATTTGAAAATTTCTAAAGCTATCTATAAACTTATGAGAGAAGCCTTAAAACCAAATTTAGTTCAAACTCTTGAGCATAATCCATGTTTAGTGCATGGTGGACCATTTGCAAATATTGCACATGGTTGTAACTCAATTATTGCAACAAAATTAGGCTTAAAATTAGCGGATATTGTGGTTACAGAAGCAGGATTTGGCGCGGACTTAGGAGCGGAAAAATTCTTAAATATAAAATGTAGATTTGGTGGTTTAAAACCAAGCATGGCTGTAATGGTTGCCACGATTCGTGCTTTAAAAGTTCATGGTGGAGTGCAAATAGAAAACATAAAAGAAGAAAATGTTGAAGCCTTAATTAAAGGTTGTGCAAACCTTGAACGACATGTGGAAAACATCAAGAAATTTGGCTTACCAGTCGTTGTAGCTATCAACCATTTTGCGGATGATACAGAAAACGAAATTCAAGCCTTAACTAAATGGTGTAAAAATAAAGGCTATCCAGTCTCATTCTTAGATGGATTTATGAAAGGTGGAGATGGTGCAGTTGATTTAGCTAATAAAGTTATTGAAACTTTAGAAACTAAAAAATCTAATTATCACCCTCTTTATGATGTTAATTTACCAATAAAAGAAAAGATTGGAATTATCGCTAAAGAAATTTATCGCGCAAAAGACGTAGTGTTTTCTGCTGAAGCAATAGAACATATCGCTAAGTTTGAAAAAATAGGATTTGCTAATACTCCAGTATGTATTGCAAAAACCCCTCAATCATTCACTGATAATGCAAAAATTGTTGGAGCGCCGACAGATTTTGTAGTTACAGTACGTGATGTAACTTTATCTAGTGGTGCAGGTTTTGTGGTGGCTTTAACAGGAAACATTCTAACAATGCCAGGGTTACCAAAAATACCTGCCGCAATAAAAATGGAAGAGGAATAAGCATGAATAATGTAATCATTAAAATTGGTGATATTGTTGAAATGAAAAAAGAACATCCATGTGCTAAACGCTCAAAACAATTTGAAGTAGTTCGTGTTGGTGCGGACATTAAATTAAAATGTTTAGGATGTGGAAATGTGATTATGCTTGACCGCGAAACTTTTAATAAAAAAGTTAAAAGTGTTATAAGTTCGTCGGATAAATAAATATTGCCTCCTATATTAATTAGGAGGCTTTTTAATGCTCATAATAAAAAAGTTAACTAAAAAATATGAAAATAAAACAATATGTAATAAAATATCATTAACTTTTCCTAATCAAGGTTTATATAGCATTATTGGTGAGTCAGGATGTGGAAAATCAACATTATTAAATCTAATTGGGTGCCTTGATGAAGAATATGAAGGCGAGATGTTTTTTGATGGTCATAATTATCGAATTGAAGCAAATAACATTAGAAAAAAAATAGGAATAATATATCAAAGCTATAATTTATTAGAAGATTTATCGGTTAAAGACAATATTACGATATCTTTAAAAATAAAAGGATTAGTAGATGATAAGATTATTGAAAAGACATGTGAAAAATTAAATTTATCAACTGATTTATTAAATAAAAAAGCTAAAGTTTTATCAGGTGGAGAGAAGCAAAGAGTTGCTTTAGCGCGTATTTTAGTTACAAAACCAAAAATAATTCTTGCAGATGAGCCAACAGGTTCTCTTGATTCTTCAAATGGTAATAAAGTTTTGGAATATCTAAAAGAAGTTTCAAAAGATACGCTTGTTATATTGGTAACACATAATAAAGATTTGGCTTATAAATATAGCGATGATGTAATTTTATTTGAATCTTTAAATGGCTATGATAAACGTGATAAAAAAAGGAAATATGATTATAAAGAAAATAAAGATAATTCGAATTTCTTGATTTTAAAAAGTCATTTTAAGAGTAATGCGTTTAGGCATATTTTATCATGTATTGCTTTAGTTGTTTCTTTTGTGTTTTCATCTTTTAGTTTATCCTTTTTCTTAAATGCCACACCCTTATTAGAAAATGTCTCAAGTAATTATGTAGATAAAGATGTTTTTTCAATATCTAAGACCTTTTCTCATAAAATTGATAATTCGTTTTTTTCGTTAACAACAGTTGAAAGACCAACTTTTGATGAGCTTAAATCTTTAAGTAAAATCTTGCCTCCCATAGATTTTTATTATTCCTTAAATCCATTTGTTCCAGAAATAATTGATATAAACGATTACACTATTTTAAATGTATCATTTGTGCCATGCTTTGTTCCAATGGAATCTAATGAAGTAATAATAAATTCTTTGCTTTTTAAGGAAATGAAAGAAGAAAAGATATTTTTTGATATAGAAAAAAGTTATTTTATAGAAGATCAAGGATATAGTTTTTCGCATCGTTTTTCTTATGAAATAAAAAGTGTGGTGGAAGAAGTAGGACTTTTAAACACGAAAAAGATATATTATAACTATTTTAATATGTATAATTTGTTAGATTCTTATATAACAAGAGATAAATCCCCAATTGAATTAATAAAAGAAGCAAAAAGTGATGAAGAATTATCATCTTATAAAATGTTAATGCATTTAAAAAGCAAACAAAATGTTTCGCTTCTTTATGAAATTATTAATAGAGGCATAACAAATTATGAAATAACATCAAACGCATATTCTATTGATTCCACACTTTATCAAATTGCGGATGCTTTAAAATTAGTGTTAACGATGTTTGAGATTATTATTGCGATATCATGTTTTGCTATTGTCTTCTTTTTAGTAGTATCTTTATTAAATGATTATACGAAGGAAAAAGCTATTCTTTTAAGTTTGGGTAAAAATCGTAAATCTTTTTTTACATTATATTTGCAAGAGATTTTAATAGTTTTATTGTTTAGTTTTGTAATTGGAGTAATAACTTTAATATTTTTAAAGCAACTAATTCAAAAATTTATAATTACTTATAATTTTGGGATTAGTTTTAATGTTTTGCCTGCAACGCTTATAGTGATGATTACTTATATTGTGATTATGACTTTAATTCTTTTGATTACTAATAAACAGTTTGAAAGAAAAAATCTTATTAATTACTTGAGGAATGAATAATGTTAAAACTTATTAATGTTTCAAAATCTATTTTATCAAGAAAAGTTTTACAAGATATAAATTTATGTTTTAATTCAAGTGGCTTTTATGTCATTACAGGGCCATCAGGATGTGGTAAAACTACTTTACTCAACATCCTTGCTAAGTATGATAAAAATTATCAAGGATTAATATTATATAAAGGCTTACAAAGTGGATACGATAATTGTTCTATTGCGTATATGACACAAAAAAGTATATTATTAAATGATGAAACATCAATTAGTAACCTAGAAATATCGTGCTTTTTAGATACTTTGGCTTATACAAAATCAAATTTAAGTAAGCAAATAAATAACATAAATATCAATGGAACTAATTACGTGAAATATTTGTCAGGTGGGCAAAAACAAAAAGTAGCGTTTTTGTCACAGTTTATTAAAAAAGCAAACGTGATATTATGCGATGAAATAACATCGGGATTAGATGAAAATAATGCAATTACAATTGTAAAACGATTAAAAGAACTTTCAAAACATCGCCTGGTAATTATGGTTACACACAATATAAATGTTGTGGAAGGATTTTATGATGCTATGTATAAAATGATGGATGGTAAAATAGTTGAAAAAATTGTAAATCCATCAAAAAATAGTAATCTTTTCATAAGAAAAATTAGCAAAAAGAAGAAACACTTGAATTTTCGTTTGTTATTCCGTATTGTTTTAAACAAAATAAGAACAAAATTTCATCGAACGTCGATTTGTATAAGCATGTTATCAATTGGCTTTACTTGTTTTACACTTTCAACTTTGATTACTTCATCTATTAAGCAAAACGTATTAAATGCTTTTAATTCAATTCTAAAATCTGATGAACTAGTTTTTAGACCAAAAATTGCAAATAAAAAAGAGAATTTAGTCCCCGTTAGTAAAGATATTTATAATGATATTTTAAACAAATATCCAGAATATTTTGATAATTTATGTGTAAAATATACGACGAATATTGATAGCGCTTTAGAGAAAAGTGATTGTGTTTTGTTGTTAGATAAAAAGAAAGTGGCATTGCCATCATTATCATTAAATTGCGTAAATGATTTTGTTTTAGAAAACGATTTATCATTAGACAATGACCAAATTGTTTTAACTTTGACAAAAAGTACTTTGACATTAGTGCGTCTATTTTTAGATATTAAAAGTGATGATTTACAAATAATTAATAATTTTATCAAAGGGATAAATTTGTCGTTATCATTTTATGTTAGTAATAGTAAATGGGATTATAAAGATCAAATATCGTTTCGGATAATGTCAATTAATGAAGGAGAAAAAGATTACATTATCCACTCAAATCCTTTATTTAACCAATATATTTATGAAGATTTAATGCGCTTTAAGGACATAGATAATCTCATAAACTATGTTCCATGGGCTTTAGAAAAGCAAACATATCTTCATAGTTTAAATGTTTCAAGATTTTTAAATGATAGTTTTTTTATAGATGAATTTAAGAAATATATTCCATCAAAATATAATGATTTTGGTATAGTTTTTTTTGATTTTAGTGGCAAGTCCATAAATGAAAATGATATAAAAAAATATTTATCACACGACTACATTTATGATATTAAATTTAATACTTTAAATAGTTATTGTGTCATTAATGATACGATGATATCAGGTTTTGCAAATGACTTCTTGCTAACAAGTGATGAAAACAAATTAGAAGAAGTAATAGAGGCAAATTCAAGACTTAAAAAGAATGAAACTAGTGTTTATCCAGATGATATAGCGTTAGGGAACGCCACTAATTTAAAATCAAATAATGTTACATTTTCAAGTTATTTTTCTAAAGAAATAGCTTTAAAAACAAACGAAGTATATGTTTCAAAATCACTCTTTTTCCATTTGTTTAAAAAAGATTTTTCTAGTGTTCAAAAAGCAAAAATTGCTTATTTAAATAGAGTATCTTATGATGAAAATAGCCGTATAAACACATATACATGTGCTGATATTTATATTAAAGGTGTCATCGAAAGCGAAGGATATTGTGTTTTTCAACGACCAAAGTGGTTAATTACTTATTTCCGCGATTATCTTAATGTCCCTAATGAAGAATTAATTGTTAAAAGTGTGCAATTTAAATGCAAAGATAAATATAAATCAAATTTGTTAAGAGAAAATTCTAATAATAATGATTTTGAAATAATAGATGATTCACAAAATGTATCAAGTATTATTACTAATACCATTGATATAACACAAGCGATTCTAAAAATCTTATCGTATTGTACGCTGTCTCTATCTTTAATAATGATAATTTTAGTTGCGTATTTATTTAACAAAGAAAACATCAACGATTTTGTAGCTATTTATGTTTTAGGTGGTGGCAAAAAAGATGTCAGAAATTATAAAATCGTGTACCTTTTTGTAATTGTTTTTAGTTCATTCCTTTTAACTTGCTTTTCGATGATATTTATATATCTTTTACTTAAAATCTCCAATATTTCTTTTATTGAAATTGGTATAAAAGAAGTTATGAATGCTTTTAAAACAACATTAAAACTATTATTTGGAATATGTGTGCTTTTATTAATTCTAAATGGCACGTTTTTAAAGACAAGTGAAAAAATAGATAAGTTAATTAAAGACTACAAATAATAAAATGTTTTATTTATTAATAAAACGTGTTAAAATATATACGAAGTTAGTATGTCGGTAAAGTTCATAAGCTTCAGAAAGGGTCATTATGAAAGGTACAGTAAAGATGTTCAATGCGGAAAAAGGCTATGGCTTCATTCGCACTGAAGATGGTAGAGATGCATTCTTCCACTATTCTGCATTAGTGATGGATAATTACAAAACAGCAGAAAAGGGTGAAGCTGTAGAATTCAATTTAGAAGAATCTGATCGTGGTCTTCGCGCCAACAACATCCATAAATTATAGTGTTTGATTGTTTAAAGTCACTTCGTTAAGGAGTGGCTTTTTTTATAGAAATTTTCGAAATTTGGTTATTAAGAATAACCACTTGAATTTGTAATCTTTACAAGATACAAATAATTCTTTTTACTTTATACAATTTTAATTGTATAATATATTGAGTTTACATAGGAGTGATTTTTATGGGATTAAAAGCAGGAATCGTTGGTTTACCAAACGTTGGAAAATCAACTTTATTTAATGCAATTACAAATTCTCATGTTGAAGCCGCGAATTATCCTTTTGCGACTATTAACCCAAATACAGGAATAGTTTTAGTTCCCGATGAAAGATTAGATGATTTAACAAATATCTTCCATCCAAAAAAGAAAATAAATGCAACATTTGAATTTTATGATATTGCAGGTTTAGTTAGAGGTGCTTCTAAAGGTGAAGGCCTTGGTAACCAATTTCTGGCGCATATTCGTGAATGTGATGCAATTGTCGAAGTTGTTCGTTGCTTTGATTCTACAGAAATTATTCACGTTGATAATACTGTTGATCCAAAAAGAGATATTGAGACTATCAATCTTGAATTAGTTATGGCGGATTTAGAAAGTGTTCAAAAACGAATTGATAAAGTTGCAAATAAGGCACGTGTGAGCAAAGACAAAATTTCTTTGTTTGAAATGAATATATTAACGCCACTTCACGATGCTTTAGAGCAAGGACTTCCTGCTCGTTCTGTTTCTTTAACAAGTGAACAAAAACAATACGCTAAAGTTAATTTTGGTTTATTGACTTTAAAACCTATTATTTATGTTGCTAATGTTTCGGAAGACGATTATGGCAATATTGGAGGATGCAAATATTATCAAATAGTAAAAGAAATCGCTGAAGCTGAAGGAGCGCAAGCAATTCCAGTTTCTTGTGAGATTGAAAGCCAATTAACAGAACTTTCTAAAGAAGAAAAAGAAATGTTCTTAAAAGATTTAGGCGCAACTGAATCAGGACTTGATAAAGTTATTAAGTCTGCTTATAAATTATTAAATTTATGCACTTTCTTTACCGTTGGTGAAGACGAATGTCGTGCCTGGACTTTTAAAGAAGGAATGTTAGCGCCTCAATGTGCAGGTATTATTCATACTGACTTTGAAAAAGGATTTATTAAAGCAGAAGTTTATACTTATGAAGACATTATGCAATATAAGACAGAACTTGGTGTTAAAGAAGCTGGTAAACTAAGAATTGAAGGAAAAGATTATGTTGCAAAAGATGGTGACATAATGCACTTTAGATTTAATGTTTAGAGGTGAACTTATGTTTAGAATTGGATACGCTAGTGACATACATCGTTTAGTCAAAGATCGAAAACTAATTTTAGGCGGAGTTGAAATACCTCATGAGTTTGGTTTATTAGGGCATAGTGATGCTGATGTAGTTATACATGCTCTAGGAGAATCAATATTAGGAGCTTTAGCATTAGGAGACTTAGGCACTCATTTTCCAGACACTGATGAAAAATATAAAGATATTGATTCAAAGATTTTACTTAAAGAAATTTATAAATTAATGAGAGATGAAGGATATAGTTTAGAAAATGCGGATGTTTCTATTAGCCTAGAAAAGCCAAAGCTTAAAAACTATATACCTCAAATGAGAAAAATACTTGCTGAAATATTAAATGTTGACGTTTCAGCAATATCAATAAAAGCTGGCACAAATGAAGGCGTCGGACCAGTAGGACGCGGCGAAGCTTGTGTTGCCACGAGCGTTGTGCTTTTAAGAAAGGATATTTAATATGGAGAAAAAAGTTCGTGTAAGATATGCACCATCACCAACAGGTTTTTTACATATCGGCGGAGCAAGATCAGCATTATTTAATTACTTATATGCTAAAAAATATAATGGTGATTTTGTATTTAGAATTGAAGATACTGACATTGAAAGAAATGTTAAAGGTGGAGAAGAGAGCCAATTAAATGATTTAATGTGGTTAGGAATTGTTCCTGATGAATCTCCAATGAATCCAAATCCTAAATATGCACCATATCGTCAAATGGAAAGAATTGAAACATATCATAAATACGCTCAATGGTTAATTGATCATGGTTATGCATATGAATGCTACTGCAATGAAGAAGAACTAGATGCTAGTAGAGAAGAACAATATTCACGTGGTATTAATGCACCAAAATATGACCGTCATTGTTTAAATCTAACTGAAGAAGAAAAAGAAAAATATAGAAAAGAAGGACGTAAACCTTGCATTAGATTAAAACTTCAAGACCATTTGGAAATTAGTTTTAATGACTTAATTAGAGGTAAAGTTACATTTAATAACGATGACATTGGTGACTGGGTTATTATGAAATCCAGTGGTATTCCAACATATAATTTTGCTGTTGTTATCGATGATCACCTTATGGAAATTAGCCATGTTTTACGTGGCGAAGAGCACTTATCAAATACGCCAAAACAAATTCAATTATATAAATATTTTGGCTGGGAAGTTCCAACTTTTGGACATATGACAATTATTATTAACGAAAATGGTAAGAAATTATCAAAACGTGATAATAATATCTTACAATTTATGTCTCAATATCGTGAACTAGGATATTTGCCAGAAGCAATTTTTAATTTCATCTTATTATTAGGATGGACTCCAAATAGCGAAAAAGAATTCTTTACATTAGAAGAAGCTAAACACGAATTTGATCCAAGTCGTATGTCTTCATCCCCATCAATGTTTGATCAAAACAAAATGAATTGGATGAATGCTCAATACATTAGAAAACTTGATGAAAAAAAATATTTAGAATTCATCAAACCATTCTTAGCAAAAGTAGTAGATATCACTAAAGTTAGCGATGAAAAATTACTTTTTATGGCTAATATGTTTAAAGAAGAAATACAATATGGCCAAGAAATAGTCAATTTATTGAAGCCATTATTTGAATATCATTTAGATGAATCAGATGAAGCAAAAGAAATTCTTGCTTTAGAAACAACTCCTCTTGTTGTAAAAGAATTTATAAAACAAATTGACAATGTTAATGATTTAGAACAAGATACTCTCAAGATGATGTTTAAAAATATTGCTACTTCTACAGGTGTAAAAGGCAAGAACTTATATATGCCAATTAGACTTTTATTAACAGGCCAAATGCATGGGGCAGAAATAGTAAACATTATAAAACTTTTAGGAAAAGAAGAAGTTTTAAAAAGAGTTAGTAAATAGAATAATAAGTTTGTGATTCATGACCACCATTTTTGATTTTAAAAGGCTTTAAAGAATCACTAGGTTTATAAAAATTATTCGTTTTATTTTCAGTTAAAGAATCGGCGATACTTACGAACAATTTCTTTGCAAGTGCGCCGTTTTTTAATTTTTCATTATTATCGTTGCCTACATATACAGCAATAGTGAAGTCTTTATTAAATCCTACAACCCAAGAATTTGATTCAGTTGAGCCAGTTTTTGCCGCAAAAATATTTTTAGTTTGATAATTAACAAGTGATGGAGATGTATATGATACTAAGCCAGCATCAAATGGAGCACGCATCATATAGTTTAAAGCTAAAACATAGTCTTTATTAAGACGAAATTTAGCCTTGTTATTCTTTTTATATATAACATCTCCGTTTTTTAAAGTCGATTCTTTTATGACTCGTGGTTCATAATATGCACCTTCACTTGCGAATGTGTTAAAAATTGTTGCTAATTGAAGTGGAGACATCTCATTTGTGCCAAGGCCGATTGTAGGATTAGTTATGACATTATCAATGCCAAATCTTTTCAAAAGAGCACCGAATTTATCGCTTCCTAATAGCAATAATGTTTTAGTAGCGTAAATGTTATCTGATAGTGCTAGGGCTTCAACCATAGTTATTGGTCCATTTGCGTATGTATTAGTGGCATTAGAAGGAGAATATTCGCCGACATTTTCTAAATGAAAAGTTGTAGGTTTAGAGATTAAAGTTGTGGTAGTGTCTAGTCCAGATTCAAGCGCTAAATAATATAGTAAAGGTTTTATTGTGGATCCTGTTTGACGCTTAGCTTGTGTCGCACGATTGAATTGGGAACTATTATAATTTACGCCACCAACTAACGCTAACACATCGCCAGAATATGGCTTCATAACCACCACGGCAACTTGTGATTTTGTTTCATCAATAGTTTCTTTTTTGATGATATTACTTACTTTTTTAGATATTTTCTTATCTAAAGTAGTATGAATATTTACTCCATTAATTAAATTTGTCTCATTTAAGGCGTTTTCATTTGTTAGTATTTCTCTTGTGTAATCATAAAAGTATAAATCACTAGGATTGGTACTACTTTTCTTTTGAAAATTATATTGTAAATCTTCGCTTAAAGCTTCTTGATATTCGTTTAAAGAAATTTTGCCAAGGTTATAGGTGGTTTTTAAAACTTGCTCTTTCTTGCGATTGCTTTGCTCGAGATTAATTTCTGGCGAATAATAAGAAGGCGCAGATATTATACCTGTTAATAAAGCACATTGTGCTAAAGATAGATTTATAGGTTTTTCCTTAAAAAAATAATAACTTGCTTCATCTATTCCGTATATGTTGTGGCCAAAATATATGGAATTTAAATAAGCCTCAAATATATCTTTTTTCGAGAAAGTCATTTCGATTTTTTTAGCAATTAAGGCTTCTTTTATTTTTCTTGCGATGCTTTTTTCATTTGATAAATATAATGTTCTTGCTAGTTGTTGCGTAATTGTGGAAGCGCCAGCAACGATTTTGCCACTTTTTAAATTACTTAATAAACTGCCAACTATTCTTTTATAATCTAGTCCATGATGACTATAAAAGTTTTTGTCTTCTGAAGCGATAATACATTTTTCTAAGTATGGTGAGATTTTATCTATGGGTACATATTCTCCAATTCCATAGTAATGATAGGACAAAGATTCTTCATCGTCGTTGTCATAAAATGTGTAGCACTTGTTGTATTTTATAACGGGAGTGGGGACAAAAAAAGCGCAAATATTCCCTATGATTATTGTAAAAATAGGAATAAGTATTGCGATAATAATTGGTTTGCGTTTTGCTTTCATGTAATTATTTTTAACGATTTAAGTATATTTATACTTATTATTTATTAATTAGTAATTTTGAAGTATAATTTTTTTAGGTGATAGAAGTGAATGAAATTGTAAAAGTTAAGCAAATACAAACTGTTGATAAAGAAGAAGTGCTCCTGTTTGTAGGCAAAGTTTTGCATCATGATGATTCAAAGATAGTTCTTAAAATAGAATATGAAAACAAGTACATTAAAACATTAACAATTGAAAGAATAAATGACACCACTATCACATTACGCAATAATTTTGAAGAACCAACGATACTTAAAAAAGGTGAAAAGTCACAGTTTAAGTACTCGTTAGGTAATCAATATATTTTGCTTGATTGCATTTTAAATGAACTCAGTTTTAAAAAGGATTACATTGAATTAGATTATAATTTTTATCAAAATAATAGTCATGTAAGTCATAATAAGTTAATTATTTCTAACGATATTTAATAAAACATATCATTTCGCTTGAAATTTTAGTCAAAATAGTTCATTATTTATTAGGTTGAGTTATTAATAGTTTCTATTAATTACTCATAGTTACATTATTTGGAGGAATAAATATGTCACAAAAATCAATGGTTGATATCGCATACGATTATGCAAAACAATTTGACGAACCAGTACCATTTAAAGATATTTGGGAAGTTGTTGTTAACGAATTAGGTTTAAGTGAAGAAGAAGCAAAAGCTAAAATTAGTATTTTCTACACTAACTTATCACTTGATTGCCGTTTCCATAGCAAACCAGATAATACATGGATTTTACGTTCTAAATTGTCTTTTGATGACGCTACAGCAGATATCTTCTTAGTCAAAGAAGACTTAGATGGCGATACTGATGAAGATTACGAAGAGGACGAAGAAGAGGAAGAAGAATCTGAAGACGAAGAAATTGAGTCAGAAGATGATGACGACACATTAAACAGTAATATGTATAATGCGGAAGATGACGAGGAAGAATAAACCAAAATAAATGTTTGAGTGAAAGGAGATTTTATTATGGGTTTAGTAAATATGAAAGAAATGCTTATCAAAGCAAGAAAAGAGCATTACGCTGTTGGTCAATTCAACATTAATAATCTTGAATGGACACAAGCAATTTTGGATGAAGCACAAGCTCTTAATGCACCAGTTATTCTTGGTGTTTCTGAAGGTGCTGGCAAGTACATGGGTGGATGGACAGTTGTCTATGCAATGGTCAAAGCATATATTGAAGCTAAGAACATCACAGTTCCAGTTGCATTACATCTTGACCATGGTACATCATTTGAAGTATGTAAAGCTGCTATTGATGCAGGATTTACTTCAGTTATGATTGATGCTTCACATTATCCATTTGAAGAAAATATTGAAATGACAAAGAAAGTCGTTGAATATGCACACGCACGCGGTGTTTCAGTTGAAGCTGAATTAGGTAAAGTTGGAGGACAAGAAGATAACATTGTTGCTGAATCAATGTATGCCGATCCAGAAGAATGTAAGATTTTAGTTGAAAAGACTGGAATTGATTGCTTAGCACCAGCTTTAGGCTCAGTTCACGGACCATACCATGGCGAGCCAAAATTAGGCTTTACAGAAATGGCTTATATCAATGAATTATTAAATATGCCACTTGTATTACATGGTGGTTCTGGAATTCCTGATGAACAATTAAGAAAAGCTATTGACCGTGGTACAGCAAAGATTAATGTTAATACTGAATCACAACAAGCTTGGACAGCTATTGTACGTAAAGTATTAAGCGAAGATAGCAAAGTATATGATCCACGTAAGGTCATTGGTCCTGGTAAAGAAGGAATCAAAGCTGTCGTTCGTGCAAAATGCGAAGTTTTCGGTTGTATCAACAAAGCTAACTAATGAAGAATGCCTCTCAAAGGCATTTTTCTTTACATGTTGAAAGGAGTGCTAAAATGCGAATTGAGAAAAAAATATTTGAAAGAATTAAAGAATACGATGTTATAACAATTTTTGGACATGTAATGCCAGATGGTGATTGTTATGGCTCAGAGATTGGTCTAAGAGAAGCGATTAGAGCGACATTTCCTAACAAAAAAGTATTTGCGTTAGGTAGCGGTTTACCTAATATGTTTAATCGTTTAACAACGATGGATGAAGTTGATGATGAAACAATATCTAATTCATTAGCTATTGTTGTTGATGTGGCAAATGCTGAGCGTGTTGAAGATCAACGCTTTCATTTAGCAAAAGATATTATTAAAATTGATCACCACATTTTCGTTCATAAGTTTAGCTCTCTTGAACTTGTGGACAATAACGCAATTGCGGCAGCCCAAATAATAACAAGAATTATTCGTTTAAATCGTATGAATTTATCGACATTAGGAGCAGAGGCTTTAATCTTAGGAATTATTACTGATTCGGGCCGTTTCCAATATGGTTTAACAAGTGATAAGACATTTTTAGAAGCACAATTCTTAATGAAACATGGAGTCAATTTGCGTTCATTATATGACACTCTTTATGCAGTAGAATTAAAAGATGTTAAGTTTAAAGGTTTCTTCTTGAATTCTTTTGAAACAAAGGAACATGTTGCATTTATGAAAATCCCATATGCAGATAGTGTTAAATTATCTGTTAGCCCTGATTATGCGGCTAGCCAAGTTAATTTAATGGCAGGTATTAAAGGTTATCCAATTTGGGCATCATTTGCGGAAAAAGAAAATGGTGAAATTAGATGTGAACTGCGTAGTAAATCACCTGATTTAAATGTTCAATTGGTAGCAAAAAAATATGGCGGCGGAGGTCATATTCAAGCCTCAGGATGTCGTGTGCTTTCTTTTGAAGAGGTAGATAAGATTATAGAAGATTTAGAACTCTTAGCTAAAGGAGAATTTAAATATGTGGAATAAAGAATTAGAAGCCGCTATTAAAGCAGGTTTAGCAGCCAAAGAAAAAATAATGGAAATTTATAATCACGGATTTGAAGTGGAAATTAAATCAGACCATTCACCTGTTACTCTAGCGGATAAAACAGCAGACAAAATGATTCGCGAAGCACTTGCTAAAGAGTTTCCAAAATATGGATTTTTAACTGAAGAATCTGAAGACAATTTAGAAAGAAGAAAAAAAGATTGCATTTGGATTGTTGATCCAGTCGATGGAACAAAAGACTTTGTAGCTAAAAATGGTGAATTTACTACTAATATTGCCTTAGCTTATAAAGGCGAAGCTGTTCTTGGCGTTGTAGTTTTACCAGCTTTTGATACATATTATTATGCAGTCAAAGGTCAAGGAGCGTATAAAGTTATAAAAAACGGCAAACCAGAAAGAATACATGTTAATGATAAAACTGATGATTTAACAGTTCTTTGCTCTAATTTTCACTTAAGTGATTTAGATAAAGCTGTTATTAAAAAACATGAAGACCGCATTAAACATGTCAAACAATTTGGTTCAAGCATTAAAACTTGTAAAATCGCTGAAGGTTCAGCAGAATTATCATATCGTATGACTAATGGCACCAAAGAATGGGATACCGCAGCAATGCAAGTTGTAATTGAAGAAGCTGGTGGATATCTTTTAAAACTCGATACATTGGAGCCAATAAGATATAATCGCGAAGATGTTTATAACCGCGAAGGTTATATAGTCGTTAATCGTAAAGAAAACATATTATTATAAAAGAGCGAAAGCTCTTTTTTTTATTTATAAATACATCATCTAAAACATATATTCTATTGGTGATATTAGTGAAGATATCAGTTGTAGGTAAAGTGTTTGTTATTTTTATATCATTGTGTTTTTCTTCTATTTATGGGATTAAAGTCACTGGTGATGCTTTTAATGTGCACATAATGAGTTATGCCACAATGCAAGCGAAGAAAGTTGTGACATATGCTTGCAATAATGTGGTTGAACAATTAATGGATAAAAAACAAATAAAAAATACGGAAATTGTGGCATGTAGTGAAAGTAATGGCATTAAAACCATTAATATAGATACAGATTATTTAAAAACATTTTTAAAAGAAGCAACAAGAGAAACTTTAAAAGAATTAAAAAGAATAGAAAATGGAGAATATGAAAAAGAACTATTTCCTGATGTGACTACAATTAAAAGCAAAAATGGCGCTATTTATGAAATACCTTTTGCACTTGTGACTAATAATGTCATTTTAAGTAATATTGGTTCTAAAGTGCCAATACGCTTTATCTCATTAGGTAGTATTGAAAGTAATATTGTAAGTAATACATCTTCGTTTGGTATAAATAATGCTTTGATTAATATATCTTTAAATATGTCGATAAGTACACAAGTAGTCGTGCCATCATCATCAAAAAAAGAGAGTTTTGATGTAGAATTACCAATCTTTATGTACGTTATTAACGGTGAGATTCCTACTTATTATTTTGGTACAAAAACAGTGTGTTCAAATATAGAAAGTGAGGTACAAATATAATGCGAGCTTTTATTTTCGATAAGTATGGTTATTATGAAGATGATGAATATGGAGTGGAATTTGATTATTTGGGTTGGCATTTCAAATTAGAAAAAGTAGATAAAAACGAGAATGAATTAAAAGAATTAAATGAATTTGTAAAAAAATTAGAGGCCATATTTTATGATAGTGGCGTCGCAATTATTAAGAATAGAGATAATAAATATATGTCAGTAGCAGATTTTGGAAATTGTGCATTAGTGTCAGTAAAACAAAGACTAATGAAACTCGATGATTTATTTAAAATGCACGCTTATTTTAAAAATGAAGAAAAAAATGCGAGTTACACTATTAAAGAAATGCAAAAACTATGGGAAGATAAAATTGATTTATTAGAAGAAAAAATATTACCTGCAATAAAAGCAGATGATTATTCTTATGAAAAAATGATGACGATTATTATTTATGCTCTAGGTGTTGCGGAAAACGCTTTGCAGTATTTAGCAGAAACTATTCTAGATTATGGCGAAGAAATTGAAAATCTCACTTTATGTCATAAGAGGTTTTCGGATTATTCTAGCTATGAATTCTTTTCACCTTTTAATTTAATTGTAGATTCGCCAATGCGCGATTTAGCGGAACTATATAAGAGTAATTTAATTAATAATGAAAGGCTCATAGAAGTATTAAATATGTATTCCGCAACTCAAAAAGATGTATCTATTTTACTTGCGCGCATTTTGTATCCAACGCCAATTCTCGATTTATTAGATGATTACTACATTATGCATAAAGATGTAAAACACGATATTTTTAAATATCAAGACAATGTAAAAGAGTACATTAAAAGAGTGAGTGAATTAGAAAAAGCATTTGTTTATAAATATAAGATACGTCCAATTAACTGGCTTAATCTTTAGATAATAGCTTTATAACTTTTTTCCTAGCATCTTGACCTTCTTTGATTGGATATAAGACATAAACGTGATTTTGCTCTTTTCCAACAAATAAATCATAGTCAATTTCGTCGCTTTTTAATATATTACATAATTTCATTACTTCAGGATAGAATATTTCTCTTGTTCCAACAAAAATAGAAATTCTTCCCAAATTTGCGAACGAGCCAAAAATAGGGCTGACGAGATAATTATTCATATTTTCTTTTCCATTTGCCCAATATTCGCCATCAACTTGTAATTCCCAAGAAGCAAGCATAGGATCATCTTTTTCATATTTTGCTATTTCAGGGTTATTAGTGTTTAAATCTAACCAAGGAGAGAATAAGACAATACGCGTAGGCCCTGCAATATTTTCGTTTCTTAAGTATTGCGCTAAAGAAAGAACAAATCCTCCACCAGCGGAATCTCCCATAAAGATAATTTTCTCGCTAGGAGTTTGGGATAATATTTTTTTATATAGGTCAACAATAATAGGGTAATTATCTTTATACGAAAAGCGAGGTGCTTTAAAATAAATTGGCATAATTATTTTAGCATCTAGTTTTGTGGCAAATTCTTGTAAAGCAAAATAATGTGCTTGTAATGGCTGGTGTATATAAGCACCACCATGGAGATAGAGAATTGTTTTTTGTTCAGTTTTTTGTTTGTTATTAAATACTAGTATTTGCATACCTTCAAACATCTCATTTTTAATGTCTGTAAGAATAACAGGAGGTTTAACAGTGATATCTTTATTTAATGATTCAAGATATTTACGATATTCTTTAATATCTGTAGTTTTAGGGCGAGAAACATATAACAAAATAAATTCTGCCATTTTACTTCCGAAAGATCTTTTTGCCATACATTAATTGCCTCTTTTCTAAAAAAATTATATCAAAAGCGCAGTGGCTTCGCAATTAAAAGAAAAGCGACTATTCATTTTGAATAATCGCTATTTAGTAATAAATAATTATTTTGCTTCTTTTGGCATTTCGCTAGCCAATTTAACACCGAGGACACCAGGAACTTCCTCCATTAAGATAATTTCAATACCTTCGGAGATTGTTGTATCAATCATCATGCAATCGGAACAAGCGCCAATCATATTAATGTAGACAATTCCATCCTTGAAGGCAACAAATTCGACATCGCCACCATCACGACGGATGAAAGGACGTAATTTATCAAGTGTTAATTCAATTTGTTCTTCTATGCTGACCATATTATCACCTCATGACGTTATTTATATTAGCACTTTTTAAAAAATATATAAATATAAATTGATTAAATATGGAGAAAAGATAAAATATAAGTGTAGAATAAGGAAAATAATATTAGGGGCGAGCATTATGGAAAAGTTTTTATATCAGTTGGTTATTTGTGTATTTGCGTATTTACAAACGTTTGGTTTTTGGTTTGTAGTAGGCACAACTATTGATGGAATAGCGTCGATAATTTTGGCATTTTTGGTTTTAGTTTTATCATGTATTCTTGAAATATTTCTTACATGTTATAAGAAGTGGTATTGTGCATTTTTAAATCTTTTCTTTGTTCCTATTAAATTCTTTGTACGTGTTGTTGCGGTTCTTTGCTATTTTATTAAAAAACATGAGTTCCCTTCACAAGGCACTAATAGGAATGATTTTAAAACTAATTTTGTTTATGCTTTAACAGGAATTGATATTTCGCCTGAAGAAGAAAGCAAAATTAATCAAAACGAAGAAGAAAAGCAACATTTACTTGAAAATGATTTAGATTTTAAATATTTTGAGTCTTTGTTTTCTTCTTTAAAAGATGAACCTAAAAATCAAGCAATTAAAAAAAATTATTATTTTTCAAAACCACATGGATATTGCAAGGATTTTAAATATCATTTTGAAGAAAGTGAAGCTTTTATGGTGCTTGATGTAGTGTATTGTTGGAATGATAGAGATATTGACGCTAAGGACAATTATGAAATATTTAAGGAAGAATACAAGCAAAAAATACTTAATTATTGGGATGAGTATGTTAATCGCTTTATCGGTGTGACGAAAATGCATTATATAATTAATTTTAGCGCAGAATACAAATATTAGATTTTCGAATAGACAAAGTCACTATTTGGTAATAAAATATAAATGTTTATTTTATTAAGGAGACTTTGTTTATGAAAAGACTTATTTATCACGTCATCATGCTTATGTTAATCTCTGCTCAAACCGGGGTACTTTTGTTTGCGCTTTCTGATTCTGATCCTTCAAATATGACATTAGCGCTTGTCGGAGTAGTGGCTTTAAGTATTATTGAAAAATTTTTATCTGGTGAAAGAAAATGGTATTGTATTATTTTAAATATCATTCTTATACCACTCAAATTAATTGTTAGACCAATAATGCTTTTGATTTATCTCCTTACGAATCATAGATTACCAGAAAGAGGTTGCGCGGAAGATACTTTTGGTGGGAATTTTGTCTATATTTTAACTGGTACAGATTTTGGCTTACCTAAAAAACAAAAAATGTCTTACGAAGAGTTTCGTGAGGAATTAGCTAATAACAGAAGAGAATATGAAAAAGAGAAAAGAGAAAGAAAAGAATTCGAAGAAGCCTTAAAAAGTGGAAGAATTATTCCAGATCCAGACTTTAAATATTTTAAGAAAGATTTTGAATATATAAAAAAAGGCGCTATTACAGGTTATATAGGTGGAAGCTCTAGATATTTTTCTTGTCGTTTCAATGGAACTAAAGCACATATTACTTTTGATGCGATTTTCTATTGGCATTTGGACTATAATCAAGACAGCGAAGCTGATTCTTATGAAGAATTTAAACGAAAATGCAAAAGAAATATAGAAGCAACTTATGAAGATTATTGTAGACATTTTAGAGGTGTAACAGAATTACAATATAATATTAACTTTAGTGTGGAATATAAAAAATAATTTAAGTGTGGTTTATTATTTGATTTTAAAATGATATCATTGCATTTTAAATCAACACAATAATTTGTTTTAAATTTCGAATTTTAAGGAATTTATTAAGTGTAAAAAAATCCCATTTTTAGATAGAATTATGAATATTTTTAAACTTTCAACGGAAATATTATGCTTATGATTGACTTAAAAAGATAAATTATATCAATATGTTAACTTAATTAGTATTATTATAAGTACTAAAACAAAAACTATGAAAATTATAGATGCAATTATAAGTTTGATTTTTTCTCTTTTAAAATATTCTTCGACCTCCTGTCTAATTAAGATATATTTATTTCCTTGTTTGTATTTCTTTAATACACCCGAATGAACTATTTTCATTACTCTGTACCTAGAATTTTTATAAACGTGCATTATTTCGTTGACAGTTATGTACTTCCATGCATTTTCATTAGTTGTATTTTTTATTGGTGACACATATGGATAATCATTCATTAGCGATAGCACATTTTTAATTGCTAATACAAATCTGTTAGTACTTAATTGATCGAATTTTATATTTAATCCATTTTTAGATAAATCTATTCCAATGATTGTTCCGGTGCCAAATGAAATATGCTTCACTCTTTGACCTATTTTTGCGCTTTTAATTAATTGATAGTCAATATCGGCTGTTGTACAATTGCTCACAGATGAAATGCTTTTTTGCTTATCCGATAGTTTGGCACCAATCCACTCAATTTGGGTTGGATTAATATCAAAAATAAATCTAGATGGTTGCATTTCTCCACTTGTAGAATAATCAAATCCTTCAGCATCTGACAAATATAATTGTTTTTCTGCTCGCGTGAAGGCAACATAAGCTAATCTGCGTTCTTCTTCCATTTGTTTCTGTGTGGTGGCTCGGCTTATTGGAAAATTATTTTCGTTTAATGCGCAAACAAAAACATATTTAAACTCTTGACCCTTTGATATATGTGCGGTCATCATTTTTATCTTGTCTATGCAATCATCATCTTTATCAGAATTTGCGACAAGTGTAATATTTTCTATATATTGTAATAATGTTAAATTTTCCCCATCAGAATCTTCATAATTCTTAATTGATTCTAATAGTTCGTTAACATTATCGATTCTATCATCATCTGCTTTCGTGATGAGATTTTCTTCATAACCTGATTTTTGGTACAAAAAACTTAAAATATCAGATACCTTATTATTTTTGATTTGCAATACAGAGTTGATCAAATCGATAAATTCTTTAACTTTTGCACCTTTAAGAATTGCATCATCCTTATATAACAACAAGTTTTCATAAAGACTCTTACCATTCTCTTTTTGCTTTTCAGTTAAGAATTGGATTTTTTTATTGCCAAATTGTCTTGAGGGAGTGTTAATGATTCTTTTGAATGAAACATCATCAAAATTTATTACAAATCTTAAATAAGAAATCAAATCCTTAATTTCTTTTCTTTCGTAAAATCCAATACTGCCATAAATTCGATAAGAAATATTTGCTTTTAATAACCCTTCTTCTACGAACCTAGAATTCCTATTTGTTCGGTAAATAATAGCAATATTATTAGCTGACTCACCACTTGATATTATTTCTTTTATAGTAGAGCATATCCAGTTAGCTTCTTCATCTCTGCTTTTAGCATGATAATAGATTGGTTTAGCAAAAGATATATTGCCAGTTTTCATTTGTTTATCAAGTCTCTCACTATTGTGTTTTATTAAAGTATTTGATAATTCAATTATTTCTGGTGTGGATCTATAATTTGTATTAAGAAAAATAGTCTTACAATTAGGGTAAATTTTATCAAATGAGTATATATAATCTTTCGCACCTCTCCAAGAATAAATCATTTGGTCTGGATCGCCAACTACAAAAAGATTTTTATGCTTGCCTGAAATGAATTGTGCAATTGTAAATTCGGATTCGGTAACATCTTGGAATTCATCTATTAGCACATATTGAAATTTCTCTTGATATTTTTCTAGGACATCGGGATATTTTTCAAATATATATATACACATATAAATGAGATCATTAAAATCAAGATAATAATTCTTTCTTTGATATTTAAGAAATTCAACTACTGAATTTGGCGCATCTATTTCTTTGGACAAAAGTGGATCTGTCAAAAATTCAATGTACGATTCTAGGTTAAATTTTTTATAACTTCCGATGGTGTCTGCAAATTGCTTATAGTTCATTTCTTTTTTATCAATTGATAATTTCTCATAAATGTCTTTATATATACTTTCTAAATCTTGCTCATCTAGTATATTGAATGATTTGGGGTAGTTAATATGAAAAATCTCATCTCTTAGTATTCTCGCACAAAAGCCATGAAATGTATGAATGTAACCAGAAAAGTTATTTCCAAAGACTTTTTTTAATCTATTTTTCATTACATCAGCAGCTTTATTTGTAAATGTAATACATAAAATATTATCAGAAGAAATACCACAATTAGAAATTAAATATCCATATCTATTAACTAACGTTCTAGTTTTTCCTGAACCAGGACCTGCAACTACTCTTACATATCCTTCAGTATTAATAACGGCTTCTTTTTGGGCGTCATTCAATCCGCTAATAAAACTATTGTCCATTGAATTTTCCTCCTAACAAGTTACGATAAATTATTAAAGAAATAAAATATTTGATATTTTAACTATATTATTGTGACTATTCTTTTTCAAGTGTTTTTCAAGTAAGATTTTTGTTGCTTTTTATAAATTTCTTAACTGTCACTTTCGAAGAAGTGCCAAAAAAATTAATGACGAGGCATTTTTGTGTATCCGGCAAAATAGAAATGGAGGAAATGAAATACAGACACTTTTTTGGACTATGTTTGGCAATAATTTAGTATAAATTCGGAAACAAATAATTTGTATTTATTTAAAACTCTTTGATTTCTTGTGTAGCCAAATCCTCGACATAGAATGAACCATCGTTTATTTCTTAAGTCTAGTTTTAATTTTTACAAGTAATTCAAGAATCTCTTTTTTGTTTTTCTTGGCAATCTCTTTATTAAATATACATGGTTGATTGTCAGTATCAAATTCATAACATTCAGAATATAATTCAGAACATCTTAAATTTAATTTAGAAAGCGTTGTATCATCGTCGATGATGGCTACTCCAGTTAAAGATTGAACTGTTTCAACATCGCTAATCCAAATAGGACATTGCAAATAATCAAACATTAATTTTACTTTTTCTATTTTTCTACCTCGCTTTTAATTTCATTAACTATTTTTATTTTATAAGATATGTAAATGGAATTAAATAATTTATGCGTACAGCAGCAAATTGATATATCTACATAAAGAAAAAGTTGATACTTTTGGTATCAACTTATTTACTCTACGATGGTGCCCGGGACCGGAATTGAACCGGTATGGTATTGCTACCGCAGGATTTTAAGTCCTGTGCGTCTACCTATTCCGCCACCTGGGCATCAAGATGGTGACTCGCCGGAGATTCGAACTCCGGACCCCTTGATTAAAAGTCAAGTGCTCTACCGACTGAGCTAGCGAGTCATATATTGGCTGGGGTAACTGGGATCGAACCAGTGAAATGACAGAGTCAAAGTCTGTTGCCTTACCGCTTGGCTATACCCCAATAAGGATGGTGGAGGAAGGTGGATTTGAACCACCGAACCCTAAGGAACTGATTTACAGTCAGCCGCGTTTGGCCGCTTCGCTATTCCTCCACGAAGTTACTCTACACATAATGGTGGATGTTGAGGGGATCGAACCCCCGACCTCTACCTTGTAAGGGTAATGCTCTCCCAGCTGAGCTAAACATCCGCATATTGATTACGCGCTTTTATAATATAACATCCACTAAATAATTAGTCAATAATTTTTGTTGAAAAATTCCGTTTTGTGAAATATTGTTCGTTTTATACTAACTGTGATAAAAAAGAAGGAAAGTTGTGGAGCTTTCCTTCTTATTAATGTTCTAGTAACCTTTCTTTCCTAATAAGTGGAACATATTCTTTTTATAGATTTCTACACCTGGTTGATTGAATGGGTTGATTTCTAATAAATATGCGGACATTGCGCATGCACGCATGAAGAAGTAGAACAAGCCACCTAAACTATATGCATCCATTTTATCAACAGAAATGATAATGTTTGGAACATGACCGTCTTCTTCATGAGCTTTTAATGTTCCTTGCATTGCTTGTTCATTAACGAATGATAACTTTTTACCTTCAAGATAATTTAAGCCATCAAGATTTGCATCATCATGAGGGACTTCAATATCGATAAATGGTTTATTTACTTTAATGATTGTCTCAAACAAAATTGGGGAACCATCTTGAATAAATTGTCCAAGTGAATGCAAGTCAGTAGAGAATGTGACAGATCCAGGGAATAAACCTTTCTTTTCTTTTCCTTCTGATTCACCAAATAATTGTTTTAACCATTCGCCAATTTGTGTTAAAGAAGGTTCATATGTTACAAATAATTCAACAGATTTATTGTGGTGATAGAAGTAGTCACGAATTACAGCATATTGATAGCATTCATTAGTAGCTAAATCAGGATTGTTATATTTAATCATTGAATCTTTAGCACCTTTGAGCATTTCTTTAATGTCAACACCTGCACATGCGATTGGGAACAACCCAACAGCAGTAAGGACGCTATATCTTCCACCAATATCATCAGGTAAGATAAATGTTTCATAACCTTCAATATTGCAAAGTTCTTTTAAAGCACCACGTGCCTTGTCAGTAGTGGCAAATATTGCTTTTTTGCTTGCTTCTTCGCCGACTTGTTTGATTAATAATTCACGAACAAGTCTAAAAGCAATGGATGTTTCAGTGGTTGTACCTGATTTTGAAATAACATTAATAGCAAATTTCTTTCCTTCTAAATATTTCATAACTTGTGCAATATAAGTAGGAGAGAATGTTTGACCCAAATAAATAATTTTAAGTTTATCATCACTATATAAACCTTTAAGAGCGTCGATAGCGGCACGTGCACCTAAATAGGAACCGCCGATACCACATACAACTAATATATCAAAATTATTTCTAACATATTCAGCGCATTTAATCATTCTTTCGACTTCTTCTTTGTTATAATCTTCCGGCCAAGTTGTCCAGCCTAAGAAGTCATTACCTAATCCTGTTTTTTCGTTAATTTTTTTGTTTATTTCTTTGACTTTTTCAGCGTAATTTTGCATATCGACTTTGTCGATGATGTGTGTAAAATCTGTTTTAATCATATTATTTTCCTCCAATGATTCATTTATCCAACCGTCAAGGTGGTTTCTTAATATTTCAAAATCCTTATCATCATGCCTTATTTTTACTCTTTTAGGTTTATTAAAAGATAAAGGATTTTTAATTTGTTGTCTTTCACGGTCATTAACAGCTTTTAAAGATAATTTTAAATAGTTATTCTTTTCTTCAAAACCGAGAACTTTAACACGGATAGTCTCGCCAATCTTAACATAATCTTCAATATTTTTTACAAATCTTGATGATATTTCTGAAATGTGGATAAGACCAGTTTGCCCGTTATCTAATGAAACAAAAGCCCCATAATTTTGAATGCCTGTTACTTTTCCGATTGCTATATCATTTTCTTTATAAATCTTCATTACTATCTACTTCCTTATCAATGCTTCTAGCAAATCTAAATCTTGAATGGTCGTAACTTTAAAATTAGTTTTTGAACCTTCGACAAGATAAAAGTTTTTATTAATTAATTTTACGAGTTGAGCATCGTCGCTAGCGTTTTTAATGCTATTTTGTATAGCTTTTTTATGTGCTCGATAAATAACGCTATAAGTAAATGCTTGTGGTGTTTGAATACTCATTAGTTCATCACGTGGCACAATATCAACAAATTTGTTACGTTTAGTCACTTTAGCAGTTGTGTCAAATACTTTACTTCCAAGAGTAGCGGCTTTATGCTTTTTAGCACACTCAATCAAACGATTTACATCATCGTTTTTAACTAATGGTCTGGCACTATCATGAATTAAAATAATATCATCTTTATTAGCGAATCCGTGTAAAGCCATTAAAGCGTTATAGGTTGATTCTTGGCGATATTTGCCACCTTTAACAAGCATATGAACTTTATCCAAATTATATTTATCAATTAAGTCATAAATTTTAGCAAAATATTTCTTTTTTGTGACAATTATAATTTCATCAATGTTTTTATTTGCGTTAAAAGTTTGAAGTGAATAGCAAATAAGAGGCTTACCTAATACATCAATAAATTGTTTTGGTGTACTAGTTCCCATTCTTTTACCTGAGCCAGATGCTAATACGATTATATAATTCATGTAATCACCTCGCGAAAATATTATAGAACAAAAATCAGCCTAAAAAAAGCGATAAATCAAGAAGTGAATAGATTTTCTTATTCAAAACAAAAAAAGCACATTATTGTGCTTTATTTGTGTTCACTTAATTTTGTTTCAACAGTGGTTAATTCATTAGTGATTGCAACAGAGTTTATAACGAGTTTAATAACTTTCTCTAATTGGCTGTTACTAGAATAATCAGCTTTACAGATAAAGTTGACACGGTTTTCGTTATATAGTTCCATAGCTTTATCTTTGGAATCTTTAGTGTAGATAGCAATAGATTTACCACCGCTTTCTTTTACTAGAGCCATACATGGAATATCAGTCATTCCATCTCCTAAGTAAACGATATTTTGGAAAGGAACGCGTTTTGTATTAATACGTTTATTAACGTTGCTATCATCAGTAACATCAAGAACACCTTTGGTGATTCGATAGATGAATTGAGTTTTAGCAGTGTAGTTAATAGTTAATTTAGGCCAAATTGGTAAGCCATCTTCTCCGAAAAGGAATTCACAACCATAAATAGCTTTAAATTGATCGGCGATAGCGCATCCATCAATAATTTCTTTTGTTCCAGAAGAAACGAGATAGTGCTCAACTTGAATGCCAAGAGATTCACCATATTCATTAATTCTCTTAAACCAAGTAAGAACGCCAGGATAGAATTTAATATCTTTTCCGAGTCCTTTTAAATATTCTTTTGTTAAATTAATACCTTTATCCTTAGCTAGTTTAATCATCATATACATGTAAGAAAGAATTCTTTCAACATTTGTTTTTTCTGAAAAAGCAGAAGTGGCGCCCCAGAATTCTTCTGGAGTCATACCTAACGCAGGAATAAAAGAGTAGTTTTGCATATCTTCACTACAAAGTGTTTTATCAAAATCATAAACTATAGCAACAATGGGCTTTTTCATAATAAGTCCTCCAAGTAGAATAATTATACAAATAAATGACAAAATAGTCAAATTATGGCGATTTTAAGGGTTATTTTACTTATTAAGAGTATAATTTTCTTAAGATAAAAATAACTAAGCGACGAGGTAAAATTCTTTGTAAAAATATAAATAATTTATATGAAAAACCTACGGCGACACGAATAGGAGGATTTTTTGCTTTCATAACTTTTAATATTACTTTCGATACTTTGCGAGGAGAAGCCCCGTTTTGTTCATCTTTTTCCATCTTTTTTATTGATTTTGTGGCAATTTCATTATCCTTAATTGTAGTTTTTCTATTCGCGGTAAATCCTGTTTTAGTATCACCAGGTAAAATAGTGGTTACTTTAATTTTTTTATTATGAAGTTCAATACGTAAACACTCACTAAATTTATCAATCGCAGATTTACTCATAGAGTAAAATCCTTGATAAGGAATGGTTAAATCACCAGCGACTGAGCCGATGTTTATTATTTTCCCACCATCTTTAATAAAAGGTAAAAATTCTTTTGTTACCATAATGGTGCCCATAACATTAGTATCGAAAATAGTTTTTATATCGCTATAATTACTATCAATAACTGGACCAGCAATACCCATACCAGCGTTATTAATTAGATAGTCTATTTGTTTTTCGTTTGCAATTATTTTAGAACAGGCTTCCTTAATTTGTTCTAAATTGGTTACATCACATTCAATAGAAGTAACGCCATTTATATCTATTTTTCTTCTTGATAAGCCATAAATTTTATAGCCTTTTGATGCTAGAAGAATAGATAGATCTTTACCAATTCCACTGCTTGCGCCAGTTATAACTGCAACTAACATATAATCACTCCTCATTGGTTATTATAGTAAAAACTTTATGCAGGAAAATGTCAACATGAATGCTTTGTAATTTCTTGACTACAAGTATAATAAAAAGATAAAATTATTAAAGGAGATGGTAAAAAATGATTTTAACTCTATCACCTTTTTTAATTACCACAATTATTATTGTTAGCGTTATCCTAATTTTATTTATATTTATCGAAGTTTTAGGCTTTGTTTTATTAAAGAAACATTCAGAACGAGTTGAAAAAAGAAACTACAATATGAATGTCTTATTAGCGCAAAAATACGATATTTTGGTGCTGCTTGCTAAAGTTTTTAAAAAATATCAAGTTGCAATTCCAAATGAATTTGAAGATGAATTATCACCAAAGATGGATGAATCTTTGAAGCGCTTGACTTTAACTGAACGTTTGACTGTTAAAGCTTATTTAATGAAAGCATCACAAAATCTTTTATATTTTGCAGAAGCAAATCCTAAAGTCAAAGAAGACCAAGAATATAAAATTCTTAAAACATCTTTGCTAGAAATTGATAAAAATCATCGCAAAGCTATCGCATTATATAATGCAGATGCTTTAGGTTTTAACTATTGGATTCACTTTTGGATTTTAAGGCCTATTACAAAGATAGCGCACTTTGAAGATAAAGAAATTGTTTCATAAAATCACTTCGGTGGTTTTTTCTTTTATTTTGTTGAGCGTTTTACTTTTATTGCTTTTTTAAATGTGTATAATATTTAATCGGAAGAGGTGTTTAATTTATGAATAAATTACCAATAGTTTTAACAATTATGGATGGCTATGGAATTCGCAAGGAAACATATGGTAACGCCATTGCGGAAGCACGTAAGCCACACATTGATATGCTCATGAAAAAGTATCCAATGACTTTGATTGAAGCATCAGGAGAATATGTCGGTTTGCCAGAAGGACAAATGGGAAACTCAGAAGTAGGACATTTAAATTTAGGAGCAGGAAGAATAGTTTATCAATCTTTATCTTTATTAAACAAAGCTGTTAAAGATGGAACATTCTACAAGAATGAGCACTATTTAGACGCTATTAAACATGTTAAAGAAAATAAATCTCATTTGCACATTATGGGTTTACTATCTGATGGTGGTGTTCACTCACACATCAATCACATTATTGCAATGATTAGAATGGCAAAAAGAGAAGGCTTAGATGATGTTTTTGTTCATGCATTTATGGATGGAAGAGATGTTGATCCTCAAGTAGGGGCAACATATGTTAAACAAATCATGGATGTTATGGAGGAAGAACATTTTGGTCATTTAGCAGATATATCAGGAAGATATTATGCTATGGATAGAGATAAGAACTTAGATCGTAATGATGTTGCTTATCGTGTTATGGTTGACCATGATGGACCAAGCTTTGATGATTATAAAGAATTCTTTAAAGAACAATATGCTTATCTTCCAACAACTGGAAAAGATGCTTCTGATGAATTTATTGTCCCTCATTACAATGCGAAAGTTGATGGAAGAATTAAAGATAATGATGCTGTTATCTTTATGAACTTTAGACCTGATAGAGCTATTCAAATTGGCACTATTATCTCAAATCCATACTTCTATGAACATCCAAGCAAAAAAGAAGATGGCACTTTAGCTTATAAACCTTACGTACCAAAACATGTTTTAAAGAATATTTTCTTTGTTTCAACAATGAAATATGCTGATTCTGTAAAAGGTGAAATTGCCTTCCATTTACCAACATTAAATAATACATTTGGCGAATGGCTAGCTAATAACAATTATCACCAATTACGTATTGCCGAAACTGAAAAATATGCACACGTTACATTCTTCTTTGATGGCACTATTAACTATGATGGTGTCGAAAGACCAGAATTAAAGAATTGCCGTCGTGTATTAGTAAATTCACCAAAAGTTGCAACATATGATTTACAACCAGAAATGTCCGCATATGAAGTAACTGATAAATTACTCAAAGAATTAGATAAGAAAGATTTAGATGTAGTAATTTTAAACTTTGCAAACTGCGATATGGTTGGCCATACTGCTGTTGAACCTGCAGTTGTCAAAGCTGTTGAAACAGTTGATGAGTGTGTTGGTAGAATTTATGATTACTTACAAAAGAATGGCGGCACAATGGTTTTAACTGCAGACCATGGTAATGCTGAAATTATTAAAGATGAAGAAGGCAGACCATTTACTGCTCATACAACAAGTAAAGTACCTGTTGTCATCACGATTCCGGGCTTAAAACTTCGTAAAGATGGTAAATTATCTAATATAGCTCCTACAATTATTGATTTATTAGGTGCTAAAAAGCCTGTTGAAATGACAGAAGATAGTTTAATTATCAAATAGTTAATTAATTGCATAAATAGCGTAAAACTTTCTGGTTTTGCGTTATTTTTTTATAATTACGATAATACTAATTTCGGGTGATTAAATTGAAATTAGAAAGATTATATGCATTACAAGTATTTGACTCACGAAGTGAACCAACGTTAAAAGTTTTTGCGGAAGCAAATGAAGAAATAGCAAGTGCCATAGTTCCCAAAGGTGCTTCAACTGGAAAAAAAGAGGCTTTTGAACTAATAGATAAAAAAACTGATTTTGATGGCTTAGGCGTAGAAAAAGCTGTGTCCTTCATTAATGATAAGATTTTTAATTTGCTTAAAGATATAGATATTTTTAAACAAAGTGAAATTGATAACGCGATGTTAAAGTTAGACAAAACTAAGTATAAAACTAGTATAGGTGGTAATACAATGTTAGGAGTCTCTTTAGCAATATCACGTCTTGCTTCTAGAATTAAAAATATTGAACTTTATAAATATTTAGGTGGAATAAATGCTTTTACATTACCAATGCCGATGTTTAACGTTTTAAATGGTGGAAAACACGCAAGTAACGGACTAAGTATTCAAGAAATAATGCTTGTGCCTATAGGAGCGAAAACATTTAAAGAAGCTTATGAATTTGGTGTTAAAGTATATCGCGAATTAAAGAAAATATTGTTAGACAAGAATATTTCTACCTCATTAGGTGATGAAGGTGGATTTGTTGTACCTTTTAAAAAGACAAGTGAAGCACTAAAACTTATTAAAAAAGCGACAGAAAACGCTAGTCTAGTTTTTGGAAAAGATATTTATATATCGCTTGATGTCGCTGCGAATTCATTTTATGAAAGAGACAAATATTTGTTTGAAGGCAAGAACCTAAATTCTCTTGAAATGATTGATTTTTATATGCAATTATGCAAAAAATATCCGATTTTATCTATTGAAGACGGATTAGCAGAAGAAGATAATAATTGGAATGAATTATATAAAAAACTTGGCAACAATGTGCTTATTGTTGGCGATGATTTGTTTGCTACGAACAAAGAATTACTCGCAAAAGGCATAAAGAATCAAGTGGCAAACGCGATGGTTATTAAACTCAATCAAATCGGAACATTAAGTGAGACTTTAGAGACAATTCATTTAGCAAATAAGGCAAATGTATTTACTATTGTCTCGCATCGATCAGGAGATTCTGAAGACGATTATATTGCCGATTTAGCAGTGGGAGTAAACTCATTGTTCATTAAGTCTGGCGCTCCAGCAAGAAGTGAAAGAACTAGTAAGTACAATAGGCTTTTAGAGATAGAAAACGAGTTGAATTCTAGTAGTGAATTCGCAGGTAGTTTTATTCGCAAGTATTTAGTATGAATTTGCTAGATATTTAGGAAATTAAAATATTGTTAAAATAGTATGAATTCTAGTGTTTTTGTAGTATAATCATTACGAAAAAGAGGTTGATAATTATGAAATTTGAAGAATATCCTTTAGTAGTACCTTCTTTAGAAGAACTCTCCAAAGAATATGAAAAGTTAATAGCTAAACTAGAAAATGCTAAAAACGCGGATGAACAAATTAATACATTCCGTCAAGTTATCAAATTTGATGACCATGTTGAAACTATGTTCACAATTATTTCTATTCGTTATTCCCTTGACACTACGAACGAGACATATGCTCATGCTCAAGATGTAATGGATGAAGTCGCACCACAACTCCAAGTTTATTCGGAAAAGATTAACAAAATTATGCTTAATTCCCCATATCGTAAAGAATTAGAGGATGCTTTTGGTACATATCTATTCAAGCAATTGGAATTGGCTTTAAAATGTTTTGATGCCAAAATCATTGAAGATTTGCAAAAAGAAAATAAACTTGTCTCAAAGTATGACAAAGTTATGGCTGGGGCAAAAATTAAATTTAATGGCCAAACTTATAATTTGTCACAAATGGGTAAGTTCACCACTGATGTTGATCGTAATGTTAGAAAGAAAGCTACAAAAGCAGTTGCTAAGTTCTTTGAAAAGAATCACGAAGAAATCGGACAAATCTATGATGATTTAGTCCATGTTCGTGACAATATGGCAAAGAAACTTGGATTCAAAAACTTTATTGAATTAGGTTATGCTCGTTTAGGACGTTTAGATTATAACGATAAAGATGTCGCTAATTATCGTAAACAAATTCAAGAAGTATTTGTTCCTATTTGGGTTAAATTATTTAAACGCCAAATGAAACGTATCAAAATTAGAAGCCCACGTTTCTATGATTTAGGATTAAATTATTTGACTGGAAATCCACGCCCAATTGGCGATGCACACTTTTTAGTAGAACAAGCTCGTACAATGTATAAAGAAATGTCTAAAGAAACTGGTGAATTCTTCGACTTTATGACTGAAAATCACCTTATGGATTTAGAAGCAAGACCTGGTAAACAAGGCGGCGGATATATGACATATCTTGCTGAATACAAATCACCATTTATTTTTTCTAATTTTAACGGAACATCAGGTGATGTTGACGTATTAACTCATGAATTTGGTCACGCATATCAAGGTTACTGCTCAAGAAACATTAAAGTTCCTTCATATCGTAGTCCAACACTTGAAGCATGTGAAATACACTCAATGTCTATGGAATTCTTTGCTTGGCCTTGGATGGATAAATTCTTTGGCGAAAACGCTGACAAATATCGTTATGCTCATCTTGCAGATGCAATGATGTTCTTACCATATGGAGTTACAGTTGATGAATTCCAACACTTTGTCTATGAACATCCAAATGCTACTCATACTGAACGCTGTGCTAAGTGGCGTGAAATAGAAAAGAAATATACGCCATTAAAGAATTATAAAGGCTTTGATGTGTATGAAGAAGGTAATTTATGGTTAAGACAATCACATATCTTCCAAACACCATTCTATTATATTGATTACACATTAGCACAAGTTGTTGCTTTCCAATTCTTAGTGGAAATGCACAAGAATCAACCACGTGCTTGGGCAAAATACAATAGATTATGTAAGATGGGTGGAAAATATCCATTTACAGAATTATTAAGTCATGCCCATTTACGTAATCCATTTGAAGATGGTAGTTTAAAGAAAATTGCTCGACCATTAAATAAGATTTTAAGATCATTTGATGATCAAAATATGTAATTAGAACATATAAAAAGTCACACCCTTAACGATGTGACTTTTTAAATTTGGAAAAAATTAATCAATCCACCAAATGTCTCTCTTTGTTGCGACACGGAAAATGTCCCAAATCCATAAGACACCTAAACCACCAGCACATAAGAGAATAATTGCTAAAATAATTCCAACGACATCTTCTTTGGCGATAGATCTCATTAATCTTAAGATGTTACCATAAACACCATATAAAATTGTGAGTAATAATTTTACAATCCATGGTAATCCATCTAATGCTTTTAATGCTTCGTTCATATTCTTTTCCTCCATCTACTACATTATAACGCAAATAAATTTTTTTTCATTCCATATTTTTACTTTTTATTTACCATTTGAATTTATTTTTTAATAATAAAGATTTCATACCTTTAAACTATAATGGTATAAAATTAAGTTTTGCTTTGAATTATTATATCATTATTGATATAATATAAGCCTGAAAGAGGTGGAGAAAGAAATATGACAAATTTCAAACTTGAAAAACAAGATGTTAGATTGTTTTTATTGTCATTTATTTTTGGATTTGTGATACTTGCAACACTTATCGTTTTATCTTGCTTTAACCTTTTTGATTATAAAATACCAGTCGCTTACGCAATCGGATTTATAACAGGTGATTTTTTGCATTACCTAACTATTAGAAGTTTTTCTAATTCTGAAGTAGGTAATTATAAAACCATGACTTATGTTTTATCAATTTTGCGTAAAATAATCTATGTTGGAACATTGATTGGTATTTATCTGATTACTAGAAGCGTATGGGCGTTTCTAAGTAATCTTGGAGGAATAGTCACTATTAAATTAGTAGTCTTAATTTATTTTCTCCGCGGAACAAAAAACATAAAAAAAGAAGAAGAGAAGAGTAGTAACTAAGAGATGGAAAAGATTTGGGATTATATCGTAAATAAGATGCCTGGCGAATTAATGGTCTCATTAATCGTTATGCTAATAATTGCAATTGTTGCAATTGTTTTTGGCTGTAAAATCAAAAAAGCTGACCCAACTAAACCTACTAAAGGTGTAGCAATGCTAGCTGAATGGCTCGTTGAATTTTCCACAAATACAATTGATGAATATTTAGGTGATGCTTATGAGTTTGCAGTTCCTTATTTCATTTTCTTGATTACTTATATTCCTTTAGCGTTTATGTCAGGACTATTTGGTCTTGCTTCACCAATGACATATTATACGATTCCATTATGTCTAGCTCTTGTAACTTGGATTACTATTCAAGTATCCGCGATTAGATTTCAAAAAATCGAATATTTCAAGAGTTTTACAAGTCCGTTACCTACTTGGTTACCATTATTTATTCCAATTAATATATTAAGTAAACTCTCACCACTATTATCATTATCCATACGTATGTTTGGTAATGCTTTAGCGGGTTCAATATTGATGTTCCTTGTCTACTGGGCAACAGGTTCATTGAGCAGTTTAATATTTGAACATTTAAATGTCTTTGCGTTATTTGTAACCCCAGTATTACATGCGTATTTTGATGTGTTTGGCACGTTCGTGCAAACCCTAATATTTGTTTTATTATCGATGCTGTTAATTGCAACAGAAATTCCAGCACCGGTTCATAAAAAGAAAAAAGTTAAAAAGGAGGAAAAATCATGCTAAGTTTATTACAAAACGTTGATGTCGGAACAGGTTTAGCACTTATTGGTGCAGGTTTAGCAGTATTTACTGGTTTTGGTTCTGGCGTTGGAGAAGGTAACATCGCTGCTCATGCTATGGACGCAATTGGTAGAAATCCAGAAGCCGCTTCAACAATTAGATCAAACATGATCTTAGGTATTGCTCTAGCAGAAACTACAGGTATTTATGGTTTCGCTATTGCTATTTTAATTGTTGTTATGACTTTATTCTAATTATTTAAGTAGGAGGTAATTATTATGAGTAATATTTTAAATAAAATGTTTTTAATATTTCTCGCCGATAATGGTGATGATCCTTTTGCATCTTTAAAAGATATCGGTAACAAAATTATCCCTAGTGATATTTGGTCTTTTGTCATACAAATTGCTGCGACATTTATTTTAGTGCTTATTTTGGCAAAGTTTTTAGTTAAACCTGCTCGTAAATTTATTGAAGCAAGAAAAGCTTATATTGCCTCAAATTTATCAGAAGCAGAAGAAAAGAATAAGCAAGCAGATGCAAATTTACAAGCTTCTGAAGAAAAACTAAAACAAACTCGTAAAGAATCTATGGAAATCATAGAAAGTGCTCGTATCAATGCTATGAGTGAAAAGAATAGAATTGTTGATGAGACCAAACAAGAAGTTAATTCGTTACGTGATAAAGCGTTAAAAGATATTGAAAGTGAAAGAAATAAAATGCGCGAAGATATTTCAAATGAAGTTATCGACGTTGCTTTACTTGCCGCTTCTAAAGTCGTAAATCGTAATATCAATGACGAAGATAATCGTAAAATTGTTTCAGATTTTGTTAATAAAGGAGATAACGAATAATGGATAGTGTAGCTAATCGTTACGCTATTGCTTTACTTTATGTTGCTCGAGAAGAAAATAAAATACGCGAGTATATTAATGAAGTAGAAAGCATTATCCAAATACTTGATGATAACGAGGAACTTGAAAGAATTTTAAAAGATTATGGATTAACTATTGATGAAAAGAAAGAAACCATTGATTTATGTTTTAAAGGCAAAATCAATGAGTACATTTTGAATCTTTTCTATGTCATTATTGATAATAAAAGAGGAGCAATTTTTAAACAAATCTTGGAAGAGTTCGTTCGTATTGGATATAAAGATTTAAATATTAAAAATGGAACAGTTTATTCGACGATTAAGTTAACAGATGAAGAAATTAAAAGCATTGAAAAACGTGCCTCAAGCATTTTGAATTCAACAGTTATTTTGAAAAATAAAATTGATGAAAAATTACTTGGTGGTTTTAAAATTCAAGTCGATGACTTTGTTATTGATGAATCAATACAAAAGAGGTTATCAGACTTAAAAAGTAGCCTATTGAAGAAGGAAGGGAAAGAATAATGGAAATCAAAGCAAATGAAATTTCATCCCTTATCAAAGAACAAATTAAAAAATACCATCACAAAATGGAATTGTTAGATACAGGTAAAGTTATTTCTGTCGGTGATGGTGTCGCAATGATACATGGCTTAGAAAATGCAATGTTATCAGAACTTGTACTCTTTAATAATGGAATTTATGGTATGGTTTTGTCATTAGAAGAAGACGCAGTTGGCGTTGTTATTTTTGGTGATGATTCCACAATCAAAGAAGATGATGAAGTAAGAAGAACAAATAAAATTGTTGAGATTCCGGTTGGAGATAATTTCTTAGGACGTGTTATTAACCCTTTAGGTCAACCTATTGATGGATTAGGACCTATTGAGTCAAAGAAAACAAGACCTATTGAAAGGATTGCTCCTGGTGTCATTACTCGTAAATCAGTTGATACACCTTTACAAACAGGTATCAAAGCCATAGATTCTATGATTCCAATTGGTCGAGGACAAAGAGAGTTAATAATTGGTGACCGTCAAACTGGTAAAACCGCAATTGCGATTGATACAATTATTAATCAAAAAGACCAAAATATTAAATGTGTTTATGTGGCAATTGGACAAAAAGCTTCTACTGTTGCACAAGTAGTAGAAAAATTAAGAGTCCATGGAGCATTAGATTACACAGTTGTGGTTGTTGCAACCGCAAGTGAAATGGCTCCAATCCAATATATTGCACCATATTCTGGCGTTACTCTTGCCGAAGAATGGATGGAAAGAGGAGACGATGTGTTAGTTGTTTACGATGACTTAAGTAAACACGCAGTTGCATATCGTACATTGTCACTGTTACTAAGAAGATCACCTGGACGAGAAGCATATCCTGGTGACGTATTCTACTTACATTCACGTCTTTTAGAACGTGCAGCAAAAATGGATGATAAATATGGTGGAGGATCAATTACCGCTCTTCCAATTATTGAAACACAAGCAGGAGATATTTCAGCTTATATTCCTACTAATGTTATTTCAATTACGGATGGTCAAATATTCCTTCAATCCGATTTATTCGCTAGTGGACAAAGACCAGCTGTTGATACAGGTTTATCTGTCTCTCGTGTTGGTAGTGCCGCTCAATTAAAAGCAATGAAGCAAGTATCAAGCACATTAAAAATCGAATTAGCAAACTATCGTGAACTTCAAGCTTTTGCTCAGTTTGGTTCCGATTTAGATAAAACAACAAAAGATGTCTTAAATCATGGTGCGAAAGTCTATGAATTATTAAGACAAAAACAATATTGTTCTTTAAATGTTTTTGATCAAGTCATTCAATTATTCACAGCTAAGCACAAAATTATTGATGTTATTCCAATGAATAAAATTCAAGACTATGAACAATCACTTATAAGCTATATGCATTCAAATCATAAAAAATTGATGGATGAGTTAGCAAGTAAAAAAGCTATTGATAGCAAATTAGAAGAACAATTATTGAAAGCAATTAATAAATTTACAACAAATTATTTGGCATAAAAGAAAGGTAGGTGTTACTTATGGCAATGAGTATGCAACAAACAAAGGCAAGAATTAAATCTGTAGCTTCCACTAAAAAAATAACAAAAGCTATGGAATTAGTTGCTACTGCCAAATTGAAAACTGCAAAAAGCATCAATGCAAAAGTAGCGCCATATCGTGACGAAGTATTTGAAATAGTGTCATATTGCGTAGAAAATGTTGATAAATCCACAAATAAATATCTAAATGAAAACACTAATAGTGATAAAAAACTATTTATTATTGTTACTTCAACTTTAGGGTTATGTGGTGGATATAATATCAATATGGAAAAATTCGCTGCTTCACAAATTAACAAAGAAAAAGATGAAATTGTATTAATTGGTACTAAAGCAACATCGTATTTCAATAACAATGGTTACACCATTAATAGAATTATTGACTTACCATCTTTAGATATCAAAGAAACATCCTCAAAAGATTTAATGAATTACATTATTCATCAATATGACTTAGGAAAATATCAAAGTGTCCAATTCTTAACTACGAGATTTATTAATTCTATGACCTTTAATCCAGAAAGCATTCAGCTTTTACCATTAAAGAATTTGAAAAATACACAAAAATTAAAGAAAGAATTGCTTTTTGAGCCATCACCAGAAGAAGTATTAAACAATTTAATTCCTTTCTATTTGGTTACTGCTCTTAAAACATTAATTTTAGAATCTATGTTATGTGAGCAAGCATCTAGACGCACTGCGATGGAAACTGCTACAGATAACGCAGAAGAAATTCAAGAAAAATTATTGCTTGAATTTAACAAATCAAGACAAGCATCGATTACTCAAGAAATTACTGAGATATCAGGTGCTGCAAACGCAAGAAAATAAGGAGGAATTGCTATGAAACCAAAAGTTTTATATGGTAGAGTATCGCAAGTTCAAGGACCAGTTGTCGATGTAAAATTTGCTGATGAATTACCAGCATTAAGAACAGCAATCGAAATTGAAAATGGCAAGGATTTACTTGTTGTTGAAGTCGCTCAACATGTTGGTGATGATACTGTTAGATGCATATCTATGGGACCTACTGAAGGATTAACTCGTGGTTTAAAAGCGAAAGCTTTAAATGAACCTATTTCTGTTCCTGTTGGTGAGGAGACTTTAGGACGTTTATTTAATGTTTTAGGTCAACCTATCGATGAAAAAGGCCCAGTTGAAACTAAAATTAAATTGCCTATTCATCGTTTAGCACCAAGTTATGAAGATCAAAAAACAGAAACTGAAATATTTGAAACAGGAATTAAAGTTATTGACCTTTTATGTCCATATGTTAAAGGTGGGAAAATTGGTTTATTCGGTGGAGCTGGTGTTGGCAAAACTGTTTTAATTCAAGAATTGATTAATAACATTGCAACTGAACATGGTGGTATTTCTGTTTTCACTGGTGTTGGTGAAAGAACAAGAGAAGGTAATGACTTATATCGTGAAATGAACGAATCGGGAGTTATTAACAAAACATGTTTAGTCTTTGGTCAAATGAATGAACCACCAGGAAGCAGAATGCGTGTTGCCTTAACTGGTTTAACAATGGCGGAATATTTTAGAGATTATAAACATCAAGATGTATTGCTCTTCATCGATAATATTTTCCGTTTCACTCAAGCTGGTAGTGAAGTATCCGCTTTGTTAGGTAGAATGCCTAGTGCGGTTGGATATCAACCAACTTTAGCAACTGAAATGGGACAATTACAAGAAAGAATTACTTCAACAAAGTTTGGTTCAATTACTTCAGTTCAAGCAGTCTATGTCCCTGCGGATGACTTAACTGATCCAGCACCTGCTACAACATTCACACACCTTGATGCAAAGACAGTTTTATCACGTGATATTGCTTCTTTAGGTATTTATCCAGCTGTATCACCACTTGAATCATCAAGCCGTGCTCTTGATCCAGAAATTGTTGGCCAAAGGCATTATGATGTCGCATTAAAAGTTCAACAAATTCTTCAAAGATATAAAGAATTACAAGACATCATTGCAATTTTAGGTATGGATGAACTTTCTGAAGAAGATAAAAAGACCGTTGCAAGAGCAAGAAGAATTAGAAACTTCTTATCTCAACCATTCCATGTTGCAGAACAATTCCTTGGTACAAAAGGAGTTTATGTTCCAGTAGAAAAAACAATTGATTCTTTTGAAGCAATTATTGATGGTAAGTACGATGATCTTCCAGAACAAGCATTCTTATATTGTGGAACAATCGAAGATGTTGTGAAAAAAGCTAAGGAGTTAAAATAAGATGAAACTACATCTTAGAATTATTGATTTAGATGGCGAATATTTCTCTCAAGATGTTGACTTTGTAATTGTAAACACTAGTGATGGAGAAATTACAGTTTTAGCAAATCATATTCCTTTGATTTCAAACATTAAAATTTCACGTTTAACTATCTCTAATGATGAGGAGGTTACCGAATACGCTATCGCAGGAGGAACATTATTCATTAGTGAAACAGAATGTAAAATTATTACAACTGCGATAGAAAAAACTGATGAAATCGATGAAAATAGAGCTCAAGATGCTAAAAGACGTGCGGAAGAGCGCATTAAAACACAGGATGATTCTATTGATATGGCAAGGGCACAAGCTGCTTTAGCTCGCGCTATTAACAGAATTTCATTGCTTAATAGAACAAAATAAAAATTTCCGTATTATACGGGATTTTTATTTGAAAGGAGATTGTTAGTTATGCAAAAAATTATACTTACAGGAGATAGACCAACTGGTCGCTTACATATTGGACATTATGTAGGCTCATTAAGACGAAGAGTGGAATTACAAAACACTGGTGATTTTGATGATATTTTTATCATGATTGCGGATGCACAAGCTTTAACTGATAATTATGATAATCCTAAAAAAGTCCGTGATAATATCATTGAAGTAGCATTAGATTATCTTTCCGCAGGTCTTGACCCAAAGAAATGTCATATTTTTATTCAATCGCAAATTCCTGAATTAACTGAATTAACATTTTACTTCGCTAATTTAGTTACTCTTTCAACTTTAGAAAGAAATCCAACGATTAAAAGTGAGATTAAAATGCGAGGATTTAATGACTCAATTCCAGTAGGCTTTTTAACTTATCCAATTAGTCAAACTGCGGATATAACAGCGTTTAATGCTACAATTGTTCCAGCAGGTGAAGAACAAGAACCAATGCTTGAACAAGCAAGAGAAATTGTCCGTAAGTTTAACGATATATATGGTGATACTTTAGTGGAACCTAAAATATTATTACCAGACAATAAGAATTGTTTACGTTTACCAGGTACTGATGGCAAAGCAAAAATGTCTAAGTCATTAGGAAATTGTATATATTTGTCCGATACAAAAGAAGAAGTAAATAAAAAAGTAATGTCGATGTTTACGGATCCTAATCACCTTAAAGTTAGTGATCCAGGAAAGATTGAAGGAAATACAGTATTTATCTATCTTGAAGCGTTTGTGACAGATGAAATGTTTACTAAATATTTACCAGAATATAAAAACATCAAAGAACTTGAAGACCATTATCGACGTGGGGGACTTGGCGATGTTAAAGTTAAACGCTTTTTAGCGCAAGTCTTGAATGAGGTATTAGACACAATTAGAGAAAAAAGAAAAGAATTAGAAAGCAACATTCCTTATGTGTATAACATTTTAAAAGAAGGAACAGAGTACGCTAAAAATGTGGCTTCTCAAACACTAATAAAGGTTAAAAAAGCCATGAAGATTAATTACTTTGATGAAGACCAACTAATGAAAGAATATAAATAAATGACTGAGCGATGCTCAGTTTTTTTATTACTTTAGTTATTTAAATTCGTATCAAATCGTATCACGCAAGTTTTAAAAAGTATTAAAAAAGCCCGATACAATCAGACTATTTTATGAAAATTGGTGCAGGAAATGAGACTTGAACTCACACGGGAATTCCCATACGCCCCTCAAACGTACGCGTCTACCGATTCCGCCATTCCTGCGACTTTTATATTATAAGCAAAAAATTTTCTTTTTTCAACAAGTTTTATAAAACTGTACTGAAGCCTAGAAAAAGTAGTAAACTTGATTTTTTTTGCCATCTATGGTACTCTATGCAACAGTGGAAACTTTCTACTATAATTGTTTTACAATTATGTAATATGTAAAATGCTTATCTTAAGCACTTAAAATGTTTCTACGACTCCAAATAAATAAGGAAAAGCATTATGAAAAAGAAAAACAAAATTAATACTGTGGATGAATCAGTTAATGTTGCAGAAGAAACAGCTAATGCTAAAGAAGATGTAACTACTGCTCCTAGTAAGGACGCGAATACTGAAGAAAAAGCAGTTGATGTTGATATAGATAAAAAGAAAAATAAACCAAAAAAAGCAAAAAAACCAATTAATAAAGCTAATCTAATAATTACTATTTCAGTAGTTATTTTTGGTATTGTAAGTGGTGGCTTTATTGGCGATTACTTAATACAAAAAAATAGATCAAACGAAGTGAATTATAACGCTGATGAATATCAAGGCGAATTAAAAACAACTCAAGCAAAGTGGGAAGACCTTCAAAAAAGAAATGTTTCTAAATTAGAAGAAGAATTAACGGCAGTTGAATTTGTGCAAATTGCTATTTCAGAAACACAAAAACAAAATTATTTATGTGAGGGCTTTGGTGTTACCAAAGCTGGATCTTTATCTACGCAAAATGTCACATCAATTAAAGCAAAAATAAATGATAAATCGTATTTTGAAAGTATATCAGGTGGTGCGATGGCGCAAGTTGCGGCTAGATATGTAGGAAGCAATGACAAAATCACCAAGTATACTTCAGAAGCAAAATATATTGTTAAAGACCGTTCGACAGAAAAAGTTGATATATACTTAGCCACATATACAAAGCAAGAAGAAATGACTTATGAAAAATACGAAGAAACTTTTGGAGCCGCATTTACTTCTTTGCTTGATTACGTTATTTATTCTAAAACAATTGATACTAGTACTGAGCCAAGCGTAAAAACTGAAAATGGTGGCTATCGCATTAAACTAGCTTTAAATGACGATGCAACTCCACTTTACAAGAAAAAAATTGCAGCAACTGAAGATAGAGTGGACTCTGTTAGTGAATTTTTCTTTGTGAACTTAGATATAGTTTTAGATAGTTCACTTCGCATTAAACAAATGAATATCGTTGAACGTTATAAAATGTATGCTTTTAATATTCCAATTACTTGTGATGCATTCTTGGATGCAAATTATTTTTATGACGATATAAACGAAAGCATTATTCCAAATATGAATAAAGAATATTCCGTAAGGAGTGATTTAAAATGAAAAAAATCTTTAGTTATATTATAACTTATTTTAGTGTAACAGCCTGTGTAGCAACTGGTGTCACACAAGTTGATAGACTTAGCAATCAAAACCATGGAGGACCAACTTCAATTTCATCTTCGGTTAATAAACCACATGTTGAAATAACTCCAATGCAAAAATTCCTTGAAAAGGCTATGACAAGTCAAGGCATTGAATTAGAAGCAAAAGTAGAAGTTAGTAAAAACAATGAAAATATGTTAAATGCAAATGTTGATGGATGTGTGGATTTATCAACTTTAGCAAATACTGGTGAAATTAAACTGGCAATGGATCTTTCTATTGACTCTGATTTAGTGGATACAAGTTTCTCAATTGGTTATTTTGCACCTTATGCATATATCTATAACGATGCAATACACGCTAAACTTGAGACTAGCGATACAATTGAGGGCGTAAAAGATTTACTTAAAATATTTGCCCCATCTTTAGACTTAAATGGCTTTAAAGATATGACAAGTGGAATATCTACAAACGAATTAGTTAATGAATTGACAAACTTAGAACTTGATAATATGCCGGATGGCACACTTAAAGGTGTACTAAGTATTGGTGATTTAGTGGATGTTGCTTTGTATTTAGATAAAGATTCTAATTTAGTGCGCGCACAAATTGAAGAATTATGTGTTAAAGATTTTGTGGTATCAATTGATGCAAAAACCAATTTCTTACAAGAGTGTTCTTTATCTTCACCAGAAGAGAAAATCGCCTTTGATGATTACACAAGTCTTACAAGTATTGTGCGTAATACCTATGACTTTGTAAATCAAAAACAATATGCTTTATTATTAAATGCTTCTTTACAAAAAGAAGAAGATGTAATTGCGTTAAACGCTGATACAATCTTTGATTTAGCTAAGAACGAATACTACGCTAAAGCAAAAGTGGATTATCTAGATAAATCTCTCGACCTAGAAGCTAATTATAGTGACGATAACAGTTTATTATTCTCTATTGGTGACAAGATTAAAGGTCAACTTAGTAAGGAAAATATTACACGTATTAAAGATATAATAAGTAAATATTTACCTAATGATGGAGACTTTACAAAAATTATCAATGATGCATTAGAAAAAGTATTCACTAATGAAGAAATCAATAAATTAAAGAGCATAACAATTAATGATGCGCTTAAATTATTCTCTAGTGTTATAAAAAATGACGATGTTATCGAAATTAAATTAAATGCGAATGACTATATTGAAGGTAATGGCGAAATTATCTTAGATATTGATGTTATAGATGAGCAAATTAAAAATGTAAAACTAAAGAATGTATTCTTAAAAGGTTACAAAATTAATTTAGGTTTAGAAGTAAAAGAGTTTGAATCTGTGCCTAATCTTAATGTTGACGAGTATCCAAGTTATGAGCCATTAATCGATATTTACGATGAAGTGATGTTGTTAAGTGAAGAAACGCATTTTGGCTTTAATGTTAATATGCATTTTGAAAACAAAGGAAAACAATACGATATTAATGGTTTAGTACAATTTGCTTTAGATAAAGAGAATAAAGAAAATAACAAAGCCTATGTTGAATTATTGATTAACGATAGTGTTAAAGAACATACCTTAATCATGGATTTAAATAACGCAAATATGTATTTCTGTTATGACACAGATTTAAAAGGCAGAATGCAAATAAATACCTTGAAAAATATGGTTCAACAAATTAAAACTCTTTTAGAGGATGATGACCCTTTATTAAGTGGAATAACAAGTTTAATCCCTTCAGAAGAAGACCTTGCGGTTTTAATGCAAATACTTAACAAAGATTATTCTTCAATTTCCTTAGATTTGTTAAAAGTATTTAATGTAACAAGTGAAAACTTATGTGTTACTTTTGATAAATCATTATTTGGCACAATGGAAGATGTTTCATTAAGTGTTTCTTATAACAACAAAAAATTAACAGACCTTGCTATTACAAATGTTAATTTAAATGGTCTTAAAATGAATCTAAGTGCAACAATGGGAACTTATGATGAAAATAAACACTTGGATTTAACACAAAATTATTTAGATTTAGATGCTTTGGATATCTTATTAAAATTAGGTATCACTACAATGCATCAAGAATATTATCACTTAAGTGGTTCGGCAGATGTTGACTTTGTTTTAGTTGGTTCTGATATGAAAATAGGCATTGATGTTTATATTCATAATAATAACGGCGAGCCAGAAGTTCGTGTAGATTTAAAGAACATTCCTATTATTAATTTCTTAGGATACGGTAATGCTTTACCAGCTTCTTTAGTCGCTAACGAGCATAGTGGTTATAAAGGCGGTTTAACTAGCACATCTAGTGATAATCGTAATGCTTCATTATACTTCAATAATGGATTAGTTTACGTAAATAGAAGCGAAGATGCTACTTTCAAAAAGATCTTTAAATCAGATGTTAATGAAAAATACGAAGTAAGAAAAAAGATGTCAACAGAAGATTTCTTAAACGATGTATTTAATGTAATGTTTGATGCAGTTTTAGGATTTAATTCTAAAACAATGGATATTATTAATGACCAATTAACAATGCAACCTGTTGAACAAATGCAATTTAATAAGTTGATTAATGATATGAGTTATGATGCCGCGAACCAAGAATTCTTATATAACCTTAATATGAGTGCAATTACCGGTAATGATGCAATAAAATCAACTGTCTTAAAAATTAATCACGCTGTAAGTGATGGCGAAGACCATTTAAGCGCTGCAAATATTGCAATGAAGATTGGTTTATCAGTATTTACCATTAAAATTAATGTAAATTTAAATATAGTTGATTATGGTCAAGAATTTAATATTGAGACTTTGATTTATGATTATATCAATAATCACAAAGATGATGAAGAAAGCTATGTTTCACATACTAAGTAATTTTTAAAGTTGAATAAAAAAAATACGAGCGATAGTTATTATTTTAAATAACTATCTTTATCGTTATATATGGTATATTTTAATTAAGTTAGCATTATAAATGCTAAGGGAGGCACATGATTTGAAAAAGTACGATTATGTTATAGTTGGTGCTGGTTTGTATGGTGCGACAGTAGCTTACGAAATGACTAAACGCGGATACAAATGTTTAGTTTTAGAAAAAAGAAATCATATAGGTGGAAATATCTATACAGAAAAAATTGAAGGTATTAATGTTCATAAGTATGGAGCACACATTTTTCATACTTCTGATAAAGATATTTGGAATTATATTAATCAATTCGCAGAATTTAATAACTATGTAAATTCTCCAATTGCAATATATAAAGATGAATTATATAATTTGCCGTTTAATATGAATACATTCTCAAAATTATTTAGTATTAAAACTCCAGAAGAGGCAAAAAGAATTATTGAAAAAGAAAAACAAGAATCCTATGTTGAAAATCCAAGTAATCTAGAAGAACAAGCTAGGAATCTAATTGGTAACACAATTTATGAAAAACTCATTAAAGGTTATACTGAAAAGCAATGGGGGAAAAAGTGTTCGGAATTACCAGCATTTATTATCAAAAGATTACCAGTACGTTTTACTTTTGATAACAATTACTTCAATGATCGTTATCAAGGTATTCCAATGGGCGGATATACTCCTATCATTGAAAAGATGTTAGAGGGTTCGGATGTTTTATTAAACGAAGACTTTTTGTTAAATAAAGAAAAGTATATGTCAATGGGTACAAAGATTATCTATACGGGACCAATTGACGCATTTTATGATTATTGTTTTGGACCATTAGAGTATCGAAGTGTAAGATTTGAAACTGAAGTTTTAGATATGGAAAATTATCAAGGTAACGCAGTTGTAAATTACACAGATTACGATGTTCCATATACAAGAATTATTGAACATAAACATTTTGAATTTTTGAACACTCCTAAAACGGTTATATCAAGAGAGTATTCTTCAAAATGGAAATTAGGCGATGAACCATATTATCCAGTTAATGACGCTAAAAATGGTGAATTGCTTAGTAAATATCAAGAATTAGCAAAACAAGAGCCAAATGTTCATTTTGGTGGCAGACTAGGACAATATAAATATTTCGATATGCATATAGTCATTAAGGAGGCATTAGATTTTGTTAAATCGGAGGACTTAAATAGATGAAAATAGTATTAGCTATGGATTCTTTTTATCCAAGTATTGAAGGACCAGTCGTTGTCTTAAATAACTTTGCCACAATTATGTCTAAGACAGAAGATGTGCAAGTATTTGTTCCTTCATATGGTAAAAAGACTGACGAAGCCGAAGAAAAGAAACGCAACTTTCCATATAAAATTCATCATGTAAAATCAAAATATGAAAAGGTGTCCAAATATTATTGTGCAACACCAAGTTATGATAAGTTTTTAAGAGGATATATGAAAAATGAAAGTATTGACATCGTTCATATACATTCACCTTTTCTTATGTCTTCATATTTAGTCAAAAAGGCTAAAAAAAGAAATATTCCCACAGTTATGACATTTCATACAAAATTCCGCGATGAATTTTTACGAATCACAAAAAACAAAGCAATCACAAGTTTTTTAATGGCAGTGATTATGAAAAACTTTAACCGCGCAGATTATGTATTTACTGTCTCAGAAGGCGCTAAACAATGTTTGATTGATTACGGATATAAAAAGCAAATCAAAGTAATTAGAAATGGTACAGATTTAGTGTGTCCTACAAATATCGAAGAAAGATGCGAAGAAATAAACAAAAAGCATTCGCTTAAAGGTCAAGAAAATGTCTTTCTTTTTGTCGGAAGAATGGTTATGACTAAGAATTTGAAATTAGTGTTCGATGCATTAAAAATTGTTAAAGAAAAAGAATATGATTTTAAGTTTTTAGTAGTAGGAGATGGACCGGATTTAAATAAATTTAAATCAATGGCGGAACAAAATGCTCTTTTAGATCGTGTAATTTTTGTCGGAGCAATTTCTGACCGCGACTACTTGAGATCTTATTACGTGAGAAGTGATTTGTTCTTATTTCCTTCAGTCTTTGATACGGCAAGTTTAGTGCCAATTGAAGCCGCAACATTCTCTTTGCCAACATTACTTGTTAAAGATTCTCCAACTTCGGAAATTGTTAAAGACAATGTTAATGGATACGCAGAAATTGAAGATAAAGAGGCTTGGGCACAAAAAATTATTGAAATTATCAATAATAAAGAGCATCATAAAGAAGTTCGTGAAAATTGTCATAAAGAAGTTTATCGAACATGGGATGATGTCGTAAAAGAAATGCTTGCTGAATATAAATGTATTATAGATAAAAGAAAGTAGTTTCTCACAAAGGAGATTATTATGAAATCAAAAGAAAGAACAAAAAAAGAATTGAAGATGGAGCAGGATGCTAATAAAAAAATTCAAGAGGAAGAAATTAAAAAAACTCAAGAAATAATTATTAGTGAAGATGTTCTGAATACTGCAATTGCGGAAACAGAAATTGAAGAAAAATCAAAAAAGAATAACAAAAAGAACTTATTTGGTTTATTATTTGTCTTATTAAACATTATATTTGTTGTCATTCTTGGCTTTACTTCATTTAACAATGGTGAAGAAACCGCTTCGTCAATTGGTGAAATGTTTAAAATTTGGACAACTGGTACAAATATCATTTATTGGCTTACTGCTTTAGGACTTGGCCTTTTAACTCTTGTAGCGGAAGCTTTGAAGTTCTTCATTATGATTAAGAAGACAACAAATCGTAGTTTGCCAGGTTTATCACTTAAGACGGCGATAATGGGAAAATATTACGATAATATTACTCCTTTAGGAAGTGGCGGACAACCATTCCAAATCTTCTACCTTGCTAAAGGTGGAGTACCTGGGGCAGAGTCAATGTATCTACCAGTTGCCTCATTCTTCTTAAATCAATTAGCGTTCTTGATTTTATGTATTGTAGCATTTATATTTGGTGGAAGTTTATTAGCGGGAAATCCAGTATTATTAACAATGGCTATCATTGGTGCTGTGTTCTCAATCTTCTTACCAACAATGATATTTGTTATTTCTTTCATGCCAAAATTACGTGCTAAAATTATAAGATTATGTGTTCGTGTTTCTTTTAAGTTTAAATTTATTAAAAATAAAGGTGCGGCGACAAGAAAAGCAAATAAACTCATTAACGATTACAAAAGAAGTTTAATCTTACTTGCTAAAAGTAAAGGTACACTAATATTAGTAATCTTATTATCACTTATTTATCAACTAGCCTTATGCTCTATTCCTTATTTTGTAATTAGAGCGTGTGGAATTGCTCCAGGACAATATACATATATGGGTTCAACAATTGAATTCAATTGGATTATCTCATTGTTCCAATGTATATTCGTCTATGCTGCAATTTCATTTATTCCTACACCTGGTAACTCTGGGGCTGCAGAATTATCATTTGCTTCATTATTTACTATATTTGGTGCTTTCAATATGTCAAAATATTGGCCAATGGCGTACTGGAGATTTTGTTGTTACTTCTTAATTGTTTTAATCGGTGTCATCTTTGTTGTTGTAGGTATGATTAAATCAAGTAAGAAAAGAAAACAAGAATTAATGGAACAAAAAGAAAAATTAATGAACAAAGAATAGCAAAAAAGGATGTAAGTCATTTGGAAACTTACATCCTTTTATTGTTTGTTATACAAGAGCAAATATTTTTGTACAAAGAATAAAGTAAATAATTAAGGAAGTTGCATCAACAAGAGTGGTAACAATTGGTCCAGACATAAGCGCTGGGTCAAGGCCAATCTTTTGCGCTAACATCGGTAGAGAAGCGCCTAAACACTTAGCAATGATGATGGTAAAAAACAAGGTCATAGCTACAAGTCCTGCGACTTGCCAGTTTGGAATTGAACCAGTGTTATTAACTAAATTGACTGATAATTCAAAATATATCCAAGCAAAGTTACAAACGGCAATGACTAATCCTGTTACAATAGCAACACGGAATTCTTTCCATATAACTTTACCATAATCTTTTACAGTTACTTCGTTTGTGGCTAATCCACGAGTAATAAGAGAAGTGGTTTGACCACCAGAATTGCCACCAGTATCCATAAACATCGGAATGAACGCAGATAATACCGCCGCAGATTTTAATGCATCTTGGAAGCCGGATATAATCATACTTGTGAACGTTGCGGAAATCATTAATATTAATAGCCAAGTGATACGTTTTCTTGCAAGGGTAAAGACACTTGTTTTTAAGTATTCATCTTCTAGAGGTTGCATACCAGCTTGGATAGCCATATCTTCACTAGTTTCTTTTTCGATAACATCGATAACATCGTCAACAGTAATAATACCAATTAATCTTTTCTCGTTATTTAAAACAGGAAGAACAGTGATGTCATATCTTTTGAATGTTTGCGCAACAGCTTCTTGGTCATCGTAGACATTCGCAGTTTTAAAATCTTCATTCATGATATCTTTAATTGGTACATTAGTGTCCGATAAAACAAGTTTATCAAGATATAAAACACCAACCAAATTACGCTTTTTATCGATTACGAAGGTTGAAGAAATTGTTTCGGCGTCTTGGCCACGTTTCTTAATTTCTTTAAGAGCTTCTTCAACATTTAAATCATCAGATATCTCAACATATTCTGTTGTCATGATTGAGCCAGCGGTGTCTTCTTTGTAATTTAATAATTTGTTGATTGTGGCACGATCGTCTTTATCAGATGCTTTTAATACACGTGTGACAAGATTTGCAGGCATATCTTCCAAAAAGTCGACAATATCATCAGTATAGGAGTTATTGATAAGTTCATTTAATTGTTTATCAGTAAATAATTTGATGAGGTTTTGTTGTTGCTCATCATCTAAGTAAGTAAACAATTCAGCGGTGTATTCACTTTTGACAGTTTTGAATATAAAGAGAAGTTGTGAAGTATCTTCTAAATCATCACAAACATCCGCAATATCAATGATGTCAACTGATTCGAATATTTCTCGAAGCTTGGAAACGTTTTTACTTTCAATTATTTCTCTTAGTTCATCTAATGATATTTTGTTTTCCATACTATCAAACCTCCCACGTCCTTAATCATAGCATTATAAAACCATTTTGCAAACGTTTTATTTCATAAAATCTATTAATATTATTTTACTTGTCTAATTGACTTTTATGTATATTTAGATATAATCAAATTGCAAAAAAATATTGTAAATATTTTAAGGAGAAAAAGAATTATGAAAAATATTTTAGTAGAAACCTCAGCTAGACATGTTCATGTAACTAAAGAAACACTAGAAGTTTTATTTGGTAAAGGATATGAATTAACTGTTAAGAAAATGCTTTCTCAACCAGGGCAATTTGCTTCTAATGAAAAAGTAAAAGTTGTTGGTACAAAAGGAGAATTAAATGCTTCAATTTTAGGGCCAGTTCGTAACGCTGACCAAGTTGAATTATCATTAACTGACGCTCGTTCAATCGGTGTTGTTGCACCTGTAAGAGAGTCTGGAGATATTAAGGGTTCTGGTGCTTGTAAACTAGTTGGACCATGTGGTGAAGTTGAAATTAAAGAAGGCGTTATTGCTGCAAAAAGGCACATCCATATGACTGAAGAAGATGCTAAAGAATTTGGTGTAAAAGATAAAGATGTCGTAAGTGTTAAAGTAACATCTCAAGAACGTTCACTCGTATTTGGTGATGTTGTAGTTCGTGTATCAAGCAAATTTGCGCTTGCTATGCATATCGACACTGATGAAAGCAACGCTGCTGGATTATCAGGCCAAGTATTTGGTGAAATCGTAAAGTAGGTTTTTTAAATGAATTGCTATACATATAAACCAAGTGGCGTATGTTCTCGCGAAATGAAGATTTATTATGAAGATGATGTCATAAAAGGTCTTGAAGTCGTGGGAGGTTGTAACGGCAATTTAAAAGGTGTTGCAGCTTTAATTGAAGGTATGAAAATCGAAGACGCCCAAAAGAGATTAGAGGGAATTAAGTGTGGCTTAAAAGGCACATCTTGTCCTGACCAAATATCCAAAGCATTAAAAGAAATTTTAAATAGCAAATAAGTATAAGTTTTCATTTTTACAACATAATTATTAATAGGTGATAATTATGAGAATGAAAGCAAAACACAAGAAAGAACAACTTCAAATCGCTAATGCGTTATTTGAATTAGGAATGGATTTTGAAGTTATTGAAAACATATGTGGAGTTGACGCCACAGACTTGTTGCTAAACAAGGCTGGCTTACTTGATTGTGATGAAGAAAATGTTGACTCTAAGCGTAATTTGGACAATAATATAGAAGTAAAAGAAAATAGCTTGTCTTATCAAGAATCACGTAGCAAGGGAACGAACAAACGTGATAGCAACCCTGACAAATAGTTATGTAGGTGCTTTTCCCTAGCAGGGCCCACCCTGAGCGATAAGATATTTGGATAGTTTTTATAGCTTTCCTTTGTGGGAAAGCTTTTTTCTATGAGAAAAGAGGAAATTATGGAAGAAAAGATTTTATTTACAAGTGAATCTGTATCAGAAGGACATCCAGATAAATTATGTGATCAAATCTCTGATGCAATTCTAGATTATTGCTTACAAAAAGACCCTGATTCACATGTAGCGTGTGAATGCTTTGTAACAACCGAACATTTAATTATTGGGGGAGAAATTACCACTAAAGCATCTTTAAACAAAGTAAAAATTGCGGAAATTGCGCGTAATGTTATGCGTAAAATTGGTTACACTGATGCAACGTTAGGTATTGGTGCAGATAGTTGTAAAATTGATGTGTTGATTAAACCTCAATCCCCAAATATTGCTCAAGGTGTCAATCAACCTATTCAAGGCGCAGGTGATCAAGGAATTATGTTTGGCTTTGCCACAACTGAGTCAGAAGGTTATATGCCTTTGGCGTTAGTTATTTCACATAAACTTGTTCGTTATGCTTCAAATTTAAGAAAAATGGGAGCGTTCAAATGGGCAAGACCAGATATGAAAGCACAAGTAACTATTGATTATACTGATATGAAAAATATCCGTGTTGATACAGTGTTAATGTCAATCCAACATGATGAAGACTACAACGAAAAACAATTTAAAGATTTCATCTATAACGAAATTATGAAAAAAGTTGTAGCATCGTTTGGCTTAAATACTGATTTTAAGTATCTAATCAATCCAACTGGCAAATTCGTTATTGGCGGTCCAGCTGGCGATACTGGTTTAACTGGTAGAAAAATAATTGTCGATACTTATGGCGGAAGTGCACGTCATGGCGGAGGTGCTTTCTCTGGTAAGGATCCAAGTAAGGTTGATCGTTCTGCGGCTTATATGGCACGTTATGTAGCAAAAAACCTTGTAGCAGCAGGTGTTGCTGATAAATTAGAAATTCAATTAAGCTATGCAATAGGAGTGGCAAAACCATTAAGTGTCAATGTTGAAGGATTTAACACTTTAAAATATGACACTAAAAAGATACTTAAAATTATTGATAAGGTATTTGATTTGACTCCAGCTGGTATCAATAAAGCATTCTCTTTAACACATCCTTCATTTAAATATGAAGAATTAGCGAGTTATGGCCATTTTGGTAGACCAGATTTAGATTTACCTTGGGAAAAACTTGATAAAGTTGAAACAATAAAAAAGCTTCTCTAATTTGAGAAGTTTTTTTCCATATGCACCTACATTATAGCAAAAAAAATTATTTAATAAAATACTATATTTTATTTAAATAAAATGCGAAAATAATAGTGTGAGATATACTCACATTATTTGGAAAGGAGATTATGAAGATGAAATACCAAATAATAGGAAAAAATATTGAAGTAACAGATGGAATTAAAGAAGCTCTATTAAAAAAAATGAGCAGAATGGACAAATACTTTGTCATTGATGATGATGTTACATGCCGCGCAGTTGTGAGAACTTATAAAACTGGCCAAAAAGTTGAAATTACAATCTTTACAAAAATGATGGACTTCCGTGCTGAAGTCGTTGATGACGATTTATATGCCGCCTTTGATTTAGCTATTGATAAACTAGAAGGACAAATGCGTAAATTAAAAACAAGATTAGACCGCCGCAACCGCGAGGGACTTGGAAAATCTATTGCATTTGAAAACTTTGACGCTGAACAAGAAGAGGAAGAAAACGACGAAGTTATTCGTACAAAATCATATATGCTTACACCAATGTCCGTGGATGAAGCAATTACAAGAATGGAAGCATTAGGACATAACTTCTTTATGTATCTAGATGATGAAGATCAAATGATTTCTGTCTTGTATCGCCGTGCTGATGGTGGCTTAGGTATTATTCAAGCTGAAAACTCATTGAAATAAGAAGAGGCTTAGGCCTCTTTTTTGTTTGCTAAGGGAGCGTTACTTTAACTTTCTTAGCTTTTTTGGTAATTTTTTTAAGCAAAATCTCGTTTATTTGTAATGGGTGATTTTTGTGAAAATTAAAGTATTAAAATTTGGAGGAACAGCCACAAGCACAAAAAACAATCGGGATTATATTATAGAAATTGTTAAAAAAAGAAAAGATGAGAAGGTATTAATTGTTTGTAGTGCGATGGGAAGAATTGGTTTTCCTTATGCGACTGACACATTGCTTTCATTAATTGAAAAAGAAAAGATTACCATTAACGAAGTTTCTCGCCTTCTTTCTTGTGGAGAAGTAATTTCTGGTGTTGTTTTATCAAATGATTTAAACAAACAAGGAATTAAATCTTACGCCTTATCTATAGAAGAAGCGGGGATGCATAATCAAAGTGTGGATAATAGATTAATTTTAAAACTTTTTAGAAAATATGATGTACTTATTATGCCAGGCTTTCTTTATTTAAATGATAATAATGAGATTAGGACTTTTGCGCGTGGAGGCAGTGATTTATCCGCGGTTATCTGCGCTAAATCGTTAGATTTAAAAGAAGTTACATTATATAAAGATGTAGACGGCATAATGCCATATGTGTTCCCAGGTTTTAAACAAGCAACAGAATTTGACTTTTTAAATTATCAAGACGCTCTCGCTTTATGTTCAATTGGCTATAAGGTAATTCAAAAAGAAGCATTAGAGTACGCTAGAAAAAATGAAATAGAAATTGTCATAAAAAATTATGTAAATGACTATCAAGGAACAAATATAGGAACAAATTATCCAAGTGTTGATATAATTGGTGTTTCTTTTAGCAAAGATTCGTTATTTGTTGCTACTCGTAAGATAGAAAAATATAAAAAAGAACTGGAAAATTGCTTTCTAGAAAAACATTTATTTGTTAAAAAACTTACTATACAAAAAACTTGTTTGATATTCCAATTTGGCATTAATCAACTTCAAATTGCGAAAAAATTAGTGATAGAAAAGTACTTTTCAAATTATATAAAATAATTTGTCTCTATGATTTATTCAAGAATGTGTGTATAATGTTTTTGGTGATTTATATGGCAAAAACTCTCGCTATAGACTTAGATGGAACTTTGTTTTATCCACGCGAAAAAGTCAAAATGATACCTCAAGAAAACATTGATTTTATTCATGACTTTATCGATAATGGTAACAGAGTTGTTTTATGCACTGGTCGTAATTTACCATATGCTTTAATGGTCCAAGAAAAGTTAGAGCGACAAGTTGATGTCATTGGATGTAATTCCGCATATATCTACATTAATGGCGAAGTTAAAAAAATGTCGACATTTGAACCAAGTGTTATTGAAGAAATGGTTCAAGTATTTAAAGAAAAGTTTGATATTCATGCTTGGCTTTTAATGTCAAAAGATCAAAGTCTTGTCATCACTGGTAAAATGGGATTCTTTAAGAAAACTTTTTATAAGGCGTTTTACGCAAGCCAAGGTATTTATGCTGAAAAATATGTTATTTCTGATAAAGTTTTTGAAGAAGAACTTGAACATGGAAAAATATTCAAATTGATGATGTTTTTTGGCTTAGGACAAAAAAATAAAAATAGAGCGTGTGAAGCAAATAAGTATTTAAGAGAGCATTATGGCGATAAAATTGAAGCGTCATGGACGGATAATTTTATTGAATTAACGCCAGCAGAAGTAAATAAGTCAAATGGCTTAAAACTATACTGTGAGATGACAAACACTAACGCAGATGATGTGTATGTCGTGGGAGATTCTGGCAATGATATTTCAATGTTTCAAACATATAAAGAACATAGTTTTTGCATGAATCATAGTCCAGAAAAAATAAAGAAATTTGCTAAATATCATGTTGATATGGTCGCGGATATAAAGAACTATTTAGGAGAGTAGAAAAATGGATAACTTTAAACACACAGAAATGATTACGTACTTTTATTTAAAGAATTTAAGAGAATTATTAGAGTACGCTACAAACAAGAACAAAACAAAAGAAGATTATGATACTAAGAAAAAGATATTTGAACAAGTAATATCAGAAAATGGTTTAATTACCACAATTGTTATTAAAAATAATCCGGATCAAACTGATAAAATTAAAGAATTATTTGAGGACTTTATGTTTAATGTCTTCAACGATCGAGTTATTTCTTTTGAAGATAACAAAATGCATTTTGATGTAGCCTTGAAATTAAATTTCTTCAAATCAATTCATGATGTTCATGAATTATTTAATTCAGTATCTTTATCACAAATTAATTTTGCTCATAACAAACAACAAGAAAATTATGATAAATCAATTGAAGAATTATTAAATAAAGAAGATGTATTATATCGAACATTCTTCTTAAGTGTTTTAGATTTTGCAGTTCGTGAAACATTCTTAGATTTCGTTAATGAAATGAATTCTTCAAAAGGACAAGCAAATCCTCAAACAAACTTTATCACAAATATTTTAGGTCAATATTTACAAATTTCTTTTAGTATTATGGATGGCAATCCTCGCCTTGATGATGCGTTATTTTTAGAAGCTAAACATCGTTTTAAAACTGCGATTGACGCTATTACAGGAAAACTTGGTAAAAAGACTTTAAAAGACCAAGAAGATTATTTTATTCTTGCAACCGAAGCTATTGATAAATGTTTAGTAGTAGCGGAAGCAGAATGGGTAAAAGTCTTTAATCCATTATTAAAAGAAACAATTGAATTTGAACAAAATTTAAAGAAATAATTAAAAAGCATAATTCGACAAAACATTTCAATTTTAACGATTTATTTTGTCGAATTTTTATATTTTTCTCATTTTGTTGACTATTTTTTAGCATTTTGTTGCATTTTGGTCTATTATATAAGAGCAAGGGGGCAATAAAATGAAAAAGGCAAAATTAGCAAAATTTAGAGATTTAAGAAAAAAGAAAGGCATTAATCTAGAAAAGGTCGCTAAGGAATTAAATGTTTCTAAAGCTTATATTTCTATGGTTGAGACCGGTAAAAGAAGCCTTGACTATTTAATGGCTATTAATATGGCAAAAATGCTTGCGACAACTCCAGATGAACTTTTCTTAGATGACTTAACAAGTAATCAATAATTATATTATTGAAACCACTATCTAATCGTGCTAAAATAAGTAAGTCTTAAAGGAGCTAGTACTTATGGAAAAGAAGAAAAAAATTAGCACAAAAGAATTAGTAGGATATATTATTGCGGGCGTTATTGCTGCATTTGGTTTAGCACTTATGATTACTCATACAGTTGGTTATTATTTACCAATGCTTAATAGTGAGAATCCAATTGTTACAGCTGAAAACAACTTAATTACTTCATTAAAAATCAATATGGATTTTTTAGGATGGGGAATTGTGTTTATGGCTCTTGGCGTCATTATCGCATTAATAATTTTGTTAAGCGTTGCAAAAAAAGTAGATTTAGAAGTCGAAAAGAGACAACGCCGAGCACAAAGATTAGGCTTATAATTTCTAATTATGAAAAGGGGATAATCGCCTCTTTTTATTTTACAAAGGTGGTATAAAAATCGTGAAAAAAGGATTAAAAAGGACGTTAATTGGTATAGGTATAGGACTAGGCGCGGTTGCAGTGGTGTTAATAGGATATGTAGGATATGTATTAATACAATTCAATAGAATTGAAGATAATTTGAAGCTAGATATTGAAAATAAAGCTAGTTCTAACGAGTTAGAAGTAGGAAAAACTTATAATATTTCTTCATATAATATTGGTTTTGGAGCATATCGCCCTAATTATTCCTTTTTTATGGATGAAGGTTATATGGCAGATGGCACAAAAGTCGTTGGTAAATCAGGGACAGCAGAGTCTAAAGAATCAGTTCTTGAATCCACAAATGGTGTTATTAATGAAATTAAAAATAAAGCTGTCGATTTTGCATTTTATCAAGAAGTAGATACTGATAGTACGCGTTCATATCACGTTAATCAAAGACAAATGATTTCTGATGCGTTTGATAATTATGACAATACTTTTGCTGTTAATTATCATAGTGCATTCTTGATGTATCCTTTCAATGATCCGATTGGAAAAAGTAATTCTGGTATTCTTACCTTGAGTAAATATAAGATTAAAGAGGCTGTGCGTCGCTCATATCCTATTTCTGATGGACTTGATAAATTGTTTGATTTAGATCGTTGTTTTTCTGTCTCGAGAATATTAATTGGTGATAAAGAATTGGTATTAGCGAATTCGCATATGTCCGCATATGATAAAGGTGGAGTAATTCGTGCTAAACAAATAACAATGATGAAAGAGTTCTTTAAAAGTGAAGTAGATAAAGGAAATTATGTCATTTTTGGCGGAGATTTTAATCACGATTTGTTAAAAAACAATCCTCTTTATCAATATGAAGATAACAACAAGCCAGAATGGATGAATTTTACACAGCTAAAACCAGATTGGTTAGCAAGTATTGATTATGAGCATGATTTAATAGATGAAATGTTCGTGGCAACAAGCGACAACGCTCCAACTTGCCGAGATTGTGATTTACCTCTTATTGGTAATGAAGATGTTTTGTATAAGAGTGTTATTGATGGATTTATTGTTTCAAAAAATATTGAAGTCAATGAAGTCACTAATGTTTCAAATTGTTTTGAATATAGTGACCATCAACCAGTTATTATGAATTTTACATTAAAAGCTTAATTGTTTAGGAGTGATGTTTATGGATAATTTAATAGGTTTGATTACACCAAAAAAAGATTGTCAATTTCTTGTTACAACTTTTACTTTACGTCAAGCATTAGAAAAATTTAAATTCCATCATTATAGCGTAGTGCCAGTACTTGATAAAGAAGGGCATTATTGTGGCACATTATCAGAAGGCGATTGAAATTTAATTAAAATTAACAGGAGCAATAAAAAAGCAATAGTATTACTCTATCGCTTTTTACATTCTAATGTCTCCAATTGTCGGCACCCTAATATGTTTTAAGGTCCAATTGTCCGTACACGAATTTTCTCTCATAAAAAAAGAGGATATTGTTTATCCCCTAGTTGATATAGATTCCATACTTCAGAAGGTGTTTTGTCTTCCTGATTAGGTATGGTTCCGCTTGAATCAGGATGTCATCATCCATAGAAGTGATGGTGGAAATATCGCCAGCCTTTCCAAGGACAAAAGTGATGTGATCTCTATCATGAATGATTACCCTACTAAATACTTTGTTAAGTGGAAAGTCAATTAAAGAAGAAATTGTTCTATCGTATGGTGATAGGACTTTTTTAAATTGATAGAGGTAATCATTAACGCTAGTAGCGGTGCTTATAGAATTTTCAAGAGCCACTTTCTTCATGCATAGTGGTTTGAGCTTCTCTTTATAAGCCTTATTTACCTCGCGATAAAACTCATCATCGATATCTTTGTATTTTTTGAATTTTGCTTGTAAAACATCTATTTTTTCTTGCAATTCCTGTATTTCTTTCTTCTTTTTCTCTACGTCATTTTTAGAATTGAAGGATTCCTCTAGCAAGTCAAAGAAGTTCTTTTTATTAGTGATAATCTTATTTACAACCTTAAGAGTAATGATATCGATAACATCTAAAGGAAGATCATCATTCTCACAAATCTTTCTTTCTCGATTAGATGCACAGTGGAAGATTCTAGACTCCGATGTCTTACCTCTATTGTTTATTTTGAAATTATAGTTTTTACCACACTTTCCACACATGAAGAGACCAGAATAAATGCTCTTATTGAAACATATTTTACCTTCTCGTTTTTCATCATATTGAATCTGACTTTGATATTGAATTGCTTTCTGTTTTAACTTTTCATTAGCGGCCAGCCAAACTTCTTTACTGACAATAGCGGGATGATTGTTCTCAATTAGAATAGTGGGCAGCGTTCCATCGTTTTTAAGTCGCTTTCCTCTTACTCCTTTGACGAATGTTTTCTGTAAATAAGCAGCGCCCATGTATTTCTCGTTATGAAGAATTTTTCTAAATGCCTGGAACGTCCATTTCTTGGTGAACCTAGGCTTTAGTCCTCTTCTATCAAGTTCATCAATAATTGCCTGTCTAGTGTAATCCTTTAAATAAAGGTCATAGATTAATCTAACTGCCTCAGCTTCTTTTTCATCAATAACAATACTCCCATCTTTACCGCGATGATACCCATATAGTTGCTCAGGATTGAAATAGGCCTTTTTATCTTTGAAGTTTTTAGCGTAGCTCATCCTGACGTTGTCACTTATGACCTTAGATTCATTCGCGGCATGAGCACTTAACACGTTAATGACTAGTTCGCTGTCCATATCAAATGAGGAGATGTTCTCTGTTTCAAAATAGACTTCTACGTTGTTGTTTCTAAGAACTCTCAAGATGTTAATCGCATCTTCAGTGTTTCTAGAGAATCTGGATAAGGATTTAGTAATGATTAAATCAATTTGACCACTTAAGGCTTTATCTATCATCTTTTGGAATTCTTTTCTTTTGTAAATAGAAGTACCAGTTACTCCATCATCAACGAAAACACCGCAGAACTCGTAACTAGGATTTGTCATGATCATCTTGGTATAGGCTTCAATTTGATAAGTGAGAGAATTCTCCTGGTCTTCGCTTTTAGAAGAAACGCGGGTATAAGCACATACTCTTCTTTTACCAACTGGGGTAGCTTTATTAATTTGAATTATTTCTTGAGCCATGAGTAATCCTCCAATCTTACAATTTTGTATTTATAAACTTTCGCGGTTATAGGAGAAGTGTAGTAACCATGTAAGACTTCTTCTAAGCCATTTATCTTTTTGATGTTTTTACTGATGTTTTCTTTAGAAACGTGGTGACCAACATTATCGATAATGGTGATAGAGTTATCTTCATTAACGATTACTTCATCGATAAGTTTTAAGTAGCATTCATCGTTATCCATATTTGTTATTAAAGAAGCGATTTCCTTGCTTCTAGCTTCAAAGATAAAGGACTCATATGTTTCACCAGATAAAGTGTCTAATTTAGCCTTTAATTCATTTAGATGTTTCTTGGCTTCTTTATATTTGGCAGATAATCTTTCATCGTCTTCTTCTGAGTCAGTTTCCATCTTTTCTTCAATGATGGCTTTAAGCCTATTTTCAGTAGCGGTTATCTCTTCTTTAACTCTGTTAAGTTCTTCTTGTTTATGAGAGGCCTCGCCTAAAGATGTAAGGCAATCCAGTAGATTAGAAGAAAGAGAATCGCCAGAATAATATGCTTTCATCGCTTGGACGCAGATGGTATTTATATCTTCTTCTTGAATTGGCGATAGTTCGCATTTGTTCCTTTGAAGATTTCTTCTTGACACATTGCAACTGAACATGTTCTTTCCATCACACCTTGATTGATAAAATAGTGGTCTCCCACATAAGCCACAATAAAGCTTGGTGGATAATGGGCCACCAATATTAGGTCTAAGAAATCTATCGTTCTTTTTATACTCGATGATGGTTTGCACTAAATCAAAAGCTTCTCTAGAAATAATGGCAGGGTGGTGGTTCTTTACTAACCACATGTCCGCGTATTTTCCATCTTTATTGCTTCTTGATTCATGAGATAAATAATCGATAACAACAGTCTTTTGGAGAATTAAATCACCTTTATATTTCTCGTTTTGGAGAATCTGCATGATGTTTTGACGGCTCCATTTTTCTTTACCTGAACCAGTCAAGTAGTGGTTACCTTCTAAATAAGCGATGATTTCTTTTATTGATTTATTAGCGAGATAAAGATTAAAGATGGTTCTAACGATATCGGCTTGAACTTCATCAATTATCATGTTTCCATTTTCGTCTTTGGTATAACCAAGGAATTTCTCAGTTGGCACTTTCCAGTTACCATCTCTCATCCTTTTTCTAATTCCCCATTTAACGTTGTCAGAGATGTTTTTCGCTTCTTCTTGAGCGATAGAGGAGTGGAACGTTAAAACCATATCGGTCCTGGTATCTAAAGATGAAAGGTTTTCTTTTTCAAATTTAATCTCCGCGCCAATTTCTCTAAGCTCTCTAACAATGGTGAGGATATCTAACGTATTTCTTCCGAGTCTAGAAATAGACTTCACTAAAATAAGGTCAACATTACCTTTCTTAGCTTCTTTTAATAAGGCGTTAAGTCCATCTCTTTTCTTTAAAGAAGTACCTGAGATACCTTCATCAGAATACATACCGACAAATTCCCAGTTAGGATTGCTGGTTATCTTAGTGGTGTATTCATCAATCTGTGCTTTAAAAGAGTGAATCTGATCCTCGCTATCAGTAGACACTCGTGCGTATGCCGCTACACGTTTCCTTTTATTATCTAAACCAGTAGAGGCGATATATTGAGCTGGGCTCGCTACTTTAATTACTTCCTTTGCCATCATGTGTATATTGCCTCAATACTGACTTAATATCAATATAATTGATATTATTAATACAAGGGAGGTTATACTTCTGACGGAGCATAGTTAAAAGAGCATACCATTCTTCGTGGGTAATCTTGTTTTCTTTTAACAACTTATCAAGAATCGCTACTTCAAATTCGTAGCTCCTATTATCAGACATGAAAAAGGCCTCCACCGTAATGGACGACCTTTGCCTTTTGGGCGGTTGTTTTATACCTGCCTATAGTCTATATGAAGTGATTAATTTCTAGTAGGTGTTTGAGATGCGCTACTTAACAAAATATTTAACTGCTTGAATTACAACACCACAAGCTGTCCTTTGGACCACCTGACATCCAACGATTTTTATTTGATTATCTAAATCGGTGTAATAAAAGGATCTCTTCTTATCTTTTCCGTTTAAGTCCTGAGCAATGCCCACGGAAGAGAAATAGATTCCCTGTTTAGCGGAATGGCCATCACCATCATAGCTTAAATAATTAACGTTCATCATACACATGTGTCTTTTGCTTGTAGAAGTGTTTATGTATTTTTTAACGTTTGTATCAACAATTATTAGACTGCCTTTCTTTAGACCAAGTGTTTCAGAATCGGCTTGTAAGACATAGCCTTTTAAAGAACTTGAGTCTTCCGGGAACTTTTCATCTAGATGAACAAACCCATAATGAGATGGATCTATAAATAGGACCTTATCATTTGCTTTAGATAATAGAAGTGTAGGTATGCCGTTGCTTTGAGAATTAAATGAAATGTCTAATGGTCTTTTTAGTAGTAAATCGATGGAAGCATGAAGGATGTCTGCCATTTTCACCAATAGAGATAGCGGGATCTCCTCGACTCCGTTTTCATAGTAAGAGATTTTGTATCTATCTTTTTTTGGCATTCCTAAAAGAACAGCTAGTTCTTCTTGGTTTAATCCTTCTACATATGAAGTAGTGCCATCAGGCCAAGTCACTTCACCTTTATAATTCTTTCTAACTGATTCATTAATTTTTGGATATGGTCCACACTCATTATTTACTTTTGGCATACGCTAATCACCTAATAAGCATTTTACACAAAAAAGAATTGAATTTGCACAAAAGGTTAAAAAATGTGTTCACACAAAAATGAGAAAATTCTGATAACTGGTTTTGTTGTGTGTTTTCTTTATTTATAAATAAATAACATTTATGAGTAGTAGCCATTTATTCCACAAAAAACGTCACAAAAAATGACCTAAATTTTGCAGCTAAAAAAATATTTTACACGCACTTTCCTATTAGATTTAATAAAGGTGTCAACAGCGCAAAAGTTGATACAAAAATTTACGGCAAAACCGTGGAAAGGAGCAATTATGAAGTACTACCAAAACCGTATGTATTTAGTTAACGCCAGGCAGAAGCTCGGTTATTCACAGTACCGTGTTGCTTCTGAAATGGGGGTATGTCATCAACACTACAATCGCATAGAGAATGGCGTTATTGGAAAAGATATCCAATTCAGAACGATCTATGCATTGTCTGTTGTATTAGAAATTCCTTTTAATGTCATCTGCGAGAAGGAGGTCGAATATCAAAGAATATTGGTAAACGGCGATGACGATTAGAGCGGATGGGCTCTATCTATTTATTAAGATGATGAGGTTGTTTTATACCTAACGATGACCTGTTCATTATTCCTAATTAAATATGTAGGGCCTCTCCCTATTTATGGGGAAGAACCCCAAAGGAGTACAAACATGTACATTAAAGCTGAAATTCCTTCAGTGAGGAAAATCAATGTAGAGGCCTATGAAAGATATAAGGCTCTTTATGATTCAGATGAGCCATTACCCTATAAAGAGGTAGTGGAAACATATCTTAAAGGACATGACGTCGCTCATACCGTTTTAGGGAAAGAAGGAAGAAATTATCTTTTGGAGTTTGGTGAATACCTTCAAAAGAGTAATGCTATTTATCCAATTCGTGGTGATGCTATTGACTTCATGTATAAACATAAGGATGAGCTCAATGACTTTGAACTAGAGTGGCTCTTCACATTTTGCATTGAATTTGTGAGATATTGCCGCAATAACTTTAATAAGTTATTCGGTTCAATCTTTGCAGGCACAACTATTACAAGAAGAGTTGAATTTGTTCGTGGGCCAATTCTTATCGAAACATCAACATCAGTTAAGTATAACGAGGAGGATAAGTGATTATGAGAGACACATTCACTAAGTACGCAAAGGATTATTACTATGAAACATTTGGCCGTCCAAGTGACAAAACACAAGATAAAGATTTAGATATCCGATCTGGTTTGGTCTCATTTGGAGAATTTATTGACCTTAAGAGTGTAACGATTGTTGATACTTGTCACATCCATGCATTCATTAGAGATAATCCACAATTAAACATTAATTTCTTTAGAGACTGTATGCCTGCGCTTATCAAATTTATCGACTATGCAAACAAAAGACATTCAAAGGAATATAAGCCAATTATTCATGTTTACTAAATAGCATACTGCCTTCACCTATTCAAAACTAGATTAGATGATTTATCATCTAATTTGGAGAGTGGTGCTTTAAAATATTTAACCACTTTGCCATTAAGGCACCTCTCTCTATTTGTGGAGGTGCTATGGCTAAGAAACTCGATACATATCAAATGTGGGAAAAGACAGGTGTGCTAAAGTCCAAGCTTGATTATATCAAAGCGGCTTCAGCTACTTTCTACACGCAAAAAGAGATGTGTCGTGACTTAGGCATTACTGAACAGACATTTACACAACTTAAAAATAAACATAAAGAAATTCAACAAGCTATTTCTGAAGGTGAAGCTTTACTTTTACAAGATTTATTTTCCGCTCTTAAAAGAAAAGCGGTGGGATATAAAGAAAAGACAACTTCAAAAGCTATGAGGAAGAATCCTATCGGTGGAACTGAAACTAAAGTCACTGAAGACGAAAAGTATTATCCACCTGATTTTGAAGCTATCAAATATATCCTCATGATGAAATTCGGTAAAGACTTCGACCCTAAGAAATACATGTATGAATATATGGATAAAAAGAATGAACCAGAGGAGTGGGCTAATGCTACTCCTATTGGTGCAGATGAAGACAAGGAGGATTAATTCCTATGAGAGATTTAATAATCGCTGTTGGACAAAGAGCCAATAGCAAAACTTGGAAGAATACCAGAATCACTTGGGAACAACTCTCCCAAAAATTAAGTGAAACAATTAGAACCTCTGAAACGGTAGAGGAATATAAGCACTTTGTTAAAGACGCTAAACAAGAAGCCAAAGATCACGGTGGTTTCGTGGGTGGCAAACTTAAGACTCCTCAAAGGCTTAAAAACAATGTGGAGTATAGAAGTTTAGTCACTCTAGATTTAGATGATGCTACACCTAGTTTTCTTAAATGGTATGAAGATAACTTTCAATACACAAGTTGCCTTTATTCCACTCATGGACATAGAGATGACTCACCTAGATTTAGAATAATTATCCCTTTAAGCAGAGATGTAGAAGGCGATGAATATGTCGCAATATCTAGGTTGCTTGCTGATGAAATAGGTATCGAACAAGTAGATCCTGTTAGCTTCACAACTAATCAATTAATGTACTGGCCTTCAACACCAAGTGATGGTAATTACATTTATCGAAAAGTTGAGAAAAACCTATTAAATCCTGACTCTTTTCTAGCAAAATACCCAAATTGGAATGATTTAACTTCGCTTCCTAAAAAAGCAAAAGAGACTCATGTGAGTAGTGGTAAACCAGGAAGAAAACAAGCTGACCCATTAACTAAGGATGGCATAGTGGGAGCGTTCAATCGAGCCTACTCAATTAGTGAAGCCATTGATGTTTTCTTGGGTGGCATTTATGAAGAAGCTGGTGGTAACCGCTATGAATATATTCCTTCTAGTAGTGTTGCTGGTGCGATTAATTATGATGATAAATTGTTTTATTCTCATCACGCTAATGATCCAGCGGTGGGGCAAACTCTAAGCGCCTTTAATCTTGTCCGTATTCATCTATTTGGCGATGATAAGCCTTCCTTTAAAAAGATGGTGGACTTCGCTAGAAATGATGAAAAGGTCAAGAATCTAATCGCTGAAGAAAACATTAAATCGATTAAGGAAGACTTTGGTGATGAAGAAATTGATTTTAGTTGGACTAAGAAGCTTGCGACAAATGATGATGGAGATATCGCTAATACGGTTGCTAACCTCGTTATCATCTTAGAGAATGATGAAAAGCTTAAAGGTATCGCATTTAATATCCTCGCTGATACTGCTGAAGTAAGAGGAGATGTGCCATGGCTTAGGCCAACATCTACTAGGTTTTGGAGAGATGCGGATACATCTAAACTTAAGATCTATGTTGCTAGTCATTATTGCGACTTTAGTGATAGGAACTTTGAAAACGCCTTTGCTAAGGTAACTGAAGATAGAGCGTTCAACCCCGTTAAGGAATATTTAGATAACTTACCTAAGTGGGATGGCATTAAGCGATTAGAGAACATCTTTATTAAATATCTTGATGCAGATGATAATGACTACACTCGTGAGATAACTAGAAAGTGGTTTGCCGCTGCAGTAGCACGCATCTACGAACCAGGAATCAAATTTGACAATATAATTGTCCTAGATGGTAAACAAGGTGTTGGTAAGTCCACAATTATTAAATCGCTAGTGGACCCAGAATACTTCTCAGATTCGCTTCAACTATCCGATATGGATGACAACAAGAAAGCAGGAGAAAAGTTACAGGGATTTTGGATTGTTGAGATTCAAGAACTCGCTGGTATGAAGAAAGCGGACATCGAAAAAGTGAAAGGTTTTATCTCTTCAACCGATGATAAGTACCGTGCCTCTTATGGTCACCATGTTGAAAGACATCCAAGAAAGTGCGTTATCTTTGCTACAGTCAATGGGGAGCAAGGCTATCTTCGCGACTTAACTGGTAACCGAAGATTCTGGGTTATTAAGATTAACTCAACCAACACAATTCCTAACTTCAGGTTCGATAAGACATTCAAGGATCAATTATGGGCAGAAGCTAGACATTACTATGTAAGTGGTGAACCATTATTCCTTGATGAGAAGTTCTTAGAAATAGCGGTAGAATATCAAAACAATGCTATGGAGCATGATGATAGGACCGGCATAGTGGAGAAGTATCTAGATGAGCTTCTTCCTGATAACTGGGATGAATGTTCCATCGTGGATAGGCAATACTACTTTAATAAAGAGTTTGATTCTAACTATTACCCTCAGGTGACATTTGGTCCAGCCATCTATCAACGTGAAGAGATTAGTCCAATAGAGATTTGGGTGGAGTGCTTCAATAAAGACAAAGCTGACTTCAACAATAAAGAATCTAACGCGATATCTATGATAATGGCGCAGATACCAGGCTGGGTTAAATCTGGTAAAACTAAGGTCATGGGTCCTTATTCTAAACAGCGATACTTCATTCGTAAAAAGTAGGAACAGGAACAAGCGGAACAAGAAATATATAACTGTTCGAAAATCGTAAATTAATTCATTAGAGATAATTAAAAGCACGTTTTAGAACTTTATAGAAAATCTTGTTCTTTTTGTTCCTTGTTCTTTAGCAAAATGACTCCCCCCCCGGTCTGCAAATACATAGTATTTGAGAGTACCGGTGAGCCCTGAAGTGCTATTAATAAAGTAGACACAATTTGACATTTATGTGGACAGTTATATGTCATTTGTAGACATTAATTTTATAATTGTATACAGAAAGGAGCT
>ONAT01000022.1 GCA_900315885.1 uncultured Erysipelotrichaceae bacterium
TAATTTTTTAGTTCAATATCATTTCCAATTCCAGTTTTCCAATATTTTATTGTATCTTTCATTACATATTTTTTAATACCTTCTTTATACTTTTTAAGGATATTAATTTTTTTCTCTAGTATCGCTTTTTTATCCTCAATTTTATTTAAAAAATTAACTATCATAAATTGTTCATTTTTATTTTGTGGATATGCAAAATGTGTATATTTTAATAGTGATGGCTTAATTGAAAATACTTTTATACCCTCACAATATTTTCTTGCAAAATTTCTAAATGATTTAGATGCAACATAATATGTTTTAAAGCCAGGTATTGTGCAAGGTGTCTTTTCACGTAAATGTATCGTATGCAATCCAGATAGTATGTGGACATCTGATTGATTTATTATTTCAATTCCTTTTGCTGCATCTTTCCTATCTTCAGAAGTATCTGCAAGTATTAAGTCACCTTCATTTATTAATGTAAATCTTTTAGGCAGTTTATCTTGATTAATAAAAGGTAATGAACTACTTGGAATTAAGTTTGAATTGTTTGAATGGATTATGCCATAATGCAAATTAAAATAATCACCAGAATTATAGTTTAATTCATCCCAACTTAATGAATTTGTACTAAAGTAAGTAAAATGGCTATAGAAATTAACTACTATCCAGTCTTCTTCGAATCCTTTGAACCTTAATTTAGGTACCTTATTGTTTTTAACGAAGGAAATCTTAATTTAGGTACCTTATTGTTTTTATTTGAGGATTAAATTATCTAAGGTTTTTACAGCCTTTCTTTTAGTGTTAAATTCGCTATGTACATATATTGAAATAGTTATGTTTACTGATGAATGGCCTAATAATTCGGATACGGTTTTTATATCAACTTTGTTTTCTATAAGCCGTGTTGCAAAAGTGTGCCTTAAAGCATGAAAAGATATTTGATTTATTTTGAGCTTTTTTAGTAATGTTAAATATATTTTTCTATAATTACGAGGTTCAGTTGGCTTGTTAGAACTTGTTAAAAAATATAATTCACGTTTAGATGGTTTTATTTGTATTAAAAAATCATAAAGTGCATTCGATATAGGTATTTCTCTGTTACTATTACTTGTCTTAGGGACGGTAATTGTTATTTTTGATTTTTTTCCTTTTTGACATATTCTTTGAAGTGTTTTTTCGACTACAATTACTCTTTTTTTTAAGTCTATATCTGTCCATTTTAAAGCACATAATTCTCCAATTCGAAGACCTGTCATTAATGAAAGCATAATACCACAATATTTTTGCATGTTGTTCGTCAAAATGTAATTCATAATTGATTTTTGATCATTTCTATTCAAAATTGAAACCCTTTTTTTCTTGGCTACTGTTGGCAAATCAAGATCAATAAATAGTGGTTGGTAACTATTGATTTTTGCATCACGTTTTAATGATAATTTCATCAATAATACCATTTCTCTAACGACAATCGTTGAAACTTTATTTTTTAAAAGAGTATCACAATAATTTTGAATGTCTCGATTGGTTAGTTCGTTAATTGGTATATTGCCATTTTGATTATCCAAATGGTTATTAATTAAGTTCATATACCTTACGTAAGTCGATTCTTTTAAATACGGTTGTTTTGCTTGAACATATGATAGCAAGCAATCTTTTAATGTTATATTCATATTTCCTCCTTGCCTTGAACACTTTTTTGTTTTCAAGGCGCTACTAATAAAATAATAGAAATAAAATATAAATAAATTAACTAAAAGTTAAAATAATTAAGTATTATTGTGTATAAATTTTGTATTTTATTATCGTTTGTATGTATTACGAACATTATATTTTAATTACGAACATCTCAATACTCATTAAAAATGTATAATATATGTGGGAGAGGATAATATGCTATTTAAAGACAAACTAAAACAATTACGTAAAGAAGCTAATCTGACACAAGAAGAACTTGGTAATAAAGTATTTGTATCTAGATCCACAATTGCTAAATACGAAACAGGGCTTTTATATCCTAGTCAAGATATATTAATTAAACTCGCTAGTGTATTTAATATTGAGCCAGATGAATTAATGGATAAAAATGAATGCCAAGATGTAGCAATTAAATCCATTAACAAATTAGAAATAATAAGAAAAGTATTACTAATTGGAGGGATTGTGTTTTATGTGTTTTTAATCTTACTTTTAGTATTACCATTATTTACTAATAGCTATTATATTTATCCTATCAAAGAAGGACAGAATCAACCTGAACACGTTTTAGAAAACGTTAGTCTATTAATATTGTGTTTACGACATAAAAACATAAGTGCAATAATAACAATTATTGTTTTAGCAATTAATATAGGACTAAACGTATTTAGCATATTTAAGCCAAAAGAAAAGGTAATGAAAATCATTACCATATCTTTAAGCGTAATATCAATTGTGTTATTCATTAGCACATTTATATTAGGTGTATCATATCTCCAAATGAAAGATTATTAATCATCTTTACAAATATCATCTAAATTAAAATTAATTATTTTCTTTAAATCATTTATGTTCATTTCAATTTGGTAACCAATCTTACCACCACTAAAATAAATGGTATCAAAATTAGTAGCGGATTTATCAATTACTGTCATAAATGCTTTCTTCATACCAATAGGAGAACATCCCCCATGAACATAACCTGTTAAAGGAAGCAAATCTTTAGACTTGAGCATTTCAATGCTCTTTTCTTTTACACTTTTGGCTGCTTTCTTTAAATCCAATTCTTTATCTACAGGAACTAAGAATACATAATTTGTGCGTGATTTACTAACAGTAACCAAAGTTTTAAATACTTTGTTTGGATTTTCATTTAATACTTTAGCAACTTCAGTGCCACTTATAGCTTCAGTCCCTAAGTAACTATGTAGTTTATAAGGAATGTTATGTGAATCTACTATTCTAATTGCATTAGTTTTCTCTTCTTTAGTTTTCATAATAATCACCTTTTCATAATCCATAATAAATATTAGCATAAACAATGATAAAAAGCGCAAATAGTTATGTAAATTTGTTGATAAATTTGCTAGAATAGTAATGTAAAAGTTGAGAGTAGAGATTATGAAGTATTTAGTAATTAGTGACATTCATGGCAGTCAAGAATCCGCAGAAATTGCCATCGAAAAATTTAAAAAATTAAACTGCGATAAAATTATTATCTTGGGTGATATTTTATATCATGGACCACGTAATGACTTACCAAGTCATTATAATCCAAAAGAAGTAATAAAGATTTTAAATGCGTATGCTGATAAAATAATTGCCGTACGTGGTAATTGCGACGCTGATGTTGACCAAATGGTTTTAAAATTCAAATTAAGTCGCAATGTCTCTTTGTTAGTGGCAAATAAAAAATATTTTTTAACACACGGACATTTAATTAATGCCCAAAATCCAAAAATATTTGATGAAGAGACAATTGTCATTCACGGACATACACATGTTAATAAAAAGAATATCGTAAATGGTGATATTTACTATAACTTAGGCAGTATTACCATGCCAAAAGAGAATTCCGCTCGATCATATGGAATATTAAATGATGAAGGATTCTTTGTCTACGATTTAGATGACAATCTCATTAAATTATAAACAAATTAATAGGTAACCATATAACGTGGTTACTTTTTTTATTAGTCGCAAATTATGAGATACGTATTAAAATAGCTAGATGCACCATCTAAAATATTATAGGGAGGTAAATCTAACTTGTTCCAATTAGATGAGAAAAATAATTAGGATAATCCATTAAGCATAATTTATAATTTGTTGATTTGCCATAACAAATATTATAATATAATATTATCGGTGGTAAATTAACAATGATATATGATTATCAGGCTCTTCGTGTTAAATATAAAGATTATGCAAATATTAATCAAAAAATAAGTATAGAAGCAAAAAAAGGTAATTTAACTAAAATTAAAAAAGGTTTATATACTGATAATTTGTTATTAGATAGATTAGTTATATCTAATGTTTGTTTTGCACCATCATATATCTCTTTTGAGTATGCATTATCTTTTTATGGCCTTATTCCTGAGCATATAGCAATGTACACATCTGCTTGCTTTGGAAAAAAGAACAATAAAACATATAGAGTTAATGATACGACATTTGAATATCGTAGTATTCCTGATGAGGCCTTTCCATATGGAATAAAGTTTTATAAAAACGAAGCTGGTATGAGATATAAAATGGCTTCTAAAGAAAAATGTTTATGCGATACGTTATATTCAAAATATCCAGTTAGATCCATCAAAGATTTAAAAATATTATTATTTGAAGATTTAAGAATTGATGAATTTGAATTTATGAAATTAGATTTTAAATTCATTAAAGAAGTAGCACCGTTGTATCACTCAAATACTTTATTAACGCTCGCAAAATATGTGGAGGGAATCGATGAAAACAATTGAAGCGATTATTATGATTTCATGCTCTACATTAATAAGAGAATAAAACCTAATATGGAGTATTTAAAAAATAAACTCATCGAATCAAACTTACTTAATAAAGATGATAAATTTGATATGTATGTTTTAAAAGATATGCTTAAAAGAAGAATGAATGAAGTGAAGTTTAAGCAAGTCAAAGAAGACTCGGCACGATTTATTTTTACTAATGAAGATTTATCATTCTATTCAAAAGAATTGTTTTTACAAATGATTGATAAGTTATAAATATTTAAAATTTAATTAATTTATTATCATAACGCTTAATTATGTTAAGCGTTTTGTTTTATTTATTATCGGTAATTAGTATATAATAACAATGGTGATGAAAATGGACGTAAAAATTTTAATGTATGATGCAAAAAATTATGATAAAGAATCATTCAATATTGCATTGAAAAATTATGAAGGAGTAACAATAGATTATTTAGATACAGAGTTGTCTTTGCAAACTGTTTATCTTGCCAAAGGATATAATGCAATATGTATCTTTGTTAACTGCCAACTAACAAAAGAAATATTAAAGAAACTAGCAAATTATAAAATTAATCTAGTTTTATTAAGATGTGCAGGTTATAACAATGTTGATATTGAATACGCGAACAAAAAAGGTATAACCATTATGCGTGTTCCTGCTTATTCTCCAGAAGCAATTGCTGAACATGCAATGGCTCTCGCTTTAGCGGTAAACCGTCATATTCATAAAGCGTATATTAAGGTTCGTGAAAATAACTTTGCACTTACAGGATTGACGGGCATCAATTTGTATGGTAAAACCGCAGGAATTATTGGAACGGGTAAGATTGGTACATGTATGGCAAGAATATGCCATGGCTTTGGTATGAAAGTAATTGCCTATGACTTATATCCAAATAAGAACTTAGATTATGTTGAATATGTCTCTCTTGATGAATTATTCCAAAGAAGTGACTTAATATCTTTACATTGCCCAGCTACAAAAGAGAATTATCACTTGATTAATAAAGACACAATTGCAAAAATGAAAAATGGTGTCATCTTAATTAATACTTCACGTGGATTATTAGTAAACACCGCAGATTTAATTCAAGGTATCCGTAATAAAAAATTCTTTGGTGTAGGATTAGATGTTTATGAAGAAGAAGGGGACAATGTCTTTGAAAATCGTGAAGATGATATTTTAGAGCACTCAACAACTTCAAGATTGTTGTCTTTCCCAAATGTTCTTATTACATCTCATCAAGCTTTCTTAACAGAAGAAGCTTTACATTCTATTGCTCAAATCACAATTGAAAATGCATATGATTTCTTTTTAGGGAAACCAAACACTGCAAATATTGTAAAATAATCAGAGGAAAAAGTATGAAAATATTATTTAAAAATGCACGCATAATGACAATGATTGATAAATCTAAAATCATTAATGGTGAATTGGTAGTAACAGATGATAAAATTACTTATATTGGAAATAAAGCAAAAGAAGATAAATACGACCGCATAATTGATGTAAATGGCAATTTGTTGATGCCAGGATTTAAAAATGCCCATACACATTCGGCGATGACTTTTGTAAGAAGTTACGCGGATGATTTGCCGTTACATAATTGGTTATTTGATAAAATATTTCCAATGGAAGAAAAATTAAATGCTGACTACATTTATGAACTATCTAAACTTGCAATTGCTGAATATTTAACAAGTGGTATAACCGCAAATTTTGATATGTATATGGAGCCTCGCTCCATTGCTAAAGCAAGCGCGGAATTAGGCTTTCGTACAGTTATTTTAGGTTGCGTAAACAATTTTACCGAATCAGTTAATATCATGCGCGAGAATTATAAATATTTAAATAATTATTCGCCTTTAGTTTCTTATCGCTTAGGATTCCACGCTGAATACACTACTGATGAAAAAATATTAATCGAATTAGCAAAACTTGCAAACGAATTACATGAGCCTGTTTATACGCACTCTTCGGAAACAAAAGATGAAGTAGAAGGATGTAAGAAAAGACATAATAACTTAACTCCTACCGAATATTTTGAAAAATTAGGATTATATAATTATGGCGGAGGAGCGTATCATTGTGTGGAAATGTCTAGTCACGATATTGAAATATTTAAGAAGCACAATTTATATGCTGTAACTTGTCCTGGTTCTAACACCAAACTTGCAAGTGGAATCGCTGACATTGAAAAACTATACAAAAATGGAGTTAATTTAGCAATTGGCACGGATGGGCCAGCCTCTAATAACGCTCTTGACATGTTCCGTGAAATGTATTTAGTAACAGGATTACAAAAACTAAAACATCAAGATGCAAGTGCAATGGATGCTTTAGAAGTCTTATATATGGCAACTGTCGGCGGAGCAAGAGCAATGGGCTTATTTGATGCTGATGTCTTAGATATCAACAAAAAGGCGGATATTATTATGATTGATTTACATCAACCAAATATGCAACCAATTAATAACATTGCTAAAAACATTGTCTATTCTGGCTCTAAATCAAATGTAAAAATGACAATGATTAATGGTAAAATCTTATATGAAGATGGCAAATTCTATTTTGCTGAACCGATTGAAGAAATATATCAAAAATGTAATGAAATTACCGAATCAATTAAGAAAATGATGAAATAAATAAAAAGCCACAAGGTTATGCTTGTGACTTTTTTTCTGCGTAAGTATCTAAGAAATCTTTAACTTTATTTTCGTGAATCTCGCTAACACATTCCCTCTGAAATTCGTATTTTTGCATTCTTATTGTGTCTTCGTTATATGTTGTTTCAAATGTGTAAGATGTGTTAATTAATTCTTCAATGAAACTTTCGGTAACTGTGAATTTATATGTGACCTTTTGTCCGTTTTCTTCTGTACCTGATATTAATTCTTCTTTAAATGATTCATTAACATAGACATCACTTGCAGATAAGACACCATTTAAATAATATTGGAATGTAGGAACAACGCCTCCAGAATATCCATATGGATTTGTATCAGTTTTATTTAAAAGGTGATCTTCTTTAAATTTAATCCATTGTTCTTGATTGTAGTCACCATTTTCATCATAACGAACACCTTTAACATCACAGTCAATAATATAGAAAGTCTTATCTTTATTATCTTTCACATATTGATGTAAGAAGTGCTCTTGTAAATAAGAACAATCTGGGCAAGTGTTACGGTCATAAAGTATGACAAATGTTTTTTTGTTTCTAATCTTATCATCTAATTGATCTTTTGAAATATAAAACACACTAGGTAATGTTACATATTTTTCAAAGAAAGCATTAAATGATTCTTGTGTTTCATAAACACTTTTATTTTTTTGATATGCGGAAATTAGTAATTTCTTTCCTTCTTTATAAATGCCTAAAACAGGTCCATCACTTCTTAAGATTGCTAAAGGATCAGTGTCACTTAGTTTATTAAAACCAATACGGTAGATAGGAAGTCCATAGTTTTCAATATAATATTTAAATCTTGGAAAAACTTTTTCTTCACATGTTAAGCATCCATCAATAGATGCAATTACAACAAATGAACTACCATTCTCGCGCATTGTTTCTAATGAATCGGAATTTGAAAGCTCTATTATATTTGTGTTTGTTAGATCTCCAGTAAGGTAATTAATCTTATCATCTTTAGTGTTATTACAGCCACCTAAAAGTAATATACCTAACAATGAAAAAATAGTAGCGATTTTGCTTTTTGTTTTCATCGTCAACACCTCCAATTTTTTCATTTTAGCATATATGCAAAAAAAATAACATAAAAAGGTTAAGAAAAACAACGAATATTTTTAGCAAAAAAATTAATACTAAATAACGATGTAATCGTAATTTTTTGCTTATTTTGATTTTTAAAAAAAGTGCGACAAAAAATTAGCAAAAAAAATATTTAAAAAAAGTCTTGATTTTTGGTTTTAAAATGAGTAATATTTTTTTCGTAAAAAATCACTATAAAAACAGTCACTTTTTTACAAGAAAGAAATAATGAAAAATGGAGTGAACTTTTATGGAAGATAATGTTATTATTCGTTTAAAAGATGTATGTAAAAAATTTAATAATACATACGCAGTTGAAAACTTTAACCTTTATGTTAATAAGGGCGAGTTTGTTACTTTTTTAGGACCTTCTGGATGTGGTAAGACTACGACTTTACGTATGATCGCGGGTTTTGAATTACCAACTTCCGGATCTATCACGCTTAATGGTCAAGATATTACTTTAATATCTCCACATATGCGTCCAGTTAATACTGTATTCCAACGTTATGCTTTGTTCCAACACTTAGATGTTTACGATAACATTGCATTTGGTTTACGTTTAAAGAAAATCAAAGATGAAAAAACGGGTAAGATGCGAAAGCTCACTTCAAAAGAAATAGATGAAAAAGTCTTAAACGCTTTGAAAATCGTGGACCTTGAAGAATATGAAGACCGTGATGTCACAACTTTAAGTGGCGGTCAACAACAACGTGTCGCGATTGCACGTGCGATTGTTAATGAACCAGAAATCTTACTTCTTGATGAACCTTTAGGCGCTCTTGATTTAAAGATGCGTAAAGATATGCAACTTGAATTAAAACAAATGCATAAAAAATTAGGTATTACTTTTATTTATGTTACCCACGACCAAGAAGAGGCTTTAACAATGTCTGACATTATTGTTGTCATGAAAGATGGCCAAATTCAACAAATTGGTACACCTACTGATATTTATAACGAACCTAAGAATGCTTTCGTTGCGGACTTTATTGGCGAATCAAATATTTATAACGCGACATATCGTGGAGATAAGACAGTTCGTTTCTTAAACCACAATTTTGCTTGTGTTGATGACCAATTCGCAGTCAACGAAAAAGTTGATGTCGTCGTAAGACCAGAAGATGTTATATTAGGTGAAGTTGGTAAAGGTATGGTTGATGGAAAAATTGTCACCAAAGTATTTAAAGGAATTCACTATCAATACGTATTTATGGTTGGAAAGAATGAAGTTGTAATTCAAGACACTCGTGACTTCCCAGTTGATTCAAATGCAAGTATATCTATTGAACCAGATATGATTCATATTATGAAGAAAGAACTCAACGCTAACGTATATCAAGATGCTTATATTGATAATAAGAATCGTGTTGTTATTGCTAATACCCCATTTGAATGTGATGTTACACAAGTGCTACCAAATTCTCATCTTGATGATGATGGTTATTTAATCGGACCTAAGGGTAAAAAATATGATTTAAATGATGCTGATGTTGTTGCTTCCATCAATTTGACAGATGTTGAAATATGTGAAAATGAAGAAGATGGTATGGTGCCAGGAGTAATCGTATCTGTTATTTATAAAGGTGACCATTATCAAGTCACAGTTAGAACAGAAGATGAAGAAGATTTCGTTGTTGAGACTGAATACACTTATAACGAAACTGATCGAGTCTCAATTAACATCGCTAAAGAAAAGATATCTTTAAGCATTAAAGGAGATATCAGCAAATATGAAATTTAGATTTCAACGTAAGTATTTAGCGATTCCTTACATTTTATTCTTCTTGTTCTTTATTATCACACCATTATTTTTAATCATTTATTATGCCTTTACTGATAAAGCAACAGGAGCGTTTTCTTTTGTTAATCTCACCAAGTTCTTTGCGGATAAGACAAATCTAAATGTTTTAGCGATATCTTTAACATATGGACTTATTAATACAATTTTATGTTTGCTTATCGGTTATCCTATTGCTTATTTATTAGCAGATAAAAAAATCAATAAATCGGCGGTGTTAGTTACATTGTTTATTATGCCAATGTGGATTAACTTCGTTATTCGTACTGGCGCAACCCGTGACTTACTTAACTGGATTGGTTTATCTGGTGGTTCTTATCCAGAACTAACAACCATTATCGGTTTAGTTTATAACTATTTGCCTTTCACGATTCTTCCTTTATATAGCACAATGCTAAAAATGGATAGAAATCAAATTGAAGCTAGTAGAGATTTAGGCGCAAATTCATTCCAAACTTTTGTTAAAGTCATTATCCCTATGACTATGCCAGGAATTATTTCAGCGGCTACAATGGTATTTATGCCTACAATTTCTTCTTACGTCATCTCTGATATTTTATCAGAATATAATGTCGTCTTATTTGGTAGTTATATTGATTTATATTTCAACCAAAACGATTGGCATTTTGGCTCATTTATGGCCTTCATTATGTTACTTCTCATCGGTTTAAGTATCGTAATTTCACGTAAATTTGTAAAAGATGATGAGGGAAAGGAGTCAATATGGTAAAGAAAGTATTAGCAAAGTGCTATATTTATTTAATTTTGTTACTTATGTACTTGCCAATATTGGTTCTTGTAGTTTTCTCTTTTACGGCAAGTACTAACGTGGGAGACTGGACTGGATTCTCATTCAAACTTTATGTTGATTTATTTAAAAATCAAGATTTGATGCGTGCGGTTTGGAACACCTTACTTATTGCTTTTGTGAGTGCGATTGTTTCTACAATTTTAGGAACATTAGGCGCAATCGGAACTTATTATTCTAGCAAGAAAACAAGAAAAGTCATTGAAACTATGAATCAAATTCCAGTTGTTAATGCTGAAATTGTTATTGCTTTGTCTTTAGCGGTTTTATCAGTGGCCTTATCTTGGAAATTCAGTTTCTTTACTCTTTTAGTGGGACATGTTGTTTTAACTATTGCTTTCGTTTATTTGAACGTTAAACCAAAATTAACACAAATGGATCCATTCGCATATGAAGCCGCCCTCGACTTAGGAGCTAAACCTCGTTATGCTTTATACAAAGTCGTTTTGCCTGATATTATGCCTGGTATTCTTTCTGGCTTTATGATTTCCTTTACATTATCTCTTGATGACTTTGTTATTACGCAATATCTCAAAGAGCCATCATTTGATACTATTTCTACTTATATTCAAGGAATCATTGCTAAGCACCCAATTCCACCAGAAGTTCGTGCTTTAACCACAATTATTTTCCTTGTTGTTCTTGTTGTTGTCGTTGGGACAACAGTGTATAACAACTACAAAGCTAAAAACTTTGTAAAGAAAAGATTAAAGAAGGGAGAATTGGAATAATGAAAAACTCTCTTAAAACTTGTGCTTTTATTCTAAGTATTTGTGCTTTATTAACTGCAAATGCATCATATAAATATTCTAATGATGTCGCAAATAGAAGTAATATTGAAAGCAAGGCAAAACTTACAAAAAAAGCCACTAATAAAAATACAAATGAACTCGTTATCTATAACTGCGCAGACTACATTGATAACGAATTAATCGAAGAATTTGAAAAAGAATACAATTGTGTTGTCAAATATTATGAATATGATACAAATGAAACCATGTATAACAAACTAATTCTTCAACCAGAAGGAACTTATGATTTAATTTGTACTTCGGAATATATGTTACAAAAAATGGTTCGTGCTGGACTTGTTGAACCATTAAATGTTAAAGATGAGTGCCCTGTTTATGCGCAATACGCTTCTAAAGAAGTAAGCAAAAAACTAGATACTATGAGTATTGATGACAGTTCAACTTTAGCAGATTATGTCGCAGGTTATATGTGGGGAACATTAGGCATTATTTATGATTCAAACTATGGCGACACAATTAAAGAAGATGTTAAATCTTGGGATATATTCTGGAACTCAAAATATAAAAATGTCATTTCTATTAAAAACTCAATGCGTGATACCTTCGTTGTTGGTTTAATGCATGCTTATCAAAATATTGAAAAGAAAGAAAATTTAACAGATGATGAGTCAGAATTCGTTGCTTCAGTTAATAGAGCAAAAGAATCCGCGAATAGCGAGCAAGAAGTAATTCAAAATATCTTTGATATGGTTATTAACGAAGAAAAATATAACTCTATTGTTGAAGTAGTAAAAGAAGAATTAATATCTTTAAAACAAAACATCTTTGGCTTTGAAGTTGACTCCGGTAAAAATGATATTATAACTGGAAAAATCAAGATGAACTTAGCGTGGTCAGGAGATGCGGTATTTTCTATTTCCACCGCTCTTGATGAAACCGATAAAGTGCTAGAATATTATGTTCCTGATGATGGATCTAATGTTTGGTATGATGGCTGGTGTTTACCAAATGGTTCAAATCGTGATTTGGCAACAAAGTTTATTGATTTCTTGTCTATTCCTGAAAACGCAAGTAGAAATATGGAATATATCGGTTATACTCCATTTATCTCTTGTGATGAAGTATTTGATTATGCTTCTCGTACATATGGATTATCCGAATATAACGAAGATACAACATATTATGGACCATATCACGAAGAGGAAGAAGACTATGATGTTGATGGTAATTATGTCGTTTATAATGGCAAATACTATCAAGCGTTTGTCACTGATGATGAATTCTCAAATATCTTGCCTACAGACACAACTCACTGGGTAGAAGTAAATGCTGAAGGTTTATCTCTTTCTGATCCATATGATTTAAATTTCTTTTTCAAAAATGATGAATCAACACGTGACTATACAATTTATCCTTTTGAAGAAATGCAAAATAGTCTTGAAACACAATATCCATCAAGTGAAGTTCTTGATCGCTGCGCGGTTATGAAAGACTTTGAAGCACGTAACGATGATGTGATTATTATGTGGGGACAATTAAGAGCCTACACTTCAATGACTGTGTATTATGTTATTTTAGTCACAGTTGCGTTTGCGGCCATAACATTTGGAGTAGTGACTTTTATTCAAAAGAGAAAATCAATTAGAAATCGTAGTAAATCATTAAAAAATTAAAGAAATTTGGGGTAAGTAGTTAGATAATTACTTACCTTTTCTTTTTGCGTTTACACAAACACTATTTATTCATATTTTCTATCAATTTATAATAAAATATATTGCGAAATGCTAAACAGTATGATAAAATCATTTCGTTGTTTGCGATGGTTCCTTAGCCAAGTGGTAAGGCAATTGACTGCAACTCAATGAGCGTCGGTTCAACTCCGTCAGGAACCTCCAACAAACATTTAAATTAGCACTTGATTTTTTTAATCCTGTTTGCTATATTATATAGGCGTATGATGTGCGCCCGTAGCTCAACTGGATAGAGTGTTAGACTACGAATCTAAAGGTTACGAGTTCGATTCTTGTCGGGCGCGCCATATCGGGAAATAGCACAGCTTGGTAGTGCATCTGGTTTGGGACCAGAGGGTCGCAGGTTCGAATCCTGTTTTCCCGACCATTAAGAATGCAATGCTTTGATACAGTGAATTTGCTGTTTCAAGGCTTTTTTTCTATATTTAATGAGGGAGTGAAAGAAATTCTCAAACTAACGAGAATTCCTTTTGGTAATAATGTAATAAATTCTACGATTTTACATATTTAAAATTCATATTTATGTTTTTGATATTTTTGTTGTATTTTGTCATACGGGTTAAAATAAGTAATTTTTGGTGTTAGTTAGTGATTATGTTTGTGTTTAAATTTAAAAAATATAAATTATAACTAGCTTTTATTGTATACTTTATTGTATACTTTTAACTTAAATTATGGTATACTATAAATGAATAGGAAGGAAATTGTAATGGATAAATATATCGACCTTGTTGAAAATTTGCTAAATTTAACAGATGAATACGAGTGGCTAGACTTTAAAGAAAATTGGTTTAGTAAAGATGAGATTGGAGAATACATATCTGCAATATCAAATGGTGCTTGTCTATGTGGTAGAGAATATGGGTATGTTATATGGGGAATAAAAGATAGCACTAAAAAAGTTGTCGGAACTAATATAAATTTTGATAAGGATATTGATGGGGAACCATATAAGCATTATTTGGCTAGAAATTTAAAACCAAGTATAGCATTTGAAATCATTGAAAAAAAATTTTGTGATAAACGTATTGTAATATTGCAAATTCCATCTTCAAAATCTGTTCAAACAAAATATAAAGACGTTTCATATTTTAGAATAGGGTCAAGTAAAGAAAAAATAAGTAAGTTCCCTGAATGGGAATTAAAACTAAATTCTATGTTAAAAGATGGCTATCCAACTATAGTTAATGTTGCAGCTCCTGATTATGCTCAAGAATTAACATTTGAAAAATTGTTTATGTACTATGCTGCTAAAGGAATTGCTTTAAATCCAGATACTTTTGAAAGAAGTTTAAAACTTAAAAATAAAAATGGCCAATATAATGTTATGGCATATATTCTATCTGATCAAAATTCAATACCTATTAGAGTTTCTATTTTTAGTGGTTTAGACAAAACAGCACCATTATTTTCTGTAAAAGAATTTGGAAATACTTGCATTATGTATTCTATGGATAAAATACTTGAATATGGTGATGCTATAAATATTATTCAAGCGGATGAAAGAAATAGGATTTCCGAGAGAAAAGATGTTCCACTATTTGATTATGAAGCATTTCATGAAGCTATATTAAATGCTTTTATACACAACAAATGGTTAACTTTAAATGCTCCACAAATTTCCATTTTTAATGATAGAATAGAAATTATGTCTCATGGAGGATTAGCAATAGATCAGGATGAAAAAGGTTTTTATAGTGGAGTTAGTTTACCAGTTAATGATATATTAGCATCAATTTTTCTTCAATTAAGGATAAGTGAAAGATCTGGTAGAGGAGTTCCTAAAATTGTTGGTAAGTATGGCAAAGATGCTATTCAAATTGAAAAAAACAGAATAATTGTTACTATACCTTTTGAAAAGCTAGATGTTAATGAATTTAAAGTATCTAATAAAGTATCTAATAAAGTATCCAAAAAATTAAACAAAACACAACAAAATATTATTTCGGCTATGAGAGATAATCCTAATATTACTATTAATCAACTAATGATTATAACTGGATTATCAGAACCAGGTGTAAAAAAGAATCTTAAACAATTGAAAGAATCTGGATTTATTTCTAGAATTGGCGCAAATAAAAATGGTTATTGGGAAGTTTTGAAATAGAATTCTTCTAGAAATGGCATAAACATGAATATGTATGAACTAAGAAAACTACAAGTTTATATTGGTAAAAGAAAAAATGAAAATCAAACGGTTGAGCATGTTAAAGACGCATCTATGAAACATTTTTAATGGAAAATTAATAGCATAAATTGCTTTGTTCATGATGTAATAACTGCTGTGTCAATGTGCTGAACAAAAAGAGTCATTCCGTCGCATTGCATGTTTTATGAATCATATGGTCTATGGAAGAAACGAAGAAGAATTTTTCGATAAATAATTATTGCTTTTCGAATGTTTTACTCTAAACACCATTATTTGTCATCTTAAAAAATAAAATAGCAAATAATAAACAGACATATGCATTATTCGCTTATTTTCCTTTGTCTTTTAATGCTAAAACATTTATAATGTTTTTGTAATTTGTAAGGAGTGAAATATATGAAATTAGAACCAATTATCACAAGTTTATTAGATACAGATTTTTATAAGTTTAATATGCATCAATTAATCTTTCATAAATTTCAAGATTTAACAGGTGAATATCATTTCAAATGCCGAAGTAAAGATGTAGTGTTTACTGATGAAATGGTGGAAGAGATTAATGCACAAATTGATCATTTATGCACATTAACTTTTAAAAAAGAAGAATTAGATTATTTACATTCCATAAGTTTTATCAAAGATGATTATCTCGAATTCTTAAAAGCATTTAAGTTACATCGTGATTATGTCAAATGTTATAAAGAAAATAATGAATTAGTGTGTGTAGTGCTCGGCCCATGCTATTTAGCTATGCCATTTGAAATATATTTATTAGAAATTATCAATGAAGTATATTTCCGTTTAAAATACAATTATGATGAATTACTTTTACAAGCAAAAAGACGTTTAAATGAAAAAATCAGTAAAATGCAAAATGGCACATATACATTTAAATTTGCAGAATTTGGCTGCCGTCGTCGTTTGTCTCATGACTTCCAAGACTACATGGTGCATGAATTTGTGACAAAAACAAATAATTGCGTTGGTACTTCAAATGTATATTTAGCGATGAAATATAAAGCTACACCAATTGGAACATACGCTCACGAATTAGTGCAAATGTATCAAGGTATAAAAGGCTTGGATTTAGCTAAAGGTAACTATTATACTTTGAAAGATTGGTATGATGAATACCAAGGCGCGAATGGTATAGCCTTAACAGATACTTTAACTACAGACGTATTTCTATTAGATTTTGATAAACATTTTGCGTCGCTTTATCGTGGCGTTAGACATGATTCAGGAGATCCATATTTATGGGGCGAAAAGATTATCAAACACTATGAGTCATTAAGCATTAATCCAAAAGAAAAAACATTATTATTTAGTGATTCACTAGATTTTGATAAAGCGCAAGCCTTGTATGATTATTTCATATCACGTGTTAATGTTTCATTTGGAATTGGCACATATTGTTCAAATGACACAGATGTTCCAGCTTTAAATATCGTTTTAAAATTGCAAAGAATTAATGGTCAACCAGTTGCAAAAATCTCCGATGCGAACGGAAAAACAATGTGTTCAGATGATAATTATCTTACTAAACTTGAAACCGCTGTTAACAAACGCGTAAAAGAAGCAAAATAAAGCCTGATTATAATAGGCTTTTTTTAAAAATTATTGCAATTCTATTTTTGGTTTTGGCGCATAAAATGTAATAAATAATTTCTAATTATTTCCATTTAAAAAAAACTCTTTATTATTTTAACAAGAAGTTTTATAATGTGGGTAATTATTTCTTTAAATAATTCAAAAAAGGAGGAAAAAATTATGAACAAGAAATTTTTATTAATTCCTATCGCATTACTTGCTCTTGCTTCATGTAATAAGAATGGAGGATCAAATTCTATTTCAGGTTCTGCAAATCCAAGTACAGACACAAGTACAAGCACAAGTGTTGCACCTCAAAAAGAGTACATCTCTGCAACAGCGCTCCAATCAATTATGGGTACATTCTCAATGAGTGGAAAAATGACTAGTGTTGATATCAGTGATGCGGAGAGTAAACCAGAAGAATCTAGTTTACTTTATAATTATGCTGGTGACTCAGTAGAATGGGGCTATGCGGAATTAGGAAAAACTATTGATGCAAAAAAATATTTTAACATCAATGGTTATGTCGAACGCTATTACCTTGACGCTGATAATGTTGTAAAACATGTTCAAGTTGTCAATACCGATGAGACTACGGGTGAACAAACACCAATCGCTTGGCCATTTGTGGGTTTAGGCAACAACTCAAGTATGACAGTAAAGGCTTTTGAAAAAACTGCTGAAGGTATTTATACTGTCACAAATCAAGCAACTAGAAATGCAATTGCAGAGGTTATCGCTGCTCAAAACTATGAAACATCAACAGATTGTTATGTTGAATCAATGACTGTTAAAGTCGAAGATGAAAAAATCACAAATATTAAGTTTGAAACTACAGCTTATGATTATTCCTTCTCTTTTGGGGGTATGGATTTCTCATATACATTAAAAGATTCCTATGACTTAGACATTAGTAATCATGGCACAACAGTTGTAGAAAATAACATTGTTGCTTATGATACATATCCTGAAGCTGCAGCTTTAACAGCAGCATTTAAGAAATTAACAGGAAACTTAGTTGTTAAAGAAACTGCTACTTTAAACGATGCTGATTACGCTGACATCAAAGTGTATTACACAGATGAAGCATATTATGGTGAATCAAGTGTTACTGATGAAGATGATGGTACAAAAGTCACTAAGGCTGGTTATTATGCAATGGCAAGCAATGGTTATATCTATGAATTCACTGTCGGTACTGACAATGCAATTACAACTGATAGTGTTTATCAAGGATACACACTAAAAACAGCAGGCTTAACATATTTAGGCAATATTGTTGCTGGTGAAATGTTCAAATACGAAAATGGTAAATATGTTACAAGAAGTGCTTTAGATGCACAAAATGTCGGACAATATTTACTTGTTGATGGTAACGAATCATCTCTCACAGAATTGGCGGTTACATTAACTTCTGATAATTCAATTAATGAAATTACATACCAAGTTGCTGCTAGTGCTGGTACATTCAAATTTACAGTCAAATTTGAAGGAAATGAATCAGGAGCATTACCAATTGAAGGATTCGATGCTTATAAAGTTGAACTTGCAACATATGCTTCAATTGCTGAAGATGCAATGGGCTACTGGATTGATATGACTAACAACGTTTCAATCGATGTTTCTTACAAAGGTGTCTACTATGGTGGTAAAAAAGTTGAAAATGTTACAGTAAGCGACACTGGTGCTGTTATTAGTGGCGTTGTCAATGAAAAAGCAATCACAATTACATTAGTTCCTGCAGCAGACGCTAATTCAGATGCCACATTATCAATTGCTTATGATGATAAAACAGCAGTAGCTGTATTTGATTATCTTTCTTTAGTAACTAATTACTATGGTATTCCAAGCATTCCATTTGCTCAAAATGCTACGGATTATGCATTTGAACAAGATGAAGAAACAGGCGCTGTCTATTTTGCTTTCTATGCTGAAAATGCTTATACTGCAGAAGATTTAGCTACTTATGTTGCTGCTATTGTTGCTACAAAAGGTTATACTGATGTATCATCATTATCATCTGATCAAGCATTTGAAAATGGTACAGCAGATAAAACAATTGCTGAATACTTAGGTGTTACAACAGTTTTATTAGATGCAGAACAACAATACTATTTCTTGTGCTTTACAATTTCTGAAGGCGCAATTGTAATGATGCTATTCTAATTAAAATACAATTATTATATTAACGACCACAATATCTCGGATGTTGTGGTCTTTTTAAATGCTATTATAAATACTAATTACATAGATACAACTATTTATGCTATAATATAATAATAATGCGGAGTAAATATGTATGAATGGTTTTAAAGAAAATATATATGTTGATTGTATTTCTCGTTGCATTTTCTGGCTTAATAGTGTTTAAGAGATTATATATTAACAATTATCTTGAGACATTAATAGGTATCGTTCCCCGACAATTACTGATGTCATTGAACTTGTTGATATTGGCTTTTGCATTGATATATATAATTGTTAATATTTATGCGTAAACTTATAACAAAAAAGATTATTTTTCTTAGATATATTGTACTTTGTGAAGCGCTGGTATCCCTTGATGCATTTATAGAAAGACTTCTGCGTATCCTTGATTATTTTAATGACAACATAATTTTAGACACAATTATGATTTCAGCTTTAATCTTGTTTTTTCTTTCGGCGGTAATTGTATGTAAAAACGATAGAATAAATTTTACGTTGATGACAATAGAAAACGAAGCATAAAGAAATCACCTAATCATAAGATATCTAAATCCTTTGAATTAAGTTAGAGCGAGATAAAGAGAAATAAAGTTATTGTTTTTATAAGCACTTTTGGTGCTATAATAGTAGAGTAATTTGGAGACTAACTATTAAAAAACAATAGTAAATTTAAAAAAAGTTTGAATCACGTTAAAAGACACGTTAAAAAGAGCTTGCCTATGAATCAAGCACAAAA
>ONAT01000026.1 GCA_900315885.1 uncultured Erysipelotrichaceae bacterium
CATTTTTATACTTGTCGACGCATTCAAGTTTGAATTCCCATGAATATTTCATAGAAAAAGTACCCCTTTCCTAATGTCTAGGATTTGGGGTACCTCTCAGAGTGTAGATGCTTTTTTTGAGCTTAGTTATTAGCCATTACAGCAGGATTTAAATTTTTAGAAGTCATCCACATAATTCGGATTCCTAATAAAATCATAAATGCCATTGTGCTGAATTGTTGTGGAAGTATAAATCCAAACAAGCAAGCAAGAAGACTTGGTGCTAGAGAAGCGATACCCACAATCTTGAGAGCTTCGGTGAATTTGTAATCATGGAATGGATTTTTCTTGCCTCTAGTAAAGATAAAAATCATAAGAGCCATGAATAAACTTACTAAAGCGTTGATACCAGCAAGAAGTCCGATTTGTGCAAATAATGTATTAACTTTGATGCTTTGATATCCTTTATCGAAGAATGTTTTCCAATTTTCTAAAGCATGTTCGCCAGTGTAATTAGAAATGATTTCGCCAGTATCGACACTATTATAATTGAAATAACGTGTAGATGTTGGTGATTTCCATTCTGTTGCAGATTTAGTGTAAATAGAGATATATGTGATATCTTTCCCTATAATCATATAAGAAGCCATTGGAATATTTTCATTTGAGACTTCTTTTTCAGAATCATAAGTTTGGGCTTGTAATTTTTTGACTTTTTCAGTGATATCATCAGTGGTTTTATCTGCCATTAGATAGACTCTCAATCTTTCTTTTAGCTTTTCACCATCATATCCTTCGGTTTTGAAGTATCCGTCGGTGTAATCCCATTTTTTCATATCGTCTTGGCTTACTTTTAAGACTCTTTGTTTTTCTTCTTGTGCGACAGTAAATTTAATGCCTTTAGTATTCATTTCTTTTGAGAATGCCACAAGAGCAGTATCGACACCATTGATATTGCTATTCATAAATGCTGAACCTTTGACAGAAGCAATAGATACTGTAGAAGGTATTAAAGCAATTATCATAGCTAAGATAAATACGATAAGTGCTTCAAGTCCTTTTCTCTTTCTTCCTTCAATAATTGAACTATTATTGAACAAAGATTTAAATATATATTTAATTGGTTTCATTAACATCACCCTTTTCAATGAATAATTATATAAGAAATAGTGCTCAATTTCAACAACATAAAATAGCAAATAAAATCGATTGATTAAATATGGTAAAAACATTAACAAAATTTGTTATAATATACAAAACGAGGTGTTTTTTTTATGAAAGTTGATCCACGATATGTCGAAATAGCTAAAGACTTAGCAAAAAAGATTGAAATTGAGACAATCAAAGTTGATGATGTTTTAAAAGGTCGAACACTTTTATCAAGTGAATATAATGTCTCTTCGGAAACCATTAGAAAAGCCATTAATATTTTAGCCTCTGAACATATCGTAAGAGTTAAACACGGATATGGTGTCATTGTTATTTCAAAGGAAAACGCCAGCAAATTCTTAAAAAAAATGCAGGAAACAAGTGTGGATAACACACTAGTTGAAGAAACAAATGATTTGATTAAAAAACGTAACGAATTAAACGAGGAAATCAGTAAAAATATTGCGCTTTTAGTGAAAAAAACAAGCAATACTAGCGTAAAAGATATTGAATTTCACGAATTAACAATTACAGATGATTGCTGGGTTATAAACCAAACAATTGGTGATGTTTATTTTTATAATTATACTGAGGCAACGATAGTGGCAATTAAGCGTGGCGATAAATTAATTGTATCACCAGGTCCTGATTTCACTTTTATTGCAAATGATGTATTAATTGTCGTAGGTAAAGACAATTTATCATATCAAAGAGCATTGACATATTTAACTTATGGTGCCGAATAGTGGCGCCTTTTAATTTGTCTATACAAACAATATGTTTATTTTTTTTGAGCATTGGGGTATAATAGCGATATGGAAAACGCAATCAATCATTCCCGTAGGGAATTAAAACTGAAAAAAGATGTGTTTGTAACGATACTAAAAGTCCTTAGTATCATTTTTGCGTTTGTGTTCTTGTGGCGAACATTAAGCAAGGATTATTGGGATAAATCAGCTTATACAATTTTAGAAATAGTTGGCGATAGATCGACAGGTATAGTAAATAGAGGGCGTGCCGTAACCATTGGATTAATTCGAATGTTTACTAACGGAACTTGTTTACTTGTTATAACATCGTCATTTTTTAATATTCCTTATTTAAAGAAAGCTGTTAGATATTTTGCCCCAATTACAGCAGTTATTAATCTGCTTTTAGCTAATGTTATTATTTATCATATATATTTAGCTCCTGGAGCGGTAGATGGAATAACCACATATTTCCGAGCAGTTCAATTCTACACTGAGCATTCATTAGTATTGTTAATTTCTATCCTCAATTGGGTTATTTATTTTATGTATGACTATAAAAAACCTGAACAAAAGTTTATTGTTAGCACACTTAAATCTATTAAATGGAGTTCGGTGTGGAGAATATTATTTGTTTATTTGTTTTTAAGCATCATTTGTGCTCCACTTTCTACTATGTTATCACTCTTTGGCCCTGCAAATTTTGCGGCAATTGACTTGAATTTGCCACATCGTATTATGCTTTACATTATTTTCTTAACGCCATTTATTTTAATGTTTATTTTTAGATATAAATCATATGAAACTCGATATTTCTTATGTTTATCAATTGCTTTAGCATCATTCTATTGCTATTTTTCATATTACGAATTTGTAATGTTTAAAGATATTACGACACTACCATTCCACTTATGCAACATGGCCGTAGTTATTATGTTTATTGCCTTTGTATTTAGAAATAAACCATGTTTCTATTTCAATTATTTAATTAATGTTTTAGGTGGCTTATTAGCAGCACTTATGCCAGAAACAACAGGAGATTTATTCTATTTTGTTAATATGAGATTCTGGCATAACCATATAACGATTATTTTGTTGCCTTTATTAGCAGTAGGACTTAAGATATTCTCGCGCCCAACTATTAAGATGTGGGCATATTCTGTTGTGATATTCTCTCTTTATTTCTTTATTGTCGCGGGAATTGATGCTTATTTTGGCGAAAGAGTTAACTATTTCTTCTTAAATACTGATAAAATTGCTAGCCACGTGGGCTTCTTAAAGCCATTACGTGATCAGGAAAAATACCTGCTGATTATTGCTGGTAAAGGCGAAAACGGCAAAGATATGATAATTTATATTTGGTATTGGCTAGTTATTTATGTTGGCTATTGTGGCTTAGCGTTAGGTACATGGTTTGTGTATTCGTTATTCTACCGCATAAGCGATAGTCATTATGACTTAATGGTAAGAATGAAAAAGGCAAAATTGCTCGCGAATGAAAAGAACAAAATTAAAATCGATTATAGACAAGAAATTGAAAAGATAGGAGATGAACCTGGAATGATAAAAATTGACCATTTAACAAAAATATATGGTAAAGACAAGAAAAAAGCAGTAGATGATTTCTCATTAGAAATCCATTCTGGTGATGTTTATGGTTTCTTAGGTCATAATGGTGCAGGTAAATCCACTCTTATCAAATGTTTAATTGGTGCTCAACCAATTACGTCAGGTTCTATTAGTATTTATGGTCATGATATCACCAAAGAGCCAATTATTACTAAAATGCTTATCGGTTATGTTCCAGATAATCACGCAGTTTACGAAGGATTAACAGGTCGAGAATATGTAAACTATATTGCAGACTTGTTCTTAGTTTCTACGGAAGACCGCAAAGAAAGATTAAAGAAATATTCAGAATTGTTTGAAATTACTAAAGCTTTGGATAAGCCAATTAAAAGTTATTCACATGGTATGAAACAAAAGATAACTATTATTGCGGCATTAATTCACAATCCAAAAGTTTGGGTTCTTGATGAACCTTTAACTGGTTTGGATCCAAAGAGTATTTATCAAATTAAAGAATGTATGAAAGAACATGCTGCAAAAGGAAACATTGTTTTCTTCTCAAGTCATGTTATTGATGTTGTTGAAAATGTTTGTACTAAAATATGTGTTATTTCACATGGTCAACTCAGGGGCGAGTTTGACTTGAGAGAATTGAAAAAACAAGGAGTTAGACTAGAAGATATTTACTTAAAATATGTTCAAAACGCTGATCGCGATGAATAGGAGTAATTGAAATGAAAAATGTTTGGAAAGGAATAAAGAAAGGCTTAACGTGCATTAAAAATGCTATTTTTAGTGTGGTCAATTTTATTAAAGCTCAAGTTAATAAATTCTTTTTAAAACATCCATATCTCAATCGTATTCGAACCTTAACTTCTATGCAATTTAGAAACTCAAAGAGATTATTAAAAGCTTACAATACAAAAGATCGAGTATTATTTGCTTTCTTAAGAGTTGCAAGTTTCATAGCCTTGATATTCGTATTTAGGATTGTGCTAGGACTTTTAGATAGTTATGTCTTTGGTGCGGTTTTATCAATCTTAAGTATGAATCACGTTGCTTTTATTTTATTGGCGTTTATAGTCTTATCTGTGTTAGAAATGTCGAGTAGTTTTGTTAATACCTTATATAAATCAAAAGATAATATGATTCTATTATCAATGCCGGTTAAGGCAAGTGAGGTTTTTGCCTCAAAATTGCTTGTTCGATATATAAGAGAAGTTAAGAAAATGGCGTATTTTATTGTGCCAATGTTTTTAGGATATTATTTTTTAAAGAGTTTCACATATAGCCTTACCTTTGCATACATTTTGCGTTTGGGTTTAATGTTTATTCTTATCCCTCTATTTATTGTGTTAATCTCTGGATTAATCTCAATTGCTTTTGTGGGTTTAGATTATTTATTTAAAAGAGTGCCTTTCTTAAAATCTTTACTTACAGTTGGTCTAATCGTGGGCGGCTTCATTCTAGTCATTAATTTAGTAGGCAAATTACCAACAAACTTACCAATTAAAGAGTTGTGGTACGAAATTGTTAAAAATATAAGTGACTTTATTGATATAACTGTTGAAAAATTCACAATATTTACGCAATGTGTGCGCAATTTCTTATTCAAAGATTCATGGCTATCTTTTGCAATTATTTTTGGAATTATTACTGTTTTATTAGTCCTATGTATATTTGTATGTTTTAGAGTCTTCTTTAAACTTTCATCTTCTGCAACAGAAATTAGTTCTAGCAAAGTTTATAAATCAAGCATGAAACAACAAAAGAATATTTTCCTAGTATTTTTGAAAAAAGAAATTAAATCATATTTAAGAAGCGATGACCAAGTACTTAATACATTTATGTATCTTGTCATCTTGCCACTTTTACTATTTGCTTTAAATAAAATATTCAATGCGTTAGACATATCTAAAACTGGTTCAGTATTGATTGTTTGTATTAATATTCTTATTTCTATTGTGTTGTTAACAGCATCTAACGTTTCTTCTGCATCAGCGATATCAAGAGAAGGATCTGAATTCTATCTTTTGAAAATATCTCCTGCAGATACAAAAGTTATTTGTCTTGCTAAAATGACAGTTAATATTATTTTATCTACTTTATCAATCGTAGGAGTTGGCGTTGCGTTAGGTAATGTCGAATACGTTACTCCTCAAGCAGCAATATTTATTTGCATAATATTGTTCTTTGTAAATATTGGTCATATTTGCTGGAGTTTAGAACTTGATATTTTAAATCCAAAAATTGATCAATATAAAGTGGGTGAAGAAGTTGTTAATGACAACTCTAATGTAACGACATCTGTCGTTCTTGGCCTTGTATTAGCGTTCCTTTTTACAATTCTTGCATATTTCTTCTTTACGCATTATCCATATGAAGGACAAGAAATGGAAACATGGATTAGATTGCTTTTAATTGCAATTGCTTTCTGTGTTATAAAAGGTGCAATGTTTATTAATAGACTCAATGTTTATTTTGATGATATAGCTTTATAAGGAGGAAAATAACAATGAATAGAAAAATTATTGCTTTTATTGCTACGTTAATATCTATATTATCCATAGTGGTTGTTTCTTTCTTCGGAATAAAGGCTACAGAAGTTCCTTCTTCAATTCCTGTTGAAGGAATCGTGTTTGTTAATCATGAAGGTGGCAAATATGAAGACCGTGTGACAAAACGACTCACAACTTTGACACAACTTGAAGAAACTATGGAATTGTATTATTATATATTTCCTGATGATGCAACAAATCAGGATTTGCAAGCACAAGATCACTTGGAAAGTGGCTTTAACGGATTTGACGTTGAAACGCCGGCTTCCGTGAAATTAGATGCAAATAGAAAAGGAGTGATAATAATAGATTTTCAGTCGAGAACGTATTCAAGATTCGAACTTACCATTAGAACAAAAGATGGTAGTAAAGAAGCAAAAAGATCATTTAAATATAACTTAGGAAACTAAAGTTTAAATAACGAAAGGAATTATAAAAAATGAAAAACAAATTAAAAGTCTTATCTGTCCTTAGTGCTGCATTGCTCTTGGCTGGATGTGACGGATTAGTTGATAATAGTGGTAGTACACCAAGCATAGTAGTGCCACCATCACTATCAACACCAATATCTGGAGGTAGTACTTCAGGAAATTCTACTATCCCAGGACCAAGTGTCGAAACAGTAAAAATGACAACTGGTGAATCAAAAGAAATTCCAGGCGCAGCAGTAACTGTTAAGTCAGGAGATGCAGAAATCATAGCTATTGAACAACAAACTACTAAAGCAGTTGTTCGTGCTCTTACACCAGGCAAAGTAACATTAACTAACGGAACAGATTCATTTGAAGTTACTATTTCTTATGATGTATACGGCGTAGCTTCCGGTAGTGACTATACATTTGCTACAACTTCTAACCATGAAAACTTTAGAAGTGAAACTATTACTCCTTATCAAGTAGGTACAAAGAATGCATTTAAGCCAGATGTAACATTGACTTACACAACTTGGAAGTATGATGAAACAAATAATACTTATGAAGCTGATGAATTAGAGGAAATCGAAATTACAGAAGCCCATAAACATTTGATGAATGATGAAACAATAAATTATACCTTCACTTTAGAAGATAAATCATCCGCGGCAGAATTAGTTACTGTAAATGATGACGCAACTATCTCATTTAAAGAAACAGCAATTGGTAAATCAATTATATTAACAATTGAAACTTCGTTCACAACTGATAAAGTAACTCAAACATACTTCATTAATGATGGATATAATGCATATACGCATAAAGATTTTAAGACATTATTTGAGGATAATACAATTACTCACATTAACTTATTACACAACATTAAAGCTGAATACGATGAAGACCAAATGTATTTCAATACAAAGTACCAAAGGAAAGTACCATACAACACAACTGCTGCTGGTGATGAAGTTGAATTCCAAGGTTCTATGTATTTTAGATATGGCGGTGTCCACTATGGTACAGATTATGGCACATTGCAACCATTAGTTGTTAATGGTAACTATATGTTGATAGATGCTCAAGATTTACCTGAACGTGTTGCTTTCATTCCAAGTGAAGAAGGAAGCTATGATGACATTCCTGGTTTAGTAGGAACTCAAGCAGGTGCTATTAAACAAGGAGAAACAACTGAACCAGTTGTTAATCCACAAGAAGGATTATTCAGAGTACATGACTTTAGTGACACTAATAGTGATGAGCCAGTCTTTACAGTAAAAGATTTGCAAGTTATTGGTGACTCAAATAGAGGCGATTTAGAACATCCTACAATGAACTCTGGTGGATCTAATGGTGCTATCTTAGGTGGCGTTAATGCTTTATTTGATAATGTTAACTTTAAATATCTAGTATCAGGTGCTCAAGTTAACTTCTCTACAGGTGTCTTAAAATTCAAAGACTCTATCATTGAAGAAACATGGGGCGCTTCAGTTACAACTTGGGAAGCAAAGAAACTTATAATTGAAAATACAGCTTTAAGAAAAGCAGGCGCACCTTCAATTTGGAATATTCAATCTTATGGTGCAGCTTCGGGCACAGGTTCTGTAGTTTGCGATGTCAACGTTGATGCAAAATCAGAAATTACAAACTACTTAACACCTACATCATCGTGGTTCCAAGCATATAACTTAGATATCACAACATATGCAGTAGCAATTGATAACATTATGAAAAGAATTGGTTATACAATTTATAAACCAGGTACAAACCAAATCAGCTTTGCATTATTGTTACAACATCCATCTGATACAAGTAGAAATGCTGGCATGAGATTAACAATTGGTGGACAATCTGCTGGACTGAATCCTGCACAATTTACAACTCAAGAAATTAGTGATGAGATTTCCACTTATAATCCAATTGGCGCTGGCATATTTGCTCCTAATAACAGTATCTTGTTAGCGTTAGGTCAAGTAATTGATTATTCAATTTACGATGCTGATCCTTCAAAATTACAGTCTAACTATATGATTCAATTAGCTACAAAATTAGGAACATATAGATTAAGTGGCGAACAACATTTATATATCGAAGTTGCAGTTAAATTTGGTAACGAGTTATTATCAGCAGTTCTTGAAGTAACTCCTGTATCTACTTCAAATTAATTTACAAATTATTGATTACAAGCCTAATGCGTTTAAGCGTGTTGGGCTTTTTTTATGATCAAATAAGCCAGTTTGCGAATTTTAGCACAAAAAAAACAAAGCGAAAATGACACATAAATTTATTTGCTTATATTTTAAAGCTCTCTAAAACGCCGATGAGAAGGGGCTTTTTTTGAATGATAATTAAATTATGGTTACAATTGGTAAAAATAAAAAAAATTAAAGTAATTTGATTTTTGCACACTATAAGTGAACTTTTTATCCAAAATAATTAAAAACAAGTAATTTTTGCTCTTTTTCACAAAAAAACAAAGCTTTACAAAATGCAAAATACGAATGGTTTATTTTTGCCTATCTTGTTTTATGTTTGTTAATTAAATTATACTTTTAAATGAATTACATCTATATTAAGAAAATGAGAAAGGGTGATTTATTTTATGAAAGTTATTAAGCGTGGAGGACAAGAGGTCAAATTTAATCTAGATAAGATTAAAGCGGCAATTATCAAGGCGAACGATTCTGTGGAGGACGCTCACAAATATAGCCTAGAAGAAATTGAAGATATTGTCGCGGATGTCCAAAAGAAATGTAAAACAATCAAACGAGCTTTAAGCGTTGAAGAAATACAAGATATGGTTGAGAAATCACTTATGAAACATGGTAATTTCCCTGTTACTAAAGCGTATATTACTTATCGTTATAAGAGAATGCTTGTAAGAAAATCTAACACCACAGATGAGTCCATACTTTCTTTAATTGAAGCAAATAACGAGGAAGCAAAACAAGAAAATGCAAATAAGAATCCAGTTATTGTTTCAACACAAAGAGATTATATGGCTGGTGAAGTATCTAAAGATATTACTAAGAGATTTTTACTTACAGATGAAATTGTTAAAGCACATAACGAAGGTATTATTCATTTCCACGATATGGACTATTTTGCCCAACACATCCATAATTGTGATCTAGTAAACCTAGAAGATATGCTTCAAAACGGAACAGTTATATCTGGTACTTTAATTGAAAAGCCACATTCATTCCATACGGCTTGTAATATTGCAACACAAATTATTGCTCAAGTTGCGTCAAGCCAATATGGTGGACAAACAATTACTTTGACACATTTAGCACCTTTCGTTGATGTATCGCGTAAAAAAATTCGTGAAGAAGTTATTAATGAATTAAAGGATTATGAAGACAAAGCTTTTAGCAAAGATAAATTTGATGAAATGGTTGAAAGTGTTGTAGCAAAGAGATTACATACTGAAATTAAACATGGTGTCCAAACCATTCAATACCAAATTAACACATTACAAACTGCGAATGGTCAAACACCTTTCGTATCTGTAAATATGTATTTAAATGAAGCTAAAGATGAACAAACTAAAGCTGATTTAGCACTTATCATTGAAGAAGTATTAAAACAACGTATCCAAGGTACAAAAAATCCTAAGGGAGCGTGGATTACTCCAGCATTCCCTAAATTACTTTATGTCTTAGAAGAAGATAACGTAACAGAAGGATCAAAATATTGGTATCTTACTGTCTTAGCGGCAGAATGTACCGCAAAACGCATGGTCCCAGATTATATTTCAGAAAAGAAAATGCTTGAATTCAAGATTGATAAAAATGGAAATGGGAATTGTTACCCATGTATGGGATGCCGTTCATTCTTAACACCATATGTTGATGAAAATGGTAAGCCAAAATATTATGGACGTTTTAATCAAGGTGTTGTCACTATTAACTTAATAGATGTCGCTTTATCATCTAATAAAGATATGAAAAAATTCTTTAAGATATTTGATGAAAGACTAGAATTATGCCATCATGCACTTCAAATTAGACATGAAAGATTAACGGGCACAACTTCTGATGTTGCTCCAATCTTATGGCAATATGGTGCTTTAGCAAGATTAAAGAAAGGCGAAACTATTGATAAGTTATTGCATGGTGGATATTCAACTATTTCTTTAGGATACGCTGGTTTATGGGAAACTGTTTTATACATGACAGGTCATAAATTGACTGAAGAAGAAGGTAAAGAATTTGGCTTAAAAGTAATGAAGACTTTAAATGATTACACCGCTAAATGGAAACAAGCTGAAAACATTGATTATTCTCTTTATGGAACACCTATTGAATCCACAACATATCGTTTTGCTAAATGCTTACAAAAACGCTTTGGCATTATTCCAGGAATTACTGATAAGAATTATATTACAAACTCATATCACGTTCATGTAACCGAAAATATTGATGCGTTTAATAAATTGGCGTTAGAATCAGAATTCCAAAGATTATCACCTGGTGGCGCAATTTCATATGTTGAAGTTCCAAATATGAAAGATAACATTCCAGCAGTTCTATCTGTTATTAAATTTATCTATGATAACATTATGTACGCAGAATTAAATACAAAATCTGACTTCTGCCAAGTATGTGGATATAATGGTGAAATTCAAATTGTTACTGATGAAGATGGTAAATTAGTTTGGGAATGTCCAAATTGCCACAATCGTGACCAAAATAAGATGAATGTTGCAAGAAGAACCTGTGGCTATATTGGTACGCAATACTGGAACCAAGGTCGAACTCAAGAAATTAAAGAAAGAGTATTGCATCTATAATTATGAATTACGGCGAGATTAAGAAAGTTGATATCGCTAATGGAGAAGGGGTACGTGTATCCCTTTTCGTTTCTGGATGTCGTAATCATTGTAAAGAATGTTTTAATCCAATGACATGGGCGTTTAATTATGGAAAAGAATATAGCGAAGAAACTGAGAAAGAAATACTTGAAGCTTTAAATCACGATTATATTGACGGATTAACAGTTTTAGGCGGAGAACCTTTTGAACCAGAAAACCAAAAAGCAGTTTTGTCTCTTGTTAAAAAAGTTCGTGAAGTTTTTCCTCATAAAAACATTTGGATATATTCAGGCTTTACTTTTGAAGAATTAGTTGGTAAAAAAGAAAGTAGAGCGGCTACACCATTAACAAAAGAGATTTTAAAGAATATAGATGTACTAGTGGATGGAAGATTTGAAATAGCTAAAAAAGATTTAATGCTAAAATTTAGAGGATCTACAAATCAAAGAATAATAGATGTGAAAAAGACACTTGCTTTGCATGAAATCGTTTTATCAGAGTTAAACTAAAAATTAGGAGAATTAATAGTATGTTAATCAGATTGAAAAAAATAAATAAAGATGCCAAAATCCCTTCATATGGTAGTGAATTTTCTGCTGGCGCAGATTTGTATGCGTGCGAGGAAAACGAAATAACTATTATTCCACATGAAACAAGACTAATTCATACAGGAATTGCTATTGAAATTCCTAATGGATATGTGGGCTTAATTTACGCACGTAGTGGCTTAGCTAGTAAACGTGACTTGGCTCCTGCAAATAAGGTTGGAGTAATTGATTCTGATTATCGCGGAGAAATCTTAGTAGCATTACATAATCATGGTAATAAAGACCAAGTTATACAACCATTTGAAAGAATAGCACAACTTGTTATTGCTCCAGTTACACAAGCAAATTTTGAAGAGGTTGAAGAATTAAATACAACTGAACGCAATGAAGGTGGCTTCGGCTCTACAGGAACACGTTAATATTTGTTTGCATTTATATTATTGAAGTGATAATATAGTTCTCGTGATTATCACATACTTTGTATACGGGGATGTATTGGTCTCGACAGGGTATGGTTGGGTAAGGAACGCAGTCGGTTGATCGCGTCATAGATCAAAAACAATTATCTGGCAACAGAAATCAATTTGCTTTTGCTGCTTAATTAAGCCATAGTCCCGCTATTAGGGAAGTAAAGCCATCTATCTGAGTTGGGTCTCTAAGCGAAGAATAGGTGCAATTTTGAGAGAATAAGACTTATCGATATCTATAAGGTAGGTACGAAAATTTATAGGTTACTTAGGAGTTGATTCGTTTGTTAGTCTTACTTCTAAGGAAATTTATTAGCAAACTAAACTGTAGTGGTCTTTACTGGACTTATCTTGGACGCGGTTTCGATTACCGCCATCTCCACCAAGTTTAAATGTTAGGGCTTGATGCAAAATCAAGCCTTTTTAATTTTAAACAATCAGTTTTTGCCGCATTTATTTAAAAACCATTATTTATGGATTTAAGAAGTTTAAGTTTATGAAATAGTCTCATTTTTTGAGATGAGAAAAGTATTACGTAATTTAATATAGATTAAATTAATTTTTTATTGTATGATAGAGGACGGCAAGAGAAAAATATAAAAGGAGTTGTTTTATATGGAAATCGAACAAGTGTTAAAGGAAGCTATAAAAAAATCTATTAATAAAAAATTTGCACTTGATATTGCAGATGAATTAGTAATGGTAGAAATCCCACGCGACTCATCTTGGGGTGATTATTCTACGAATGCTGCGATGCGTTTAACTAAAATATTACATCAAAATCCACGCGTAATTGCGGATGCTTTAGCAGAAGAACTAAAAACACAATTACCAGAAGCAGAGTTGATTACTGTTGCTAATCCAGGATTTATTAATTTTAAAATGCGCAAGACAACTCTCGCAAATATTATTAACAAAATCTTAGAGCAAAAAGATGATTATGGTAGAAACAATATTGGAAATGGGGAGAAAGTATTAGTTGAATACGTATCCGCGAATCCAACTGGAGATTTACATTTAGGACACGCTCGAGGCGCTGCTTGGGGAGATAGTGTCACGCGTTTAATGAATTTCTCTGGTTATGATTGTTTAAGAGAATATTACATCAACGATGCAGGACATCAAATTGAAATGTTAGGTGAATCATTAATATCTCGATACTTTAGTTGTTTTGGCAAAGAATATCCTCTCCCAGAAGATGGCTATCACGGACCAGATGTTATTGGAATTGCTAAACAAATTGCTCAAGAAGATGGAGACAAGTGGTTAAACGCTGATCAAACTGAAAGATTAAAATATTTTAAAGAGCGTGGAACTGACTTAGAATTAGAAAAAATTAAACGCGATTTAGCCTATTATCGAGTTTCATTTGATTCATGGATTCATGAAAAATTCTTCTACGAAAATGATGGCAAACGTATCAAAGATGTTTTAGATACAATGAAGAATATGAATCTTACATATGAGCAAGATGGTGCTTTATGGTTTAAATCAACACAATATGGTGATGATAAAGACCGTGTTTTAAGAAAAAAAGATGGTAGCCTTACTTACTTAACTCCAGATATTGCAAATCACGTTTACAAATTACAAAGAGGCTATACAAAATTAGTTAATTTCTGGGGTGCTGACCACCATGGATATGTTAAACGTATGACATATGCATTAGAAGCTATGGGATATCCTAAAGGAACTCTTGAAGTTGATTTAATTCAAATGGTTCGTTTAGTGGAAAACGGCATGGAAGTTAAAATGTCTAAAAGAACGGGAAATGCTATAACAATTCGCGAACTTTGTGATGATATTGGTGTTGATGCTGCGCGTTATTTCTTTGTTTGTAAAGATGTTGCAACACACTTTGACTTTGATTTAGGCCTTGCTAGAAAACAAACTAGTGATAATCCAGTGTTTTATGTTCAATATGCTTATGCAAGAATGCATTCAATTATTGAATCGTGTCCAGAATTTAAAAAAGTTGAATCATATGATTTGTTAAAAGAAGAAAAAGAAACATTGCTTTTAAAACATATCAATGAATTCCCAAGTGTTGTCGCTGATGCAGCAAAAACACGTATGCCAAATAAGATTTGTAACTATGTTCAAAAACTTGCACAATATTTCCATAGTTACTATGGAAGTTATAAAGTTAATAATAAGGACGATTTAGAATTAACTAATCAACGTGTTGGCTTAGTTCTAGCTACAATGGTGACATTGAAAAATGCTTTAAACTTAATTGGTATTGAAGCAAAGGATAAAATGTAAAATAAAATCTGCTAAGTGTCTAATGACATTTAGCTTTTTTTTGCGCTTTTTGTAACAAAAATATGCAAATTCTTAATTATTTTTTTGAAAGCGCTTAAAATGTTAAATTTTCTATTCATTTTTTATTTAAAAAATGGCAATATATATGTGTAGACAAATAATTTATTAATTTAGGAGGATATTTATTATGTCAGTAAAAGTTGCAATTAACGGATTTGGACGTATTGGACGTTTAGCATTCAGACAAATGTTCAATGCTGAAGGTTATGAAATCGTTGCTATTAACGATTTAACAAGCCCAAAAATGTTAGCACATTTATTAAAGTACGATTCAGCTCAAGGTAGATATGCTTTAGCTGATAAAGTTACTTGTTCTGAGGAAGGCGCAGCTGAAGGTTGGATTGCTGTTGATGGCAAGAAAATCAGAATTTATGCTGAAAAAGACGCTAACAACTGCCCATGGAAAGAATTGGATGTCGATGTCGTATTAGAATGTACAGGTTTCTATACTTCAAAAGAAAAATCAATGGCTCACATAAATGCTGGTGCAAAGAAAGTTGTTATTTCTGCTCCTGCAGGAAAAGATTTAAAGACAATTGTTTACAATGTTAACCACACAACATTAACAAAAGAAGATCAAATCATTTCTGCAGCATCATGTACAACAAACTGCTTAGCACCTATGACAAAAGCATTAAATGATGCATTCCCAATTCAATCTGGTATTATGACAACAGTTCACGCTTACACAGGTGACCAAATGTTGTTGGATGGACCACACAGAAAAGGTGATTTAAGAAGAGCAAGAGCAGCTGCATGCTCAATCGTTCCTAACTCAACAGGTGCTGCAAAAGCAATCGGTTTAGTTATCCCAGAATTAAATGGTAAATTGATCGGTTCCGCACAACGTGTACCAGTTCCAACAGGATCAACAACAATTTTAGTTGCAGTCGTTAAAGGCGAAAACGTTACAAAGGAAGCTATCAATGCTGCTATGAAAGCACAAGCTTCTGAATCATTCGGTTACACAGAAGAAGAATTAGTATCATCTGATATCATTGGTATCACATATGGTTCATTATTCGATGCAACTCAAACAATGGTAACAAAGATTGCTGACGGATTATTTGAAGTTCAAGTAGTTTCATGGTATGACAATGAAAACAGCTATACTTCACAAATGGTTCGTACAATTAAATACTTTGCTGAAAAGTGCTAATTAATTAACGCAACATAATAAACCATACCCTTACCTTAGTGTAAGGGTTTTAATTTCTAAATAGTTGAAAATATCTTAAAAATGAAGCATAATTAATAAGATAAATAGGAGGATTTAAGATGGAAAATATTTTAGTTACAGGTGGGGCTGGATTTATAGGTAGCCACACACTAGTAGAATTAATGAATAAAAACTATGGTGTCGTTGTCCTTGATAATTTATGTAATTCATCAGAAGAAGCCATTAGACGAGTTGAAAAAATAACAGGAAAAAAAGTTAAATTTTATTTAGGTGATATTCGTGATGCAAAGATTTACGATAAAATTTTTACCGAAAATAAGATTAGCGCAGTTATCCATTTTGCAGGATTAAAAGCCGTTGGTGAATCTTGCCGTATTCCTTTAAAGTATTATGAAAACAATATTAATGGTACTTTAGTTTTGTTAGAAGCAATGAATAAATATAATTGTAAGACAATTGTATTCTCATCATCTGCAACAGTTTATGGAGTCCCAGAAAGATTACCTCTTGATGAAGAATGTCGCTTATCAACTACAAATCCTTACGGATCAACAAAATTAATGTTAGAAACAATTCTTACCGATTTATACAAGTCCGATAATGAATGGAATGTTATCTTATTAAGATACTTCAATCCAGTCGGAGCACATGAATCAGGACTTATTGGTGAAGATCCTAAAGGAATTCCAAATAACTTAATGCCATATGTTGCACAAGTTGCAACTGGCAAACTTGAAAAAATTAGAGTATTTGGCAATGATTACAAGACACATGATGGAACAGGTGTAAGAGATTATATTCATGTCGTAGATTTAGCTTTAGGCCATGTTGCCGCTATTGAACATGTGAAGACACCAGGAGTTCATATCTATAATTTAGGAACAGGTATTGGTTATTCAGTATTAGATTTAATCCATGCTTTTGAAAAAGCTTGTGGTAAAAAATTACCATATGAAATTGTGGCTAGAAGACCAGGAGATATCGATGCTTGCTATGCATGCGCTGATAAAGCAAAAAGAGAATTACATTGGGTTGCAAAATACAATATTGAAGATATGTGTAGAAGCCAATGGAATTGGCAAAGTAAAAACCCATATGGTTATCAAAAATAAAAGGCCTCGAAATGAGAGGTACCCCAAATCCTAGACATTAGGAAAGGGGTACTTTTTCTATGAAATATTCATGGGAATTCAAACTTGAATGCGTCGACAAGTATAAAAA
>ONAT01000013.1 GCA_900315885.1 uncultured Erysipelotrichaceae bacterium
TGTCTCTTATGGCTATAGAAGTTTTAAAAGATTTAGAGCTAGAATCATGCTTATTTTATCTTATAAAAAAAAAGAGTGATGTATACCACTAGGATACACAACTCTAGATGTCATAGTTTTAGGGTTTTTTATTGATCATTCCACTCTATTCCACCCTAAATGTCATAGAGCCATTATTTCCTTTGTCTACTTGACAAGGTATGCATTATTAACTTAAAGAGGTCTTTTGTTTTTAATTGAGATAATTAGTTTTTATATTAGTTTATTAGTTTTTAAATAATCAATTAGTTTTTCACTTGCTTTTGCGCGATGTGATATTTTATTTTTTTCTTCTTCGCCAAGTTCGGCATATGTTTTTGTAAATCCATCAGGAATAAATATTGGATCGTATCCAAATCCACTTGTGCCAGTGAAAATGTCAGAAATATGACCAGGTACAATTCCTTCAAAGAATATTGGCTTTTCTTTATGTTTAGCTAGTGTAATTACACAATGGAATTGTGCATCACGTTTTTTGTCTTTTAACATATCAAAAATAGCTTGGCATTTTTCTTGATAAGTATGACCTTTCATAAAGCGTGAGGAGTGAATTCCTGGGAAATTATCTAACGCTAATATCTCTAATCCAGAGTCATCTGCGATAACATATTCATCAGTTAAATTAGTTACTGCATTGGCTTTGATTAAAGAATTTTCTTGAAAGGTATTGCCGTTTTCAATTGGGTCAACATCAATATTCATCTCACTTAAAGATTTGATAATAACATTTTTATAAGGTTCAAATATTTCTTTATATTCACGCAATTTGTTTTTGTTATTACTACTTATTACTATCACTAGATTTTTCATTATTTTTATTTTCCTTTGCTTTTAACTCTTTATTAAATTTAATTGAGAAAATAGGTAACAATATTATCGCAATAATTGAGCCTAAGATGAGCATTAAAAGAGATAATGCTATACAAAGGGTAAATGAGAATATTGTGTAAATAAGTTTTATAATTACAGCAAGAAACTTATTATCAAGTTTGATGCCAAATATAACCTTTGGCCATTTAGTATTTAATAATAAAGTATCTTGAATTAATTTTATAAACCAACCGCCACGTTTAATAAAGAGAAGTTCAATGATAGAAAAAGCACCAACACCAAGAACTATTAAGCCGATTCCTAGCCAAGTAGCCACATCTTTAGAAATGAAAGTATCGCTAGTTAATAAGATGATACCTAAAGCAACAAAGAGAACGCCAATAATTCCTCCGATGATAAATCCCATCGCACGATTATCACGCATTTTTTTTACTTCTTGGTTTGCTTCATCATCTTTTTCTTTGTCTTCTTTAATATCTGTCTTTTCTTGTTTTTTTTCTTCAGCTTTAACTTCTATAATTTCGTTTTCTTTAGTGTCATCACTAGGAGTATTAGTTTCTTCAGTTTTTTCTTCTTTTTTCTCATCTAAAGAAACATCGTCTTTTGGTTCCTTGTCTGGTGTAGTTAATTCACTTAAATCAACTTCAAAAATCGAACAAATTTGATTTAAAATTGCAATGCTAGGTTCAGTTTCTCCACTCTCGTAACTTTCTAATTTCCCAAGATCTATACCTAATTTTGTTGCTAAATCTTCTTTACTCATTCCTTTACTTTCTCTTAAGTTAGTAAGCTTATCTTTTATCAACATAACAACACCCCTTTTTCACATTTTTATTATATCAATTTTTCAAATAGTTGAAACAAAAATATACATATTTGTTAGATGATAGCATAGTCATAAACATACTATTTTTATATAATTTTAGATGCTAATAAAAGGTTGTATTACTAGTATAAATGCTTAACAGTGTTTACTTAGTTAGTAGTCTTCATTTTTCTTTGTAAGTTCTAAAAATAATTGGAGATGTATTTTATCAACTGATTTTTACATAATTGATAAAATTAAATAAAAATCAGTGTCTCATTATGACAAAAAAACAAATATAATGATTAGTGGGACAAGAAGCAAAAAAAAGCCCGATTTCATCGAACTTTTTATACATAATGGAGCAGGTGACGGGAATCGAACCCGCATAATCAGCTTGGAAGGCTGATGTTCTACCACTGAACTACACCTGCAATTTACTGGCGGACCAGACGGGAATCGAACCCGCGGTCTCTTCCGTGACAGGGAAGCATGTTAGGCCGCTACACCACTGGTCCATGCAACTTTGCTTACTTGTAAATCTTATCACATTGCCAATAAAAATCAAGATATTTATGAAAAAAATAACTAAAAGTTCTTATCAATAAGTCGTTTTAAACTGTTTTGTGGTATATAGCCAACTTGTGTAGCTTTTAATTCACCATTTTTGATAAACAATAGAGTTGGGATAGAAAAGACATTATACATTTGAGCAATGTCACTCAAACTATCGACATCGATTTTACCTATTTTTAATTTTCCTTCGTATTCTTGATCTATATCTTCAAGAACAGGTGTCAACATGCGACATGGTCCACACCATGTGGCAAAAAAATCAATAATAACAAGGCCATCTTTAATAAAGTCTTTAAATTCTTCAGCAGTGTTAATGTGTGTAATCATAATAATAATAATCTCCTTCTTTAATATATTAGCATAAATATTAAAAATAGTATTGCGATATGCACTGGATAAAATAAGTAGTTGAAAATTCTATATCCATCACTATCATACCCACGTTTGCCGTTATACATGAAAATAATAAATATTGCTAACATACTATAATCTTGTAAAGTCATAGCGATTCGTATGTTAAATGATGGTATTAATGTTGTTACAAGATAATACAAAACGTTAACAATTATAAGAGCAACGCAATAACCAATATTAATATTTCTTTGATAGTCTGGCGTTTCTTGATAATTAGAATATGGTTCTAAAGCCTCAAAGGCAATATCTTTTGATTTTTTGTCCGCTAAAAGATGAGCCACGGATAGAAGTGCAAATAACACAAGGCCATAAGAAGCATAGTCGGGATTTAAGTAATTTGGTACAACAACAAAGTGTGGAACAAATGATAAACCAACTAAAAGAATAGCAAAAAGCGTGTAAATTCCTTTACGTTTAATAAAATATGCAACTACTGCACCAAGGAACAAAGTTAAAAACAAATTGCTTGGTATGGCAATATGAAATTCAAAACTTTCAAGAATTAAATATACTAAGCCTAGTCCAATTGCACATCCACCAAGACGAAAAAGATAATACGAAATGTGTCTAGTGCGATAAACACCCTCCACAATCATTGTAGCAAAAAGTGGAAAAGATAAACGTCCAATTATTCTTAAAATGACATAGGCTAGTGATGTTGTTTCAATAAAGCCAAACATTGCCATGAATAAGGCAATGTGATCAATTACCATAGTAATTGTCGCAATTAATCTAATCCAAAATTGATTTAAACATAATTGTTTTTTCATAAAAACTATCCATTATATTGTGCTAACTGTACGATTGTAACAATTAGATTGTTAGTTAAATGAGCAGCAGTAGATGCCGCTAAGGATTGTTCGTGATCGTAAACGAAGCATAACCAGGCACCAGCAAACATATATGAAGGTAAATTTAATAATTCGCTTCCCATATTGGTGCTGTTGAAATTGAAGTGTATTAATCCAAAGATTACTGCTGTAGCAATGTAAGCCAGTGGGCGATTAAATTGTTTAATACCACCAAAAATGCCTAGTCTATAACCAACTTCTTCGGTAAATGGAGCAAATAATACACTTGTAACAGTCATTAAAACTGGTAAGGATTTGAATGATTCACGAATTGCGGCTTCATTATCACTTATGGTCAAATCAATATTAAGTAAAATAGCAATATAATTACAAATTGCACCAATAAACATAGTGCCAACTAATAAAACAATGCCATACATAACGCCAAATAATATTTTAGTAATCTTTTTATATTGCATTATGACATCTCTAAATCCGCCAAACCATAAGTAAATAAACACTGAAATAGCGGTAAATCCATAACCAACAAAACTTATGATTGTGTTTTGGCAAGCTTCGCTCATCTCAGCAATTGAAGGTATTTTTAATAAAATTACACCGAAAAAGATATAAAAGAATAATAAACCAGCATAACTAATTAAATAGCAGATTAAATGACTTAAAAAGCTATGCTCTTTTTGATTTTCTATATTTGATTGATTTGTGTTTTCCATAATTGCACCTCACTGACAATAATATATTAATCATTAATTTATTTAAAAGCAATCGAAAGAGTTTTTTTAAAATTGTATTTTTTGATTTTTAACACATATATTTATAAATATATATGTTATAATATGTTCAAGTGAGGTGTTTTTTAATGTTAGATTTTTCAAATTTATTAATTTCACTGATTGATGTCACACCTGATTTAGTAAAAAGTATTTTTAACTATATCTTTATTGGCATTATTGTTTTAATCGCAATTGGCGGATTAATTGCGATTACTCGAGGAGTTTGGAATGAAACTTTTAGACTTATTTTTATTGGAGGATTAGTAATTTTATCTTATATATTTGCAGGGCAAATTGGCGATAAGATTGCTACAATCAACATATCATCTTATTTTCCAAATCCGATACAAATAACGGACACGTCGAACGTCAGGGTAACAACTATTAGCGAAACTCTTCAAAATATTATAATTGCTATGGGAAATGCGCAAGGAGAAGGCGTAGGAAATTCTATTGCTAATCCAGATACAATTGCTCTTGTCAATGAATTAGCAATGATGATAATTCGCCTCATTACTTTCTTTATATTAGCAATTTTAATTATTACTGTCGGAAATTTACTAGCAACACTCTTATATCACTTGTTATTTAAGCACCTTATTTCACATAAAATTCGCAAAGTATTCAAATTGCGTTTGGTCGCATTATTAGAAGGAATAGTAAGAACGTCACTTGTTATGTCAATGCTTATTGTTCCGTTTAGTTCACTCTTAAATAGTGTTTCAAAAGCTATTAAAAATGGCAACACATATGAAAATAAAGAGATGTTAGATAAGAGTACATATGATAGCATTATGAATTTTATTAGTGCGTATGATGAATCTTATTTGGCTAAACTGTTTTCTTGGACTGCTGATGAAAATGGTAATACTTTAGATATGAAACTCGCTAATGTCATTACTAGTAGTGGTGATAGTCAACTAAAATTTACCGATGAGTTGACAAATATTTTGACTACTAGTTGGTCTTTCTTTGCTAGTGGCGCAGTTTCTTTTGGCGAAGAAGGCTCAGTAGTTCTAGACTTATCAGTTCTTTTTGATAGTGCGTTTGTTAGCATGATTATCTCTCAACTTACTTCATCATCTGTCGTTATGCAACTTCTTCCAGTTGCGGCTGAAGTAGCGATTAACTCAAAAGAAATTCAAACATTCATGGATACGAATAAAGTTAATTTAGAAAATGTAGATTGGGAACACGACTTGAATGCAGTGTCTTCGCTTTATTCTGATTTATATGAAACAGGTATTATTAACGATGATACACTTACGAATCCTGAGCAAATGCTTGATTACTTGCTTGATGCCGATATGAATAATAGTCAATCAAGATACGAAGCAATTGTTGATGTAATGACTCAATTAGATAACATACAATTATTAAACGAACTATTACCTGCAACCATTTGGTCTTTAGCAAATAAACAAGATGCAGAAGGTAATTATTCAGAATTACACAATTTTGTTCCAGAGACATTTGAAGAATTTAAGACTATTAAGTGGGGAGATGAACTTGCGACAGTTTATGATTCTACTTATAGAATTAATAAAGTCACAAATAATGGATTGCTAAAATATATTAAAAATACTAATAATAAAGATCAAACTGAACAAAAACGTTTGACAAATACAAAATTTGAAGAAACAGAAGCTAATAAAACAGCAGTAGAGGAATTAGTTTCTTCTATTACTGATAATGTTAATGACATAATACCTATTTTAGTAGGTGAACGTAATGAAGATGGAACATTCAAAAACATCGATGAAGAAACGGGTATGATTAAGGTTATTGATGGTGTGCGTGTCAGATGTTTATTTGATAGCTCATTAATTTGTTATGGATTCTCCTCACTTTCAAGTACGATTGTATCTGCTTTGTTGGATCAATTTGAAACTTCACTCAATTGTGAAATTCAAAGAGATGATATTGTAGAAGCAGTAGATTCTTTAAAAACAAGAAAAGCTTTCAAGACTGAATATGCAGCAATGCTTGATATTGTCGGCGGTGTTGCAGGAAATGAAAGCACCAAAGGGTTATTAAAAGGCGAACAAATTGAAGAATACACAGATGAAATGTGTCAATCTTTAAAAGAATCCGTGGCAAATGTCGATAATTCAAAGATTTTAAGTGCAACAATTCCAGAATTATTGAAAGCCAAATTAAATGATGAAAGCACTAAAGAATCATTGGGTAAAATCGGAATTGATGTCGCAACGATTAATTATGATGTTGATAGTCTTGGGTTAGAACTTGGCAAATTCCTTGATATGCTTGCGCCTGCTACTCGTGTAATTAAAGCATTTAGTGAAGAAGATGGCAAAACAAAGACACTTGAAGAGAAAATTGAAGCCACTAATTCAAGTGATATAAAGACAATGCTTAAAGCAATTGAAAGTTCGGATATTATTAATCACAAAGTCGAGGGTGAAAAACAAAACTTTGAACGCGTATTTGATTATGTGTTTGAAATTATGGGATACTCGGGTAAGATTACAGATTCACCAAATCTTACTAATGTTGTATGGACAAGTGAAATAGATACACTAGGAGATTTCTTTGATACACTTAAAACCACAAAAATTACTAAGGTTTTATCAACCGATGAAAGTGGTAATACTCCGGATTATCTTGATCCTAATGTCCTAGCACCAGAATCAGTGTCTGAAGTGTTTGCGTCAATCAATGATTCCAAGACATTAAAAGAAGGTTTTGGCTCGATACTTGATAATAAGTTGTTGCCTCAACTTTCATCAACAGTCACAGTCGAAGGATTATCCTTCACAAATATTGCTGATTGGAAAGAAGAAGGAAGAAATTTTGCCAATATGCTTGAAAGTATGCAAAACTTGAAAAAATCTGGTAAAGATTTAAATAATCTTGACTTCCTCAATAGCGACGCTATAGATGAAAATGGTGATTTATTAACTCAAAACTTAGCCAAGGCACTTGCAAAATCTCAATTATTTGAAAGTAAATATGATTTCGGAACATTCCTTTTAGATAAATTAGGCTCTACATCAACATCTATTGATTTCCATGATTTAGATGATACAACAAAGATGGATAAAACAACAGCAATATTCCACACTATCGCAGATGATAATAAATGGGATGAAGAAATAGATATTATTTTTGATTTCTTAAAAGCTGTTCAAAATGTTGGTGAAAATGATGGAGCAACAGATACAAAAGGAACGCATGGTATCGAATTAGTTACAAATAAGCCACAAGATTATGTTGATTTATTTACTAGTGATGGTACGAAGACTGTTTGTAATGTTACAAATTATGTAGGATTAAATAATTCGGAAGCCTTGAGAATGGTTATTGTTAATGCTATTAAAAAAGCTATTAATTCTATAAGTGTTACTGGTATGGATTTTGATATACAAGATACCATTAATCTTAAAGCACTTGTGGATATGGATAACAAGGCTGAAAGAAATGAAGAAATAGATACAGTTTGCAAAGTTATGGATGATTTTGATCGAATTGGTTCTAAGAACTTTGCTACTATTAAAGCTAATGCTGATGGTGAACTTGATATCTTGAAAGATGCAATGACAAATGTTCACAATTCAAAGATGTTAAATACTCTTAAAACAGGTAAAGACTTAACAGTATTTGAAAATGTCGCTAAAGCTTTTATCTCGGCATCAGGAATCACTGATGAAATGATGACAGGTAAAGTTAATTCAACAATGGAATTAAGATATAACAACTCGCAAGATATTATTAAGAGTGTGCCAAATAATTACTGTAATGAAACTAGTGAAGATCACTGGATTGATGAATATGATTCGGAAAATAGACTTGTAAGACAAGGCGAAATATCAAAAGTAATCGAAATCGTTAAAGTAGCACAAGATGTTGACTTTAACAATGTTTCATCTGATCAAGAATGTATTAAAACAAAAGCTGGAGAAATAATGCCTCTAATTAACGAATCAGAATTATTATTTAGAGTCTTACCTTATTCTGTTAATCAATTTGTTAATAACACTTCCACAACATCATTCTCACCATCATTTGATTTGAAAGCAGCAAAAGCAACTTATACTTACGATGCTACAATCAAAGATTATGTAAAAATGAACTCAGGAAGCGACGATTCAGAAGTTGAGTTATTATGTGTAATTATGAGTAAATTCTCAGAATTATCTAATCTTTCTGCAGGTGGATTTAATCTTCAAACTTTAAAAGCAGATAATAAATTAGAAGATATGAAAGAAGTCTTAAAAGCACTTTCTATCTCTAGTGTCTTTAACTTAGAAGGTTCAAATGTTGCAGGCAAAGATACAGTATTTATTCAAACAATGAATGAATTATGTAATCAATCAAGTTTGGCAAACTTCATTTATGATGATACTTTGTATCATGATTTCTACGCAGCGGATGGTATAACTAACGCAAGCGAAAACATTTCTAAGAAGATTAATGATTACGACGCTAAAACAAAAGTTGGTTCTGAAACTTGGTCAATGGAAATTGATAATCTTGCTAATATATTTGATAAAGTTATGAACATGAATGATACTAATGCGACTTTAGAAAGCATTGAAAATATTAACATTGATAAGATGTCACCAGCACAATTAACAATGATATTCAACGCTATTAACGAAAGTGAATTATGTTATGATGCTGTCCCAGTTAATGTTAAGAGAGCATTCACTAATGTTTCTATTGATTCTTTCTCTAAGAACCGTGAGAACTATATCTTGGGTGCAACTCGTGAAGAAAGTAGAGTAATGTATCGTCAAGAAGAAATTAATAATATTAACGATATATTAGAAGGATTTAGTACAGTTGTTTATGACTCAGAAGATCCAAATAAAATTGATCATGTCGAGTACATTAAATTCAATGATTCTTCATTCTCTGTCACAGAACTAGTAGAAACTAAAGGTAAATCTTTAACACCACTTATTAGATTCTTAACAAATTCAAATGTATTTGAATCATGCCGTGGAATTGTCTTGAAAAACGCAATTAATTCCGTTGGATTTGCAGATAATATTCGTAATGATTATGATGAATTTGAATCGGGTTTAGAAATTACAAACGTATTCGATAAGATATTTGAACAAATTGAAAACAGTGAAAATAAAGATAGACAAATTGCCTTTGAAGGTAACGCCTTAGATTCAATTGTTAAAAACTTAGAAGAGATTATTGCTAATAATAATGCTCATTCTGGCGAAAGCGATTATAATGCCTTTACAAATATGAGTTCTTCAACAATTAATACAATTCTAAGTAGTTGTTATTCTGGTGATACTAAAGCATTAGTAAGCTGTGAGATTGTCTCGGGATTTGTCTCGAATAGTATTGCTGATTCCGAATATCTTGATGATTTGTATTACGAAAGTGGTACTGTCGCAAAGAGTTGGTTTGATAATTGGTATTATGAAGGCCCAACTGACTTTAAGTATCCATTATTTAATGACTTAGAGCGTAACACTATTACTTCATTAGTAGATAGCATCAAAACAATTAAAAATATTAAAATTGAGATTTCACTTGGTGGAGTTAATGTCACTAACTTTGATAACACTATAATTGACCAAATCTCTGCTACATTAGGCACTATGGAAGATGAAAATGGAAATCAATCTAAGATTGGTAGATATTTATACGAAAAAGGTATTTATCGCCCACTTATGATTTCTAATCCAGGCGTTTGTGGAATTGCAAATACGGGTAAAACAATATTATTTGCAACACATACAGAAGAAGGCACTTCATTTAGCGAAGGTTATGCAAGAATGATTACTCCTGAATACGCTGACCAAGAAAATGAAAATTTCAAGTTCTCAAACGTAAAAGCTGAAGTTGACAAAATGTTGCGCGCCATTATGTCAGTAGCTGCTTAATAGATAACCCTTAAGGAAACTTAAGGGTTTTTTATCTTTTTGGTTTAATTATTAATGCTTAAATGCTAGAATTAACATAGGTGATAGCATGTATTCTATTTTAGAAGAATCTATAGGACAAATTGAAATTAGCCGATCAGTATTTATTGCTATCGCTAGACATATCGAATCAAAAGATGAAATTAAAGATGTTTTAATTGACATCAAAAAGAAGTGTCCCAAAGCAAAGCATTATTGTTATGCCACGATTATAGGAGATTATCAAAAATCATCAGATGATGGTGAACCTAAAGGTACAGCAGGAAAACCAATTCTTGATGTGCTTAAAAAATGTGAATTAGATAAGGTCATTGTTGTGGTTGTAAGATATTTTGGTGGCGTTTTATTAGGAGCATCGCGCTTGTTACGAGCTTATGTAGAAAGCAGTAATCTTACACTTGAAAAAGCTACGAAATATAAAATTGTGGAAGGCTTTAGATATTCTCTTGAAGTAGAATATGCCTTATTTGACGAGTTAAAGAATTATTTGATTAGCAATGATGTAATTATTGAAGAAAGTCGTTTTGAAGAAAAAATCTATTTGACGATATTTACGAAAGAAGACAACATGAAAGATTTAGATAATGTCTTTAATAAAAAAATTATTTATCAGTTACTTGCACATACTTATAAATACATGAAGGAGGCTTAATTATGGCAGAAGAATGTAATCATAATTGTGGTAGCTGTTCACAAAGTTGTGACCACCGCATTGAAAAAGCAAAATTAAATGAGTATTCAAAAGTTAAAAAAATTATTGGTGTTATCTCAGGTAAAGGTGGAGTAGGAAAAAGTCTTGTTTCTTCTTTACTCGCTAGTGGCTTAGCAAAAAAAGGACATCGTGTTGGTATCTTAGATGCCGATATTACCGGTCCATCTATTCCTAAGTCATTCGGAATAAAAGAAAAAGCAACAGGAGAAAACGGAATCATATATCCTGCAATTTCTAAATTAGGGATTCAAATTATGTCCGCGAATATGCTTTTAGAAAACGAGGATGATCCAATTATTTGGCGTGGACCAATGATTGGTGACTTAGTCAAACAATTCTACACTGATGTTTTATGGCTTAACGTTGACTATATGGTCGTGGATATGCCACCAGGAACAGGAGATGTTGCTTTAACAACTTTCCAATACTTACCAGTTGATGGCATTATTATTGTGACATCACCACAAGACTTAGTCGCTGGAATTGTCCGTAAAGCAATAAAAATGGCAAATGAGATGAATGTACCTATTTTAGGATTGGTAGAAAACATGTCTTATGTTGAATGTCCAAAATGCGCTGAAAAGATTTATATATATGGTCAATCACATGTTGATGTAATTGCAAAACAATTTGGACTTTCAGTGTTAGGTAAAATCCCTCTAAGAGAAGATATTTCGCAACTTGTCGATAAAGGGGAAGTTGAAGATATTGATTTAAATAATCTTGATGACGCAATTACAAAAATTGAAAATATGTAGAAGGTGAATATTATGGTAGAAGAGTATATTGAAAGAAGAAAGAAATTTATTGATTTGTTGCCAGAAAACTCAATCGCTATTGTGTTTGGTGGCGATGAAATTCGTATGACTGCGGATGAATCATTTCCGTTTCAAATCGATCATAACTTATTTTATTTAACAGGTATCAAACAAGCTCAAACAATTTTAATGATTATTAAAAACTCTTTAGAAGCAAAAACATATTTATTTATCCAAAAATTTGATGCTTTAAAAGAAGTTTGGACAGGAATTCGCTTAAAAAGTGCAGAAGCTAAAGCAATCTCAGGCATTGAAAATGTTTTATTTTTAGATAACTACGAAGATAAACTTGACTCTTCACTTAAAGAATTAGATAATCCAAAAATATTCTTAGATTTCGCTAGTGCTGCAAACTATGGAGATATGGAGACATTTGTTTCTGTCGCTGATTATAAAAAAGCGCTTGAAGACAAATATAAACATATCGAAATATTAGATTCATGTGAATATTTCACACGTTTAAGAATGATTAAATCTGATTTTGAGATTTCTGAAATGCGTAAAGCAATTGCTAACACTAATAAAGGCTTATTAGCAATTTTAAAAAATCTAGTGCCAAATAAAAACGAATATGATATGGCAGCGTTATTTAAATATGTTGTAGCCTTAGATGAAAATTCTAAATTAGCGTTTAATACCATTGCTGCAAGTGGAAAAAATGGTGTTATTTTACATTATCCAAATCCAATGAATAAATTGCACAACAAAGATTTAGTGCTTTTTGATTTAGGATCTGACCACCATGAATATAAAGCTGATATATCTCGTACTTACCCAATTAATGGAAAGTACACTAAAGAGCAAAAGAAGATTTATGAAATTGTTTTAAATTGTAATAAACGCATTATTGATATGATTAAACCAGGTCTAAAGATTAGTGATTTACAAGAAGAAGCACGTAATTTTATGGCTGGTGAATTAATGAAAATTGGTTTAATTGATGATCCAAAAGATATTATTAAGTATTACTACCACAATGTCTCACATCACTTAGGTTTAGACACTCACGATTTATCAGATCGTAGTTTACCTTTAGAACCAGGAAATGTTATCACAGTAGAACCAGGTCTATACATTAAAGAATTAGGAATTGGTATTAGAATCGAAGATGATGTCTTAGTTACACCAGAAGGTTCTTTATGCTTATCTAGTGAAATTGCTAAAGAAATAGATGATATTGAAGCATTAATGAAAGAGTAGGCAAAATATGGAAAAAAGCGCGGGGTTATTACTACATATCTCAGAACTTCCATCAAAATATGGAATTGGTTCTTTTGGAATTGAAGCAAAACGATTTGTAAAACTTTTGAAATTAGCAGGTCAAAAATATTGGCAAGTTTTGCCTTTAAATCCTGTTGGTGAAGGAAATTCTCCTTATTCTTCCTCGTGTTCATCAGCTTTAGATCCATATTTTATTGATTTGGATTTATTAGAAAAAGATGGATTTCTCACCAAAGAAGAGATTACTAATAATAGCAAGAAAAACACGGGACGCGTGGACTATGAATATTTATCCACTCATCGCTATAACCTTTTGTTTTTAGCCTCAAAGCGATTGCTTCAAAGCAAAACTAAAACAAAAGTATATAATTTTTATAAAAGAAACAAAAAATGGTTAAAAGATTATGCTTTGTTTAATATTTTAACTGATATTTATCATACGGAATGGTCTTCTTGGCCTATGAATTATCGCAAGCACAAGAACAAAGACTTAGAAGAATTAATAAAGAATAAGCAAGAAGAATTTAATTGTTATGTAACGATGCAATATCTTGCTTATAATCAATATTTAAAATTAAAAAAATACGCGAATAAAAACGGAGTTAGAATGGTAGGAGATTTGCCAATTTATGTTTCTTATAATTCTAGCGATGTTTGGGCACACCAAAACGATTTTATGCTTGCAAAATGCGGAAAACCTTTGTTTATAAGTGGTATGCCAGCGGATGATATGTGCAAAGATGGACAAGTTTGGGGCATGCCAACATATAACTATGATTATATGCGCAAAAATGGCTTCAAGTGGTGGAAATCAAGAATTTGTCAAACTTCAAAATTATATGATTTGTTACGCCTTGATCACTTTATTGGTTTTGCGGAATATTATGCAATACCATATGCGACTTGTCTAGCAAAAGATGGAAAATGGATGAAAGGTCCAGGAACAGAATTAATAGACATCATCCTAAATTATTCAAAAGCGGATCTCTTCGCAGAAGATTTAGGTTACCTTAGCAAAAATGTTATTGATTTATTAAATTATTCTAAAATCGCGGGAACTAAAATTTTTGAATATGGCTTTAATAGCGATAAAAATAATCCACATATTCCTAATAATTACCCATATAACGCTATTGCGTATTTAGGTAATCACGATAATGATGTCTTTAAGAACTTTATAATTACGCATCCTAATGATGAAAAGAATATTCGGGATTATTTAAATATTTCAATTTATGATGACATCATTGAAGAATCAATTGAAAATCTCTTTGCTTCTAAAGCAAAAATTACAATTCTTATGGTTCAAGATTTATTGAAAATGGGAAAAGAATCACGTATTAATGTGCCAGGAACACTAAGTAAAAATAATTGGTCATTTAGATTTAAAAAGAGCGATTTTAAAAAGGAAAGATTTTTGGAACTATTTGAATTGACGTGTAAATATCAAAGATATTAAAGGAGTAAGAAAATGCAATATTATGTAGCAAAAGAAATTAACATTTTATTTGCTTATGATAAAAAATCAGATTTTTTAGCCTTGTTTAATTACAAATTAAAAAAGTGGGAATTATCAAAATATTCTTTTATCCAAATTAGGCATGATTTTTGCCTTAATGAGATAAAAAACGAAGAAGTTTTACGACTTACTAACAATTTGCTGCCAAGCGAATTATATGATTGTTTTGTTGAAACAATAAAAAATAATAAAATTATATAATGGAGGTTAATATGGAAAAATATATTTTATCAATTGATCAAGGAACGACGTCATCAAGAGCTATATTATTTGATAAAAATGGTAAAGCTCAATTTAAAGCACAACGTGAAGTAAATTTGATCTATCCACATTCTGGTTGGGTCGAAGAAGATGCAATCGAAGTTTATAGTTCAGTTGTAGATGTTATAAACGAAGTATTAATTAAAGCTAATTTAAAACTTGAAAATATTGAAAGTATTGGTATCACTAATCAACGTGAAACTACAGTTGTTTGGTATAAAGATACAGGATTACCAGTTGGTAACGCTATTGTGTGGCAATCACGTCAATCAAAAGATATTTGTGATGCTTTAAAATGTAAAGAAGATTTTATTCGTGAGAGAACAGGACTTATTATTAATCCATATTTCTCGGCGTCAAAGATTAGATTTATTTTAGATAAATATAATTTACAAAGTGAAGCTGAAGCAGGAAATTTAATGTTTGGCACAATTGATAGCTGGCTTATTTACAAATTAACTTTAGGTAAGGTTCACGCTACAGATGTCACGAATGCTTCAAGAACTCTTTTATATAATATTTTTGAAAATAAATGGGACGATGAATTATTAAAACTATTTAATATTCCTAAGAGCATGTTACCAGAAGTACATGAATGTTCATATCATTTTGGTGACGCAACAGTAATGTTTTCAAATACAACAATACCTATTACGGGTGTTGCGGGCGACCAACAAGCTTCACTATTTGGTCAAACTTGCTTTGAAAAAGGTGAAGTTAAAAATACTTATGGAACAGGATGTTTTATGTTAATGAATATTGGCGAAGATCCAATTTTATCAAAAAATGGTTTATTAACCACAATTGCCTGGCAAATTAATGGAAAGATAACTTATGCTCTTGAAGGATCTGTCTTCATTGGTGGAGCATCAGTGCAATGGTTACGTGATCAAATGAAATTAATTAATAAAGCTAGCGATAGCGAAGTATCGGCTCAAAAAGTTAACGATTCATGTGGTGTTTATGTCGTGCCAGCTTTCGTTGGATTAGGAACACCTTATTGGGATAACAATGCGCGTGGTGCAGTGTTTGGTTTAACAAGAGCAACTAATAAATATCATTTTATTAGAGCTACTCTTGAATCTATTGCTTATCAATCAAAAGATTTAATCGAAACTCTTAAAAAAGATACACAGATTAATATTAAGAGTTTAAATGTTGATGGTGGAGCGACTGCAAATAATTATTTAATGCAATTCCAATCTGATATTATTGAAACGCCAATTAAACTACCAGCATGTTTAGAAACAACAGCATTAGGTGCAGCTTATTTAGCGGGACTTTATACAGGCTTTTATAAATCTACGAATGATATTAAAACAATACATATCATTGATAAGAAATTCACACCATCAATGGCAAGAAAAGAAGTTAAAGACCGTTATAAAAAGTGGAAGCTAGCAGTTAAAGCTACACGAGTATTCGAGTGGTAAATATTAGGACATCTTGTGATGTCCTTTTACTTTTATAGGCAAATCCAGGTAAGTTTTCATTTTGATAGATTTGCTTTTTAGTATACATAAGTATACTATTGCTAAAACCGAGTCATTTAATCTATAATTTATATTAGGTAAAAAGATTATGAGAATAGATATTAAGAGTAAAGATTTTATATTAATAACGCCTAGTGAATATCATAATGATCTAGTTAAATTTTTGCGTGCGGATTTAAATATAAAATTTAAAATCTATTCTAAAGAAGATGTTATTTCATCATTTTATGGAAAATATGATATTTTAAGCATTATTAAAGTTATGAATGACTTAGATTTATCTTTTGAAAACGCTAAGATGCTATTAGATAACATTAATTTTTCATATAGTGATTATAATGATAAAATACGTAAGTTATACGATATTAGAACAAAACTTGAACAAGATAATTTATTAACAACAAACGAATATTTAGCGCATGAATTTGTAAACAAAGATGTCTATGTTTATGGCTATGGAGAAATTGATGTTGAGTTAGAAGCTGTTTTAAATAAATTAAACACTAAAACACATTTTTTGGGCTTTACTAATGATAAATACATTCCACAAATCCACGAATTTAAGACTATTAACGATGAAGTATATTTTGTTTTAAATTCTATTTGTGATTTGCTTAATAATGGCGTAAATCAAAAGGATATTGTGCTTGTTATAGATGAAAATAGATATGCTTTTGCTATTAACAAAATGTGTGAGCAATTTAATTTACCAGCACTTATAGACTTAGAAGTTAGTTATTTATATAAACCACAAGTTTTAAAACTTGTCAATGAAATTGAAATAACAGGACTTGATGATTTTGTGCGTTATAACGAATTTAGTGATGATGCTGTGATTTTAGAATTATTACAAATAATTAATGATTACCATTTATTAACTATTAAAGATGCATATAAACAAATCGCAACATTAAAATCAATTTTAAGTGCCACAAAAATAACTGAAAGTAGTGATAAATATTTTGTAACAAAATCAAGTTTAGGCCTTAGTGATGAATCAAAATATTATTTCTTTTTAGGCTTTAATCAATCTAAATATCCGAAAATTCAAAAAGATGATGATTACTTAACCAATAAAGAAAAAACTGCAATCCATCACATAACAAGTTTTGCCTCTAACACGGTTTCTAAATCTAAATTAGTTTCAGAAATCACTAATACTAAAAATTTGTTTATAAGTTATTCTTTAAATTCTAATAACAACGTTGAATACCCATCGAGTTTGATCAAAGAATTTAATTGGAAGGTTATTAAAGATAGTTACGCTAAAAACATTTATTCTAAAAAAGAGGGAATGAAGATTTTAGCAAAACTTGAAGATTTAAAACGCAAATACGCTTTTGATAGCGATTTAAGACATTCGTATATGCATTTATTTGAAGTGCCTTATCTTACTTATAATCATAATTTTGAAACTATTACTAGTTATAGACCAACAAGCACAAAAAGGGTTTACTCGTATTCAAACATTAAAGATTATTTTATTTGCCCATTTAAGTATTATTTAACACGTATTCTAGCAATTGATGATTTTGAAGATACTTTCAATACAAAAATAGGACAGTTATTTCATAAAGTTTTAGAAAACATTTATGATGATGGATTTGATTACAATCTAGAATACAAAAAAGCTTATGAATTGTTCTCTTTTACAGCACGTGAAGAAGTATTACTTGAAAAGATACAAGCAGAATTTAAATATTTTGTTTCAATGTTATTAAATCGTAAAAATAACATGAATTTAAAATATGCTTTGAAAGAAAAAACATATATTGAACCAATTAGTGACGAAGTAAGTGTTAAAGGTGTAATCGATAGTGTGATAATAACAAACGATAATGAAAAAGAATATTATTCAATTGTTGACTACAAAACAGGAAATGAAAAATATCAAAGAGAAGAAGTTGATTTCGGTTTTTCAATGCAACTTCCTACATATGCCTTGTTGTTACAAAATGAACCACAATTCAAAGATAAAGAACTTATTGGTTTTTATATTCAAAGAATATTAAATGATGAAATAAATTTACCACGTGGTAACGAAACAAACTTTATCGCCGATAATTTTAAATTAGCGGGTGAATTTAGTGTCGACTTAAATAAAATGCGTACATTTAGTCGCGATTTAACAGGTGTTAAAAATTTAAAAGATAACATAACTATTGGTAAGAAAAGCACCAATACACATGAACAATTTGAAGAGATTATTAATTTAGCAAAACAAAAATTCTTGGAAGCAGATCAAGCTATTCAAAAAGGATTTTTTGATATTAGTCCTGCTAAAATTGTGGGAAAATCAGCACAAGATATTTGTAAATATTGTCCGTTTGGCGATATTTGTAATAAAGAAGATAATGATTATCGATTATTAGAAATAAAAGGAGATGACACAAATGGCGTGGACGAATGAGCAAAAAAAAGCTATTGATGAATTAAGACATACCAATGCGATTGTGTCAGCGGGCGCAGGTTCAGGAAAAACTGCAGTCCTTACCGAAAGAGTATTTCAAATTATCAAAAATAAAGAAGCTCGTGTTGATGAACTTTTAATTTTAACATTCACTAATGCTGCTGCGCACGAAATGAAAGACCGTATTATCAAAAGATTAAGAGATGAGGGCTTATTTGCACTTGCGGATCAAGTCGAAGGTAGTAATGTTACGACTTTTGATGCTTATGCCTTATCATTAGTGAAAAAATATAATTATTATTTTGATATTGCTAAAAATGTAAGTGTTATTGACGATAATATCTTACATGTCAAAGAAAATGAAATTCTTAACAATATGTTTGATGAACTATATGAAAAAAAAGATGAGGCGTTCATTAAATTAATTCATACATTCTGTATTAAAGATGATGAGCCAATTAAAGTTTTTGTGAAAGATATCTTAAGTAATGCTGAAAAGTGTGTTAATAAAGATGAATATTTATTAACCGCGAATGCATTTGCCTATAATGAAGATTTCTTTAATGTGGTAATTGAAGATTTAATGCAATCAATTAAACAAACAATCTTAACAAAGATGAATTTGCTAGACCATATGAATAACACTTTTACCGCGGACGCTATTAGAGATAGTTATCAAGCACTTCTAGATATTGATAATTTTGATGATTTTTGTGCATGTATAGCAACTTATAAAAACGTTGAAACACGAAAAGCCCAATTTAAACTCGATGAAGAAGATAAAAAATTAAAGAAGATAATCGATTTAGATGTAAATCAATATAAGTTATTATGCGATAAAAAGAGATTGCACGACTTTTTATTTAATCCTAAATATCAAGAATCATGTGTAACATTATTTGCCCTAGCTCGAGAACTAAATCATCGCTTAATGAATTATAAGAAAAGTAAAAATGCTTATTCATTCTCAGATATTGCAAATATGGCATTACAAATTGTGCAAGATAAAGATATTAATAAAGAACTTAAAGAAGGCATTAAGTTTATTATGGTTGATGAATATCAAGATACTTCCGATATTCAAGAAACATTTATTTCTGCTTTAAGTAATAATAATGTCTTTATGGTAGGAGATACTAAACAATCTATTTATGGATTTAGAAACACTAATTGTGAAATCTTCCAAAATAAATATGAAAACTTTAAAAAAGGCATTGGGGGAGAAAAAGTAGATTTAGTTCAAAACTTTAGAAGTCGAAAAGAAGTTATCGATGATATCAATAAGATGTTTTCTTTCATAATGTCAAAGAAATATGGAGCGGTTGATTATAAAATAGACCATATCACTATTGCGGGTAATAAAGATTATGATAAAGCAGGAGAAGCGCTTTTATCGCATCAAACCGAGATATATCGATATTTTAATTATGAAAAAGAAACGCGTAAGAAAAGCGAAGAAATTGAAGCAAGAATCATTGCCCAAGATATTTTAGATAAAATTAAGGTTATAAAAATATTTGATAAAGACAACAAGTCGCTTCGTGAGGCTGAATATCGTGACTTTGCCATATTAGTGGATAAACGTAAACATTTAAATACTTTTAAAAAAGTGTTTGATGAATATAAAATTCCAATTAGTATTGATAAACCAAGTGCCTTAATATCTTCTAAAGTTGGTTATGTCTTTAGCAATGCTTTAGTTTTACTTCAAAAATTAAAAGATGAGACATACGATAATGAGTTTAAACATGCTTTAATTGCTTTAATGCGATCTTTTGTTTATCAAGAAAACGATAATAGCATTTATGAAGTTATGACAAGCGAAAATATGCTTCAAACGCAAGTTATAAATGATTTATTGCCAATTGCTAAGGAGCTTGATGAATTGACGCTTAGTCAAATTATTCGTCGTGTTTATCATGCATTAGATATCTACAATAAATTAGTCTATATTGGAGATGTTGAAAATAACGAAAGTGCTTTGGATGCCTTGATTGACGCAAGTAAGACAATGGAAGAACTTAATTTCTCTTTCTTAGAATTTATTGCGTATTTACAAACACTTCGCAGCGAAGAAACAGATTTTGATAAAGAAATAAAACAAAACGTTGAAGGTGTTGTTTTAACTTATACAATGCATCACTCAAAAGGATTAGAATATCCTATTGTTTACTTACCTTGTTTAGATAATGACTTTTATAAAGGTGGAGGCGCAAAATCTAAATTTAAAATTTCTAAAAAATATGGATTATTATTCCCTGTTGTTGATGAATCACAAAAATATATAAATGTTCTTGATTATTTAAATAAAGAACAAGATAAAGAAAGCACTATTAGTGAAAAGATAAGATTATTCTACGTTGCTTTAACTAGAGCAAGAGAAAAAGCTATAATCTTACTTAATGACTTTAATAGTAAAGAAATATATGATTTATCCACAATTAAAACTTTCCATCAATTAATAGATTATTATCAAACGCAAGGACATACTCCAATAAGTGAAAAAGAAAAAAGTGTTGTAGATATTGATTTGGATAATGCTGAAGAAAATACAAATTATCATGATAATTTAGTGACATTTATTGCTAAGAATCCTATTGATAGTGAACTTGTTACTTCCCAAAAGAAGGCATCGAAATCGATATCGCTTGATGTTAACGCAAGTACTTTAGAATATGGTAGTAAGTTACATTATCTTCTTGAATTAACCGATTTCAAGACAAAAGATACTTCATTTATTAAAGATAAGAAAGAGAAGAATTTAATAGATAAAGTATTAACTTTAGATATATTTAATGATTTAACTAATACAAACATCTATAAAGAATATTCGTTCTTTGATAAAGATAACGATTTAAACGGAGTTATTGACTTATTACTTATTAATTCGGATGATATAAAAATTATCGATTACAAAACTAAAAATATAGATGATGAAGCATATGTAACGCAACTTAAGTATTATCAAAATTTCATTGAAAAATCTTTCAAAAAGAAAGCAAAAATATATCTTCTTTCCATTATCAATGCGGAATTAAAGGAGATTAATTAAAATGGATGATAAATATATTTATCTTGAATGCATTGTTTTATATCAAGAAGAAGTCCTTTTAGTTGATATGATGCATAATAATACAATTAGGACTTGTTTTCCGATTAAAGAAAGAGAAATTGGAGAATCAAAATTACAAGCCGCAATACGCATATGTTATGAATTAACTGGTGTAATCGTGACACAAAGTGATTATGTTAATGAATTAAAAAGCAGACCATTAAAAACAAAAATTGGTAATAGTGAAGTAAGTAATGGCATTATCTACACTTTGGTCTTTAGAATAAAAGATAAGCAAAAAATAGAAGTGTTAGATTCATCCATTAAACAAGCTTACTTTATGCGCTTATCACAGTTAAGTGATAAAAAGATTACGAAAAATTTAATTGGAGTTATTAATGATTTAAAAGAAATTGGAGGAAATAATTATGATAGAATTTCAAACAAAAATGAATAATGAGGCAGTTAAAAGTCTAACCAAAATGGAAAAAAAGAAAGTTATGAAATTTTTAATAGGCTTTGCTGTTCTGTTTATAGCTTTTGGGGTTTTATTTGCTTTTATTTTGCCTAATACTAGTGAGGATTTAAAACAACTAGGAATATTCTTATTAGTTTTTGGAGTTATATATCCTCCTATAGTTTTCTTTATTGCTAATGCCGCACAAAAGAAAACTAATAAATCAATGAAACTATTAAGTGAGGATACAGAAGTTACTTACAAGTTTGATGATGATAAAGTATGGATAATTCAACAAAAAGGAGAAGATTTTAAAGCCACAACTGAGGCGGCTTATCGTTACTTTTTTCAAGTAATTAAAACTAAAACACATTATTTTCTTTATATTGCAAATACACAATGTCATGTAATACCTAAAGATTCTCTTGTGAGTGGAAACTTAGAAGACTTAGATCAAATCTTACGTCGACATTTTGGTACAAAGTTTATTGAGAAGAATTAAAAATTTTAGTTTACTTTTGTAATAATCTATATATAGTAATGGATACATTGAACATGCACCTAGCGATAGGATTGCGGTGTATCCTTTTTTTGTGTCTTATTGGCGATTTTTTTGAATTACAAATATATAAAATATGTTAGTGGAAATAGTAAATGCAACAATTAAATAGATAAAATAAAAAAAACATTATAAAAAAGTGTTGACATTGACATATAGATGCATATAATATAGTTGAACGATTGAATAAACGTTCAAATGAAAGGCGGCGCAATCATGGCAACTAAAATTGATGAAGCTATCGACAATCACAATGCTTTGGTAAAAGATGTCAGAAGTCATTTGCCAGAAAATGAACAAGTTGATAGTCTAGCAAATTTATTTAAAGTATTCGGTGATTCCTCACGCACAAAAATTATGTCTTGCTTAGAAATAAGGGATTTGTGTGTTTGTGATATCGCAGAAATCTTAGACATGACTGTTTCTGCTGTTTCACATCAACTTAGAATATTACGTGATGCTAAGTTAGTCAAAGCCACAAAAATGGGCAAAGAAGTTATGTATTCTCTTGATGATGACCATGTATCACAAATATTTGAATGTGGTCTCTCACACATAAATGAGAAGTAGTTTAGTGGCTTAATAACCGCTTTAAAAAACAAAAACACTTGAATAATCATTCAAATGTTACAGGAGGTATTTTTATGAGAAAAGTATTTGAATTAGAAGATTTGGATTGTGCAAACTGCGCAGCAAAGATTGAGGAAGCAATTTCCCATCTAGATGGAGTTAAATATGCTTCAGTTTCTTTCATGACACAAAGAATGGTGCTTGTTATTGAAGACGATAAATTTGATCAAGTGCTTGAAAGTGTTAAAAAGACAATCAAAAAAATAGAGCCAGATTGTTCAATCAAATGCTAGATGGGGTGACAATAAATGAGTAAAAAACAAAAAAAGAATTTAATACGCATTATTGTTGCTCTATCACTATTTCTTATATTATTTGTCATTGATAAAACACTAAATCTAGCTTCGTTTATTAATGGACCTTTAAATTGGCTTTTACCATTTGGCTTATATCTCATTGTATATATTATTATCGGTTACGATGTAATTATTAAAGCTGTTAGAAATATTGCTCATGGACAAGTATTTGATGAAAATTTCTTAATGCTTGTAGCAACAATTGGAGCCTTTGCCTTAGCAATTTATAAAGGTGTTAATCAAATGGAAATTGAAGGATTTGATGAAGCATGTGCCGTATTACTCTTTTATCAAGTCGGAGAATTCTTCCAAGATTACGCTGTTAATAAGACAAGAAAATCAATTTCTTCTTTAATGGATATTAGACCCGATTATGCTAATGTATATCGCGATGGTAAACTTGAAATATTAGGACCAGAAGAAGTAAAAATTGGTGATATCATTGTTATTAATCCGGGTGAAAAAGTCCCACTAGATGGTGTAGTCATTAAAGGCAATACTTCTTTAGATACAAAATCATTAACAGGTGAGTCTTTACCTCGTGATGCGAAAGAAAATGATGAAATCATAAGTGGTGCTGTTAACCTTACTTCACAAATTGAAGTTAAAGTTACTAAAGAATTCTATGATTCTACAGTTTCCAAGATTCTTGAATTAGTCGAAAGTGCGACAAATAAAAAATCAAATTCTGAAAACTTTATTTCCGCTTTTGCGCGTGTCTATACTCCAATCGTTGTCATATTAGCTTTATTACTAGCAATTGTTCCAAGTCTTATTACTGGAAATTGGGAAATATGGGTATATCGTGCTTTAAGTTTCTTGGTTGTCTCTTGCCCTTGTGCATTAGTTATTTCAATTCCATTATCGTTCTTCTCGGGTATTGGAGTTGCTTCTAAACGTGGTATCTTAATTAAAGGATCAAACTACTTAGAAAAATTTAGTAAAGCCAATATCTTCGTTTTTGATAAAACTGGTACGTTAACAAAAGGTAATTTCGCTATTGCAAAAGTTAATCCTAGTGCTAGAAAAGATGAAATTTTAGGCTTGGCCGCAATTGCAGAACAAGGTTCAAGTCACCCAATTGCTAAATCGATTCTCAGCGCATACAAAGGTAAAATCGCAGATGGCTATGTAATTACTAATGTCGCTGGTGAAGGAATTATTGCTAAAAAAGACCGTGATATTATTTATTGTGGTAATGAAAAACTTATGAAAAACAACAAGATTAAATATGATGTTTTAAATGAAGTAGGCACAATTATTTATGTCGCACACAATAATGAATTCATAGGTTCAATTGTTATTAATGATGAAATAAAGAAAGAAAGTAAAGAATTAATTTCTTACTTAAATTCCAAACATTATGAATCAGTTATGTTAACTGGTGACAATGAACAAGTCGCAGAAAACGTGGCAAAAGAATTAGGACTTAGTAAAGTTTATGCTTCACTTTTACCACAAAATAAAGCAGCTTATGTTGAAGAAATGTTAGCACAAAAGAAATCAAACGACGTCTTATGCTTTGTTGGCGATGGTATTAACGATGCCCCAAGTATTATGACCGCAGATATCGGTATTGCGATGGGTGGCGTTGGAAGTGATGCTGCAATTGAAGCAAGTGATATTGTCTTAATGAAAGATGATTTAAGCAATATTATTGATGCTCAAAGAATATCTCATAAAACGATGACTATCGTCAAAGAAAACATTATCTTTGCCATAACTGTCAAAGTCTTAATCCTTATCTTATCTGCACTTGGTATTGCTAATATGTGGTTAGCGGTGTTTGGTGATGTCGGTGTAGCAGTTATAGCAATATTGAATGCGATAAGATTATTCCGTATTAAATAAAAAAATTCCTCATTATGAGGAATTTTTATTTGCTAAAAGTATTATTAACAATGTTTTCAAATGGTGCCGGTTTATCTAATTCACCCGCCATTGTTACAATCTCAATTAAGCGATTATAGTTTTCTTCTTTTAATTCAAGAGAAGTTGGCCATGCTTGAATATTTAGATAGTTAGTCATAACACGAGTTATTTCTTCATTATCACTAGAGACAAAAGAAGGACTTAAGGCTTCCACTAATTCATCCATAGAAGCACTATAAACGAATTCTAAGCCTTTTTTGATTGCGCGTGTGAATTTATTAATCGTTTCTGAATTATCGCTAAGATAATCTTTTAAAGAAGAATAACAAGTATAAGGAACGACACCACTAGATTCACCAATAGAAGCTACGATATGACCGATTCCGTTTCTTTCAACTTGTGAAGCCGAAGGTTCAAATAAAGTAACATAATCTGATTGTCCAGCCGTAAATACTCCTGCCATAACATCGAAATTAACATCAGTGCGAATATTAACATCAGCGTTTAAATCTTCACCATTTCTTGTTACGGTTAAGCCTTGATTTTTTAAGACGTATTCAAGAGTCATTTCGGGCATTCCACCTTTACGTCCACCGATAAGTGTTTTTCCTTTTAACATATCATAAGTAAAGTTATCAATCTTTTCACGACCTAAAAGGAACGAACCATCTTTTTGGGTTAATTGGGCAAAGTTGACAGCATAATTCTTTTCGCCACCATTATAAACATAAACAGTAGCTTCTGGCCCCATAAGTCCAATTTGTGCTTCTTTAGATAATAATGCTGCCATTGTCTTATCAGCGCCAGGAGTGGTTATGACATTGACATTTAATCCTTCATCTTTAAAATAACCTTTATTGATGGCAATATATTGGGGAGCGTAAAACAAGGAGTGCGTTACTTCCGCGACTGTAATATTAGTTAATCCATCATTCTTACAGCTATTTAAAAATAAAGAGGATAAAAATAAAGCAGTTAATAATAACTTTTTAATCTTTTTCATTAAATCACCTACATTAGTGTATTACTATCTTTTATTTGTGTGACATTTTGGCACTAAATAAAGCATATATTGTGCGGTTATAATTACTTGACATTATTTAGGTAATAATTAAAATTAAAATGTAAGAATAAAATATTTATATTTTATAAGGGGAAATTATGAAAGATATTAAAGTTATTATTGAAGAATTAATTGAATACGCAAAGAAACATCTATATTTAGAAAACTTGGATGCATTATACAAAAGAAATTTATTGCTAGATATTTTAGGCGTTGATATACCTTATATGGGCGAAAAATTAAATTTAGATTATATTAAAGATTTGAAAGTTCCAGATATCTTACTTGATGAAGTAAGAGAATATTTAACAAGTAAAAATGCTGAAAATATTGAACTTACAATTGTAAAAATAATGGGATTATTATCACCTTTACCTTCGCAAGTTGATAAAAAAGCACATGATTTAGAAAAAAGTCATCACGGTGAAGGATTAGATTATTTATTTGATTTATCTATTAAAAACAACTACATTCAAAAAACTGCGATTGATAGAAACATATTTTTCACGAAAGATTATGGAAGTAATGTTGTCGAAGTGACGATTAATTTATCAAAACCAGAAAAAAATAACAAAGATGTTGCTAAATTATTAATTAAGACAAATAACATTAAGTATCCAAGTTGTTTATTATGCAAAGAAAACATTGGTTATACAGGACGAGCGGATCATCCAGCAAGAGAAAACATTCGTTATTTAACAATGAAATTAGGTAATGAAGATTGGTTCTTACAATATTCTCCATATGCTTATTTTGATCATCACGCAATTGTGGTAAATAGTGAACACCACAATATGACTATTAATAACACAACATTTCATAAATTATTAGAATTTGTTGATTTGTATCCAACTTTCTTTGTGGGCTCAAATGCTGATTTGCCAATCGTTGGAGGTTCAATCTTAAACCATGAACATTATCAAGGTGGAGCACATAATATGCCTTTATTTAAAGCAAAAGATAAAAAAGTGTTCTTTGATAATGGAAAAGTTAAAGTTTCTTCTTTGGATTGGTATAGTGCGGTTATTCGTGTCGAATCAAAAGATTTAGAAAAAGTAAGTGAAATGTCTAAGAAAATCTTTAATGCATGGGTTAATTATAGTGATGAAAGCGTTGATGTTATTGCTTATACAGATGGAGTGCGTCATAACACAATTACCCCAATTGCAAAAAAGAATAATGACATTTACCAAATGAATCTCGTTTTACGTAATAACAGATGTAACGAAGAACATCCAGATGGTATCTTCCATTCACATAAAGAAAACCATCACATTAAACAAGAAGGTATTGGACTTATTGAATCATTAGGTTTATTTATTCTTCCACCTCGTTTAAAACGTCAAATGGGTTATGTAGAAGAAATGCTAATGAGCAATGAAAAGAATCCTGTTGAGACATATGTTAAAAAATATGAAGAATTAGTTATTCATCAACAAATGATGGAAGATTTAGTTAATACTCATGGTATAAATTTAAGTAAAGAGAAAGCTATGTCTGTTGTCAAAGATAAAATCGTTGATATTTGTAAGGAAATTTTAATTAATTCTGCAGTATTTAAGGATGATAAAAAAGGCAATATTGCTTTTGAAAAATTTGTAAAAGAAGCATTAAAATAAAAAAAAGAGGATTAGTCCTCTTTTTTATTTATGTGCCTTATATTTGGAGTAACGGTAGTATTTTTCAATTGTATTAAGTAAAAGATACATGAGTAAAGCAATGACACCTAAGATAAATACGCCCATCATCACTAAATCTAATTTAAACACTTGTCCACCATAGACAACTAAGTATCCAATTCCTTCGCGTGATACTAAAAACTCACCAACAATGACGCCAACCCAGCTCATTCCGATGTTTATTTTTACAATGTTTAAAATATTAGGAATGTTTGAAGGTAATACTAATTTAGTTAAGATTTGAAACTTACTAGCACCCATAGTTTTCATCATTTTTATTTGTTCTTTATCAACGGAAGAAAAGTAGTTATATGCGGACATAATTGTTACGACAATAGAAAGTGAAATGGCAACAAGAACAATTCCTTTTATGCCAGTCCCCGCCCAAATAATAAGAATTGGGGCTAAAGCTGTTTTTGGTAAAGCATTAAGCACAACAAGGAACGGATCTAATACTTTCGCTAAATTGTTATTCCACCATAAGATAACTCCTATTATTAAACCCACGATAGTGCCAATTATTAAACCGAGCAATGTTTCATAAACACTAACGAAAACATGGTTAAATAATGTTCCACTTTTAACGTATTTAATTAAAAGTTCGAAGATGGCGCTTGGCTTTGATACTAAAAACACATTGATAATGTTTAAATGTGCGAGTAATTCCCACAAAAAAACAAAAGCTACTCCTAAGCCAATTTGGGTTAATAATATAATAGTTTTCTTTCTTTTGATATGCTTTTTGTAATTAGAAATTGAATCAATTTGTTTCATGGTTGTTCAACTCCTTAAAAATGATATCAAAATATTCTTGGAATTCTTTAGTTTTGCGTATTTGCGTAGGTGTTTTGTTTGCTTTATCTTTGATTTTAATATCTAGTACTTTTTTTATGATGCAAGGACGGTTAGATAAAACGATTACTTTATTAGCAACACTTATGGCTTCCGAGATATCGTGTGTTACAATTATCGCTGATTTTTGTTCTTTCCTTATAATGTTATAAACATCATCAAGAACAAAAAGGCGAGTTTGATAATCTAAGGCCGAGAATGGTTCATCAAGAAGTAATAAATCTGGCTTTAAGGCTAATGTACGAATGAGGGCGACACGTTGTCTCATCCCACCAGATAATTCGTTAGGATAGTGATGGGCAAAGTCATTTAAGCCATATTTGTTAAGCAAATCATGTACGTAGTTAAGATTTTCTTTAGTTTTAGATTTAGAAATTTCTAAACCAAGGCTAATGTTATCTAAGACATTTCGCCACATGAATAAGTTATCACGTTGAAACATATATCCAATCTTACTATTTCGTTTTATGTCACCACTTGTGGGTTGTTCTAAATCACTAGCTAAATTTAAAATAGTAGACTTACCACATCCTGATGGTCCAATAATAGCGATTATTTCATTTTCAAATAGGGAAAAACTAATATCTTTTAAAACATCAATTTGACCAGAATCTGAAAAGAAAGATTTGGATACATTTTCAAATGTTACTAATGGATTCATGTGCGACCTCCTTGCTACTATTAGTGTATTGTAAATCTTTCACAATGTGCTTTAAAAAGCTATTAATAGGCATTTGATATATAAATAAAATAGTTTATAATGTTTACGATAAGTGAGGTATCTTATGAATAAGTATTTGGACAATTACTACCGTCTTTTTTCTGAAGATGATAAAGAAGTATATAAAGCAGTATTAGAAAAGAAAGATTGGGTATTGGTTCCTCTTTTTTTACCAGGAAATTTATCTGTTACCAACGATGAAAAAGGACAAAAACATTTTAAAGGAATTGAAGCACTTTTTGACGATGTCATACCTTTTGATAAACTTGATGATGATAAATTAGATGGTTTCCGTTTTGTTAAATTTAAAAAATCAATTAAAGGAGATAAGCATCCTCATTTTTATATTGAGTACGACTTTAATAAAATTGATCAAAAAGGATATCAGACAATTGTTGCGAATTTTTATCCATGTATGACAAAAGAAGAACTTGAAATTATTAAAGAATCAAGTGATATAAAAGAATTATTAAAGCGCTTTATGATAGGAAATGATAATGAAGCAGTTATTATTCTTCATGAACAAAATCTTTTGAATAATGCTTTCTTTGCTCCTGTGATGCGTCGAGTAATTGTTGATAAGAATGCTCCTCAAGAAGTAAAAGATGTTTTAAAAGAATTGCACGAAGAAAAAGGCATTGAATATGTCGAAAAAGATTTTATAATTAAATAAATTGATTTTGAGCATTTAAAAAGGCCACATTATGTGGCCTTTTCTTATTTTCTTTTGTTTAAGATGTCTTCACTTGATAAATAAATTATCTCTTTAATATCTTGTTGTTCATCATTGATTATTTTGATTTGTTCATTAGTCATTTTTGATTTTTTAGCTCTAGGGTCATATTGAGCACAAATGGATTTGGTTGTTTCATTTGTGTCGCCCCATATTTTACACGCTAAAGTGCGGTCATCAATAAATGGGTTTCTATTTCCTTGAACGCCTTGAGCACCATCGTTTCTTCTTATTTCGGTATCATCAATGCCATATACTAAATTCCACTTAAGTAAATCGGATAATTTACCCATCATATTATCTCTATTTTTGTTAGAAGTGGCATGATAATCTAAATCTACTAGTTGAAGTTTTGGAGAAGCAACAACACAATAGAAGATAATTCGTGCAGAAATTCCACGGTAATATTCAGTCATTCCATCTGCGTACGGATCCCAACCATTTGTACTGTGATTCTTACCTTCAACATAGAAAGAATTTCCTCTACTCGAGTTATCAGAACTTAACGTTGGTCGTGTCATATGAATATCGCCTTCAACTAAATTTCCACCATGAGAGTTTGGCCATACGTGCTCTTTATTCATTGAACCTTTAGATGCTGAAGTGCCTCTATAAAATGCGATATATTGGGATGGATTTTTTGGATCGTAGTCTGTTTTATTATAATAATTCCATAATCCACCATAACCAGGAGTATATGTTCTCTTTTGACTATTGAGTGATTGAAGTTCACTTAGTAAGGCGGTTCCATCTTTACTAAAATCAATGCTTGCATAATAATTTTTGATAGTTTGATTATTGTTAATCAAATCATCTTCAAATCCTGTAATTAGTGATGTTGTATTAGATGTAGATGTGCTAATAGAAGGAGTTACAGATGGGAGTGATGGAAGCGGAAGCGAAGGCTTTTCGCTAGTTTTTGAATCTGAATCTTGATTATTACTTGGTAAATTTGTACTAATATCAATTGTTGATGTACTAGTATTAGTATCACTTGAATCTACAATGCTTGGATTTGTTATACTTGGTGTTATAACGCTAACATTTGATGGAAGTGTTGGCGTTTGACTAGTTGGAATTCCGCAACCAGTTAATAAAACGAATAACGCTCCAAAAATTAATTTCTTTTTCATAATAGATACCTCTAAATCATTATGACTAATTATATAATAAAAAGCCACGCTTTACAATCAGTAAAATGTGGCCTATTGTAGCAGTTAATTGTTACCAATTAATTCTTGCTCTTTTTTTGGGAATACTTCACGCATATTAACTAACAAAATAATAATTATTGCTAAGTTAATAAGGGCTGATAAGCGAACACAATCTTGACCTAAGAATTTGAAGATATATTCACCAGTTAAGAAATGCGTGTAGTTATTAACAGAAGAGAATATCATTAGCGGCGCTAAATAGTATTGTTTTTTTCTTACGATTACATACATTAAGATAAACATATCAGCCATAAAGAAATATCTTTCGTGCATGTGAGGTAAAACAAATGGAGTTATAATTGCGTACAAAGCAGCGACATAAAGCATATTATTTTCGTTGCATTCGACTTTTTTGTAATACAATACAAACATAATAAATAGTAGAACTGCAAGAGCAAACAAAATAGAAACACCTTTATTAAAACATTCGGCAAGTAAAGTCATTTCTAGAAAAGCATACATTGAACCAGCACCATAATTCAAATTACTATATTCACCAAATTGTTTACCAATAATTGCGAATGGTTTTACGAATTCTCCTCCGACAAAATAACAAGGTAAAGCACTTATCATAAAGCCAACAGGAATAAGTAATAAATGCCATAAACGATATTTTTTGTTTAGCCACATAAATCCAAGAAGTGGCACAAAGAAAATAGTTTGAATTTTGAAAGAGAACGCTATTCCTAAGAGTAAACTTCCAAAAATGTTTTTCTTTTTTAAAAATAATAAGAAGGTATAGACAATAAGACAAACGTATATTTGGTCACATTGTCCCCACAAAGCCGAATTAGCAAAAACGCTTGGAGCAAATAAAACAATTAAATAAGAAATCAAAAATGTAATCTTTTTCTTGCTAAAATGATATGTTACAAGGCCAACACCAATAGCTAAAGCAAAATCAAAAAAGAAACTAATTGATTTAATAATTGCAATTGGCCTACCACCCAAATAACTCATCAAAGCAAGTAAATTATTATAACCGAGAAGATAATCGTTATTCGTGGCTTGATCTATAGTTTTTAAAGCCAAGAAGTGACCGTTTTCACGGAAATAATTAAACCAAGGAACTAAGAAACTAGCCATATCTCCACTTAAATAATCAATAAATAAGATACGCATTGCTAAGGCGATTACAGATAAAACAATAAAAACAATAAGTAAGAGATGTTTTCGAAAGGATTTATTAAAATTTTCAAAAACATTATTGGACCATTTGTTGAATGAATCTAAGAATTTTTTCATAATTGCCTTGTATTATAGAATTACTCAATTAAAAGAATAGTTCTATAACATTCCTTTCTTTGAGAACTGAGTGTTTAATTATACCATCTGGCCAGATGGTAT
>ONAT01000036.1 GCA_900315885.1 uncultured Erysipelotrichaceae bacterium
TTTGTGCTTGATTCATAGGCAAGCTCTTTTTAACGTGTCTTTTAACGTGATTCAAACTTTTTTTAAATTTACTATTGTTTTTTAATAGTTAGTCTCCATTCTTTATATTCTACCATATTTATCTTTGAAAAATATAAAAAATTATTTGATTAACTTTTCAGAATGTGTGTGACCATATTGTGTTTCAATTGAAGTTATAGTAGCGCTTGGCAATAATGACTCAACTTCTTTAATGGAACATTTTGTTAAATAATGCATAAAATGATTGATAATTATTTGCGTTTCAATAGATTTTAGATAATCAAGATTTTGCTTAATGAACTCTCTAATTGGTGCAGAAATATGGAAAACCCACAGCGGTGTAATAATAATCACTTTCTTATATTTTTTGATATCGTGTTTTAAAGAATTAATACTCATACCCCATTTATGCATGCCAAATCGTCCACACCATAAGAAACCTAATAATCCATCAGTTCTTTCGTTAACATATAAGCGTTCGATATCAAAATTGTTTGAATTTGCCATTTTGATAGCGTAGTTATTTGTGTAACCAGTACGCGAAAAATAAACCACTAATGTATCACTTTTATTAGTGTTTTCATATTGTAATTCTTGATACAAATATTGTTTTCTTGTAAGCAAAGCTAGAAGTCCACTTATTAATTGTAAAACACCGAAAATAAAATATGATGTAGATAATGGATTGCTTGGGAAAATGATAAATTGAATTATAATCCATATCATTAAAGTAAATCCAAAAATTGTTCCCAAAATATAACCGATTTTTTTCTTTAAAAGAATTAGTGTAAAAGCCAAAATATTTGATAGTCCATTAACTATTAATAAACAAATGCCAGAAAAGATGTAGTTAGTAAAAAGAATATCAGCGAAAGGTAATACTTGGAAATATGGAAGTAATGCATCCATATGAAGTAATTTACCAGTTGGGTCAATAAACATACATAATGAACCCCACAAAGCACCAATTCCTATAAATAATGTCCAAAACAATAATAGTATTTTAAAGATTTTGTATCTTAATAATTTGGTTTTTGTTTTCATAAGATTTATCACCTTGCATAATTATAGACTTAATAAGGGCAAAATAAAAGCACAATACATTCGTATTGTGCCAATATTAATGTAATTAAATGTCTTGATAACAGCTGCCGCCAATAAATTCACGCATTAATGAATTACATGGGACCCATTTATCATCCATATCAACGAAGTATTTTAAGAACTTAATTAAACGCTCAGCAAGAGCAAAATATGGAGAATCGACATCAATTTTTTGTAAAACTGGTAAAGCATATTTACGCATTACACATAATTCATATGGTAAGAATGAGTTGTATACGTAGTCTGCGCCTTCTTGAGTTTTATAAATCCAAGTAAATTCACCCTTACGGACACTTGGCCACATTTGCATTGTGCTTTCAGCAGATGCGTTACGGAATTGTTTATCACGAACGATTCTTCTTAGTAATCTTAAGTCTGTTAAAGAAATAGGGTTATGATTATCTAAGTTGATTTGGGCTTGTGGTGCAATGTAAATTTTGAATTTTTGATGCTTTGGAATCAATGTAGTCATTTGATCATTTAAAGCATGAATTCCTTCAATAATAATTGGTTGACCATCTGGTACTTTTAAGACACGTCCTGGAACACGTTTACCAAGTTTGAAGTCAAATTTTGGTAATTGGACTTCTTCGCCTTGAATTAAATCAAGCATGTTTTGGTTGAAAAGTGGGACGTCTAAAGCGTTAATACTTTCTAAGTCTGGTTCACCATTTTCATCAAGTGGTGCCATATCTCTTGGTAAGTAGTAATCATCCATAGAAATACGAATAGGTTTAATTCCACGAGATAATAATTCGATTCTTAAACGATTTGCAAATGTTGTTTTACCAGAACTTGAAGGTCCAGCAATACAAATAAGACGAATGTTATCGATATCTTTTTCGATTAATTCACCTAATTCACAGAGCATACGGTTATGTTTTGCTTCACAGATATTAATGAATTCAATATCTCCAGCTTCCTTAACCATCTTATTTAGACCTGCGACAGAATCAACACCTGTTGCTTTTGCCCATTTATGTGCTTCTTTAAGTGTTTTACCAAATGTTGGAGCATCTTCAAATGGTGGAATGTTACCATTGCATTCACTACGTGGGTATTGAATGATGATACCTGGAGAGTATAAACGAAGAGCAAATCTCTTTAAGTAACCAGTTGATGGAACCATGTATCCATACATATAGTTCATATAGCCGTCACATTCATAGAAGTGAACTGTTTTTTCTGGGCGATATTGTAATGTTGCAATCTTATCTTCAAAGCCACGTTCTTTATAAATCTCAAGGGCTTTTTCATTGCTTACAATAATTCTTTTGAAAACTAAATCTTTTTCAATTAATTTACGCATTTCTTCATCAATCTTCTTAACCATTGATGTGTCGACACGCATATTTTCATTCAAGATTTGAACGAAGATGGAACGTGAAACGTTATATGAGAAGCGGAACTTTAAGTTTGGATAAATTCTATGTGCCGCCATTGCGAATAAGTATCTAATTGATGTTTCATATGTTCTGATTGCGGCTTGATCTTTAACAGTCAAGAACTCAACTTCTGCATCATAATATACTTCATATGTTAATTCGCGAACTCTATTGTTGACTTTTGCTACGATATAATCTTTGTTGTTATCCTCAACAAGAGATAATAAACTTACTTTCTTATCAAATTGTAATGTCTTATCACCGATTTTAATTGTAAATGACATTTTTATTCCTCCTTTATAAAGTCACTATTAGATTTTAAAGGTGTAAAAGAAAAAATGCAAGGGCTTTCATAATAATATTTTAATAAATATTAAAATAATAAGTATTTTAATAAGTATTTTGCATTATTTTGTGCAAAAAAAATTAGATAAGGAAAATCAAGAATAAAAAAATAATTTTCCATATGAATTAACGTATAAAGTTAAATCCACGACAAAAAGACCTCAAATGGAGTGCTAGGATAAAAGTGGACAAGGGTAAAAAAACACCCATCCACTTTTTTCTTTGTTATTCTAGTAAAAGGAGGTTTTATAATGCGAACAAAAA
>ONAT01000014.1 GCA_900315885.1 uncultured Erysipelotrichaceae bacterium
ATGGATGCCTCCATCTAAATTTAGAGAAGCATCCATGTTAGCTTTATGATATAATCCAGTTAACAAACATTTAGTGTCTAGGAAACTGGGTACCCATCAGATGTCAAAGAGCCCTTTTTTTATGCTCAAAAATAAAATACGAGCAATAAGAATCAATATTTGCTATAATATATAAGATTAGATTACTCAGGAGGTTTAATATGCTAGATAAATCAATCAAAGAATTAATAAAAAAGAACAAAAAGAGTTATAAACAAGTTTTATCAATGATCAAAAAATACGATAAAATTGTTATCTTCCGTCATGAAATGCCTGACTATGATGCTTTAGGAACACAAATGGGATTAGCGACATGGTTAAAAGAAAATTTCAAAGAAAAAGAAATCCATGTAACTGGTCAAAACCACGTTTGTTTTACACCACGTCTTTATCCATACATGGAAGAAATGGAAGATGCTTGGTTTGATAATAATGAATTTTTAGCAATTGTTGTCGATACTGGTAATACCGCACGAATTTCTGATAAACGTTACCAAAAAGCTAAAAATATTATTAAAATTGACCATCACCCAAATAAAGAGCCATATGGCGATATTGTCATAGTCAATGATGAACTCGCTTCTTGTGCTGAATTAGTGGCTAATATGCTTGTATACTTTAATAAAAAATTAAGTAAAGAAGCCGCTCACTACTTCTATTCAGGAATTGCAGGAGATTCAGGAAGATTCTTATACAATTCAACTTCCGCTCACACATTTGCTATTGCGCAAATTCTTATTGAAACGGGATTTAATCTTTCCAAAGATGTATATCAAAAAATGTATCAAAAGAACATTGATGATTTAAAAGTTACCGCCTATGTTTTAAATGATTTTAAAGTATCTAAAGCTGGAGTTGCTTATTATGTCTTACCAAGTGACATTCAAGAAAAACTTAAAATCACAACTGAACGCGGTAAAGAAAACGTTAATTTGTTTGCAAATATTGAAGGAATTAATGCTTGGTGTTCAATTACAGAAGATCCAAAAGAGGGTTTGTGGCGTGTTTCTATTCGATCAAAAGAAACCCCAATTAACGGAGTAGCTCAAATGTTCGAGGGTGGAGGACACGATCAAGCTTCAGGATGTAAATTACATGATATCAAAGACTTACCAAAGTTAATCGCCGAATTAGATAAATTGTTTATTAAATAATCTTAAAAGGTGCAATCACACTTGAGGTTACACCTTTTTATATTTAGTCTTCAATTATAACAACATTAACTTTTTTAGAATATGATGTACATGCATCTATAGCAATCATATGTTCACTAATGAATGGTTCAAAGTTTGCTTTTGGACCAAATTCATCATATTTATTAGGATCTACTTCATGCCATAACGCACTGCAATGCCAATGTCCACACACGATAATTTTATCTGGATCATATACGTTCTTTTTATAAAGTACAACAGGATTTATCCAACGTGCTTCTTTCCATCTATTTGTACTAGCATATCGCCAATATTTATCATACTGTCCATCATTTAATAAAGGAATAAAGGCATGAACAAAAATATAATGTTCAGTTTCATAATAATTCACACATTTATCAATAACATATTGTAAATTTGTTTTTTGTAAAACTTCTAACATAGAAATGTCTTTTTCTTTTAATGTTTTACGCAAATCAGCAATAGTTTGTCTTGTCCCGTTTTTCTCATCTGCATAGTTTGAATAATTTCTTCTTACCATATCTTCTAACAAATCTTCATGATTTCCACGCACTAAAATAATTTTATCTTCATGTGCCAAAATATAATCGATTATTTCTTTTGGTTGGCGACCACGGTCAAATAAATCACCACAAATGATTATTTTGTGATTAGGATTATTAAGATCAAATCCTTTTTCTTTTAATGCTTTTTGCCATTCATTAAAAAAGCCATGAATATCCGCAGAAACAAAATATTTCATCTTAATCAATCCTTTCAATTTAATTTTTTCATTTATAATCTTACATACGTAACATTTAAAAAAGCAATATTTATATCAAAATATGAGACATACTAAAGTAAATACATACTTTTCATTAGGAAAATAACTGTATTAATATTAATCGCCATTACAAATCTTTGCATAAACTTCAGCAAGAATCATTGGAAAGCCAATTTTTCTAACAACTGCTATCAATACTAAAGTCTTTAGCGTATTGCTTCCCCATTTCTTTTACAAGTTCAAGTCTAGGCTTTGTCACCACTTCTGCTCTAAAAGTAGAAAACATTGGACTATCAGGTATTGTAATAATTATATGATTGTTTGGGAAACAACAATTTAAACTGCGTTACCATTGCTTCAAAGTTATTCTTACTATTAGGAAAACCACATCCGCATATCATCACATAATGAAATTTAGAAAAATCTGCTTGCTCAACATGCTCATATCGGTCATCAACTTTTCGCATAGCCATTGATGATAATGGCATCATGAGGTCAATTAGATTTTTTAAAGCCGAAGGCATACCATAGCTATATAAACCAAAACTAAATATTAAGACATCACTTTTCAATATTTCTTCTAAAATATCGCGCATATCATCATTCAAAATGCAAGTTCCACCATTTCTTTTACATGTGAAACAACCTTGACAAAAAGTTATTTTTTTCATTTACATTCATAGTTTTAACTTCATACTGGGTATTACTTTTTAAACCTTCTACGAAAGCATTAGTAATCTTAATAGTGTCGCAATGATTCTTTTTAGAGTTTCCGTTAAATATAATAATTTCCATAAATATTCTTTTCCGCTTTTAATTTTTTAAATATTCGCGATATGACTTATGCAGGTCGTATCCAGAATTATAATGATGTCCGATTTGTTTTTCTTTTGGAGGCAATTTCATATAATCTCCATACGATAATTTTAAGAATTCATCATAATTTTTTGGCACTTTTGCTACTAAATCTTCAAAAGGCCAATCAATATATTCATCTAATAAATAAGTTGGATAAATATTATTCTTTATCCTATAATCTCCACATTGCATATTAGCGACATATTTAGATTCTTTAACACTAATTTTTTTCATGCTTTTTTCGTATACTTTTTTGCTCCAGTTATTAATATTTAATAAGTAAAAAGGTAGCAAAATAATATCAATTAATATATCTATTAAAAAGAATTTTAAGCGTGGTTTTCGCATTAAATTTATCGGCCAACTCAAAAAGAAAATAAATGCTTTTTGCATAACAATTCGATCCATTTTTTTCTTTTTTTCATTACTGTTTTTTGATATTCCATCAATAGGAAAAATATCAATATAAACGCCATGATTCATATCAACATGTTTATATAGTTTTTCAATAAAAGTTGTATTTGAATCACGAAGTTTTGAAAAAACATATGGGTAATGTTTATCTGTGCGATAATTTTGAAAAAATACATCTTTATCTTTTGTGAAATGTTTACTTGCTAAAACTATAAACTTATCATAGTCTTCTCTAGGCATTGCCACATCAATATCATCATCCCAAGGAATGAAACCTTTATGTCTTATCGCGCCTAAAAGAGTTCCTCCAACTAAAAAGTAAGTCAATTTGTTTTCATCACAAAAATCAATAAATATCTTTAATAAATCTCTTTCTTTTTGTTGTAACTCATTCATTTAACTCACCTTAAACAATTATAAATTGTTTTTTATTTTATAACAATATTAAATAGTAATTCAAATATGATAACGTAATAGGTGAAGATGACTATAAATTTTTTGGGATTATGGAGGGACATTTTATGAAAAAAGCGGCTAAAAGTTTATCAATAATTTCAAGTATATTTGTTTTAATGACAATTGTTTCATGTACAAATGATAATAATTCAAATAGTATTTCCTTAGACTTTAATAACTGTTCTAAAGATGATGTTCGTAAATATATCGATTCATCCGATTATTTTGAATATTCCAACTACTCCTTCTTCACATATGAAAACAAAGATGTTGTACTTAAGTACGATGACTTAGATAATGTTTGTCAATATGAATCTTTCAATAAGGCCACTCTTGATTTAAATAATATTGCACTAATAAATAAGGGAGACAATATTTTTGATGTTGTTTCAAAAATTGGATTACCATCTTATGAAGGCGTTCAAACAAGTACTTCTTTAGATTTTGCTAAGTCAGTAACTATTCTTTGTCGCATAACTTTTGATGAAGATAATTTAGAAATGCTTGTTAATAACTATGAAATACTAGACAAAGATGACCCCGAAGCTTGGTTTGATGAAAACAAAACAATTCTTCCTACTTTAAAGATGGCAAAAAAAGTGAAATACGGAATGTCGCTTGATGAAGTAGTTTTTATTTTAGGTAAGCCTCAGCGTGATGTCGGAAGCGGAGCTTTCATTTATGAGTATAATTTGTCAGATGGGCAAAGTTTTTATACATCACTATTTAACAACGATGAATTAGAAAAAGAATATGAAGAAACACATGGAACAAAGATTTACGGAAGTTATTTCCTTTATGTCACAAGAATGTTTTATGGTACTTGGCCTAATATGACAGAAACACTAATAATGACATTTGGAATGTACTAAGATAAAAAGTTCATCCAAAATATTAAAGTAATGATTTTCCATCGATCAGCTATTTTTTAAGCAGACTTAAAAAAACTTGTAAATAAGTTAGATAAGAACTATAATATCTATGGGATAAGTTCAAAGGGCAATTGAACAATTATCCTTATGATGGTATAACGAAATATAAATTCATAATTATTACTTACTCATAACATAATTTAAATAATGTACGAGATCATATCAAATACATACCCCATCTCAAACAAAATTAATATATTTCACTCCCATTTATATCATAAGCTTATCCCAACCCTCCTCGAAGTAATTAAACTAGCGTGGTTTAATTGCTTTTTTTGTTTATTTAAATGCTCACTTAAATATTATTAATATTTATTTGATTGATTAAGTGCCTCAAAAAAGTTAAAATTAATAAGTGAAGGTGAAAAGTATGAACTTTATTCCATTACATGTTTATAGTGAATATAGTTTTTTAAATTCTGGCTTAACTCTAGATAAATACTTTTCATATGCAAAAAAATATAAATACTCAACTTTAGGAATCAGCGATTATCAAGTATTATTTGGTTTACCAACATTTAACGCTTTAGCGTTAGATAATAACATAACTCCTGTTTTTGGTATGGATATAAAATTAGGTAAATATTTACTTTCCATATATGTACAAAATGAGGAAGGTTATTTAAATTTAATTCAAATAACGAATTTTCTTCAAACAAATGATATTTCTTATAATCATCTTTTGACGCATCAAAATGGCTTAATTTTTGTTCTTTCTCTTAACGTAACAAATTATAACTTTATAGATAAAACGATAGAACGTTTAAGTGCTGACTTAAAGAATTTTTATATTGGTGTAGAAATCTATAATCAAACGCAAAAACAGGAATTAATGGATTCTATCAATAAATACGCTAAAACATATCGTCTTGTTGCCTTCCCGTTTATTCAATATATTCATAAAGAAGATGCAATTGTGCTAGATATTGTTGATGCTATTAAAAACAATACTACCTTAGATATAACTGAAAAAAGCGGAGATAATTATTTTCGTTCTCTTGAAGAAATAACTACACTATATGGAGATTTACCACTTTTTTCTCTATCGGATTTTACTAAATCCATTAATTTCACTTTAAAGAAACATCGTGGCGCTTTATTAGAATATGTAAGTCACGATAAGGCTCAAGAAGTATTAAAAAATAAATGTTATGAAGGCTTAAAAAGTAAAGATTTAATTAATAATGAAACATACGCTAAAAGATTAAATACGGAATTAGATGTCATTCATCAAATGGGATTTGATAATTATTTTTTAATCGTTGAAGACTATGTAAATTATGCTAAGACACATGATATATTAGTGGGCCCAGGTCGAGGCTCTGCTGCTGGATCATTAGTGTCTTTTGCATTAAATATAACTGCACCGGATCCAATTAAATATGATTTATATTTTGAACGTTTCTTAAACGCTAGTAGAAAAACAATGCCAGATATTGATATTGACTTTGAAGATATTAAACGTGACCAAGTTGTCAATTATCTTAAAGATAAATACGGAAAAGATCGAGTCGCTAATATCGTTACATTCCAAACTATTGGAGCAAAGCAAGCTCTAAGAGATATTGGACGAGTATTCAATTTTTCTTCTTTTGATATTGATTATTTAAGTAAGGCTTTAGGTATTTTTTCTACTACTTTTGCTAAGAGTTATCGTACAAATCAAACTTTCAAAACTCTGCTTGATAAAGAGCCTCATTTCTTACAAATAGTGCGTCTTGCTAGTAAAATCGAAGGTCTTATTCGCCAATCAAGTATTCACGCTGCTGGCGTAATCTTAAATAATGAGCCAATCGAAAATACTTTGCCAGTTTTAAAAGATGCATCTAATAATTTAATCGCACAATACGAAATGACTTATCTTGAAGAACAAGGATTCTTAAAAATGGATTTATTATCTTTAAGAAACTTAACAATCATTAAAGACATTTGTAATTTAGTTAATATTAATCCTTATGAAATCCCAATTGATGATGATAAGGCAATAAATGTCATCAAAAACAATTTAACAATGGGCATATTCCAATTAGAATCAAGCGGAATGCGTAATTCTATTGATGTTTTAAAACCTTCTTCTTTTGCCGATATTGCGGCTTTAATTGCATTATTTAGGCCAGGACCTATGGATAACATCCAAACATATGCTTTGCGTAAAGAAGGAAAAGAAAAATTTACATATCTCAATAAGATTATGGAAAAAATTCTTGCTCCAACTTATGGAATTATCATTTATCAAGAGCAAATTATGAAAATTGCAACCGATATGGGCGGATTATCTTTAGAAGACGCTGATAACTTCCGTCGTGCTATCTCTAAAAAGGATTTATCAAAGATGGCGGTTTTAAAAGGCAAATTCATTTTAGGTGCTTTAAAAAATGGTTATAAAGAAAATGACGCTAAAGAAATATATGAAACAATTGTGAAATTTGCTTCTTATGGTTTTAATAAAGCTCACTCAATTTCTTACGCTTATATTTGTTCCCAAATGGCGTATTTAAAAGCTCATTATCCTTTAGAATTCTATGCAACAATTTTGGAACATGAATCAGGATTTACAAGTGACAAAATGTTTGAATATTTAAAAGAAATTAAAATGCAAAACATTAATCTTTTGTTACCTAACATAAATGAATCCACAAATTGTTTTAAAGTATTTAACGGAAATCTAATGTTCCCACTTAACGCTATAAGAGGATTACAAACAAGAGTGTGTGAAGTAATCATTAATGAACGTGAAAAATTTGGTAAATTTAAAGATTTCTTTGACTTTGTTACAAGACTATATAAGCAAAACATTAATGAAGCTATTATTATGCGTTTGATTGATGCGGGGGCATTTGATGAGTTCGCTAATCGTGCGACATTACGTGCTTCTATCGCTAACGCTATTAACCAAGCATCTTTTAATATCGCAATGGATGTAAGTTTATTAAATGCTAGTGATTTAGGATTACATTTTGATTTAGTGCATAAAGAAGATGATGCCATCTTTAATATTGATAAAGAATATGAAGCCTTAGGAATTATGATCTCTACTTCACCTTTAAAATATAAACACGAACTTCTCGTTAACAAAAACGCTATTACGATTAGTAAAGCAAAAACACTTAAACGCTCATGTTTGATTGGTGTAATGCTTTTAAAAATCAAAACAATTAAAACTAAAAAAGGTGACCAAATGGCCTATTTAACTTGTAATGATGAAACAGGAGATTTAGAAGTCGTGGTATTCCCACGCGAATATTCAAAATATTGGAATATTTGTAACAAAAACAATATCTTGCTAATAAAAGGTTATATGGACGATAAAAAGCCTGATACTTTTGTAGCCCAAGAAATATCAAAACTGGAGGATTAGAACATGAAAAAAGCAATTATTATTGATGGTAACTCTCTACTTTTTAGAGCGTTTTATGCCACATTTAATCCAAGCGCACCACTAATGCGTAGCAAAGATGGCACTCCGACAAATGCGATTTTTGCTTTTTCAAATATGCTCGCACGCATTATTAGTTCATTTAAAGGTGAAGAACGTTTGCTCGTCGTTTTTGATACTGGTAAAAAAACATTTAGACATAAAGAACTTGATACTTATAAAGCTAATCGTAAGCCAATAGAGCCAGATTTAGCCATTCAAATGCCAATTGCCCATGATTTATTAAAAGCTATGGGTGTTTATACTTATGAGCTTGAAGGATTTGAAGGCGATGATATTGCTGGCACTGCAGCAAAACTTGCTCAAAAAGAAGGTTATGATGTTAGCATTTACACATCTGATAAAGACTTTTTACAATTAATTGATAAACATATTAAAATCAATCTTATCAAAAAAGGATTGAGTGATATCAAAGTTATGGATGAAGACACTTTATATCAAGATTTGGGTTTAAAACCATATCAAATTCCAGATTATAAAGGTTTAATGGGTGATAGTTCTGATAATTTAAAAGGTATTCCTGGAGTTGGACAAAAAACCGCGGTAAAACTTCTTAATGAATTGGATAATCTTGAAAATATTATTGCTGAAGCTAGAAACCGCACAGGTAAAATATATCAATCAATTATTGATAATCAAGAATCAGGAAAATTATGTAAACATCTTGCCACTATTGAAGTAGATTTACCACTTCCTTTTGACATTGATGATACGACATATATCGGTTATAACTTTAATGAACTCGCAGAATTTTGCAAAAAATATGACTTAAAAACTTTAATGAATAAAATTAGTCAAAAATACGCAATAAATACTAAGCAAGAGAAAAAAGAATTCAAATTTGAAGTTGTTGACCATTTAGAAAAATTTAATGATGATACTATCGGCCTAAGCCTTAATTTTGATGAAAAAGATTATTATGATGGATTTGTTGATGGCATCGCTATTGCTCTTAAAGATAAAACATATTATGAAACAATTGAAAATGCTAAAAAAGACACATATTTATTAAATGTTTTAAAAGATAAAAACATCAAAAAGGATTGCTACGATTATAAAGCAATTAAAGTTGCATTATCGCGTTTAGGTATTGAATTAAATAACTGTGATTTTGATGTTTTAATAGCTTCTTATATTATTGACTCATCTCTAAATAGCAATATTGATGCAATTTTTAACTTCTTCTCCTTATCTTTAACACAAGTTGAAGATGAAGTTAGTTTATTTCATGATTCAAGCAAAGGAATTAAAAGGACATGCGAGATTGCTAATTATTCCTTAAATCTCAAAAATGAAGTATTAAAACAAATTAAAGATGCGAATCTTTTTGATTTATTTGAATCCATCGAACTTCCTCTCGCCAATGTTTTAGCGAAAATGGAAATTGAAGGATTCCCTTTAAATAAAGAAAAATTATTAGAAATCGGTAAAGTTTTTAAAGAAAAGCAAACAATTTTAGAACAAAAAATATATGAATGCGCAAAAGAAAAATTTAATATTTCATCACCAAAACAAATTAGTGAAGTATTAGTGAAACTTGGAGTATTTGAAAAAGATAAAAAATATTCTACTTCTGTTGATGTCTTGAAGAAATTTGTACACAAACACGAAATAGTCTCACTTGTTCTTGAATATCGTAAATATGCTAAATTGACATCCACCTATATTGATGGATTAATTGTTCATATTCATGAAGATGGAAAATTACATCCACACTTCAATCAAGCTGAAACCACAACTGGTAGATTATCTTCTTCTAATCCAAACTTACAAAACATTTCTGTCCGTGATGAAGAAGGTAAACTAATTCGTAAAGCTTTCTTTTACAATGATAAATCTTATTACATTTTATCATTTGATTATTCTCAAGTTGAACTTCGTGTTTTAGCGGCAATTTGTAAATGTCAAAAATTACTTGAAGCCTTTAACAATGATGAAGATATCCATGCTTTAACCGCCAAACACGTTTTCCATAAAGAAAACATTACTTCTTTAGAAAGAAGAAAAGCCAAAGCGGTGAACTTTGGTATTGTGTATGGCATTTCCGATTGGGGACTCGCTGAACAATTAGATATTCCCGCAAGTGAAGGTAAAGAGATTATTCGTCGTTTCTATGATACTTATCCAGAAATTAAAGATTTTATGCAACAAATCATTGTTAATGCCGAAAAAGATGGATATGTAAAAACACTATTTGGAAGAATTAGATACTTAAGAGAGATTCATGACCCTAATTATCAAGTTCGAGAATTTGCTAAACGTGCAGCGACAAATGCACCTATTCAAGGTACTGCCGCGGACTTAATAAAAATGGCGATGGTTAATATTGATAAAATGCTAACTGAAAACAATTATGAGACTAAATTAGTGCTACAAATTCATGACGAATTAATATTTAAAGTTCCCAAAAATGAATTAAAAACTGTAAGCAAAAAAATTAAAGCACTTATGGAAAATGTCTACCCACCACTAAATGTCAAACTTAAAGTTGATGGGAGTTACGCTTACACATGGTACGATGCAAAGTAGGTGTTTAGTATGCCAGAATTACCAGAAGTTGAAACTGTTAAAAGAATTTTAACACCTCTATTAGTTAATAAAACTATTGCAAATGTCGAAGTATTATATCCTAAAATGATTTTAAGCCCTGTGGAGGAATTTAAAAAATCTCTACAAAATCAAACTTTTTTAAGTATCAAACGCAAAGGCAAATATTTACTTTTCTATCTTACTAATGATTTAGTATTAATTTCTCATCTCCGTATGGAAGGCAAATATATTTTATTAGGTAATAATGAAAGTAAGACAAGTCACGCTCGAGTTATCTTTAATCTAACTAATAATGAAAGTATTGCTTATGATGATACACGTTGCTTTGGAATTATGAAATTAGTTAAAGAAAAAGATTTAAATAATGAAGAAATGCTTAATAAATTAGGTCAAGAACCTTTTGATATTCATGATATAACTTATATTAAAAAACGTTTACAAAAATCTAATAATCCTATTAAAGTCTCGATTATGGATCAAAGTATTATTTCAGGATTAGGAAATATATACGCTGATGAAGTATTATTTAGATCTAAAATCAATCCTCTCACTCCTTCTAGTAAAGTTAATGATGAAGATATTCGTAATATTGTTTCTAATTCAGTTATCGTCTTAAATAAGGCAATTGAATTAGGTGGCTCTACTGTTCGTTCTTATCACGCTGCTCGAGGAGTGGACGGAAAATTCCAAAACGAATTATTAGTGTATGGTAAAAAAGATGAATGCTGTCCATCTTGTCATTATGTTTTTAAAAAGATTTACGTTGGAAGGCGAGGCACAACATTTTGTCCACACTGTCAAAAATATAAATTTAACACTTGTGTTGTCGGTATTGTTGGACAAATTGCTTCAGGCAAGTCTTTAGCGTTAAATTATTTTAAAAACAAGGGTTACGAAACAATATCTAGTGATGAAATTGTTCATACCTTATATCAAGATATAAATGTAATTAAAAAGCTTAAGATTCATTTTGCTCGCGCTATAAAAGATGATATTATCGATCGCAAAATCTTAAAAGATATCATTATTAATGACGCAAAAAAGAAAAAGCAACTAGAGGAAATTATTCATCCACTTGTGGAAGAAACTATCTTTAATTTTATTAAAAACGCTAAAGGACAGATTGTATTTATTGAAGTGCCATTATTATTTGATGCCCATATGGATTATTTATGTGATTACATTATTGGTATTGATGCAAGTAAGGAAGATCAAATTGAACACTTAAAGATGCGCGGGGTAAAAGATATTGACTCTTATCTTACTTTAAATAAGAATAATGCTTTTGAAGTTAATCGTAATAAAATAAACTTCATGACGAATAAAAACATATCTAAAGACGAATTATTTAAGGAACTCGATATTTTCCTTAACAATATCAAAAGCCACTTGTAGAAGTGGCTTTTTACTATTTTTTTCGCTTTAAATGAATGATATCGTAAGGCTTAAATGTCTCATCTGTTTTAATATTAATGAAATGTCCTGCGATTGTATAAGTATCATATTCTTCGCCTTTATAAATAATATTTAAAACTTTAAAAGATTTAGGTAAAGAATTAGGAGATAATTTAATATATGTTTGACCTTTAATAATTTTATTTTTTAGTTCAAGTGTAACAAGCTTTTTATTTTTATCATATCCTCGAACTATGCCAATAAATTCTCCTGGGTTTTTAAACTCATCTAATAGTTCAAATAACTGCTCTTTAATTGTGACATTTCCGTGTAAGAATCCATGTCCAGTCGAACGATTTTCACCATATGCCATAATCTTATAATATTCTTTGTAATTCATTTTTTTATGTGCATAATAGTCATCAATGCATTTACGATAACTAGATATAATTGCGCATAAATAGTTATAAGATTTCATTCTTCCTTCAATTTTTAAAGAAGAGACATTTGCTTCAATTAAATTAGTAATCTCTCTAATTGTGCATAAATCTTTACTCGATATCGCAAAATATTCATCATTTTTGTTTATCTTTTTATCTTTATCAAAAAGGAAATATTTCCAGCGACATGAATGGGCACATCCACCTCTATTCGCGTCGCGTAAAGTCATGACATTACTTAACATACATCTTCCAGAATATGAAGAGCACATCCCTCCATGAATAAATACTTCAATTTCTAATGGTGATTTATTACAAATATCTTTTATTTCTTTTAAAGAGCATTCTCTTCCTAATACTACACGTGTGACATTATAGTTTTTATAAAACTCAATAGAGGCTAAATTAAGTGTCGATAGTTGCGTTGATATGTGCATTTCGTTATGAACATATTTATCATTTAATTCCACTAATTCAAGTGATGATGTGATTATTGCGTCAACGTGACACTTTTTAAGTGCTTTTAAATACTTAAGCGCATTAGTTTTATCTTCATAATGCATAACCATATTACATGTAACATAAACTTTTTTATTTAAAGCATGCGCAAAATCTGTCGCTTTTTTAATATCTTCTAAAGTAAAATTTGATGCATGCGAACGAAGTGACATCTCTTTTCCCCCGATATATACCGCATCTGCACCATATAAAAGGGCTAATTTGAGCTTATCTAAGTCTCCAGCTGGAGCTAATAATTCTATTTTTTTCATAAGCTCTTCTCCTTATAAATTGAATCTTGATATTTAAATCCATCTTTAATATTTAATGGTAATTTTGTTATTTCACTTTTGATATTTTTTCCTTCTAAAGCCAAATAAGTAAGTGAAAGAACTTTTTTAAATATATTTTTAGATATGTAATTACTATCAAGAAAAATATATTTTGCTTCTAATACATAATCAATATTCTCTAAATACGATAACACATATGGTCTAAATATTACTGAGCCGTATTGGTTTTCATTTATATGATAAAAATCATTACGTAAATCTTCTTTTAAAAGTAAGTTATCTCTTTTTATAGGTCTAGAGATATATTCTTCATACATCGATAAAACTTTGCGATACGATTGATACATTGGAATATAGCCAAATACTGTAACAAAAGCATCACTATTTTTTAAAGTATAATATGTATCTAATAGAGTTATTTCGTTAGAAATACCAATTGACACATTTGCTTGCATTTTGTAAGCATCTAATTCACCTTTTTGACAAATCAACGTATAAGGATAAAAAATAATTCTTTCTTCGCTTATTATTGACTTTAAAACATTAACTGCCCCGATATCTTGCACAATGAAGGAAATATTTAACTTCGCTAATTTCTTAACTTCTTTAACAAATTTATTAAGTTCATTTTGATGAATCATAGCGTTTAATAATACAAATACATTTTTATTTGTTTGAGCTTTTTTAATTTCGTGATATGTAAAATATTTAGGTGCAAAAAGCGTATATGTTTCATAACCCATCACATAGCCATACGCATTTATATTTAATTCATCTAAGTCTTTAATTGATATTAAAACTTTCGGTTTTTTACTATATTTAATATCAATGAAGTGTTTTTCTAAAGTCTTAAGCATATTTAAATCAGATTTATTCATTGAGGTGTAATTAGTAATAATAAATGAAGATTTGTTAAAAGAATTAAGTAAAATAAGCGCATGAACAATACGATGATCATTTGGAGCTTCAATAAATGTATCTGAATTTATAACTGATGGATAAACCACTAAAGTTTCTTCATCTAATTCATAACTCACTCCTAACTTATCAAATATTTTCAGCATTTCTTTTAAGCGATTAGATTCTTTATATTTTAAACGTGATATATTTCTAAATACTGATTTATCTTTACAAGAAACCGCCAAAGCAAAAAGGACAGGAGCTAAATCAATATTATTATCAATATCCACAATTATGCTTGATAATCTTGATTTAAATACTTTAATTTCGGTTGGACTTTTTTTGATTTTGGCACCCGCTACTTCTAAAATATCAATTAATTCTTCGTCACCTTGCAAATGCGAAAATCTTAAATTTTTAAATGTCGTTTCTTTTTTATTAAGCGCTAAAGCAATTAATAAACTTGCATTTGAATAATCGCCTTCTACAAGATAATGTGTTCCTCTATATGTTGCATTACCAAGTATTTCTTTCGATGATATCTCTACTCCAAATGCTTGCATAACTCGTATAGTTAACAAAATATAACTTAGAGACGCTTTATTTAAACTAACATTTAGTATCGAATCACAATTTCTTTTCGGCAAAGCTAAAAGTAAGCCAGAAATAAATTGTGAAGAAATTTCATTAGAAACACTTATTAGCTCATTTTTAAATTCGCCTTTAAGATAATATTTATTTTTAATTAATTTAAATTCAATATCTTGTTTTTTAAATAAATCCACATAAGTATCCATTGGACGATTTAATAAATCTTCATTTATAGATACATATAATTCTTTATTTGGATATAAAACAACAAATAATGGCAAAATAAATCTTAATAATGTCGCACATGATTTGACATTAATGTGAAATATTTCATTTTTGAGCACTTTTCTTTTATTAATTAATAAAGTATTGCCTTTAATTTTAATATTCCCTCCTAATTTGGTTAAGCAATCAATTGTTGCTAAAACATCTTCAGAATAATTGAAATTTTCAATTGTTGAAGGTGTATCACTTAAAAAAGCGCAAAATAAAGCACGGATAGTAATACTTTTACTACCCGACACAAATACTTCTTGATAATCTACTTTTTTATTTGATGTTGCAATATACATATTATTTTACCATTTCTTTAATTGCTTTTAATTGCTTCATTGAGATTGTTTGTTTAGCGTCAGAAATTGCTTTATTAGGCTTAGTACTTGTCTCAATAATAAAGCCTGATATATCTATTGCATTCGTAGCTTTTATTAAAGATGGAACAATGTTTCTTAAGCCACTTGAATGTGAAGGGTCAATTAATATTGGTAAATGTGTTAAAGATTTTAAAGCCAAAATATCAATTAAATCTAAGGCATTTCTTCCATAACTTAAAGGTGTACGTATTCCTCTTTCCACTAAAATGACATTAAGATTACCATTTTTCAAGATATATTCCGCACTCGATAAAAACTCTTCAATTGTGTTATTAAATCCTCGTTTTAAAAGAATTGGTTTATTAATTTTTCCTAATGCTTCAAGTAAAGCGTAGTTTTGCATGTTGCGCGCTCCAACTTGAATAACGTCGACATATTCTAAATATAAAGGCAAATAACTTAAATCTGTTATTTCTGAAACAATCAACATATTTGTATGCTTTTTAACTTCTTTAAGTATTGCAAAACCTTTTTCTCTAACCCCTTGATATGAGTATGGATTGGTTCGTGGCTTAAAGATACCAGCACGGAACATATCAATACCTATTTTATTTAAATTGTCTACTTCCACTAATGTATCTTTTAAGTTCTTAATGGCGCAAGGTCCTGCGATAATTACTTTTTTCTTTCCACCGATTGTAACATTATTAACTTTAATAACTGTATCTTCTTGATGATAAGCACGAAGCACTAATTTTAGATTAAATTGTGGTCTAATTTCCACGACTAAAGGAGTTATATCTTTCTTAATTTTTATATAATCAATGTCATCAATTTCAATAACATCAATGCCATCAATTTTATGAAAATCATAAAATATATCTTTCTTTTCTAATATCTCAAATGCTTGACTTTTGCATCTTCTTTTTAATAAAATCTTCATCTTACTCACCTAATCTTTTTTTCATTTCTTCGATTGCAACCTTATATCCCTCAAATCCTTTGCCCATAATTACTTTAAAACTCGCTTCTGCGGTTAATAATACTTGACGATATTTTTCGCGTTTACTGACATCGGAAAGATGCACTTCAATTGTTGGAAGGTTAACCGCTTTTAAGGCATCTAAAATAGCAATTGAATAATGTGAATAAGCGCCTGGATTAATAATAATTCCATCATATTTACCTAAAGCACTTTGAATCATTTCCACAATTTCGCCTTCATAATTTGAACGACAAACGGTAACTTGTACTTTTTCTTTTTCAGCGACACGCAAAATATAATTAACTAAATCATTATAAGATTTATTTCCATATATCTCGGGTTCACGAACTCCAAGCATATTCAAATTAACGCCATTAACAATCAATAGCTTCATAATACCCCTCCAAAATGTCTTCTAACGTACGATTTATATTTCCTGAGGTCACAACATAATTGCTATATTGTGCATAATACATTTCTCTCTTTGCAAGCAATTCTTTGTATTTTGTTTTACAAGAACAAAGTGGTCTATTACGCTTAAATTCGATAAGATCTGCATCTCTTTTTATCCATATAACAACACCATTTTCTTTTAAGTAATCAATATTGCTTTTATCTAGAATTGCTCCTCCGCCAGTTGCGATAACTACATTTTGTCTAGCGGATAATTCTTTGATAACTTCATGTTCGATTTTTCTAAAATATTCTTCACCATATTCTTTAAAAATCTTACCAATTTTCATCTTCGTGCGTTTTTCTATTTCTACATCTACATCAATAAATTCTTTCTTTAATTTTTTACTAACTAATTGACCAAACATTGTTTTTCCAGCATAAGGCATACCAATTAAAACAACATTTAATTTCCTTTTCATCATTAAATAATGTGAATCTTCGACACAAGGATGTCCTCCATCCATAAATAATTCAGCAGCATCTGCGCCTTGTTTAATTAGCATTCTTAATCCTGGTACAGCTTTTATACCTTTTTCTTTAGCTTTAACAAGCAATAAAGTGTTTAAAGGATTATAAATTAAGTCAACAACACACTCTAAATCATAAATTGTATCTAAATTTATAATTGGAGCGTCATTGTTATTTGGAGTCATACCATATGGAGAGCAATTGATAATCACATTGATGACTTTGTCGTTTACTTCTTCATAAGTGATAGTATTTTCTTTTTTAGTTCTACTAACTAAGATAATTTTTTTAGCCTTTAGTTCTTTGAGTAGGTATATCGCTGTTTTTGCAACTCCTCCTGTACCTAAAACTGCCACGGTTTTATTTTCAATTGTGATTTTGTTGCACTTAAGTAAATATTTTAAGCCAGCATAATCGGTGTTATATCCTATTAATAGCCCTCGCTTATTAATAATAGTGTTCACAGACTGTGTTGCACTTGCAACACTATCAAGTCTATCTAAATAAGGTATAACAAATTCTTTGTAAGGTTTTGTAACATTTATCCCTACAAATTTTCTACTCTTAAGAAGCTCTACTAATTCTTCTTCATTTAAAGATAATAATTTATAATTATTATTTCTAAATAATTTGTGTAGTTCTTTAGAAAAACTACTTGTAACATCTTGACCAACTAATCCGTATTTCATTTTAAAAATTCCTCTCCGTATTTATTTTTTAAAGCATCGATTAACACTAACGCCACAACGCTATCAACTACAACTTGCCCTCTTATTGCAATGCAAGCATCGTGTCGACCATTAATTTGATAATCAATTACTTTTTTAGTTTTTAAATCTAGACATTTTTGCATTTTGCCAATTGAAGGTGTTGGTTTAAAAATAGTGTTAATTGCAATATCGTCACCATTTGAATAACCTCCGTTAATTCCTCCGCAATTGTTAGATGTAAATGCAATTTTATTGTCTTTTAAAGCAAATTCATCATTAACTTTGCTTCCTAAAGATAACTCATAGTCAAAGCCTAAACCAAATGATACTCCTTTAACTCCTGGAATAGCAAAGATAGCGTTAGCTAAGTTTCCCTCTAATGTATCAAAGAAAGCTCCTCCCACACCAGGAATAAAGTTTTTCACTACTGTTACAACTTTGGCACCAAGAGAATCATTATTAGACTTTGCTTCTTTAACAAGTTCAAGTGTTTTATCATCAATTTTTGAAATAATCGTGATATTTTTATTTTTTAAAACGCTAATAGCGATTGCGCCTAACACCACTATTGGAGCGGTTAATCTACCAGAATAATAACCTCCACCTATTCTTTCGCCGTTTTCTTTGTTAACAAGATAATTTGTATAATCCCCATGCGACGGTCTAGCAATATCAAGAGGATATTCTTCATCGTTATAATTTTCATTTTTTATTAGAACAGTTAAAGGATTACCATTTGTTTTACCATTTTTAACACCACTAATGAACTCATATTCATCGTTTTCAATGCGTGATGTAGTTAAATTGCCTTTTCCTCTTCTTTTTGCTAATTGGCTAGCTATAAAATTATGATCAATTTCAATATTTGCAGGTAAGCCATCAATCGTGGCTCCGATATATTTTGCGTGTGATTCACCAAAAAGAGTTACAACTATACTTTTTCCAAAACTTGCGCTCATTTATTTGTACCCCTTTCGTAAATTTCTTTTAAATCTTCTATTCTTAAATTCAAAAACGAATAATCTTCAATATCGTTTAAATAAGTAACATTAATACCTTGTTCATTAGCTTTTTTATCTAAATTAAGATAACTAACAAGACTTTCAAAAGGCACATTCTTAACAACTGGTATTTGGTATTTGTGCATAAATGAAAGTATTAAAGGTTTAACTTTTTCATCACTTAAAACTAATGTTCCATTCATAACTGCTTCACCATGAAACAATTCACCTTTACTATTCAGTTCAAAAGCGTGTCCAAATGTATGGCCAAAATTTAAAACATGACGTAAAGATGTATCGTTTATGTCTTGACGAACAATTTTATTTTTAGCTTTAAGACATTTTTTAATAAGTAATTCAAGATTAAGCTTATCTTTATTAAAAATATCTAAGATAGATTTATCAAGTGTTAATCCCATCTTAAAAGCTTCACATAAGCCATTATTGTAATTGCGTTTATCTAAAGTCTTTAAAGTATCAACATCAATAATTACTAAGCTAGGAAAGTAAATTGTGCCTAATTGATTTTTTGCTTCATAGTAATTTACTCCTGTTTTTCCTCCAATTGTTGCATCTAACATTGCTAAAGTTGTCGTAGGAATATTAATCCACTTAATGCCACGTTTAAATAATGAAGCAACAAATCCTGTAATATCAGAAGTTATACCCCCACCAATAGAAACAATTAAATCATCTTTAGTAAAACCAGCCTTAAACAAAAGACTAAGAATTACTAATGGCTTTTCTAAAGTCTTATTATTTTCATTTGCGTCAATATAATATAAATAACTATTATCATTGAGATATTTTTTAAACCAATTAGAATCTATTTTGCTATCAATAACAAAAAATATTTTTTTAGTTTTATCAATATAGTTAAAAAGATTTTGTAATGCGCCTTTTTCAATGATAATTTCATATTTAAAAAGATTACCATTTGCCAAAAATCTCATAACTCTCAACTCCTATAATAATTAATCATAATTATTATAAGATAAAAACTAGTTTACTTCAATATCGACTAATACAGATAAGTTGAGAATGAGGCTAGTATTTGCTATAATAAGCAAGGTGATAAAGATGGAAAAAGATTTAAATTATTATCGTAATGAACTTGATATTATCGATTTAGAAATGCAAGAATTATTCAAAAAGCGCATGCAAATTGTTAAGAAAATTGCAAATTATAAAGCACAAAACAATTTATCTACATATGATAGAACACGTGAAAACACACAATTAGAAAATATTGTGCAAAACAAGGATAAAATTGTGTCATCTTATTATCCTGAAGTCTTTAAAAGTATCTTAAAAGTTAGTAAAGATTATCAAAAAGATTTAACTAATACTCTTAAATAATAAACCAAAAGATTCATTGCTAGAAACTGAGATATATGCCTTATTTTCTAGCATTTTTAATGTTTTTTCAAAAGTAACAACATCTAAATTTCTTAAGTCAACAATCGAAGGATTTCTGATTTTTTTGTAGCAATTTATTAAGCGATTATTTAATAATTCAAAATAGCAATAATTAATCCTAATTCTTCTTAAAGAATAATTCTTATTATATTCATCTATATAAGAGATTGAATTATTATATTTACACATTTTGCAATCATTTTTATAAATTGTTTTAATAGGGCAATGTACATAATTCATTAATGTGTTATAACCTAAAGCGTAATAATATAGATTGGGATTTTCTTTTAAGAATGTTTCGTTACTTTCTAATGAAGCAAAAACATACTTAATTCCTAAATGATTTAAAAATGACAAAGCATAATTGTTATTGATATTTAAATTGAATCCTGCGATTAATTGTGATTTATTTATAAACGTTAAAGCATATAAGTTATTTGCAATAAGATATACATCATTTAAGTAATTAACAATTTCATTAATGATTTTTAAATCTTCTTTAAATGCAATAATAGGTAAATTTAAGGCAACTTTCGCATTTATAAATTTTTCTTTAATTTCTTTTACATGCACAATAACTTCTTTATTAAAATATAAAGGTGAATAAATAATTAATCCTTTGTAGTCAAAAGGAAGTAAATCCAAATTATTATCTTCATTTATAATAAGTGCATCATCTAATGAATCTAAAGAATAAGTAAAATCTAAATCTTTATTAATAGCAACTGCATTTCTTTTTTCAAATGTTTCAATAATTGCGTTCTCTAGTAATGTCACTGCGCTTCTTCTTGCTTCATTAAGTGCACTTTTAACGATAAAGACTTGATCATCATCAACGCTTAAATCTCTTAACACAAAATTTGTATCATTTAGTTTCTCTACTTGCTTTTTGATATCTTCAAATGTGGTAGGTTGATTGATTGCTTTATTGCAGACAAAAGAAGATTTATAAGATATTTCTATTTTTTTATAAACTATTTTAATGAGAAGATTTTCATTTTCTTTCGCTACTACTTTAATATCAACCGGCAATTTCTTAACTTTATTAATTAATTCTTCTTCTTTTTGATAATCAAGTGTCAAATAAATATCTAAACCCTTTTCTTTAATTTTTTGTTTAGTAAAAATCTTATAAGTATTATTTCCTCTTTTAATAATATTACCTACACCTAAACTTGCGATCTCTTTGTTCTTCCACATAAACTTTAAGCCATCGCCGGAATGTAATTCGTGACTTGAAACAATTTCTAATTCCAGCAAATCATTTTTAAATGGTTTAACAGATGTTAATGTACCAATCTTAATTCCGATATGATTTTGATTAATCAGATTCATCATTCCCTCTTTATTATGATTTAAATATGCTTCATAAGAAAAGTCACCACGCGAAAAAGCCACTTTTAAAGCTTCAAGGTCATTTTTTGAAGCATCTTTTAAACCATTATCAATGATTTTTCGATATGTTGATATAACTACTCCAACATATCCTTCTCTTTTTAATCTTCCTTCAATTTTAAATGATGTAACGCCAGCATCAACTAAAGTTTTTAATTTATTAATTAAACAAATGTCTTTAGTTGAAAGATAATACGCTTTGTCTTTTAAAGAATCATTATCTTTTACGATATATTGTTTACGGCAATATTGTTGACATAAGCCGCGATTACCACTATTTAAAGATAAGAAACTTGACATGTAACAATTGCCAGAAAAGCCAACACATAACGCTCCTTGCACAAAGAATTCTATTTCTAAATTAGTGTTATCTCTTATTTCTTTGATATCTTCTAAAGAAGTTTCACGCGATAAAATTACTCTTTTAAAACCTAGTTGTTCAACAATTTTTGCTCCTTCAAGGTTATGAATTCCCATTTGTGTGGAAGCGTGTAAAACTATGCCTTTATATCTTTTACTTAATAAATAAGCCATACCTAAATCTTGAATTATATAGGCATCTACTTTTGCTTCAATACACTTATCCACCATTTTCAAGAAAGCATCTACTTCTTCGTTTTTAATAATGGTATTAAATGTAAGGTAAATTTTAACATTAAACAAGTGTGCGTAACGAACAACTTCTCTAATGGAATCTACAGTAAAATTACTTGCCTTGCGGCGAGCATTAAAATCCGTTAAACCCAAATATATAGCATTTGCTCCATTATTTATGGCAACTTTTAAGCTTTCAAAATTGCCGGCAGGGGCTAGTAATTCAACTTCCTTCATTTTTCTCTCTTACCTTTCATTATCAAGTATAAAGCAAGTTAGGTAAAAACAAAAATATTTTTAAAATTTTTCAAATAAAAATCAAATTGAAATTATTTATTAAGTGAAAAGAGGAGAAAACTTATGAAAAAAATTAAATTTATTTTTCCAGCAATGCTCGCTATGATTCTCGCAGGTTGCAATGGAAACAACAAAAACGCAAACAACAATGAAAATGGTAATCAACTAGCCAAAAACGCTTTAATGGAGAATATCGCTGTCGATACTTTATCTTCCGCCGAATTGTTAGATACTCTTGAAGAAATCTCTGAAGTAACTGACACTACTACTGACGGAAATGAAGAGACACCTACACCAGATATTCCTAGCGAGGGAGAAACAGAAACTCCTGATGAGAATTTAACAATTGTAAACAAATATATTCAATTGTTTGAAACGATGACTTCAGAAGATGGATTAGTAATTAATCTCTATGAAAGCGATAGAGAAGATTATAAATACCTTTTAACTATCAATGCTTCCTTATTAGGCAAAGAAAAACAAGAATTCAAGCTTTATTACAATGAAGTAATTAAAGACATTGATAATGAAGAAACTCCTGATGTCGATGGTGAAGAAACAGGCGATACTATAACTGATGAAAAAGAAACTACAGAAGAAGCACCTGAACCAACCATTAAGGAAAAGAAACATCATCACAAATTCAAATTTGTTGAATTAGAAGGAATTCTTATTAAAGATGAACAAGAAATCGCTGTCAAAGGAGAAACATTTGTCGATGATGAAGAAACAAAAACTTCTTTCAAAGCTGAATTAGAAGATGGAAAAGTAGTTAAAATCAAATCTAAGATTTCTAGTGAAGAAAAATCATACGAATACGAATTAAAAGAAAAACATCGCACTATTGCTAAAAACAAATTAAAGATTGAAAAAGACGAGGAAGATGGCGAAACGAAACTAAAATTAGAAATCAAAAATAGTGAAGAGAACATCAAATACGAAATCAAAAAGATTGTCAAAGACGAACAAGAAATCTACAAGATTCACTACAAAAACAATGCAGAAAAAGGTTATTACATCGCTTATGTTTCTAAAGATGAAGAAGGTAATACTGTCGTAACTTATGAAACAAAAGATGGAGGAAAACACCACCACGGAGATTATGGCTGGGGATGTGGAGATCATGGACACCATCACGGACACGATTTTGAATGGGACTGGGATCAAGATGATGATTTCGATTATGGTGAATTAGATAAAGAATTCGGACAAACTCCTGATGAAATTGATGATATTCTCCAAAAATTACTTGAAGAATAAAATATCGAAGACTTTGATATCGATGCATTCTTAGAAAAATATTATAGTGAAAAAGCTAACGAAGGCTGCGATTCAGAATTTGAATTCGATGAAGATGATTTCGAATTTGATGATGACTATGAATTTGAGGACGAATTCGATTTTGAAGATGACGAATTTGATTTTGGTGGTCATCAAAAAGAAGATTATAAAGAAGATCATCACCGTCCAAACGGACATCGTTAATTAAGCATTTTAAAAGAGCATATCCAAATTATGCTCTTTTTTTGTAGTCGATTTTATACATAAGAACATATGTAACAAATATTATTATCATTGCAAGCATAATAGCGAACGTTACATCAGTTATAAAGTGCGCACCCATAATTAAGCGAGTAAAGGCAACAATAAATGTCCAACCTATACCGATAAGAAATAATATGTGTTCTTTATTTTCGTATTTCTTATCAAAATGTGGTAAATACATTAATAACAAAGCTAAGCAAGCTGAAGAAGAATGACCTGATGGACAACTCTTAAATTCATCAGAAATTACACCTAATTCCATATATTTTTCACGAACTCCAGTATTTAATTCCCACCAATTCCTAAATAAATCATAAGAATATAGATCCACAAATCGAGGTCTTGGACGAGCCCAAATTTTCTTTAATAAAGTTACAACAAGTAAAACTCCTGCAATAGAAATAAGCATAGCAAATAAAGTTTTTAAAATTAACGGATTCTCACTTCTACTTGTTAACAAATATCCGCAATATCCACATCCTCCGCAGATTAAGATGGCAATAGGCAAAGATATATACCATTGCTTTTCAATATCTAACGCATTATGTGATTTTATTGCATTGCTAGATAAATATGTTCCAATAATAGTAACGATAATCGCTAAAACTATTAATGCAATTTTTTCAGCTTTCTTTTCTCTTTTTAACGATACCGCAATTAACCCTCCACCAATAAATGCAAGTCCACCATAAGCAGGAGTTTCACCAATCGCGGCAAAGAACATACCGACAACACTTTTATTATTGTAGATGATTTTAGCAAAACTTAGATCAAAGAATAAGCCAATAACAAAAAATGCTAATACAATAATAAATGTCGAAATATAAATTAGTTTCTTTTTCATATAATCACCATCTAAATACTAACATAAATATAGCTATTTTTAAACTTTATTAAATAAATATTACAATTGGTTACATTTTTTAAGGCTGCTTAAAAAAATACTTGTTTTATAACAAATAATATTATAATATTATTACATATAATATTACCGATATTAGGGGGAATTTATATGTATTCCAAAAATGATTTAATTAGAATTGCACAAGAAGATAATGTCAATTACATAAGGCTGCAATTCTCTGATATGTTAGGCACGATTAAATGTGTTGAGATACCAGTTAGCAAACTCGAAGAAGCTTTAGATAATAAAATAATGTTTGATGGCTCTTCTATTGAAGGTTTTGTGCGTATCAAAGAAGCTGATATGTATTTACATCCTGATTTAGATACATGGCTTATCCTTTCATTTGAAGATTCAAGATACGGAAAAGTCGCACGCTTAATTTGCGATGTCTACACTCCAAATGGCACACCTTTTTCTGGTGATCCAAGATATATCTTAAAACGTCAAATTGAAAAAATGCACGAATTCGGAATTGCCGATTTCCAAGTGGGATTCGAACCTGAGTTTTATCTATTTAAAAACGATGAAAAAGGAAACTGCACTATGGAAGTTTCTGATCTTGGCGGATATTTCGATATGTCACCAATTGATGGGGCAAATGAATGTCGCCGTGAAATCGCTATTGAATTAGAAAAACTCGGATTTCAAATTGAATTATCACATCACGAAGTCGGACCAGGTCAACAAGAAATTAATTTTAGATATGGCAGTGCTTTAGAAACATGTGACCGTATTCAAACATTTAAGCAAGTCGTAAAAAATATTGCTCGTAAACATAATCTCACTGCTACATTTATGCCTAAACCAGTTTATAAATTAGCAGGTAATGGTATGCACACTAATTGTTCTTTATGGGATACAGATGGCAATAACCTTTTTTACGATAAAGATGATTCAATGCAATTATCAAATATGGCAAAGTTATGGATGAGCGGAATATTAAATCACGCACGTGGATTAAGTGCTATCACTAATCCTTGTGTCAATTCATACAAACGTTTAGTTTTAGGTTATGAAGCTCCTGTATATGCTTGTTGGAGCGACGCTAATCGTTCATCAATGATTCGAATACCTGCCGCTAGAGGAAACGCAACAAGAACTGAAGTTCGTAACGTTGATCCGATGGCAAATCCATATTTAGCTTTAGCTTGTATTTTAGCTTGTGGATTAGAGGGCATTGAAAAAAAAGTAGATATTATACCTCCAGTTTACGATAACATCTTTGAGTTAACACGCGAAGAACGTGAAAGTAAAGGCATTCAAAACTTACCAGAAAATCTTAAAGATGCGATTAAAGAATTACGAAAAGATAAATTACTCCGTGATGTTTTAGGAGAACATACATATTCAAAATATATTTTAGCCAAGGAATTAGAATGGGATGAATATCGCGTTCTTATCACACCTTGGGAAATTAAAAGATACTTATAATTAGGAGGAAACTTATATCTTATGTGTGGAATAGTTGGTGCAGTAAATTGTAAAAATCTTAAGTCTTTTTTGCTTAAAGGACTTAAGTCACTTGATTATCGTGGGTACGATTCAGCAGGTGTTGCTTATATTGAAAATGATGTTATTAATATGCATCGTGTCGTAGGACGCGTTGAATTATTAGAAAATGAATTAAGTGGACCTATCAACTCAAGAATAGGTATTGGACATACTCGTTGGGCGACGCACGGAGAGCCACTTATCAAGAATTGTCATCCACAAAAAAGTTTTCATGAAACATTTACACTTGTACATAATGGTGTAATTGAAAACTATTTAGAATTAAAAAGAGATTTAATTAAAAAAGGCTATGCTTTTACTTCTGACACTGATACAGAAGTTATCGCTAATGTCATTGATAAAGAATACGAAAATACTCATGATGTTCTTCTTTCAATTAATAATGCTTTAAAAATAATAGATGGATCCTTAGCCATTGCTATGATTTTTAAAAACGATAAAGAACATTTATACTTTGCCAAAAGAAAATCTCCTCTTCTCATTGGTATAGGTACAGATACAAATTATCTTGCTTCTGATGCATTACCAATGATTAAAGTTGCCCATAAATTTATTGATTTAAGTGATGACCAATATGGTTATATTTCAAAAGATGATGTTAAGATATTTAAAGATCAAAAAGAATGTGCATATAAATACACAACAAGAAATGCCGAATTATTAAACATAGATTTAAATGGCTATCCTCATTATATGCTTAAAGAAATTGAGGAAATCCCCGCATGCATGTCACGTTTAATTGATAATTATTACGACGGCAAAGAATTTAAGTTTAGTAAAGAGATGTTAAAGGCTTTTAAAGACGCTGACACAATTTCATTTATCGCTTGTGGCACTTCTTATCACGCTTCTTTAATTGGTAAATATTATTTTGAAAAAATTAATAAAAGAGCAAATGTCTACATTGCTTCTGAATGGGCATATTTTCCAAAATTCGAAAGCAAAGGCAAAGAAGTTTTTGTTATGGTGTCACAATCTGGTGAAACTGCGGATGTCATAAGCTGTATGAAACTTATTAAAAAGCATGGTAATGATACCTTAACCATTACAAACACTAAAGGATCAACACTTGAACGCGATGCAACATATTCTTGCTTACTTTATGCAGGAGTAGAAATTGCGGTTGCCTCAACAAAAGCTTATAATGCGCAAGTTGCTTTATTATATTTACTAACTAACGCAATTGTTGAAAATACTTCTTCTATTGGGTTATTAAAAAACAACAATATCGTTTTAAAACAAGTTATCTCAATGAAGAAAGATATTAAAAAGATTGCTAACAAAATAAAAGATTCTTCTCACGCCTTCTTTTTAGGACGTGGACTTGATTATTATGTAGCCTTAGAAGGATCTTTAAAGTTAAAAGAAATTACTTATATTCATTCTGAAGCTTTCCCTGGCGGAGAATTAAAACACGGTCCTTTGGCACTAGTAGAAAAAGGAACACCAGTGTTTGGCTTTATAACTAATAAATGCATTGAAGCCGCAATACGCGGAAACTTCTCAGAAGTTAAAGCTCGTAAAGGCACAGTTTATTCTTTTGTTACAAAAGAAAACGCTAAAAAAGGCGATGACATAGTTATTGATGATTTAGATGTTGATTTAGCTCCTCTTGCTATTGTTATGATTGCCCAATATTTAGCATATTACACAGCTTTAGCAAGAAATAATGATATTGATAAACCACGTAACCTCGCTAAATCGGTTACTGTAGAATAGGAGTAATTATGAAGTATTTTGGAACAGATGGTATTAGAGGGGAAGCTTATGTTACCCTCACAGAATCACTTGCAAAAAAAGTAGGAAAAAGTTTATCTACTTTGCCTTGCAAGAAAATAGTAATTGGTTATGATACACGTATATCAAACCATATGCTTGCCGATGGCATCGCAAGTGGCGCTAAAAGCGTTGGTAAAGAAGTCATTGATGTTGGAGTTATTCCTACTCCAGGCTTATGTTATTTATCTACACTTTTAGATTGTATTGGCGTTATGATTACTGCTTCTCATAATCCTTATGTCGATAATGGCATTAAAATCTTCTTTAATGGAGCAAAAATTAAAGATGAAGAAGAATTAGTAATTGAAGATTATCTTGATTCGCATGATGATAAAATTGTTATCAATGAAGAAGGTTCAATTATATCTGATGAGTCAATGGTCGAAAAATATGTGACATTTTTAAAAGAAAAAATGTGTCATAGCGATCTTAAGGTTGGTTTAGATTGCGCAAACGGAGCAACAAGTTTTGTTGCTGAAGAAATATTCTCTTCAAAAATTAAAAATCTATTTGTTAGCGCGCATGAACCAAATGGCAAAAACATCAACTTAGGAGTCGGTTCAACACATATTGAAAACATTGCTAAATTAGTTAAAGAAAATGGTTTAGATGTAGGTTTTGCTTTTGATGGTGACGGCGATCGTATGCTTGCTGTCGATGAAGATGGCGTGTTACATAGCGGAGATGAATTAATTGCTGTCATTGCTTCTTATTTACATCAAAAAGCATTATTAACTAATGACACCGTTGTTTTAACAATTATGTCTAATCTTGGTATTATCTCTTCACTTAATAAGATGGGTATAAAAGTCACTACCACTACTGTGGGTGACCGCAATGTCTTACTTGAAATGCTCAAAGACAATTATGTTGTTGGTGGAGAAAATTCTGGCCATATCATTCAATTAAGACATCTTTCAACTGGTGATGGAATGTTATCCGCTATTGCAATCTTAAATATTATGACTGAAACTAAAAAGTCTTTAAAAGAACTAACGAGCAATTTTGAAATTTGGCCAGACAAATTAGTCAATTTAAAAGTCAAAGATAAAAAGATAGCGTTAGATTCACGTATTCAAGATAAAGTTCAAGAAACCTTAAAGCAATATAATAACGAAATTCAATTAGTTATTCGTCCAAGCGGTACAGAAAACTTATTACGTGTTTCATGTTGTGCTAAAAAACAAGGTGATGTTGATAAAATCATTGAAACATTTGTAACAATGATAGAAACTATTGATAAGGAGATTAAATAAATGACAAATTACGCAATTATTTTAGCAGCAGGTCAAGGTAAGAGAATGAAAGATAACTTACCAAAATGCTTACACCTTATTTTAAAAAAGCCAATGGTTAAATATGTTTATGACGCCATTGACCGCGATTTATTTAACAAAGTCATTCTTGTTAGTAACGAAGAAGCCAAAGACCAATTTGTTACTATTTTAGGCGATGAAATTACTTTAGCTATTCAAAAAGATAAATTAGGTACTGGTGATGCTTTAAGAGTTGGCGCTTCTAAACTAGAAGATTTAGATGGCTATACTCTTGTTCTTCCTGGCGATGTACCTTTAATTGATTATGAAGATTTAAAAGTTTTCTATGACACTATTACAACCTCAAATGCTGATTTAGGTGTCTTAACAACAACTATGGAAGATCCAACGAATTATGGAAGAATCATCCGTAAAAACAATAATGTTATTGCTATAAGAGAACAATTTGATTTAAATTATGATGAATTTGATATTAAAGAAGTTAACACTGGCATTTATCTAATTAAAAACACAATTATAAATGATTTATTAGCTAAAATGTCTAGTGGTAAATGCTATTTAAATACTATTGTGGAAGTAGCATTAAAAACAGGACTTAAAGTATTATCATACACTTCTAGTAAGCCTAACTGTTATCTAGACATTAATGACTACTACACTCTTTCTATTGTCGAAAGACAAATAAAAATTAACACTAATAAAAAGCACTTACTTAATGGTGTTAATATTATCTCTCCAGAAACTGTAACAATTTCTTCAGAAGTTGAAATTGAAGCTGGTGTTACTATTTACCCAAATACATTTATTACTGGTAAATCTTATATTCATCAAGGCGCAGAAATCGGTCCTGATTCAGAATTACATAACTCGATTGTTGATAATAATGCTGTTGTTCGTCATTCTTTAGTAACGGATTCTCATGTTGGGGCTAATACAACTGTTGGACCATTCGCCCATTTACGCATGAACACTTCCGTTGAAGCAAATTGCCGTATTGGAAATTTCGTTGAAATCAAAAATTCAAAAATTGGTGAAGGCACAAAAATATCACACTTAACATATTTAGGTGATACAACATGTGGTAAGAATGTTAACTGGGGCTGTGGCTGTGTTACTGTCAATTATGATGGTAAATTTAAAAACAAGACATATATTGGTGACAATGTATTTATTGGATGTAACACTAATTTAATAGCGCCTCTAAGCGTTGGTAATAACGTCTTTATTGCCGCTGGTTCCACTATTACTGATGATATTCCTGATGAAGCATTTTCTATTGCTAGAACTCGCCAAATAACAAAAGAAGACTACGCAAGAAAATACTCATATACAAAAAAATAAAATGAAAATCGAATCATTTGTAAAAAATGACAATGATTTAATATCTTGTCTTAATGAAATAGGCTTTAATTATTCTCTAGCTCATTATTTATATCACCATTTAGAAAATGTAAAAGTAAATGGCGCTTTACCTACAAGTTTTGCTTTAAAAAAAGGTGACAGAATTGAAATAATTTTGGAAGAAAAGACAAAAGAATATGGTAATTCAAATAATCCACTTGATGTAATATATGAAGATGATTATATTCTTATTGTCAATAAACCACATAATATTGCCACAATTCCAACCATAAATCATTACGATAATAATCTTTCTAGTGATGTAAATGCGTATTATAAAAAACATAATATTCACGCTAAAATACATGTCGTTAATCGTTTAGATTACGAAACATCTGGATTAGTTATATTTGCAAAGCATCAATACATCCACTCTTTATTTAGCAATATTAAAATCACTAAGCATTATCACGCCTTAGTGGAAGGAAAAATTGAGGAAGATGGAGAAATAAATAAGCCAATCAAAAAAATTGGTCAAGAGAAAAAACGTATTATTGCTAGCGATGGAAAACCAAGCATTACACAATATGAAGTAATTGCTAAAAACGAGCATTCTACTTTTTTAGATATTAATCTATTAACAGGTCGTACACATCAAATTCGCTTGCATTTTGCCTCTATTTTACATCCTTTAATAGGTGATAATTTATATGGTAACGGCAAAAATAAAGACACACTATGTCTAGATTGTTATTATCTTGAATTTATACATCCGATAACTCATAAATTATGTATCATTAACAAAGATTAGATGTTCTTATTTTCGAGAATATCAACCCACGAAAATTTAAAGAATCTTTATTTTTTATACTTATTCATTATATTACATATGGCTTTAGTTAATAAAACTGATGTCATTAATTCCTTTCCAGCATCATTATCTTTGTTAGATTCAGTCAATAGATTAATTACTTCTAATTCATAATCTAAAAAAGGAACAAATTCTTCTTTAAACCTATTTTCATGAATTAATCTTGTTACGTATCCAGCAAGATAATCTTCTTCTAATTCAAAGTTATGATTAAGCAATTTACAAGGTGGTATATTTAGATAAGCTTCTAAAATTTGTTTTTCATATTTTTTAACATAATTAAATTTCTTTAAAAAACGAATGTAATAGTTTACCAAGTATTATCTTTTTCAAGTGTCAAGAAAGCATAGTTAATGATGAATATATCAACTTTAAATGTTTGGATTGTGATGCCAAACATGAATTAGAAGGCGACATTGTTTTTGAATTGTTTGATCCTGACTATGAAAACTATCCTATCCTTATTTGTAATGATTGTAATTATGGTCGATTCGTTCCTTTAGATATTTATAACCAAATTAAAGCTAAAAAAATTAAAGAGCCTAAATAATTTGCTCATTTTTTATTGATGCATTTGTCGTTTTTTAAAATACAATTTTTTAGTCAAAATAAAAAGGTAAGTCTACCCAAAGGTAAACTCACCTAGTTTTTGCTTGTGAAAGTAATTTGCTATTTTTTATTTAATATTTTTTCACATTGTGGGCATAAGCCATCTTCATTTAATGGCAAAGGTTTAAAATATTTCTTAATAAAATATACTTCTAAAGAACCATCTACCGTTGTAATTTTATCTGGCATGGAAGGATTGTATCCTTTTTCATGGCAACATAAACATTCATTAATCCATTTTTTTAATTTTGGAAATGCATTAATATATTTTTCACCTTCATTACCTTTTTGTCTTTTCACTATAATTTGCCCCATTTCTTTAAAATTTCTTTTAACAATTTAATTAGTTTCCTTAAATTATCATGAGTATTATAAGGATGCTTTTGTATTTCGTTATGTAATCTTCGCCACAAATCTTTGTTTTCAATGCCTAATTGTTTCATTGCTTCCGCCCATTGCTGATTTTGGTGCTTATTATTAGGTAAGCCACCTTTTGCAAACATATAAATAGCGCCTAATAATCCTGCAGCGCCTAACACTTCTGTCCCAGTAACAGTTATTGCAATCGAACCAGTAACACCAAACATCAAGGCACCACCAGAATTTATCCATCCAAAAGTTGGAACACTTACAGAAAAACTCATTCCAGCAAAAACCCCTAATCCTGCACCAATCGCCCCTCCTAATATTGTTGCACCTAAATAATCATACCAAGCAACACTTCCATTAAAGATTTGACCGTCATCTTGATAATCAATATATGCAACAGTTCCAAATCCAATTAAAGCTCCTATAATCAAGCCTATTAAAATAGCACTATGACTAGAAGGATCATAATTATTAACTGGATCATTCCCACAATAGCAGTAAAGATTCAATCCATTAAGTTCTTCTGCTTCTAAATAATTGCATTTGTCAGGGCTTATGAATCTTCTAAATTCAGGACTATAGTATCTTGACATACAATAATAAAGTTTTGTCTCTTCATCATAGTAATATCCTTTATATAATATGTGCATTGGGAAATCATTTCTACCAGATACAGCATATATCTTACCAGATGCTTCATAAATGTAAATTTTATTATTACAATACCAAAAAATTATGTTCTTTTTAACTCATTAACTAGTATAT
>ONAT01000015.1 GCA_900315885.1 uncultured Erysipelotrichaceae bacterium
GTGGTAATCCTAGGCACACCTGTTATTTGATTTCTCAAATTCTAGGGCGTTATTCGCCTAGTGTCTTACCACTATTAATATTATACACAAAATTTTAAAGGAGTGAACAAAAAAATGAAAAATCAAGACAAAAAAACAAAAATAGGAATAGTTGCATTGTCACTTGTTTCTATCACTTTGACTGCAGGACTAGTGGCAAAGTTTACAAAAAAGCCAGCTGATGTCCCATCAATTGACACTAAAATAGATCCACAAGTTGATTTTTATTTAGGTGAAACAATTTACGGCAAAGACTACGAAAAGATTGCTAATATTCCTGAAGATGCAGAATATACAATCACTTATGATAACGCTGACTTAAATCTTGTTGATCAAGAAAAGCCAACTCAACCAGGTAATTGGACTGCTAAATTAAAAGTTTCGGAAAGCGACAAATATCATGAAGGTATTTTTACAAAAAACTTTAATTATCAAACAACGTCTTATGCTAAAGTTTCTTCATTCTTCAAAAGCAGCAATGACTCTTGGGGAGGAGATTCAACTGGAACAAGTGTTAAATGCTCTGATAAGAATATCGTTTTCTCTCAAACTGCAGATGGACTTGAAGCGTCTTACAAATTGAGTATCGATACTACAAACGACACAAGTGCATGTTTAGACTCAAATTACACCATGTTCGATGGAACGTTTAAGATTTTATTTAAGACTGATTTAAGTGATTATGGCACTTTTGCATTCTGGCTCACTGGCATTGAAAACGAGCAAAATACTAAAGACGAAATTACTATTGAGTTAACAAAGGATAAGGCTATTTTTGGTGCTGCTAAAGGCGAAACATACATCACACATGATAAAGTGTTAGATATTGACTATGCTGATGGATATTGGCATTCTTTAGAAATATTTTATGACCACACTACTCCTGAAGCAAAAATCACAATGGATGGCAAAGTTATTCATGAATTTGCAACTGAAGAGTTGCCAAATGTTGAATACGTAATGCCACATATCGGTTTGCTTTATCCAACAAATCCTGCCTGGACAGGTGAAAAAACTGAAAAGCAAGTTACTGCAAATGTAGCTAATTATGAAGTTTACAAAGTGAATGGTGATGCACAATGATTAAAAAAAGTTTATTTATTTTTTCGCTATTAACAACTTTGTCAGTTTTTGGATTTAATAAGGATATTAAAATTGCCAAAGCTGATAATACCCCACTTGATAATTTAGTTGAATCAGGATATATTACCCAGAATTTTGTAAATTCCAATGGATATGTTGATTTATCTACAAATGAAAAATTCCAAAGGGTATCTGATTATTATACAGTAAATAGATCAGGAGACTTTACTACTGTAGGTTGGAATACTGCTATTATGGATGTTATTTTTGAGAACAAAACAGCCATTGCTCCTGAAGTATTTCACAAAAATACTGAGTCAAACAACAGCATATTGGGCCACTGATGGAACACATGGAGGATATTATTCTTTAATTTCTCAAAAAGTTGCAGTCAATATGGTTTTTAATGATTGGAACACTGCAAAAGAACAACCACTAGAGTTTGTGTTTGCTTTAGATGAAGATTTTGATCATCAGGCTGATTGTTATTTTCAAGAATTATTATATTTCCTTAAAACATACACCGATAACGATTTTACTTTGCCAATTTTACAAGTTGATGGACAAGTATTACTCGAAATATCAAAAACTGGAGATGAGTTCAGTTACCATTCTTATGATAGTCGTATTTATTTAGGATATGGTTCTATTGGGCTAGATTCTGATAATAATCCTATTGTTGGTCCAACTGGTGAATTTTTTGTAGAATTGCCATTTAGAAATTATATTCAAACTATCGAAGTACTCCAATTTCAGCATTGGACTGATGAAGAAATATTTCGAAGTGAACCAGTTGATAGTTTCGTTGCTAATACTATTTGGCTAGATCCAACTGCGGCAAGTAATTCAAAATTTTCACCATTTGGTTTTTCTAACCTTGACTTTAAAAATGGACAATTGACTGCGATTTCAGGTACTGCGCCTTTGCGAACAAAAACAACATTTGGTTATATTACCGATTATTTTAACCTTGATTACATTGTCATTGATGATGAATTAGTTGTTTATACGAAACCTACGGAACTATATGCTTTAGGATATGGACGAGAATTGGTTTATGAATTATATTCTGATATTAATTTAACAAAGAAATTTGATTATAATTCAAATTCATCATTTATTAAAAAATTAAAAGCTTCAGGTGTGGATGTTAATTTCAATATTACTTATTATTCATATCGTTTGATTTTTAATTCAAAAGACTTATCAGAAAATTTACATGATTTGTTGACTGATTCGCTTCGTCCTACCGGCTACAATGATAAACCTCTTACTAGTCTAGATTTAGAGGAAATATTGGGCTTCAATCCACGCCCTCGTAAACAAGCTCGTTACGCAAATACTGAAGAAAATGAAAATAAGTCTGCAATTGTTGATTGTGGCAACTATTATCTTTTCTCTTATAAGGCCGATTTTGATATTCATGAATATCATTTTGAGACTTTGCAAACACATGATTTCGGTTTGTCTAGATTGTTTTTTAAAGCTCAGGATATTACTTCGGCTCTGAATGTTCGATTTGTAAAAGGTGTAATGTTTTATTATCAATATCAGGAGGGCGATAATGCTGATACAGAATACTCGTTAGCGATTGTTACTGGTGATATGCCCGTTGATGGTGCTGCTTCAGGAATATTTGGATTGCCTGAGAACCAAATGATTAAAAAGTCTGATAATTTTGGCAGTGAGTTTACTTTACGTGCGATGACAGGCTGGGAAGTTTTGGGATGTTTGTTGACATTTAGAACTGTTGGTAGTTTATCAAATACTGCAGATTGTTTTGCAATTTCTACGCCTGCAAACGTGAAATATAAAGATTTATGCTCATTAATCTACTGCACTGAATCGGGCGATATTGTTAATTTATCGGCATTTCATGATAAACGTGGAAAAGGATACACAGGTGTTGTTGGTGCTGATGGTAAAATTACTATTATTGATATTAATGGTAATAAACATCCTGGTTATCATTTTGATGAGGAAACTGGTGTACTTAAGGATTATTTAGGACAAACAGTACATGGCCATGGCGTTGGTGATGGTGATGAGTGGTGGCGTAAATTATTAGCTGTTATTTCAGTCGTTGCTGTCGTTGGAGGAGTGGCATGGGTTATTTCTAAAGTAGGTCCAACTTTTGCAATAGTGTTTTCAAATCGAAAGAAAAGAAAGAAATAGGATGATCATGTACTATGAATATATCTATTTCCAAAAAGGATACTGCAGGACTATTTTTAAAAATCCTGATAGTCATCCTAGTAATTCTTTTCTTTAGCATTATTAACTTGAGCTTTACGGAAACTTTTAATGTGAATATTCCTGATACATTATCAGGCAAAATATTCTATAACGAGAAATTAACTGAAATATATAGTTTCGGTGATTCTACTTCGGGTAGATATACAAGCGTTGATACTGAAGATGAGTTAGTTATTAAAACGAACATTAATTTCAATTACATAATTAATCATGATGATAGCAATGTAACAATCACTCTTATTAAAACTGAAGATAATTCTCGAACACTTACTTTTGTCAAAGATGGACTACTCGATATTCCAAATAACAAATACTTTATTGAACTAATAGAATAACAGCCAGGAGGTTATTTCTTCATGAAAAGATTATTAAATTTAATAGCACAATTTTTAAAAACTAATTGGAAGCAACTATTACTTCTGATTACTTTAGTTGTGCTATTTTTTATTTTTTGCTTTGAGACTCATGTAACAAGGTTTTGGCTTTCTCTTAAGAGTTTTGGAACTTCGTTTAGATATTATTTTCAATCTATTTATTTAAATTCAGATGATATTAGTATTCCTCCAACTTCTTTAGATAATTTAATAGCTGAAAATGGTGGCTCGATACTAAATTTAATTCCTATTGATTTTGGCGCTTTTTGGAAGCGTATGCCAGTGTTTTTAGCCCTCTTAATAAATCCTACATTTTGGTCGAATTGGTGGACTGAAGTTTCATTAACACTCAATAAATTAATCCTGGTAATGAACTTACTAGTTGTTTTCTTCATGATTGTTTTAATCTTAAAGAAAAACAGAAAATATGTTGATAACGACACTCCTGAAGCAACTAAAGCACTCAAGAAATATTTAGCATTTAAAGATAAAATTAGGCCGAAGATCTGTTTATTAAAAAATGCTATTAATACCTTCTTTAAAAAGTGGCTAAAAATAGCGCTCCTGGTAATGCTAATTAGTTATTTGAATCTACCAATATTAGCTTTAGATATTTTGGCAAATTATTTTTTCTTTTTAGCAGGCTTTAACCTCAATACAATCTGGCAAAGTGTCTTATTGATTGCTTTAGACTTTTTACCAGGATATTTCTCAATACCATTGATAATTAGATTAATAGCGCTCTATCTAATATTCGATTTTGTTCGAATAAGAAACGCTAACAATAGGCTGCAGGATATCCTGGATAAGGATATTAGTTTTCTCGAAGAGACTGGCAATGCAATTTTGATAACTGGTGCTTCGGGAGTTGGTAAGAATGCCCTGGAGACTTGTCTAACACTAATTTACGGAGATATAATGCTTCCCAACATGCTTTTAGGAATTATGCAGGAAATCGAAAGGAAATTCCCTTTCGCAAATTATGATGCGTTTGCTAAATTGGTGGATGAAAAAACAAGCTCGAAAGCCTTTAGAACTCAGGACGATATTTATAACTACTTTAGTAAAGTGAATGTCTTATATAAAAAGACAAAAAATCCAGCTTTGTATTTTTATCCAAAAAACGAGCTTTTCGAAACGTGGGACGAACTGACTATTGAAAAGTTTTCGCAAGCCATAATGGACTGGTGTTTAGCTTATTTCTTCTATCGCGTTAAAGACCCTTTAAGCGTTAGTAACTATACTATCATTTTTAATTCTAAAGAAAATCCAGACAATCATTATTTCAACGTGAGTAAAACCGACATGCTTCAAGAAAGCCAGGATGATTACCTTAATAGACAAACCAATAAAATAATTAATTTTGACTTCTTACGTCTTGGCAAAAAAATGGATACGTATGCTGTTAACCAGGATTATATTCCTGATATTGGAATCTATAGTATCACGGAAGCGGGAAAAGAAAGGGGTGATACAGAGACTCTTAAGAACGCTAAGCGTGACGCAAACGGAGCGAATACAAAAAACGATTTGTTTAATGAGCGTTTAAAAATATGGCGTCATCCATCAACAATTCGCTTTAGAACTCTTTTCAAACTCATCATGGACGATCAACAAAATATCGCAGTCAATTCCGAGCTGCGAAAATGCTTTGAGAATATACTCACTTTAGACAGGAACAAGATGAACGTTAAATCATGTTTAAAATCATGGTGGCTAGAGAGTTATATTTGCAAGATAATTTTATCAAATTATGATAAATATTCACTACACAGGAAAGAAATCAAGTTAAGACAATCTTTGCCTAATTATCTTCTAAAGAAGTTAGTCAATCACGTAAACACTTACTACATGCGCCGCTTCAATCATTACACTTATACCGAATGTAATGTTTATAACATGAACGGCTCAACTGCTGGTGTAAGTGAAGAAGTCAATAACAAAACCTTGTTCATAATCAACAAAATTGCTTATTCTGGACGATATGAGACTGCGTCCCTAAAGAAGTTATTTTTATCGCAAATGAGAAACGCCAGATTATCATTCGAGGATCTTCAAAGTTTCGAATTTAAAACGCCGAGTAATGATGAATATAAATCAATGCACTCGTATTTCTACAGTGCGACATTTAACAACACCAGCACTAATAAGGAGGACAAGTAATAATGGACAACGATGATTTAAGAGCTTTAGAAATTATTAAAAAGCATATTCGATTTTTCAAAAAACCTGTAGATATTAACACTGAAAAGATATCTATATATCTGCTTAAGAATGGCTCTTACGACGATGATTTTGATTTTCTTAAGAAATGGATAAAGCAAGTTGAAAAAGAGCGAGGATGGAGGCTTTAATTATGAAATTAATCATTAAATATTTTGATAAGAATTTACGTCGCAAGACGAAGCAATACCAGGTTGATTCTCTGGACTTTAGAACATGGCCGAAACAAGCTCGAGATTTAATATCTTCTTTAGATAACGTAATCGAAAGCGTGTATTACGTGCAATACGATATCAATGATTTTAAAAGAATGGAGAGTGGTTAAATTGCCAGTATATAAATACAGATTAAAAGATAAGCCAATGTTTTATATAAAGGTTAATATTAATGGTAAGCAATTATGTAAACGTGGTTTTTCAAACAAAAAAGATGCTCAAATATTTGAAGCTTCATTACTGAAAGATAATTCAGCTTACATTTGTAGGCACTACCTAGTTTCCGACGTAATTAATTTTTACAAAGAGGATCTAAAATCACGTGTAAAAATTACCACCTACACTCAAAACCTAAACGTTTTAAATAATCATATATACCCATATTTTAAAGATTTGCAAATCTCGAAAATCACACAAGGCTCTCTAAAGATATTTTATCTTAAGACTCTCGACAATAAATCTTATAAGGATAAAAATAAGATATTCATGGTCGCACGTGATTTTCTAAACTATCTCAAAGAATATGGCTTAACAAATTCACTAAATTTGAAAATGTTAAAAGCACCTTATAATTCAGCTTCACGAATTAGAATCTACAACTACTATACACGTGAAGACTTCAACAAATTCATTTCAGTATGCTCATCGAAACGCTATCGATTAATATTCTTATTACTTTTCAATTACGGACTTCGTATTGGCGAATTGTTAGCACTTAAGCATAGTGACTTTTCAAAAGACGCATTGCACGTGCGCGCTTCTATAACGAGTAAATGTATTACGCATGGCCAACTCGAAGTATCAACGAAGAACGCTTCATCAAATCGCGTATATCCTATGCTTGAAGTAATCAGAACAGCATATATCGATTATCTTAATTCTGACGAGCTTCATGATAGTGAATATGTATTCTCAAACGGAGGTAAATATCTAACCATTGGAGAAACTCCTATTCGCTCATATCAGAAGCACTTGGAAAAGTTATCAGGTGTCAAACATATTAAGCTACATGAATTCAGGCATTCCTGCGCAACTGAGTTAATTAACTACGGCTTTACGCCCGAGCAAGTAGCGGCATGGCTTGGCCATAAATCAAGTGTAACAACATTAAATACTTATTTTCATTTGTTTCCAGCCAAAAAAGCAGATATTGCTAACTATTATAACGCTCTATCTCGTATCAAAAATTGACGTAACTCGTATCAAATCGTATCAAAAATTTTTGTAAACAACAAAAAAACGCCGATACAATCGGCATTATTTAAAACAATGGTGGGCCTTAATAGACTTGAACTATCGACCTCACCCTTATCAGGGGTGCGCTCTAACCAGCTGAGCTAAAGGCCCATTTATTACTTACGCTATATAAATATAATACAAACAAACTTTAATTGCAATACTTTTTTAAAAAATCTTATTAACAAATTATTACTATTTTGCAATATAAAAAGTGGTCTATTAAGAAGACCACTTAATATATTTAGTTTCTAATCTTTAACAAAGTCATTAAGCCATTTTGACAGTTACTTTTGTCATTTGGAAATTGCCTTTTGATCCAACTAATGCAATAGTTATTTCTTTGGCTCCTGATTCAGCAGAAATTGAAATGCCATTAGCAGTTTTAGACATTGTTCCACCTGTAACAGTAGCATCAGTGATTGCAAATCCCTTATTTTCTATACCTTCAATTTCAATTGAGTCAATTGTTCCTTGTTTTACTGAAATTGAAACTGTTTGTCCACAGTAAGCACGAACTGAACCTTTATCTGCTGCAATATAGTTATTTGCTTTAGTAGTTGATGTGCTTTTTAAGACTTTAAATGTTGCATTATCTAATTCGTAAGAAAGTTCTTCTTCTGTAGCAACTTTAGCAACTGGTTTTGCTGTGAAATCAAAGATTGAATCTTCAACAATTTCAACAGTTCCACTTCTAGTTAATGTTGCAACATCCGCCTTAGTAAAGAAATCTTTAATAACAAGTGTTGCAGTTTCGCCTTCAACTGTAACTGTTGCTTCAAATAATGAATTTTGGTAATAAACGATATATTTATCATCTAATACTTTAACAAGTTGAGCTGCATTTCCATCAATAGTCAAACTTGATTTAGCAATTACAACTGTCATTGAACCTGTGAATTCACCACGTAAAGTTGCTGGAACTTCCACAGTCTCAATTTTCATAAGAGTTCCACTTGGTGTATCAAATGATTCAGCATTGTCAGAAAGAAGTAAAGTACCATTTACATCTTTCATAAATATACTCGTCGTATCTTTAGTTAATGTATAAACACCACTATTTTCAGCAGTAATATTCCAAGCAGTTCCTGCGATAGTAACGACATCATTTGCAATAGTAATTTCTTTTGCTTCTGTTGCAGTATAAGCAATATAACTACCATTGTAACTTTCATCTAAAGTATTGAATTTTCCAAATAGTTCTTCATCATATGCATAGATATCAATTGTAAAGTAATTTTGGCTATCGATATAGAACATAATACCTGTTTGTAATGAAGCGTCGACTGCATAATAAGCATCGCCATTTTCTTCATCTGCTACAAGCTTTACTTTCCAACCAGCAGCTTTTAATGTTGCAGAATAACTTGCATATTCAGCTGCAGAATCATTGGAATCAAATGAAACAGTTACACATCCATAACTATTAAGGTATGACTCATCATAATATACTTGAGCTCCTGCTTCATATTCAGGTACTACAGCAAAATCACCGATAGCAGTTTTTATTTCTGCTGCAGGCCATTTACCTGGTAATAAAACATTAGAAATTTGAATAACCATTTCTCCTTCAGAAATATAGAATGTAACAGCTACACCAGTATATCCTGTTTGATAAATAGCTTCGTAGAAAACTCCATCTTCATCAGTGCCAGATTCTACTTTCCATCCTTCACCAAATTGTGCAGCATATGTTTCGCATGCATTTGCACTTGGAGAAGCAATGTAGATATAAATCAATCCATAAGAATCTAACATCTCATCGTAAATCTCATAATTAGATGCTTCAAATTTTGGAATAGCAACTCCGAAATTCTTTTCCAATGCCGCCGTAGGCCATTCAACAGGTTTAGTAACCGATGTTGATGAGGACGGTACTGGTGTTGTTGATGGTGCTGGTGTTGTTGATGGTACTGGTGTTGTTGATGGATCAATCACAGAAACGCTTGGTTGAGTAGAATTAATAATATCTACACTACCACTATTTTGTGGGTTACAAGCAGCAAGACCAACTAATACTAAACTAGAAACTAAAAAAGTCTTGAATTTTTTCATAAAAAAATCCTCCTATTTACCAAATATAATAATTTAATGTTAATAATTTTTCAATAAAAACAAGATTTTTGTTAAAAATTTGTTTAAAATTGTTTATAATTTTAAATCGTTGTCTTTTATTAAATTTAATTTTCTAAATATCAAGTCAATGCCAAATACAAGTAATGCTGGAGCAACTATTTCTAAAACGATTATTGCCACCCAAGTCATAGGATTACTTATCCCCATTGAGGATATAGTTCCTATTTGACCAACCAATCCTGCAGTTCCCATTCCTGCAGAAGAACCCATGCACTCAACATGGGCAAGTGTCGTAGCAATTGGACCTAATATTGCACTAGCGATAATTGTTGGAAGCCAAATTATTGGCTTCTTTAAAATATTTTTAAATTGTAACATTGAAGTACCAAACGCAATTGATAATACAACTCCTAAATTATTGTCTTTTCTTGATTGCACAGCAAATCCAATCATTTGTGTGCAACATCCCACGATTGCAGCACCTGATGCAATAGCAATACCAGGTTCTGTGCCAGTAAAGACAATAAACGCAATTGCAGCAGATGATATAGGTGCGGTCAAAGCCATACCCATAACGACAGAGATGACCACTCCCATGATGAATGGTTGAGCAAATGTTGCTCTTCCAATTACCCATTGAATTGCATAAGTAATATATATTGTTGGATACCTTAATAGCACTGCAACACTAATACCAATAATTGCACTTAATAAAGGTACCAATATAATATCAATCGCCGTTTTCTTTTTTAATAAGAAGGTAAACACTAAGGCAACAGCAACAACCACAAAATAAATAGTTAAAGGATCTCCTATTTGCATTTTGTTTTGAATGGTGCCGTTAGTAACAAATCCTGTTGTAAGCGAGAAATAACTTGCAATCTCACCAGCAACTGCTAAAGATATAATTTTTAATGTATCAAACTTTAAAGCCATCGCGACACCAATACCAATGCCTGCTCCTGTAAGTATCTTTAGTACTGTCGCTCCATCATTTAATGTATTAGAAATAAATGTACAAAAGTTACTATTACCATAAGAAAATAATTCTCCTATTGTGCCAATAATTGTGCCAATAATCAACGTAGCAAATAAGCCATAAGCCATACCATTCGTGGTTTTAACAATAAAATCAAAAGCTTGTTTTAATTTGTTTTTCATAATTTCACTATCCTTATAAATCTATATAAGAATAACATTTTTAAAAGCAAAATCAACTATTTATATTTTATTGCTAATAAAAGTACTTTCAATTCCTTCATATATTTTTTTTGCAAATTCCTGCTGGTATAAATCATTACTTAAATTATTTCGGTCGTTTTTATTCGAGATAAAACCGCATTCTATTAAAATACCTGGAATCTCCGTGTTACGAAACAGATAGAAATCTTCACTATGTACTTTTTTATTGGTTCTTGAAAACTCATTAAGCACTGACATCATATTTTCTGCAAAAAGTTTAGAGAATTCATTATTTTTTTCATAATAAACCATTGGTCCATGGACTAATTCATTTTGAGGGTAACAATTCATATGAATTGAAACAAAAAATTGTGCACCAGATGAATTAATAAAATCGACTCTCTTTTTTAAGTCTTCACTTTTATGATTTTTCGCATTTTCACTAGATAAATCATAGTCATCTGTTCTTGTTAACGATGATATTGCTCCATCATTTATACCCAAATTCATAACCTTTCTTGCAATATTAAGATTTATTTCATCTTCTAATACTTCTTTATAACACGCTCCATTATCTTTTCCTCCGTGCCCTGGATCAATAACAAAATTAATGCCTAATAAAGACATTGGTTTAGACTTTGTATAATGTTTAACTCCGATGAGCACTACTTCTAGAACAATTACGATTAATACATAATAAAAATGTGATTTTTTCATAATATATTCTATTTATATCTATTTACTTATATACATATGTGTTAAAAAAGGCAAAGAAAAAAGCCCAACCATAAGGTTGAGCTTGAATCCACAAAATTATCTCTTTGAGAATTGTGGTGCACGACGTGCAGCTTTAAGACCATATTTCTTACGTTCTTTTGCACGTGCGTTACGAGTTAACATTCCAGCAGCTTTTAATGTTCCACGAACATCTCCAGTTTCTAGTAATGCTCTTGCAATACCTAATCTAATAGCGCCAGCTTGTCCTGTAAATCCACCACCAGTAACTGTACAAATGACATCAAATTGTTCAGTTGTTCCAGTCATTTCTAATGGTTGTTTTAAGTCCATAACTAGAGTTGCATAAGGCATATACTCATTGACATCACGGCCATTAACAGTGATTGAACCTTTGCCTGGGACTAAATAGACACGAGCAACAGAGCTTTTTCTACGTCCTGTACCATAGTAACGGACTTCAGTTTTCTTTTTTGCCATATTCATTTATCCTCCTAGCGTTTGAATTCAAGCACTTCTGGTTTTTGTGCTTCGTGTTTGTGTTCTGGTCCTTCGTATACGAATAATTTCTTGTAGATTTGTCTTCCAAGACGGCCTTTTGGTAACATACCCCAGACTGCTCTTTCAACCATTTCTACAGGATACTCTTTTAACATTGCACCAGCAGTACGTGTTCTCAATCCACCAGCGTATTGACTTACGTTGTAGTACTTTTTGTTGTGGATCTTGTCGCCAGTTAACATAACCTTTTCAGCGTTAATGACGATAACATTGTCTCCACAGTCAACATTTGGAGTATATGTAGGTTTGTTTTTACCCATTAATACTACTGCGACTTGTGAAGCAAGACGGCCTAATGGTTTGTCAGTCGCATCGATGACTAACCATTTACGATTAATTTCATTTGGTTTTGCAATTGTTGTTTGACGTTGCATAATTAATCCTCCTTACCAAATTGTTTGTCTTACCGGGACTACAAATTGGCTAATGTGCCATCTAGAATAATATACATATTATTCGACTTTGTCAAGTGGTTTTTTCACATTAGATGATGTGTTAATGGAATTGTTAATTGAAAAAGTAAATGCAACAAATAAAACCACTTCACCAATCAAGTGAAAGTGGTATTATCAATTGTTTTAATTAATACTTAAAATATGGATATTGTGATTCTTTCATGCCGATAATTCCTGGCATTTTTGGGTCTACATGATATTTTGCACTAATATCACGTCTAAATGTTGCATCTTCGTATTTTTTCTCTCCTCTTGATGAAGAAAATCGGTAGTTATCAAAAATCAGTGTTTCGTAAGAAAAGCATTTATGTTTTTCATCGTAAATATTTGATTCTATATACAAGTTTCCGCCACCTTTAGATTTTAATACTCCAGAGTTTCCATCAGAAAATTTATTATCATCTGGAAAAATTTCTAACAATTCGCTTATTCTTTCTACAGATAATGCCCATGTATATGGACTTTTTGCCTTATCTATAACTTCATTCATTTTGGATGTAGATTTAATAAAATTATAATATTTTCTGGCAACTGTATCAACATAGTAATATTGTTTATGAATTTTGCCTAAATATACTTCTTGCTCTTTTTTAAATTCGCTATCAGTTTGTCCTCTTCTTATGGTAGTTGTAGTTTTTTTATGAAAATAATTCTCAGCTATCCAAATTTCATTTGTGGTTTTTTCGTAATATTCCTTTTCAAAAAGTGATTGTGTGCTACTATTTATCTTTAAATAAATACCATTAGAATATAAGTTTTCAGCATTTTGTTCTTGATAATTAGCAATATCAGTCATTCTTTGATTTGCTTGATCTTTTGTAATTTCACTGCCATTACATCCAGTTGCTAATAAAACAACAAATGCTATTGTCATAGTTTTTTTTAATCTGTTTTTCATGATTATTGTATTGTCCTCCTATAATGATGCTATCATTATAAATTCTTTTCATTAACAAGACAACGTTGACTTACTTCATTGAAAAAGACCAAGCATAAAGATATACTTGATCTTTTTAGAAAATTAATTTAAACGAATCAAATAAATTAAATTAGAATTTAAGTGGTAGAACAGTTGTTTTTTCCATTCCATTAATTCCTGGCATTCTAGCACTGACAGAATAAGATGCAGTAGTTTCACTTACTGACGTTTCTTTTTCGCTCTTAGTTTCAACCTTTGCAGAAGCAAAGCGATAATTATTGAAAATCATAATGTTAGATGAACTTGTTTTTTCATCTTCAGATTTGTAACTTAATTCCAAGTATAAGTGTCCTTCACCTTTTGATTTTAAAACTCCGGAATATCCGTTTTCAAATTTTGCTTCACCTGTTGGGAATTGTTTTAAGATTTCATCAATATTACTTGAAGAAAGAGCTTTTTGGTAGACACTTTCAAATTGATCCAAAACTTTGTTGACAGAAGCTAAAACTGTTTCGCCAACACTACCGAAATCATAGTATTTCTTAGCAATTGTGTCGACATAATAGAAATGGTCATCTTTTTCGCCAACATAAATATCTTGGCTTTCTTTAGTTTCGCCTTTTTCGTCTTTTGAATTTCCATTAAATCTTACATGAAAGAAACTTTTTGCCATCCAAACTTCTGATGTAATGCTTGCGTGTTCCTTTCCATCAGTAGATTTACTTTCCATTCTACCCTTTAGATAAACGCCTTTTGAGTATAAATCTTCCGCGTGTTCTTTTTGGTATTTTGCAATACCTGCAACTCTTTCGTTTGCTTGTTCTTTAGTAATTTCGCTACCATTACATCCTGTTGCTAATAATGCCACAAATGCAATAGAAGCAAGTTTTTTTATGTTTTTTTTCATAACCTTTTTGGTCCTCCTAGATTGATAATATCATTACAAAAAAATCTTTGCAATAATTATATTAATAATTAAAAAAAACATACTTTTCCCAATAAAACGTATAGTTTTATCATTTACATTATGTGCATTCTTACTTATTATTAACCACTAAAGCAAATAACGATTTGTTTTAGTAAAAAAATGTAAAATATTATTATGCAATTAAAATGGGAGAAACAAAATGAACAAACTAATTAAAATGACGTTTGCTATATCTTGTTTACTGGGATTAGGAAGTTCTTTAAATAATGTGAATAATGTAAAGAACGAAAATGTTGAGATTTCATCATCCAAGTATGGACGTCTTAATGCTCATCTTAAATTGGGAGAATCCGCAAATCCAAGTAAAACAAAAGCAAGAAAAATTCGTAAGGCAACTTATCCTTCTTCTTATAGTTCTGTAGATGAAGGATATATCACAAGTGTTAAAAATCAAGGTAATTATGGAACTTGTTGGGCGCATGCCGCGATGGCTTCAAGTGAGGCAAGTTTAATTAAAAACAATGGTTACTCAACATTATTAAATCTATCTGAATTACACTTTGCTTATTTCTTTTATAACAATGCTTATGATGAAATGGGTTTATTAAGTGGAGATAGTACCGACCCAGGAACTGATGGCTTCTTAGATGGTGGTGGTTTTAACTATTACTCTATGATAAAACTCGCTAACTGGACAGGTCCAATTGATGAGACAAAAAACACCGCTTATGCTTATTCAAGAGCAAGCAAATCATTTTCAAAGCCATCAAGTGAAGCATATTCATTAGATATGGTTCATCTTAAAAACGCCTATTTCGCTGACACTAGCGATTTAGATGCCATGAAAGAAATGATTACTCGCTATGGTGCTGGTGATTTTAGTTACTATGCTGATAATGATGACTCACATTATAATTCTTCCACAGGAGGATATTATTATAATGGCCCTGAGTATGCAAACCACGAAGTAACTGTCGTAGGTTGGGATGATAATTATGCAGTTACAAATTTTAACTCACGCTATCGCCCAAGCAAACCTGGTGCATGGTTAGTTAAAAATAGCTGGGGAACTAGTGAATGCTTAAATGGTTATTTCTGGTTATCATATTATGATTCAAGTGTTTTACAAGATCCGGCAGCGTTCTATGAATTTGACACTGTTAATAACTATGATCACAACTACCAATATGATGGAAGTGGAAACTTCGTATCCGAATGGTCTGGTTCACGTGTCTCTACAGTAGATTACACTGTATCTGGCATTCAATATAATGGCATTTCCGGTGGTGGCTATGAAGCAAATGTCTTTACTTCGCAACAATCAGAAGTAATTCAAGCAGTTTCTTTCTTCACAATGAATGAAGATGTAAATTATGAAGTTAATGTATACAAAAATGTTACTTCTACACCTACGACTGGCGAACTACAAAGCGCTGCAACTACAAGTGGAACATTGACAAATGCTGGTTATCATACCATTTCATTAAATTCACCAGTTCAAGTTGCTAGTGGTGAAAAATTTGCTGTCTCTGTTAAATTATCTGGTTCAAGCAATATTACATTTATGGTCGATTACACTGTCTCCGATTGGGGAGTTACAAATAGTGCTTCTTCTGGACAAAGTTATTATTCAAAAAACGGAACTTCTTGGACCGATGCTAGCAATTATGGAGCCAATTTCCGTGTTAAGGCATTCACAACCAAGAAAAATGTAGCAGTTACTGGAATTGAATTAGATAAAAACTCTACTAATATTAATATAAATGATAGTGTTAAACTAACACCTACAATATCTCCTTCTGATGCAACAAATAAAAATATTACTTGGTCTTCAAGCGCTAGTGACATTGCAAGTGTTGATCAAAATGGTAATGTAACTGGAAAAAGTGAAGGAAACGCACTTATCACTGCCACCACAAAAGATGGAGGCTACACTGCAACTTGTACCGTAACAGTTTCAAAAGTTCCAGTTAACGCCATATCTCTTAACGCTACAAACAAAGATATAAATATCAATGAAACATTCCAATTAGTGGCAACTGTATCACCTACAAACGCTACTACCAAAGATGTTACTTGGGTTTCTAATAATCCTAACATTGCTGAAGTTAGTTCTTCTGGCTTAGTTACTGGAAAATCAGTAGGAACTACTACAATTACTGCTACTACAACTGATGGTGGACACATTGCAACTTGTACCGTAAATATTAAAGCTGTTAGTGTAACAGGAGTTAATGTTCCAAGCACAATGCAAATAAAGGTTGGCAAAACCGCTACTATTACTCCTACTATTACACCTACAAACGCTACTGATAGATTGGTAACATACGAATCAAGTAATAAACGTGTTGCAACAATAGATGATAGTGGCGTAATTACTGCTATTAAAACAGGTGTAACAACCATAACTGTTAAAACAAACGATGGAAACTTTACAGCAACTTGCGAAGTTAACGTTGTAGATGGCACAGGCAATTATGAATTAATCACCGATACTGATACAATTAGCGCTGGCGATAAAATCGTTATTGCTTCTTCTAGCAATGGTGCCGTTGCTGGTGATATTAATTCATCATCTGTAATGGCTAAAGTCGATCAAACATTTACAAATAATAATGTGACAATTGAAGATTTAACTACCTCAGCAATTGAATTTACAGTTGGTGGTTCCGAAGGTGCTTGGACTTTAGCAAACCAAGATGGAAAATTATTAGGTGCCACTGCTGCTAAGAAATTAGCGTGGGATTCTGGCACAACTACATGGTCTATTACAATTAGTTCAAGTGGTGCTACTATTCAAAGTACAACTTCCACTTATGGACGAATTTTATACAATGTCGGAAGTCCTAGATTTACAACTTATACTTCCGCTACAACAACATCATTAACATTACCTACAATATATCGTTTAGATTCAAGTTCTAATCAAAGTTTTGGATACGAAGAAGTAATCACTACTATTGCTACTTCCGTTGCAACATTTAGCAATCCAACAGAAAGAGTAAGCAATCCAAGCGATTTAACATCATTAAAAGCGGCATTACAAAACGCGCAAGATAATTACAACGATATTGGACCAACCGAACAAGAAAAAGTTACTAATGCTAAGTATCTAGCAGCAATGAGTAACACAATTTCATTCATTGAACAATATTGGTACAATTACGCAAGAACTAAAGTTGTAGTTTCAAGTGCTGCTCGCGGTGCAACAGAAGAATGGACAATTTGTGAAACTTTAAAAGACACAACTAAAACTAAGACCGTTCTTGATGCATATAATGCTTTAAGTAGCGAAACAAAAGAGGTTTTAGATGATACTTATGATATTACTGCAAGCGATGGCTCAACTATTACGATTGGTCAATCAATCCGTTATATGTCTAACTCATTAACTCTTGCACAAAATACTGAAGCAACACAAAATACATTATTAAACAGCATTAGGAACTCTAATCCTGTTATTATTACTGTTGTTCCTATAGCAAGTATCTTAGTTATTTCATTCTTAACAATTATAGTAATTAAAGTATTCAAGAAAAAACATCAATAAAGACACAAGAAAAAGCTAAGATTGATTAACTCAAACTTGGCTTTTTAAATACTCGCTTTTTAAAAAAATAACTACTAATAACATTTTGAAGTTTTCTTAAGCAAATACAGCATGTGGATGCTTTACGGGCATAATAATTGATTGACCTTTGTTTAAAATAAACTATTTATCATCAATTGTTATCTTTCCCACACCATCTAAACATATTACAAACGCATCACCATCAGAAGAATGAGAAGATATTTCTTCACCTTTCCAAAATAAGAAAAGCGTAATGTTTTCGTGCGTTTTGAGAAATTGTCTTACTAACAACTTGTGATTCTTGATAATCTAATTCATCAGAAAGAGTAAGAACTTCTGCCTTTTAAATATTCTTTATTTTTTCGCTAATTGTTTTGTCCTTATTAATATTCTTTGCATTTATTAATAAATAAAAGAGCCAAATTTTGGCTCTTATTCTTCAGACATATCGCAGTTATGATATACAGCTTGTACATCTTGGCAATCATCTAATAAATCTAACATGTCTTTAAATTTTTGCAAATCTTCTGCGCTAGGTTTCACGTAATCATTTGGAAGCATACAAATTTCTGCTTTTTCAAATTCTTCAATGCCTTCATTAGTTAAAACGCTCTTAGCGTTTCCAAATGCAGTTGGATTAACATGAACTTCAATGTAGTCTTCATCTTTTGTGACTTCGGTAACATCAACATCAGACATAATTAATAATTCTTCAATTTCTTCAACACTCTTAGGTGATTTAAAGATTAATAAGCCTGCTTCTGTGAAATTATATGAAACACTACCAGGTGTTCCTAAATGACCGCCTTTTCTTGCAACAGCGGTTTTAACTTCAACATATGCACGGTTTGCGTTATCAGATAATGTGTCAATGATAATAGCGACATTACCAGCTCCAAATCCTTCGAATCTTCCTTGAATATATGATTCTTGTGAACCACCTTTTGCTTTTTCAATTGCTCTTGTAATGACATCCTTAGGTAAGTTTTGTCCTTTATATTTTTCAATTGCAGCCTTTAAAGCAAGGTTAGAAACAGGATCAGGCACTCCAGACTTTGCAGCCATATAAATTTCTTTTGATGCTCTCATGCATAATGCTGATTTTTTTGCAGCAGTCGCAGCCATAGATGCGGCACGTACTTCATGTGCTCTTCCCATAATAAATCTCTCCTTTTGAATCTTTAAAATTATAACACTTTTTAAATTCTTTTTGCACTATTTTTAGGCAAATAATGTATTAATATATAAAATAATTAATTTTTGTAATCATTTATCACAAAATTTTGGTCATGATTTAGTCCTAACTCACGAATAATTTTTAAAGCAATACTATATTCATTAGAAGTAAAATCATGTGGATTATGGGCATCAACGCCAATAATCACTTTACATTTATATTTAGCCACAACTTTCCAAAATGGTAAGTATGGATATAAATATCGTTTTTCATTTCCAACTTGCACTAATCCTTTTCTTATACCTGCTAAATTTATTTCTAGAGGTATGTTATATTCTAGCGATGCTTTACATATTGCTATTGCAACGTTTTTAGCGTGCACATCGAACTTTTCATAACTAGACATATATAAATCAGGATGAGCGAGAAAAGAAAACAAACCTGTACTCATTGCCTCTACGACTTGGTCACGATATTTAAACAATTGTTCTTTATCATGAATATGTCCATAGTAATCTAAAACAGTATTGTTAAAAAAATTAAAGTGTTGTCCTAAAATCAAATAATCGATTTTGCCACTTTCTAGCAACGATTTATAATACGAAACAAAATTTGGTGAATATTCCGCTTCAAATCCACAACTAATTTTGATTTTATCTTTATATTTTTCTTTTAGGTATTTAACAGAATTCAGATAGTCATCTAATAAAGCATAATTGCCTCTTATACCCGGTTGAGAAAAAGAAGGAAGCATTATATGATCAGAAAAACCCATTTTTCTTACACCTGCCGCAATTGCTTCTAAGACATATTCTTCATCTTCTCCAATCGCATGACCACATCTTTTAGTGTGCGTGTGATAACAATAAGGAATCATTGTTTGTCCTCCTTATAAAAAACTTTGTATAAATAAAGGCCATTTGGTAAAGCTTTATAAATGACAGTATTGCGATTTTTTGAATTTAGTTTTTCACTTATAAAACTAATGTTTTCTTTGTGTAATCCTACCATTACTATGGTGCCAATAATCATTCTTACCATATAACGCATAAAGCCATTACCTTTGATAATAAAGGTCAATTCATTGCCATTCTCAATTAAATCAAAAGAATAAATGTTTCTTATATAATTGTGAGCATCCTCTTCTTTAGTCGTAAAATTCATAAAATTATGTTCCCCAATAAAACATTTCATAGCTTGTTTCATTAAAGATACATCTAATTTTCTTTTAAATTCCCAACGGTAATTCTCGTAAAATGGATTTGCTTCTCCCATATTTAAAACATAATGATATTCCTTACTTATGGCGCTTGCGCGAGGATGGAAAGTATCATCGACAAAGGCTATTTTATTTACGTGTATATCATTTGGCAAAATGCAATTCAAAGAATAACGTAACTTCTCTAAATCATTAATTTCTCTAGTTGGTGTAAACGTAACAACTTGATTTAAAGCATGTACTTTGGCATCTGTTCTTCCTGAGGCTGTAATAACAATTGGTGTATTAAAAATCTTGGAAAGTACAATCTCTATTTCTTTTTGGACACTACGCAACTCCGTTTGTCTTTGAAATCCCATAAAGTTATGTCCATCATAACTAATGTCTAATCTAATACGCATAATGGTAGCCTCCTTTAATTAAAAAATGAAATAAACATTGCCACAAAATCTATTTTTGCGATAGAAATATAAAGAACTCCTGCAAAGAAAAGTAAAGATAAGACTAATGCTAGAGTATCGCCGATTTTCCATTTTAAAATACGGTATCTTGTTCTTTTAGCCCCTGGATTATATCCACGTGCTTCCATGGCGTTTGCTAAATCTTCACTGCGTTGGAAAGCTGAAACTAAAAGAGGAACAATTAATGACACAATCGCGCGTATTTTTTCTTTAAATTTTCCGTTTTCAAAATCGACACCTCTACTAGCTTGTGCTTTCATAATTCGGTCAGTTTCATCAAGTAATGTTGGAATAAACCTTAAAGCAATAGAAATTGTCATAGCTATTTCATGTGCTGGTACTTTAATTACTTTTAAAGGAGTTAAATACCATTCAATCGCGTATGTTAAATCTAATGGTGTTGTTGTCGCAGTTAAAATCATCGTTAAAGCAAGCATTAATAACAATCTAATAAAAATGTAAAGTGTATCAAATATGGCTTTATAATAAATTTTTACTGAATTAAAGATTAAGAAAAAATCTCCTTCTTTAACTAAAAACAAGTTAAATATAAAAAGCAATAAAACCATAAACCATAACGATTTTAACTGTTTAAAAAGACTTGAAATTTTAATATGTGAAATAAGCATTAAGATTAATACTATAATGCCTATAATTCCGTACATAATAAAGTCCATATAAGCATTGCCAACATCAAAACGAATGAAAATCTCTACCATAAAAAGAATCATGGCAAATAGTTTTAAACGTGGATCTAATTTATGTATTTTAGAGTTATAAGGTACATAACGTCCGATAGAGATATTATTCATATTTCTTATCCCTACCTTTTTTAATTTGATCTGCTAAAGAATCAATATTTTTTACTTTTTCTAAATCTATATTAAAGCCCTTAGTTTGTAACATTTTAGCAAACTCAAAGACATGTGGGTAATCTAAAGATAATTCCTCATAATCACTACTACTAAATAGTTCAATTGGTGAACACTCTTTAGCAATACAGCCATCTTTCATAACTATTACATGGTCAGCGTATTCTAAAACAAGATCCATATCGTGTGTAACCATAATAATAGTTGTGCCTTGTTTATTTAAACCTTCAAATAGCTTCATCATACTGACACTACCTTGCGGATCAAGTCCCGCTGTTGGTTCATCTAATATTAAAACTTGAGGCTTTATCGCTATAATACCGGCAATTGCTACACGACGCTTTTCGCCACCACTTAACTCAAAAGGTGAACGTTCAAAATAAGTTTCATTTAATCCTACTTGTTTTAAAGCTTCTTTTGCACGTTTCAAAGCTTCTTCTTCACTAATTCCAAAGTTCTTTGGGCCAAAGGCTACATCTTTTAAAACTGTATCTTCAAATAACTGGTATTCTGGAAATTGAAAAACCAAACCTATTTTTTCACGAATCTTTTTGATATCTTTGTTTTGTTTTTTGTTTGGTGTAATTTGATACTCATCGACATTGACTTTACCTTTATCTGGTAAAAGTAAGCCCGTAATGTGTTGCACAAGTGTTGATTTACCTGAACCAGTATGACCAACAAGTGCAGTAAAAGAATAATTTTTTAAATCTAAACAAACATCATTTAAACCTAATTGTTCAAATGGTGTTTTTTTAGCATATATGTGAAAGACATGATCAAGACTTATTGACATAGTTTAATCACCATCTCTTCTAATGTTTTAGCATCGGAAACATCAACATTTCGCATTACTAAAGTTTTTTTTAATTTCGTGATAAATGGCAAATCTAAATCAATTTGTTCCATTTTTTCATCATCTTTAAATACTTCTGATGGTTTACCCTGCATATACAACTCGCCATCATTTAAAATTATAACTTCATCTGAGTTATAAGCTTCTTCGATATCATGAGTAATACTAATTATTGTTAAATTAGGATTTTCTTCTTTTAATTTTAAAATATATTCACGAATCTCTTTTTTACCTTTAGGATCTAGCATGGCCGTTGCTTCATCAAAGATGATGATTTCTGGTTTCATAGCTAAAACACCTGCGATAGCCACTCTTTGCTTTTGTCCACCCGATAGCCTTGTCGGTTCTTTATCTAAGAACTCGCTCATATTAACTTTTTGAGCATATTCGTTAATAATGTCATCCATTTGTGCATGTGGCACGCAGTGATTTTCTAAACCAAAAGCAATGTCATCACGAACTGTAGAACCAATAAATTGGTTGTCAGGATTTTGGAAAACTATTCCCACTTTTTCTCTTATCTTGTACACATTAGTGGTATTCAAAGTATCACCAAAAACTTCAATCGAACCAGATTGAAGTTCTAATAATCCTACGATTAACTTTGCTAATGTTGATTTGCCAGAACCATTATGACCAATTAAAGAGACATATTGACCTTTTTCTACATCAAAAGACACATGTTTTAAGACATCTTTCTTATCCTCATAAGCAAATGACAAATCTTTAATAGATAAGACTTTCAATTTCTATTTTTCCTTTCTTCTATGTGATATTTCTACATAAACAATTAATGCTACAAATAATAATACAATTCCTACTCCTACAATAACCTTTATTGTAGTATTAGCCTTTTTCAAAACATCTGTTAAAATAACTAATACGCCTGCAATTAACAAAGCATAGGCAATTAGACAAATTAAAAAACGCTGCAAAAATTTTTTTGTTTCTTTTTTCATAGTTACTAATCCTTAATTGTTAGTACTCTACCATTAAATGGACGATATTTAATGCCTGCCATATCAAACATTTTTTTGCTTGCTTGTGTTTCAGTTGTGTCGCCATACTTATCAGACAAATAAATTACTTCACTAATTCCTGTTTGAATGATTGCTTTTGCACATTCATTACAAGGGAACAATGTGACATATATTTTTGTGCCTTTAAGATTTGAAACATTACTATTTAATATTGCATTAAATTCTGCGTGACAAACATATAAATACTTGGATTCTAATCCTTCTCCGTGTCCCCATGGCATTTTATCATCATCTAATCCATGTGGCATTCCGTTATAACCAATACTAACTACTTTATTGTCGCTATTAGCTATACATGCCCCAACTTGTGTTGAAGGATCTTTACTGCGCATTGCGGATAATAATGCAATACCCATAAAATATTCTTCCCAACTAATATAATTTTCTCTCTTTCCCATGGTAACACCTCTAATCATATAAAATTATAAACTAAATTACATAATTTAGCACCATAAATTAGATAATTAATGATAATATCATTAAAATAGCTAGAGTAATTATAATATCAAATTCAAAATTGTTTCTCAAATATAAGAAAGTATAGTATCATAATAGTGTTAATAAAAGGAGAGTGCTTATATGGCGTTACTTGAATTTAAGAATGTTTCATTTAAGTATAAATGTTCTAATCAATATGCCCTTAATAATGTTTCATTTTCTTTAAATGAAGGCCAAATTGTCGGCTTGCTTGGACCAAACGGATCTGGTAAAACCACAATTATTAAACTTATTAATGGTTTATTAAGAAACTATAATGGTGAAATACTTGTAAATGGCGAAGAATTAAATGAAAAATCTCGCGCAATTATCAGTTATTTGCCTGATTCAACTTATCTAAATGAAAGTGCAAAAATCGAGGAAGTTATCTTAATGTTTAAAAATTTGTATTCTGATTTCGAAGAAGAAAAAATGCGCAAGATGCTTGAATCAATGCACATTGATTCTAAAAGTATAATCAAAACTTTATCAAAAGGTAATAAAGAAAAATTACAACTCGCCTTAGTATTATCGAGAAATGCTAAAATTTATGTATTAGATGAACCTATTGGTGGTGTCGACCCTGCTCAACGTGATTTTATTATTAGAACTATTTTATCTAATTATGCACAAAATTCGCTTGTCATCATATCTACGCATCTACTTGAAGATATTGAACCAATATTAAACCGTGCCATAATGATTAGAAATGGTGAAATCGCTCTTGATGATACTAAAGAAAACATTATTAATACTCATGAAAATAAATCACTAAATGATGTATTTAAGGAGGTATTTAAATGTTAACACTACTTAAGCAAAATTTAATTTCCACAAAAAAGAAATTCCTGATTATGTACATCATAATTTTTGCTTTCTTTATCTTATTTCCAATCACTTTAAAACTCAATGATTGGATTATGGGAACGTCAAGCGTTCTTGCAACAATTATAACTAATTTATTTGTGGACCTTATTCCAATCTTACTCATAATTTTGGCTATTTTAATTTTAAGAGATAGTTTAAGTTATATTAAGGATTCTTTATTCTCCAAACAAGGATATCTTAACTTCACACTGCCTTTCAAAACATCATCTATTGTTTTATCAAAGTTATTAACGGCATTAATTTGGATGTTTGGATTCGTTGTATGTGCTTTTGTTGGTAGTCTAATTATGGAAGGAGAAATGCAGATTTTCTTTCCAATGAATGATAGTGATATGTCATATACCTTTATAGTTTTTAGATTTATAACCCAAATATTAGATAATTTAAATCTTCTTGAAGGTACAACAACACTTCAAGTGATAATACTTACATTTTGTGCATTATTATCTGTACCTTACTTAATTGTGTTATATTTATTCTCAAACATAGTCGTTAATATTACAAAAATGAAGAAACACAAAAAGACTGTTTCATCGTTAGTATTTGTCTTATTACTAATAGCACTCGGTCAGTTTACCCAACTAATTATAGCAATTCTAATGTCTATCGCTAATGGCTCATTGCTACTACCATTACTAGTTAATTTAATTATTGAAGTAGCGGTAATTATAATCGGCTATCAATTATCAATGTATTGGATTAAGTACAAATTAGAATTAGTATAAAATAATCATTCTATTTTAAAGCGTCATTCATTTTCATACGATAAAACCAAGAGAAATAATAATCTTCTTGGTTTTTCTTTTTTTATAAACATTTATTATAGCGATTATGAACTAATTGTTAATCATTGAGGCGAAAAGCTTAAAAATTTGTTAATTGGACCAAGTTATTTTAATTTGATTCATTAAATGTCAAAATATAATCGTATCATTGTAATGATATAATGTTGTAAACTAAAAGGAGACAAATATGTCAAAATTAATTATTTATCATGGCTCAAAAGATATTGTCGAAAAGCCATATTACCATGGTGAAAAGGCTGAAAATGATTATGGATTTGGATTCTATTGCACAGAAAGCTTAGAACTTGCAAAAGAATGGTCTTGCAGTAATAACGAGAGCAATGGATTTGCAAATAAATATTCTATTGATTTGTCTGGGCTTAAGATTTTGGATTTGACAGATAAAAGATATTCAATACTTAATTGGATTGCTATACTTTTAAAGTTTAGAACTTTTGATTTAAACAATGATATATCTATTCAAGCAAAAGAATATCTAATCAAATACTTTTACATTGATGTAGATAATTACGATATAGTTATAGGCTATAGAGCGGATGACTCATATTTTAGTTTTGCAAAGGATTTTATAAATAACACAATACCCGTTAGAAAATTGAGTCAAGCAATGGAACTTGGTCAACTTGGAAAGCAGGTTGTAATAGTAAATAAACTCGCATTTGAGGGACTTCATTTCGAAGGTTTTGAACCCGCAGATAGACTAGAATACTTTACAAAAAGAAAAGCAAGGGACGAAAAAGCACGAGAAGATTATTTGAAAGACATGAGAAAGTCTGCAACGCTTACTGATGATATATTTGTGATAGACATCATGCGAAAGGAGTTAAAAGATGGCGATTCAAACATATAGTAATTTGTATTTATCAAGCCTATCAGAGAACTTAGGTGTAATGTTTGAACATGCCGTGGATATTGGGATAAACCCTACAATTTTTTGGAATATATTTGTCAATTCCAATGTAGCAAAACAAATTGAAAAAGGAAATCCAAAATATCTTACATGTTCTGCTTTAGATTATTTGAACGAAATATTTAATTTGGAAAAAACTATTCCAAGTGACGAAGATATAAACAAAGATAAATACTATTGGGCTGGTTGGGCTTTAGCTCAATTTCAACATAAAAAGGATATTCCTTCTATAAGATAAATAATTCATTACCTATACAAGAAGTTTTAAGATTATATCCAGCCTTACACGAAGCTGATGTAACTAAATTTTTTGATGTAGCAAACACTTTTTTCAAAAAATCAGAAATTACCAACTTAAAAAAAATAAGACAAGCACGAGGTTTATCTCAAAGCAAACTTGCTAAGCTTGCAGAAGTCGAACTTCGCTCTATTCAAATGTATGAACAGCGAAGAAACGATATTAACAAAGCACAAGTCGAAACACTTTATAAACTGTCGCGAGTTCTGGGTTGTAACATCGAAGACTTATTAGAAGTTTAAATAACGCAAAAAAAATAGCTTTAATAGTAAAACTTAATGCTATTTTTTTGTTTATGGTTAGAATATTTTACTTTTATTGTCTAATTTTTTACGCAAAAAAAGATACTGCACTTTAGCAATATCTTTAAAATCCTTTATAGTAATTAGTATTGAATTTTTGGACAATCTTACTTAATTCATTATTATCAATAAGTTTAACATTTAGTTCTTTAGCTAGATTAATAGAAACATGCGTGTATTTATTATTAGTAATAATCCATGCTTCTTTGCAATTCTCACGGCTTTGAACATCTTTTAATTTGCGAATAAGCGATGAACTAATCTTATCTTGGCATCGTTTTACGCATATAACTGTAGATTTATCATTATCACCTGCTGCCATTAGCAAATACAAACCTAATTGTTCATCAGATTTTAGTTCAATATCCTCTTTATATAAGGAATGGAGCGCAGTTTGAATCCATGAAATAAATCGCCTTCCAGACATCGTTTCGATGCGATTTAAGGTGTTTTCTGTCACTTTACTAATATGTTCTTGCTTTTTGTTTGCGTCATTTATACTAGCACAATTTTTGTATAAATCATAAGAATCTACAAGTAGCAATAATTTTTCTAATTCATTAATCTTTTTCTTAAAAGCCCTAAATACTACAATATTCTTTTGAATAATTACATCATTATCATGTTTCAAAGCAAAGGAATATTTAGAATATAATTTATTAACTTTTATCTCATTTAATATGACAATTAAATCATTGTAATTATAAGGTGTTGGTTCAAGTAGTTTATTTGGTAATTCTTCAAGCACCAATAATCTTCCATTATAAGTATATATAACCTTATTTTTATGCTTATAATAGCCATCCGGTCCAAAACATTTAGTTATTATCCAATCAATAGTCCTATTATCCTTATAATTAAAGATATAGCCTATTAAATCTTTTAAGAGCATTGGTTCTCTTAAATCATCTAATTTAAAGATATTAGATAAGGATGGTAAGTCCTGCAAAGAGTTAAGATCAAAAAGTAAGTCTCTTTCTCTTTTATCTTTTGGTTTATTCATTGCTGCGATTAAATCTTCACAGTTTAGATTGATTAGTTTCAATTTATCAATATTCTTTTCAATATCTATATTATTAGGCTTATTAATTTCTTTAAATGTTATAAACTTTTGATCTATCAATAATTTAAGGCGTTGCGAATTTGCTCTCAAATATAAATTATATCGATGATAGAACAAATTATGACTTTTATGCTTTCTAACTAATTTAATAATAAAATAAATAGCAATCATGATTAAAACTGCTGAAAACACTATTAAAACCATTACAGGAACGAATAGATTTTGTTCTAGCATTTTTAATCACCTCTATATTAATAATGATAATATTTTTGGACATAAAAAGAAAGATTAATAATGCTTTTTAAACACAAAAAAAAGATGGAATTCACCATAAAGGTCATTCCATCTTATTTAACATTTTGTAAGAAGAAATTATTTAGATAATTTTTTCTTTTCTAAGAAATAGTAAGCAGATACTGCTACTAAACCAACTATAGCAAATAGAGCCACTAATGAATTGGATTCAGTATTTGTAGTTAATACAATACCATTTAATTCTGAAGATGTTGGGTTAACAATATTCTTGACCCAATCTCTTACAGAAGCCATATAATCCATTGTTTCACCGATTGTAACAGTTGTTTCACCGTAAATAACATCGGTTTCTGCTCTAATAAGTTTTTGTGTTTCAGCATCAAATGCTGCGAACTTATTAAGTAAAGTAGCTAATGTTGAATTTTCAGAATCTGTTAAGTATCCACAGATACCTGTTTCGCCACCATTAGTTCTCATTTGTGACCATTCAGCTACGAAGTCATGAGCATTTGTGAGTTTTGCCATTCTTGCTTCTAATGCTTCTAACTTAGAAACAGTTTCAGCAGAGATGAATTGTTCAGTATCTGTTCCTTTATATTCATTGTAGAAACCACGAAGAATTTCAAGTTCAGATTTATCAGCATAAGTAATTGTATCAACATCGTACTTGTTAATTGAATCAGTCAAAGCATCAGCATCACCTTTAGCAGTTACTAATGCATCATGTCTATTTCTTGCAGCAGCAAGAACATCATGGTTAGTAACTAATTTATTTTGTTCTGCTGTTAATTTAGCATATGCTTCTTCAGCAGCTTCAATTTTAGTAAGCTTGCTTACATAGTTATCTTTTGTGATTTCACCAATTGCATTGATAGAATCGATTACATCTTGAACTTGTGAATACGAATCATAAGATGCCCTTGCACTTGTTAATGTTGAATAGTTTGTGACAAATTCTTTTTGAAGATCTGTTAATCCAGCATATGCTGTTTCAGCTTTTTCAATAGCAGTAATCTTGCCACTGAAATTATCCATTGTAACATCACCAATTGCATTAATTAAATCAATTACTTCATTCGCTTTATTTTTTGCACTTGAGATTTCATCATAAGTATTTCTAGCAGCTGTTAAAGTTGAATAATTTGTAACAAATGATTTTTGTGAATCTGTTAAGTTAGCATAGGCTGCTTCAGCTTCTTCAATTGCTGTAATCTTACTTTCGTAGTTATCCTTTGTGACTTCTCCGATTGCATCAATCTTACTAACAACTGCGTCTGCTGCTGTCTTATCTGCAACTAAAGCATTATATTCTGCTTCTTTTGCGTCTAATGTTGCCTTAGCAGTAATAACTGATTCCAATGCTAAATCTTCAGCATCCAATTTAGCATATAAAGTTTTTGCGTTTTCAATTGCTGTGCCAGAATCAATAGTAACAGTTCCGATATCGTTTACAGCCTTAACGAATGCTTCATCGTTATTTAATGCGGCAGTTTGTCTATAAATTTGTGGTAATAACATAGTTGCCGATGTTGCTGTACTTGTAGCATAGTTAACAACACGAGTCGCACTTACGTTAACAAGTAATCTACCATAGGAACTTGTTGTACTTGAAATTGTTGCGTTTCCGCTAGCATCAATAGAAATTGTCCAAGTAGATGTTCCACTTGTGCCATCTCCAAAGATAACTGATTTAAGAGCTGTAGCACATAATAATTCACCATTATATGATAAAGTCCATGCTCCTTCTTCGCCGCCAACAACTAAGTCAATTGCGTTGTCAGATACTAACTTACCATCAGTAATAGTTGCAGCAGTCGTTGACATATATTTGTTACTACCGCTGATTGCGCCAGCTGCAAGAGATTTATTAGATGTAGAAGCACCTAATCTGATGATATCTCCAGCTTTAATAGTGGATGCATCAGTTACTAAGATATAGCCACTTTCTTTTGTAACAGTGACAGTACATTCTGCACTGAAGTTTCCATCTGTAGTAGTAACAGTAATTACTGCTGTTCCTGCTTTGTCTTTTGCAGTAACATTACCATTTTGGTCAACATCAGCGACAGTTGGTTTACTTGATGACCATGTAACATTTTTGTTTGTTGCATATTCAGGAGTAATTGATAATGTGTTCTTATTTAAACTAATACCTTGTACCGCGTTATTAACAATAATTTCCGCTGTAGCAGTTCTATTTCCATCATCAGTTTTTACAGTAATTGTTGCATTACCCGATTTTGTACCCGCAGTTACTAAACCTGTTGTACTAACAGAAGCGATTTCTTCATCTGTTGTAGACCATGTAACATCTGTATTTGTTGCATCAGCAGGTGTAATTGTTGCTACTAATTGGACTGTTTCACCGGTAGCAAGTGTTGTGCTTGCAGGTGCAAGAGTTACATTTTCAACACTAACAACTGATGTGCGAGCTTCTAAATCAATTGAAGCCGTGTATTTATTATTAATTGTTAATGTGATTGTTGCATTACCCACAGCTAATGCAGTAGCTGTACCATTTGAATCAACACTAATAATTGTTGGAGCACTTGACTTCCAATCCAATGTTAAATTTGCTGTATCAGCTAAGATTGCTGCTGCATCTGTACCAGATAATGTGTAAGTAATATTAACTGATTCATTTAAAGATAATACTGTCTTTTCAGCACTTAATTCTAATTTAACAGGTTCTTTAACAGTAACACTACATTTTGCTTCATAAGTTACAGAACTTGAAGCACTTTCTTTTACAGTTGCAGTAATTTCTGCAGTACCGACACCAACTGGATTAACAACACCATTTGATACAGTAGCTACATCATTATTATTTGATGCCCATGTGACATCTTTATAAACTGCATCTGAAGGAGAAATAGTTGCTGTTAATGTTTGAGCTTCCGCATCAGGAGATTCAAACACTAATGTATCTTTATCCAATTCAATACCAGTAGTTAAGACAGCTGCCACATATTCAACAAGAGTAATTTGTGGGACACCATTGCTGGTATTTGTATAACACCTAAAATTAGGTGTTCCCGAATAATAGGACAAGTATCTTGAATTGTTCACTAAATAAAGAGTTCCGGCAGATTCATCTGCATAACTTACAGTGAATACTTCGCTACTTTTGTTGGCAGCAGAAACAACACCATTGTTTGTGCTTGTATGATATAAGGATGAACCATCAGCAGTACTAATGTTCCATGTATTATCAGCAGAGCCAGCAGTGAAAATCCAAGCATCAGCTTCGGTTAAAGTTGAAGCGTCAAAAGTTTTCTCTGTATATGTGCCAGATTGTCCTGACGCGAATGTTCCAGCCTTTAATACGGCACCACCTGCCGTAATAAAGTACTTCTTGCCGCTCTTAATACCACCAATTGATGTTTTTTCATTAACTGTAATACCAGTTACATCAATAGCAGCACTTTCAACACCATCAACTGTAGCTTTAACAGTAACAGTTTGTGTTCCTAAAGTTGCGGTTGCAGGATTGAATGACCAAGTAATTCCATTTGTTGCTTCGGTCTCTGTATCTCCAGTGCTTTCATGTTTTACATAGACGGTCAAGCCGTTTGTATTCCAGCTAGCACCTTCATCATAAGTTTTTGTTGTGAAATCTCCATCAATTCTTACACTTGTGACAGAATCGTTTTTTACGGTTACTAAACTTGTTGGGACTGTAACATCGATACCTTCATAAGTACCAGTAACAGCTTGTCCAGCAACTAAAGCATCCCATGAAATCATATCACCTGTAATAGTTTCAGGATTGTCATTAGTTTTATCATACACAGGGGTAAATGTTAATCCATTTGGATCGAAGTTATTACCAACAAATTGTGTAGGATGTGTTGCTGTTCCACCAACTGTGATTGATTGTAAAACAGGTTTTGAAGCATCGACAGCATTAATTGTCAATGTTGCTGTTTTGCCTTGATCGTCAGTTGTAACAGTAACTGTTTGTGTTCCTGATGTTGCGCCTTTACCTGTAACAGTAAATGATGCAGTTCCATCAGTAGCGGTTAATTCAGTTGCGCTAATTGTAGCAACATCATCACCAGAACTTGCAATAGAAACTTTTTGATTTGTTGCATTACCAGGAGTAATTGTCACGTTAACTGTTTGGGCGTTTGTGTCAGTTGATAAGATATTTAACGTATCTGGATCAACTACAACACTTGTAACATCGACATTAACAGGGCCGGCTGACTCCCAAGCAATTGTGTAACTCTTAATGTACAAACTATTGGTTGTAGCTTTAATCAATAAAGTAACTGTGTCACCAGTAGCAATAGCATAATCAGCATTTGTCATTGTAACATGAACATCACGATATGACGAACCATAAGATTTATTGTCAAACCATTTATTAAATGTAGTTGCATTTGCGTTACTTGCTAAAGTCTCAGAACCAGCAGTAGCAGTAAATGAACCAGCACCTTTTGAAGAGTTTGACTTCATATTTAATGTGATTGCAGTAATCTTATACCCTGCATAACCACTCAACGTTAAAGTAGCACTATTGTTAGCAGTCAATTGACTAGCAGTATTATATGTTTGAGTATATGTCGCACTTGAACCTGTAGGACCACCCGACTCTGTTACAGCCGTTTTAGAACTTACCGTATAGGTTGCAGTACCACTATCAGCTTTAGCAGTTTTAGCACTACCAACAAGGCCAACTCCCATTGCCGTCGCAATAGATGCAAACAAAATTGAAAGTTTTTTCGTTAATTTGTTCATAAGTTTAAATCCTTTCTTAAAATTAATAAATCGAGAGATTGTTTTCCAATAATTCCTAGGCCTGGCTGATAATTGAGACCAGCTATGTCTTGTTCTCTGGGCAAAGCACATTAATTTGCATTAACAAGTCAAAAGGAAGTATTGTAAAACAATACTACATTGAAACTATATCACAAAGTTAAAAATAAATGCAAGAAAATTATATATAAATATATAATGATAGCGCTATCATAATTATTTATTGTCAAAGCGCCACTCATAAATTATCACTTTAACCGCATTATATATTTTCATCATTTGAGCCAAATTTAAAATCAAAAAAACACATTTTAAAATCACTTTTTAATGTGGATTAAAAAATATATCGTTTTTGCTATAATTTTTCAATTTTGTTACATAACTATTGTAATCATAAAGTTTATAAAACTTTATTCAAACAAAATCAAAGCTGTAAAAGTTTAAAATTTATTGACAATTTTCGTATGTTTTTTCTTTTTATCATTTTCAACAAATGGCACGCATAAATATTAATGTCATTTGTAGAAAAGCACGTGCTTATTTTTTGTTTTTTTTACTTGCTTACACGTGCGCATACGTGATAAACTTATTATGTATATTGAGTTCTGATGATTTTATATTTGGCTTGTGCTAAAAAGCAATGATGAACCTTGGGTTCAAAAGATGTATCTCAAATATCATCCTAGCCTTATAGAATTAATGACTAATATATATATATAAATGTTATGTTTATAAATTTTAAAGAAAGGATTTATTATTAAAAAATTATGAACAAGTTAACAAAGAAATTTTCTATTTTACTTGCATCTGTCGCAATGGCTGCTGGTGTAGGACTTGTTGGTGGTGCTAATTCAAGCGTTGCTAAGGCTGATGTCACTTACAAATCAAGTATTTTCTCAGCAAGTAATAATGCTGATGGAACTAATAATTACACAAGTACAGTAGATAACACAACTGATGGTTTTTCTGTTACTGTAGCAAATGGTCACAACAATCACAAATCGTGGGATTACTTTAGATTTGGACAAAAGAAAGCCGCATCAAAAGGCTCTGTTACTACAAAAAGTCCAATAGATAAAGCTATTTCAAAGATTAGCGTTACCATTGGAGAAAAGTGTTCAAATGTCAATGGCATTTATGTTTACGCTAACACCACAAGCACATTTGCTAATAAAGCTAACACAACTATCACTGCAGATTTAACCGGCACTTCTGAAAACATGTATTATAAAGTTGAATTTGATATGGCCCAAGGTGTGAATGGTGCTCTCGAAGTTAATCAAATTGATTTTATTATTTCAGGATCAAGCGCAACCGCAGATGCATTTATTGCCGCAATTGCCAAAATACCTGCAGTTGATGCTCTCACAATAGCAGACAAAGATCTTGTCGAAGCAGCTCGTAAAGAATATGGCTATTTGATAGACACATTAAAAGCTCAAGAAGATGTCGTTGCCGCTCTTGCAACTCTTGAAGCTGCAGAAGCAAAAATTGCCGAATTAGAAAAGGCTGCACAAGATAAAGCAGATGAAACTGCTGCTGCTGAAGTTGATGCTTTAATCAACGCAATCGGTGAAGTTACAGACTACTCAAAAGCGAAACAAATAAAAGCTGCTCGTGATGCTTATGAAGCATTAAGCGATAATGCAAAAACAAAAGTAAATGCTCTTGAAACATTAGTCGCTGCAGAAACTGCTTTAGCAGAATATGCACCTGTTGAAGTTGAAACTACTTACAAATCGAGTATTTTCTCAGCAAGTAATAATGCTAAGCCAAATGGTAGTTACACAAGCACTGTAGATAACACAACTGATGGTTTTTCTGTTACTGTCGCAAACGGTAACAACAATAACAATGGTTGGAGCGGACACTTTAGATTTGGGTCAAACAAGGCCGCATCAAAAGGTTCGGTCACTACAAAAGCTCCTATCGATAAAGCTATTTCAAAGATTAGCGTTACCATTGGAGAAAAGTGTTCAAATGTCAATGGCATTTATGTTTACGCTAACACCACAAGCACATTTGCTAAT
>ONAT01000017.1 GCA_900315885.1 uncultured Erysipelotrichaceae bacterium
TTTTGTTCGCATTATAAAACCTCCTTTTACTAGAATAACAAAGAAAAAAGTGGATGGGTGTTTTTTTACCCTTGTCCACTTTTATCCTAGCACTCCAAGACGATACTTATTTTTTTAATGCGTTTTTGAGATAATTTATGCCATCATTACGAATTCTTTCCATGTTTGAATTGACTAATTGCCAATCAATTTCTTTTTCTTCTTTTAACTCTGTACCAGTGATCTCACGGTCCACTAAACCCAATGAAGCAGCAAGAGTAATTAAACGATCATTTGAATTTGTTTTCTTATTAGAATTCAATTCGTAATAAACGTTCTTATTAAAATTAAGAGAGAACGCTAAGCCATGGAAACTTGTAGTCATTATAGTTGTGGCATTGTAGAAGTAGTTTAAGAATTCTTCAACGCCTAAGTTATATAAATTAATTGCACCTTTGACTTTTGATTCAGTGCCGTTATAGATAATGCATAATTTTAATCCGTGTTTTGCGGCATATTTTTTAGCGTAATCAAGTAAATTTGTTTGTGTAGTTACAAGATAGACTAATAAATATTTACATTTTTGAATAGGAGTATCACTAATTAACTTATCTTTCCATTCTTTCTTTGTTAATAAGAATGTTGGATCGATTGTTAAAACAACATCATCTCTTTTGATTTGTTCTTTAACAATGTCTATTCCAGAAGTTTCACGTACGGCAATGTTATCAAATCTTTTAATACCCGAAATTGATAAATCTAGATATTGATCTGGTATTCTTGAATAACCAAAACTTGCAGCATAACTAATCTTTTTATTTGTGTCATTAACAAATTTTAATAAGTAAATGTCGCTATTTTCAAATGACATATTCCAAACTTGATCGCTTCCAACAATAAAAGAATCGTAAATTGCATTGGTTTCTTGGATGGTGTTAACATCATAAGGCTTGGATAGTTTCATTTTTGTATTGATGAAATTGTCCATTTTCTTTTTTCGTTTGCTATACCCTAGTGTTCGGTCTAAATATAAAATTTCTCTAGCTAACAAGATTAATTTGCGTTTAAATGATTCTTTTTTCTTTACATCAACGTAATTGACAAAGTCGATAATTTCAGCATTTCCTGTTATTTCTGATACTTTATTTTGCAAAGCATAGGCTTGAAGCAATGCCCCATAGTTATAAGCACGATGAAATGTGATTATACCTGTTTTATTTGCCATAAATATGCCTCCTACCTGTCTTATGCTCTTGCATAAGAAGTTATTTTGTTATAACATTATTTATATTATAAATATAAAAGTTAGGAAGAACAAGATGAAAAGTAATGTTGAAAATAAATTAACAAATTTTATTGAAAAATTAACTCCTCTAGTTGTGGGTTTATATGTGTTTTTAGTTTTCTTTGGTGTTTTTGGCGTTTCAAAAGTATTTGGCGAAGCATCAAAACTTGTTACAGCTGCTAAAGGTGTAATTTTCGTAGTTTTCTTTATCTATCTTATCTTTGCTTGTTACATAAAGAAGATCAATTTCAACAGATTTTTAGTTATGTTCTTAAGCATCACCTTTATATCAGCGCTTATATCCATTTTGACGGCACCATCTTCTAAATCAATTCTTTCTGTTGGCAGGGCCTGGATTGATATTGAAAATTATTATACTGGTTGGCAACATAAAGTTAGTGTTGAAACAGTCACTTTAAGTTTTACAAAGCGATTAACTGCAATAATTGATTCTCTCTTATTTGCATCGTGCATTGTTATTTATGGTATTATTTTGCCCAAACTATTAGACACTCGTAAATCAATTTCTAAAGCATTGTTATATGTTTCTATGGTTGTTGCGCTTTCGGCATTATGTTGTTTTGTTTTGGATCGCTCAACAATAATAAACATTATCAAAAATCCAACAGGACAATTTGCTTTGAAAAATGGTGTAAAGTCTATTTTTACTAACAAGAATACTTTTGGATTGATTTTATTTGCAGGCACTATAGCATCAAGCATATCTATAAAAATCGATAACAGTAACAAAGCGCGAAACATTTTAATGATTTTGGTTCAAATTCTCTTATTTGGAACAACTGTTATTTCTTTATGTAAAACAGCAATATTGTTGCTTGTAATATATTATTTCTGCAGTCTTATTTATAAACTCATAACCACTGAGAGACTTACAAAAAAATTAAAAATAATATCATTCGCAGTCATAGGTGCATTAGGTTTAGTTGCGGTAATATTTGTATTTGTTCCTTCCTTTGCTGCAATGTTTGGCTCAAAGATTTCAGCAATCCAACAAAAGATTTACTTCTTATTTGTTAATTATGGAGCGGAAACAATCGGAAGTAGAACCGAAGCTTGGGCTGCTGTTTTCCAAACTATAAATGGTGAATCAATATTCTTTGGTTTAGGTGATAAAATTTATGAAGAATATTATGCGGCATCAACAAATGCTGTTAAATTTTGGGGTATTCTTCCATATCATTCAACGCACAATTCGTTATTAAATATTTATTTACAAGGCGGACTTATTAGGCTACTTTCTTATGTAGCGTTGATTGTTTACTTATATCGAGTAGTTATTAAGACAATGAAAAAGGATTCTAAAACATCTTTCTACTTATTACTTGTTTTAGTTATTTTCACAATGTATTCGATGGTGGAAGCAATCTTATTTGGTTTCCATGACACAATTGCAATTATTATTAATATACTTTGTATCACAATACCTTTATCATTCTATCAATCTTATAATTTGAGTGTCGAAAATAACGAACAAACTATTGAAGTCTTTAATGGAGAAAATATTTTCACTATCTTAAAAACAAAAATAGCAAATGTATATAAACGCTTCAAATCACTATTTAAAACAAAAAGTGGCATGAATGCTTTATTCTCTTTTATCTTTACTTTTTTGTTATTTATAGCGGCAACATTTGGAGGATATCAAGTATATGCTCGCCATACTCTATATGGCGTGTTCTACATTTTATGTGCCTTAGGTCTATTGTATTTAAGTGTTCACGCTTATAGACAATCTGATAATAATCGTAAAACAACTCATGTCTTGTTGTTTGTAATGTGTAGTTATTTAGTCGCAGGAATTTTTATTCGTATCAATAATCTTTTGACACCTCTAAATATCTATAATGGTTATATTGCACAAGATAGTATCGTAGAACTTGAGTGGAAGGGTTTATATAACCATTATCATACAGGCTATATGCCACTTATCTTCGTTGCAATAGCAACTTTATTATTCTTCTTAGGCGTAACAATTGATTTTAAAACTTTATTTTCTAAGAAAAAAGAAGATGAAGAGACATTAATTAATGAGAACGCAAATTTTAATCATTATGAGCCACTTAGAACAAAAGATAATTTCAAAGTTTTAGTTTTATCACATAATGCACTCGCAAACGAAAACGCTAATGCGGTCGTATTGTCTAATATGCTTGCACATTTTGATGATTCACAAATTGCACAAATTTTCATCAAAAATGATACACCAACAAGATTTAACCACGCTAAATTCTATAAGATTACCGATATGATGCGTTTAAAAGGATTCTTCTCAAAGAATACTCATGGTGAGATAGTTAATGCTGAAGAAGCTAAATTAACAAATGTATCAAAAGAAAAGAAGAGAAGTAAACTAGCAGCGTTCTTATCGATGAGCGCTCTAGGGGAATTGATACGTGAGTTTATTTGGAAGCACGGTAAGTTTAATTATGAACATTTATATGCATGGATTAGAGAATTTAATCCAGATGTGATTATGTTCGTGCCAAGTCGTTCCGTATTCTTAAATGATTTAACTTTAAAGATTGCAAAAGATTTTAATTTACCAGTGATGCTATTTACAACCGAAGATGAATATTTTCATGAGAAAAAGAAGATTAATTTCTTCCATAATATTATGCTTAATAAATTAAGAAAGTCATATCATCGTGTTAATCAATATGTTGAGAATATGGTTTTAATTCAAGACCGTCTTGAAGAAATGTATGCAAAAGAATTCCATAAACCATGTGAGACAATTATGATGTCTAGCAAAAACCATGTTTCAGCACGACCATATGATAAAAAATTATTACTATATGCTGGTAATGTTGATCGTGGAAGAATTTCAACATTGTTAGCTATAAGCAAGGCTTTAGAAAAAATAGATACTTCTTTAAAACTTACTGTTATTCCTGGTGGAGCAACAGAGGCTCAATTAATGCCTTTAAAAGAAAGAAAGAACGTTGAAGTTTTAGAATTTTTACCATATGCCGAATATGTTAAATATCTTGAATCTGCTTATGTCTTATTTAACGTAGATACTTTTGAAAAGAAATATAACAAAATTACAAAAGAAACATTTACAGGCAAAACTGCGGACTTATTACGCATGGGCAGACCACTTTGTGTTGTTGCTCCGAAATACATGTACACTTATGAGTATTATATTCGTAATCCATATTGTGCAGAAGTATGTGGGGATTTAAATGACTTAGAAGCATCATTACGTAAAGTTATATTTAATAACAAATATCGTCGTATGATTGCAAGAAATGCTTATTTGTTATCTGTGAAGAACCATAGCCTGGATGATAATGCTGAAAAATTTAAGGAAGCATTATATAAAGCATATTTGAAGGGAGACAGTCAAAATGAGGAAAATTAAGATTTTACAAATTAATGCCACATATGACTTTCGCTCGACTGGGCGCATTATGGCGGATATTCATAAGCAATTATTGAAAGAAGAGCGCTTTGAACCATATGTCATTTATGGACGCGGACAAAAATCTAAAGATAAAAATGTTTACAAAGTAGTAAGCAATTTTTATGCTAAGATTATGAACGGATTATCACGTCTAACAGGTGTGATTTTCGGGCATTGTTTGATAGGTACAAATAGAACTATTCGTTTAATTAAGAAAATAAAACCAGACATTGTACATTTACATTGTCCAAATGGATATTTTATGAATATACCGCGTGTTGTTAAGTTCTTAAATAAGAATCACATTACAACTTTAATTACACAACACTGTGAATTCTTTTATACGGGGAATTGTGGTTATGCTTTAGATTGTGAAAAATGGAAGAATGGTGGCTGTAATCATTGTCCTACACTAAAACAAGCAACAGGAAGTATTTTATTTGATCGCACGAGTTTATCTTTCAAACGTATGAAAGATGCTTTTGCGGGTTTTGAAAATGATTGTTATATAGTTTCATGCACTCCTTGGTTAAATGAAAGAGCAAGTGAATCAATAATCCTTAATAAATTTAATTTTGGTACTATTTATAATGGAACCGAAATACGTAATTTTCATTATGTAAAAGATAATGGGATAAAGGAAAAATATAATATTTCTAAAGATACAAAAGTAATAACATATGTTAACCCTGTCTTTAAAGATAGCACAAAGGGTGGTTATAACATATATGAATTAGCTAAATATTTTGAAAACGAAGATGTTGTTTTCTTGTTAGTAGGTAACAATGACACATCAATTGAATTACCAAAGAATGTTATTAACGTTGGGGCAATTAATAACGCTCAAGAACTTGCTAGATATTATTCCTCTGGTGATGTTTCTTTGCTATTAAGTTACCGCGAATGTTTTCCTATGACCGTTGTGGAGGCTGTTTGCTGTGGAACACAAGTTGTAGGATTTAAGTGTGGTGGGCCAGATAAGGCTTACGATGTCTCTTTAGCGGAGTTTGTTGAGCATGGAAATGTTAAACTACTTGCAGACACAATAAAGAAGCATTTAAAAAATGACGATTTAGGAAAAGAAAAACGTGCCGAAATAGCGGCATCTTTATACTCAAAAGAAGTAATGGCAAATAATTATATTAAAGCATATGAAAAGATTATTGCTGATAAGAAGTTAGGATAGTGATTTTGATGGAAGAAACAGTTAATAAAGTTCCAAATAATCAAAAACGTTCTAGTTTAACGCTTGGAACAATTATTTCTTATGTGGCAATTTTAGTAGAAATAGTTGCGGGCTTAGTTTACGTCCCATGGATGGTTAATCAATTAGGAGAGAGTAATTATTCGATTTATTCTTTAGCGGCATCTATTACTGCCATATTTACGATAGATTTTGGCTTATCGGCTTCCGCAAGTAAGTTTATATCTAAATATCGCTCACAAGGTGATGAGGAAAGCGCCAATAAATACTCGACAATGATTTATAAGATGTTTTTATTCCTTGATGGCGTTATTATGGTCGCATTTGTAGTGTTTTTATTTATCATGGGGCTCATTTATAAGTCATTTACTCCAGAACAACTTAAACAACTTGAAATTGTTTTTGCAATAATTGGTGTTTATACTATTCTTATTTTTCCAATGCAACCAAATGGATGTGTCTATATCGGAAATGACCGTTATGTTTTCTCAAAGATTATAAACTTAGTAACGAAATTAATAACGATTGGTCTTATTGTTTTTGGTTTATTAAGAGGTATGAGTCTATATGGATTCGTAATGATAAATTGTGGCGTCACAATAGTTTCAAGAATATTATCGACAATTTATTTACGTACTTCTAAAAGCTTATATGGTAATAAATTTTTATGGAAGTTTTGGGATAAACAAATATTTAAGGATATTCTTAATTATTGTATATGGCAGGGAACATGTATAATTATGGAAAAACTTATCGTGTATAGTGTTCCTTCGATTTTGGGTATGTTTAGTGGAAAAGATTATGCCACAGCACAAATAGCAGCTTATCAAGTAGGACTTACTATTGATACCTATGTTATGACTTTTGCTACAGCGCTTAATGGCATGTTTATTACACGTTTAACTTCAATGAAAACTAATCATAAATCTCCAGAAGAATTTACAGATTACTGGATAAAAGTTGGAAGAATTCAATTGATTTTAGTGGCAGTTGTTGTTATTGGCTTCTTCGCTATCGGCAAGGACTTTGTTAATGTATGGTTAAGAGCAAACGACTCAATTAAAGATCCTAATTTAGTATTCTATGTTTCAATTCTTTTAGTTGCGCCTGAAATCATTACTTGTACTCAACAGATTGGTAATACTCTTTTAATTGTGGAAGACAAATATAAATATCGCGCATTAATATACACAATTACATGTGTTTTGAGTATTGCTTTAACATGTATATTAGTTGTTGTTGTTGAAAACAAAGCGATAGGCTGCGTTTTAGCGGCTTTAGCGACATGTATAGCTAGAACTATTGGCTTAGGTTTAGGATCTGTTATCATCTTTAAAACACAATTAAAATTAAATGTAAAAAAATTCTATATCAAAACTTATTTGGTTAACATTTTACAATTCTTAGTAGTATTTGCACTTGGCTTTGGAATTAATTTAGTGTTACCTTCCAATTCATATTTATATATTTTAATTAAAGCAGTTATTATTGGTGTTATTTACTTATTAGTGGTATGGCTATTTGTTTTAAATGGATTTGAAAAAGAATATCTCTTTGCATCAATTAAAAAACTATTCCATAAGAAAGGGTGACAATTATGAAAAGAATTATTTTGGTAGGTAAAGACGAATTAATAACACATTTATCATCGTTTTTTCTTAAAGAAAGATATGAAGTAATAAATGTGGATGAAATCACAAGTTTAGAGTGCAATCCTAACGCTACACTTATTATTAACGAGTCACTTGATAATTATAAAAATAAGCAAGAATGGCAAAAAAAGATTTTTAATATTACCCAATCTTTAAAAGGTAAACTTGGACATTTAATTATTTTGACTTCAGTTATAAAATCTTTACGAAAAATATCCAAAATCACAAAAAGAAGAGATAATTTGTTTAGAAACTTAGAAATGAATTCTTTAAAATTACAAGACGAAAACTATTTAGTAAGTATTGTTAATCTACCAATCGTTTTTGGTAAAGATATATCAAGCAAATATTATCAAATGATGCATGATTTAGCACTTAAGTCATGGATTTATCCGCATATAAATAATAAACTCAGTATGATTTATATTGAAAACTTATTTGAGTTTATGTGCCAAATAATAGATAAGAATATTACTGGCGATTTATATCCTTGTGATCGAGATTATTCTTTAACTGATGTTGGTAATTTTATTTGCCGTGCAAATAAAAGTAAGGCACGTTTATCTTACTTTGCAAATGTGTTTTATAAGATATCTTCGCTTTTCTCTTTGAACCGTCGTATTATTTCTAGTAATTCATGTTTTCCAAAGTTTGTTTCTAAAAATAGACAAGTGCCAGATTACCATAAATACACAAATCACGATGCCATATTTTTAAGTGAAAATTATCAAGATGTTATTAAATCAAGATTTGATTTACAAAGAAATTTAGTTAGTATTATTACACCTTTATACAATTCTGAAAAATATATTGCTAAAACAATTGAATCGGTTTTGCATCAAACATATCAAAATTTTGAAATGATTATTGTTGATGATGTATCAAGTGATAATTCATATCAAATTGTTGAAGAATACGCTAAAAAAGATCCACGAATCAAATTATATAAATTATCTAAGAATGGTGGGTCATCTAAAGCAAGAAACGAAGCAATGCGTTGCGCGAATGGAGAATATGTTTGCTTCTTAGATTCTGATGATTTATACGCTCCAACATTTTTAGAAGAACAAGTATATTTCATGAAATCAAAAATGCAATTGGCGACATATTCGACTTATCAAATGTTTTCCGATAATGGCAAATGGATGTTTAAAGCAGGTAAAAAATCTACTTATCATTCTCAAAACTATAAAAGGAACTTATCCGCGTTAGCGACAATATATAATCGACGTCAATTAGGTACAATCTATATGCGTGAAGATTTATTAAAAGCGGAAGACTATATTTATTGGTTTGAATTATTAGAAATTGTTAAAGTTATTTATTGCAATAACAAATGTTTAGCGTATTATCGCATTACCCCTAATTCAAAATCTAGAAATAAGAAAGCTCTCATTAAATATATGTGGGATGTTTTTCATAAATATGAAAGACATTTAGTTATTACTTCCTTATTCTATATGTTTGTTTGGGGAGTAAGCGGATTAAGAAAGTATAGGAAGGTGAAATAATTATGAAATTAGAATTGTTAGTGCCTACAATGCATAAAGACCATAATGGCATTGTAGAATTATTTCACAAAATGAACATTCATAGTGATGTTTTATTTGCTAATCAATGCGATGATGAATGGAATGAAGAATTTGAAATTGATGGCTATAATGTTAGAGTGATATCCACGAAAACACGTGGCGTTAGCGTCAATAGAAATATCTTACTTAAAAGTTTTAAAGCTGATTTTGGTTTATATATGGATGATGATGGTGTCATGAACGAAACGTATCAAAGAGAAGTGTTAGATTTTGTTAAGAAAAATAACGACGCTAAATTCATTAAATTCAATTTTACTTTGTCAAGTAAAGATGATGATAGACCACATTATTTAATTAAAAAAACAAAGAAAGCAAAATACACAGATGTTTCACCATTTGGTATGCCAGGCTTTATGATTGCGAGAGATGTAGCGCAAAAAGAAAATGTGCTTTTTGATGAAAAAATTGGTGTGCCGAATTATATTTCTCATGGTGAGGATAGTGTCTTTATTAAATTGATGTTTAATCTAAAAGTTCCGACATATGTTTCAACAATATATATTGGTCACATCAATAACGAAGATTCAACATGGTTTAAAGATTTTGATGAAAGATATTTTGTTTCGCAAGGATATTTATATACCGCGATGCATGGAAAATGGTACATGCTCTTTATTTTAAGAATGTATTTCATTCATCATAAAGAATATAATAAATATAAACTTAAAAGCGTAATTAAATTTGCTAAAAAAGGTCATGCAATGTTTATAGGAGGAAAGAATGATGATTAATTCAAAGAAAGATTTAAAAGAATATTTATCTTATGAAGATAAATTATATCCTTTAAGCCATAAAAAGTCATATATTTTTACCAAAGAGCCTATTATCTATATTGCTAAAATGCAAAAATACTTACGTAAGGCTGAATATTATAAAAACTCTAAAAAATCTATTTTTGGAAGTTTTTTATATCTTATTAATCGTAAAAAGAAAAATAAATATGAAAGAAAAATTAATTCCGAAATACCGGTTAATGTTTTTGATAAGGGCTTGGTAATTTATCATGGTGGTAATGTAATTAATAGCTATTCTAAAGTTGGAGAAAATTGCAAAATCCATGGTGGCGTAGTCATTGGAAATAAAGGCGAAGACAATTTAGACTGTCCTACAATTGGCGATAACGTTGATATTGGCTTTGGCGCGGTCGTCATTGGAAATATAAAAATAGGAAATAATGTTACGATTGGCGCTAATGCATTAATAAATAAAGATGTAGAAGATGACTCAGTAGTAGTGGGAAATCCAATGCGCGTAATTAGGAGAAAATAATGGAACACATATCAAATGTAATTTTAGTTTTTTTGTCTTTTTTATGCCCACGTAAATTAGCAATTGCGATTTTTAGAAAAACTAGGTTTATAAACAAAATTATTGATGTTTATGCCCAAAAAGAATCTTTTTTCTACATGAAAAAATATAAAAAATATGAGAGCCAAGGCTTTGATAAAACTATTTTGGTTTATCGTAACAAAGGTAAAATGCTTGATGCTGGAACAATTAATGATTATGTAAATTTATTGGCAACTGGTATTATAAATAAATTTAAAGTTATTTTTGTAAGCAAAAAAAGAGAAGATGGCGATTATTCAAGTGATTTATATAATCGATATTTTGAACAAGATGAGTATAAGGACAATATGGAAATATTGTCTTTTGATGAAGTTATGAAAAAATATAAATACGTATCTTTTGGTTCGTATTTATCAATTAATAAGCGTAAAACATTTGCGTATAATCGTTATCTTAAATATAAACAAGATGTGTTGGATTATTTTAAAAGCGAAGAAGATGCATTATTTAATACAAAACCTATTCTTGGTGTCTTTATGCGTGGCACAGATTACATTAATTTGAAACCTAAAAATCACCCAAGAGTGCCTTCGCTAAACGAAGTGTTTAAAATAGTCGATAAAGAACTTAAAAATTACGCAATGATTTATCTTGCAACTGAAGATAAAAATATTGTTGATTCCTTTAAGAAAAAATACGGAAATGATAGAGTTTTGACGAATAAAACCATATACTTAAATGTTGATGGCAAAGATAAAAATAAGTGGATTTCTAATGTTGAATTAGGAATTAAAGATGAATATTATTATCGTGGCTTAACATATATAAGTTCGATGAATTTACTTGCTAAATGCGATGCTTTAGTGGCTTGTGTGGCTGGAGGCTCCGCTTATGCAAAAACTATTAATGATTATTCTTATAGAAAATGTATTTTGATTAAAAAAGGATTTAATCATTAGGTTACTTACGATATAACAAAATTATATAGAAAGATTCAAATTAAAGGAGATTAGTATGAAAAAAGAAATTATTTTAACAGTTGCTCACAAAGAATTCGATAGCAGCAAAATTGATTCTTCGTGTTACAAGGTAATAGCCGTGGGTGGACATGATAATATTAAACATGATTATTTAGATTCAATTGGAGATAATATAGCTATTAAAAACCCTACATGGTGTGAGTTAACAGCAATGTATTGGGGATACAAGAATATTAAAAACGTAGATATTATGGGACTAGTCCATTATCGTCGCTATTTTTCAAAAAACGCCTATTCTAAACACCCATATAAATATATTTTAAATGGAAAAGAAATCGAATCAATATTGACTAAAAAGAAAGTTATTTTACCAGCTTATTATAAAAAAGGAGTTGGAAATAAAAGAATTAATTTAGATGACAATGTTAATAGTTATAATTTAAATGTGTTGTATAAAATCTTAGAAAAAAAGAATTTGAAATATGCAAAAATCTTTTATGAGATAGCAAAAAGTGATTGGCTATGTGGCGGCAATATGTTTATTTCTTCAAAAAAAGATTATGATGAGTTTTGTGAATTTCTTTTTCCTATTTTAAATGAATTTGAGAGAATATTATTAGATGATAACAAAATGACACCAAGAATGGTTGGTTACGTATCGGAGTATCTTGCAAATGTTTATTTTGTAGCAAAATATAGTGAAAAAGAAATTGCGCGATATGATGTTGTTAATACAGAATTATATGTTCCAAATAGTTTCAAGTATTTATTAACAAAGCTTCATTTAATTAAAATTATTAAGAGAATTAAACACAAAGACTTACAGCAAATTATGAATTTACATAACTAAAAGTTATTTTGTTAATTGTAATTAATAGCATAAAAAGCAAAAATGATATGGACAAAAACAATTTGATTTTAATTTTTGCAAAAAAAGATAAAAATATTATTGATTCATTTAAGAAAAAATATGGGAATATATATTTAACTTTTAATGTAATGTTAAACTAGAAATTAAGAATGACTATTAACATATATGAGCTTTATGAGTTTACTTGCTAAATGCGATGCTTTAGTGGCTTGTGTTGCTGGAGGTTCCGCTTATGCAAAAACTATTATAATAATTCTTATAGAAAATGTATTTTGATTAAAAAATGATTTAATCGTTAAATTGAATTATAAAAAATGGGAGGTTTAGAAACCTTTTTTTGATTCCTAAACATCCCATTTTATGTTATAGGGTATGATTATAGTTTTTTAGATTTGCCAAAAGCAAAGTCTAATATACGTTTCTCGTATCCTCGGAAAATCTCGCCATGAGTGATAATATTTAATAATTCCGGATCACTTTGTGTTAAATTGAATTCAATGAATATTGGTTCATTATCTTCACCAATTGCAAAATCCCAACCAATAAATTTTACTTGTGGATATTTAAGTGATTCTTTCTTCACTAAATCTAGTACTTTATCATAATTAGGAATTGTGACATCCTTAAATTCTACGCCATTAACACCAGAAATTTTATCTTTTGCATGAGTGTAACCAAATTCTTCAAGATTACCATTTCTTTAATTGGAATAAACACTCCACCACTACAGAAATTATCAACCTCTTTGTCGTGTAATCCAATTCTTAAAGCTGAACCAAGAATATGAACTTCACCATCCATATATAATGAATAAACCCTTATGCTATTAACAGATTTACTTTTGAAAACATTAAGAGCAGATGATTGTTTTAAGAATTCTTGAACTACGAAATCAGGAAACTTTTTAAAGATAGGACGCATTTTTTCGATTTCTGTTTTGTTAAATGTGACAATATCTTTACCACCAGAAGTTAAAACGGATGGTTTAAATATGTATTTTTGGTTATCCTCTAATTTATTAAATACATCTTCAATAGTAGTTGGCACGAATTCGTTATCAAGTAATGGTCCACCACAAATTCGCTTAGCAAATTCGTTAGGGCGTTTAATATGTGTTATGTACATTGAGTAGTAACATTTGTTATCAATTGAATTAGCGAATGCTTGATTATTAAGAACAGTTTTCACATCAGCGTAGAAGTAGTAGTCAGGAATGTATTTTGGTGTAAATTCCCCTCCAACGGTGTGATTGTAGAAAGAGATAATGTTCATATCTTTTTTAGTGACTTTGAAGTATTTGCCCCAATAATCTTTAATTTGTTTCTTTTGTTCTTTAGTTAAATATTTATAAAAGTCACCTTTATCTGCAGTAAAATAGTCGTTGTAGCAAGATTTAAAAAGTCCGTTTCTTTCTAATCTTTTATAAGCTTTTCTTACAAATTGTTTAATTTTTGACATTTTTATATCCTTCCTTTTTTATTGAATAAACTTCTCAATTATTATAATAATTAAAATAACAAAAAACAATATTCATAAGTAAATAAGAGGGAGTCGGTTAGCATTATAAATGCTATTTATAATTTAGGAAATGTGATATAATCACATTGAGGTGTTTAAGATGAAACCAATTTATTCAATTTTAGTTCCTGCTTATAATGAACAAGAAGTATTGGACATTTTTTATGAAACAATGAAAAAACATATGGATCCTTTAAAAGAACCATATGAGATTATTTTTGTTAATGATGGAAGCAAAGATAATACTGCTTTAATCTTAGCAAACATTGCAAAGAGAGATAAAAACGTTAAAGTTATTAATTTTTCAAGAAACTTTGGACAACAAGCTGCCGAACTTGCAGCGTTAACATACGCAAAAGGCGATGCTTGCATTATTATGGATTGCGATTTACAAGATCCACCAGAAGTTGCAGTGCAAATGATTGGAAAATGGAAAGAAGGCTATGAAATTGTTCATGGCAAACGCAAAAAAAGAAAAGGTGAAACTTTCTTTAAAAAAGCTACAGCCCACATGTATTATCGTTTCTTAAGAAAGATTACAAATATGGATATTCCAACGGATACAGGTGAATTTAAACTTTATGACCGTAAAGCTGTGAATGCAATTCTTTCATTACCAGAGCACAATAGATATTTAAGAGGATTAGCTACATGGGTTGGATTCAAACAAACATCAATTTCCTTTGATCGTCCTGAAAGAAGGGCCGGTGTTACCAAATGGACTTTAAAGAAAATGATTAAATTAGCAGAAGATGGAATACTCGCTAATAGCTCATATCCATTATTCTTGTCAATTAAGGCGGGAATTGCCTTTGGCATTATGTCATTAATTGCCTTTATTACATTTATAGTTTTAGTTTGCTGTGGTATTAATTTACCTCTAGCTGCTTGGCTTTTCCCAACAGTTGTGCTTTTAGCAGGCTTCACATTAGTAATGAACGGATTCTCTAATGTCTATATTGGTAGAATTTATGATGAAGTAAAAGGACGTCCTAACTTTATTGTTGGTGACACAATTAATATCGAATAATGAAAGTATTATTATATTTTGAAAAAGAAAAAGCTTTACGCCAAAGTGGAATAGGTAGAGCGTTAAGACATCAAAAGCAAGCTTTAGAATCTAATGGAGTGGAATACACATTAAATCCTAAGGATTCTTTTGATATTGCGCATATTAACACTAATTTCTTTGAATCTTATCGTCTTTTAAAAAAATGTAAGAAAAAAGGTATAAAAGTTATTGTCCACGGACACTCAACATTTGAAGATTTCCGTAACTCATTTCGTTTATGGAAAGTAATTGAGCCAATCTTTGATCATTTGATTATTAGAATGTATCGTAAGGCTGATGCAATAATTACACCAACCCCATATTCTAAACATCTAATTGAGAATTATAAGGGTGTTAAATGCCCTGTTTATGCTCTAAGCAATGGTATAAATTTAAATGACTATGAATATTCAGAAGAAAAAGTTAAAAAGTTTCGTGAATATTTTAACTTAAAAGAAAATGATAAAGTTGTTATCGGCGTTGGTTTATTTTTTGAAAGAAAAGGTATTTTAGACTTTTTTGAAATAGCAAGAAAAATGCCTGATGTTAAGTTTATTTGGTTTGGTCATTTAGACAGAATATTAACACAAATAAAAATATTAAAAGCCATTAAAAATAGACCAAGCAATGTCATTATGCCAGGCTATATTGATGGAGATATTATTAAAGGTGCTTTTAGTAATGCAAATCTTGTATTATTTCCGACTAAAGAAGAAACAGAAGGTATTGTTGTTTTAGAAGCATTAGCAAGTAAAACACCTGTTTTAGTTCGTGATATTCCAGTTTTTGACCCTTGGTTAGTAGATGCAAAGAATTGCTTAAAAGCTAAAAATAACAATGAATTTATTGCACAAATTAATTACGCATTAAATAATGACTTATCTAATATTGTAAATGAAGGTTATAAAACAATAAAAGAAAGATCAATCGACAGTGTTGGTAAAGAACTTGTTGATATTTATAAGAAAGTTTTGGGTGAATAATTTATGATAAAAAGAAAGTATTATCTTGATGTTTTACGTATTTTATCCATATTTGCTGTTATTGTAATACATATTTGTAATAAAGGTTTTACTTATACTTTTAATGGCTTTGAATGGAATGTTTCAAATGTCTATAATAGTATTTTTAGATTTTGCATTCCTGTCTTTGTTATGATTAGTGGAGCTTTAATGCTTAATAACGATAAAGAAATAACATTAAAAAAACTATATCTTAAGAATGCTTTACATTTAGTGATAGCGTTTGTAATTTGGGCTATTATATATGGCCTTATTAAATCTATTGGTACAGGCTTTTCTATAAGTTCATTTATTCAAAATTTTGGATGTGTTCATTTATGGTTTATTCCGATGATTGTGGGATTATATGTCATAACTCCATTATTAAGAAAGATAACTGCGGATGAAAAAGCCACTAAATATTTTGTTATTGTCTCACTTGTTTTTACATTCTTAATACCTGCAGTTTTATCAATTCCACAACTTAACGCTGTTAAGGATTATTATGATAATAGTGTATTCTTTCATTTCACTTTAGGATATGTCTCTTATTATGTGTTAGGCTATTATCTTGACCAACAATTTAAAATGAAAAAAGAGTTACCAATTTCAATCATAGTCTTTATTGTTGGTGCTTTATTGATGGCTTTTGGAACAAGATATTTATCAATAAAAAATGGAGAATTAAGTACATTCTTATGTGATAATTTCTTCTCGATTCCCACATTTTTAATGAGTATTGGAATATTTATATTCTTTAAAAATATTATAAAAGATGAATTCAAAAATGAGAAAGTAGCCAAAGGATTAGTGTTTGTTTCTAATAATTGTTTTGGAATTTATATTATCCATGTGCTTGTATTTAAATACATTTTTGAACCAATTGGCTTTAGTTTTGCTTCATTTAATCCGATATTCTCTACACTTATTGTTGCAATCTCAACATTTGTGGTCTCACTTTTAATTACAGTGGTTTTAAAATGGATTCCAGGATTGAAGAAGTTTATTTTATAAAAAACATTATAATTGCGACAATTCCAATAAGAAAACAATAGAAGGAGAAGTAATGTAACTTCCCCTTTTTTATTAACTTTAAAATCCACTTTAAAGCAAAATAAGTAACAATAAAACTTACAATTACACCGATGAGATTTAACACTAATTCTTGTTCAGATAAGATAAGTTTTCCGTTAATTAGTTCCATAACTTCTAAAATACCAGTTCCTAAAGCAATAGGAATAAACAACAAAAACGCATAGTTTATAGCATCTTCACTTTTAAGTTTAGACACTTTACCACCAATGGTAGTTATTCCACTTCTAGAAACACCAGGAAGTACACCAATAGCTTGGAATAATCCAATTATTAAGGCATCACGGGGAGTAATATCATTAATAGTTTTAGTTCCGCTTTTTCTTGTCAAAATAAGTAATAATATACCAGTCACAATTAAACATATACCAACGGATAAAGTTGTAGAGAATATTGATTCGATTTGTTTTTTAAATAATAAACCAACAATTCCAGCAGGAATTATCGAAATTAATATATTAATGATTAGCTTAATTGAATTTTTTGTTTTGTCATTTCTTTCTCTTTTAAAACAATATTGATAAGAATTTTTGATTACTTGTTTTAAAAATGCGTAATAGAAAACAATAACCGCAAGCAAAGAGCCAACATGTAAGAATATCGCTGTTGACAGATTAGAAGTATCTAGATTGAAAATATTTTGAAATATTATTATGTGGCCAGATGAAGAAATAGGTAAAACTTCACTTATGCCTTGAATTACGGCAAGAATAATGTATTTTAATAATTTTAGTATCATTTTATCGCCTCTTTCAATTATATGCGGGTTATGTTATTTAATTGCTTAGATTATATATGATACTTGGCATTTATTAGTTTCTTGCTTTCTTTCTTGAATTGTTTTCCTCAATGTAGATATAATATATTAAGTGTTTTAATATATTATTTTGCCTTATTTAATGGTAAAATAAATAATAAATTAAAGATAGGGTGATTTACATGGCATTAGAAGTATTTGAAATGAGTTTTAAAGACGGAACAACAAGAAGAGGAATTGCATGGCCTTTAAAAGATGCAAAAGCGAATGTTGTTATCGTTACTGGTATGGAAGAAACAGCAAGACGTTACGATGACTTTGCAACTTTCTTAAATAAACATGGATACGCAGTATATTGTCTTGACCATTTTGGACAAGGTGAAAATATTGAATTAAATGGTGAAGGTACATGGGAGCCATCAGGATTTAGAAAAATGGTTAACTGTGTCGACGAATTGATTTATAAGTTAAGAATAAGTTGTAAACCAACAATTATTTTTGGACATTCAATGGGTTCATTCATTGTTCAAGATTATATTCAAAGATATTCTGCACACGTATTAAAAGCCGTTATTTGCGGATCTAATGGTAAGAGATTTGGCGTTAACTTTGCAGACCATCTTACTAAACTTCTTGTTAATAAAAAGAACTACAACAAAAAATCAAAATTATTTGCTAAATTAGCGTTAGGTTCAAATAATAATAGAATTCCAAACAAGAAAACAGAATTTGATTGGCTATCTGCGAATGAAGAAAATGTTCAAAGATATATTGATGATCCAAAATGTGGATGTGGTTCTACAAATGGATTTTACCATGAATTCTTCAAGGGTTTAAATCGTTTACACTCTCCAAGATTCTTAAGTAAGATTAGAAAAGATTTGCCGATTCTTTTAATTGCAGGTAAAGATGATCCTGTTGGAAATTATGGTAAAGGCGTATTAAATCTTGAAAAGACATATAAGAAATACAATTTAGAAAATGTTGAGACAATTCTTTATGATGGAATGAGACACGAAGTATTAAATGAGCAAGATAATGCACGTGTCTATAATGATGTATTGAATTTTTTAGAGAAGTAATTTAATTATTAAAACTGCAAAAGGAGGCAATTATGAAAAAAAATACAATTGTATATTTAGTACTCTTTGTCCTTTTGAATGCCTTTATTTTTGCAGAAGCTTTAATGCCTGGCGATGACTCTTCATCTCAAAGTGATAGTATTACTAATATTATTAATAACGCAATTGCAAACGCTGGTAAAGATGAATTTGAATACATTCATCCTACAAAAGTTACAATAGATGGACCAACAGAATTATATGTTGGAGATACTCATCAATATAGAGCGGTTATTACTCCAACAAATGTAACTAATTATTCACGTTCGTATTCAACATCTACGAGTGATATTTTACTTATTTCTCCTCAAGGATTTGTGCGTGCGGTAAAACCAGGTACTGGTGTTTTAAGAGTTACATGTGATGATAATGGTGTTTTTGGAGAAATAAACATTATTGTGAAAGCAAAACCTGTAGTTTTGCCAACTGAAATGACTGTAACTAATAATGAATTTGAAGTTAACAAAGGATGTGCTACTCCATTATCAACAATTACTGGCGCAATAACTTTTAAGCCAGAAGATTGTAATAAAAAATATTTGACCTATGAATTAGATGATAATGTTAAAGGAAAAATTGAAAATGATTATTTTTATTCTTATGAAGCAGGCAATGTAAATTTGATTATTAAATCAAAACACAACGAGAGTTTGACACATACTATATCCATAAATATATCGACAGAAGAAGCATTAAAACCAGCTAAGATTGAAGCCACGATTGATAACAATAATTTTGTTAAACGTAGCACTGATGTCACACTTGATTTTGGCAATACAGATATTAAAAATGTACCAATAGGAGTAGAAATTGCTGATAGAAGTATCTTGAGTTATAGCAATGGCAAAATAACAGGCCTAAAAGCGGGAAAAACAAGCATTAGATTCTATACAATCTTTGATATGCCTGAACGTATATATTCACCACTTTATGAAAATATTGAAGTTAAAAATGTTGAATTAGAAAAAATTGAAGTAGGGGCAAGTGGAGTAATTTCTGATTTTAAATCGGGAACGACACTTAAAATGTACTATAAAATATCTCCAAGTGATGTTACTGAAAAAGAAGTTCAATGGTCCGTCGATAATAAAGAAAGAGCATATGTTTCAAGCGATGGTGTTTTAGTGGCTTTAAAACAGGGGCACATAAAAGTTACCGCTACACATATGGCGTCAAATATGAGCGCAACATATGAAATAGATATTTTAAAAGCCTCAACTTTAACAGGAAAAGATCGTGAAAATCTAGCAATCGGAGTACGTAAAAAAATAGGCCATTTTGGTTTGTTTGCGCTTGATGGGATTGTTGGCTTCTTATATTTTAATTCTTTAATGTTGAGTAAAAAGAAAAGAGATGTAATGATGTTTAGTATTGGTGCGGGACTTGCTATTACTGCAGAGTTATTACAACTTATCCCAGCAGGAAGAAGTTGCCAAATTTCCGATATGGTCATTAATGTCTTAGGGTTCTATGCTGGATTATTGGTCTCGTTAATTGTGTTATTTATTATTAAAAAGATTAAAAGTAAAAAAGGTGAAAAAAATGAAAACTGAAGGACAAAAAGTAATAGCAAAAAATTCTAAAGCTTCATATAATTATTTTTTAAGTGATTTCACAGAATGTGGCATTGAATTAGTGGGAACAGAGATTAAAGCTTTACGTGTTCATGGAGCGTCACTTAATGATTCATATATTATTATTAGAAATAATGAAGCCTTTATATTAAATATGCATATTGCTCCCTATGATAAAGGTAATATATTTAATCATGATCCATTACGTACAAGAAAATTATTACTCCATAAGAAAGAAATATTGCGTCTTGGACAAAAAGTAAAAGAAAAACAATATACAATTGTACCTACTAAAGTTTATTTATCACATGGTAAAGCCAAAATAGAAATAGCGTTAGGTAAAGGTAAAAAATTATATGATAAACGCGAAAATGAAAAAGCCCGAGATGATAAAAGAGGCATAGATAAGGCTATCAAAGCACATAACAACATGTAAAAAAAATGCACATTAATTTGTGCATTTTTCATTGTCTTTTTTAATAATCTTTTTTGGAAGTAAACTGTTATCTATTAGATGAAAATGTAATAACACTGGCGATATTGCTCTTAAGAAGAAATATAATAAAATTGATTGAGGTACTAGGAATATCAAGTTTTTAGGCAATATATAAGTACACATATATATTAATGTTGTATGGACACTATAACTTGATATTATGCCCCACCATATTGAGCCTAAAATAACATTGATAAATATATTAACTAAGAAACGGGCTAAAAAACAGTTAGCAAATGTTATTTTTTTCTTATGCAAACATAAAGCGTAAATAACGCCAGTTAACGCAGCACTTAAAGTATAGCCTAAAAAGAAGAAACTTCCATTTGGAAATAATAAGAATCCAAGTGTGTCAGATAGAGTGCCAACAATAAATCCAGTTATAGGACCATATAATAAACTTATTAAGGCAAAGAAGAGATACACTAAAGAAATGCGTAAATTGGCAAATCCAGTTGGAATCGACAATAATTTCATAATCATCATTAAAGCAAATAATAAAGCAATATTTGTTATGCTTTTTATTGATTTAAAGCTCTCTAAAGAGTTTTTCCAATATGAACCGCTAAAATATGGATGTTCGTTGATATTATGCTCAGAACCGCTTAAAAGACGTGATTTATTTATGAATAAATAAATACAATAAGCAACAACTCCTGTACCAGTGAATATTGCACCCACAATTAAATTATTTGCTTTGCCAAGTTCAATAATTGCGGTGTCGTAACATAATTGAGCATTTGCATCTAAAGATAAGACCAAATCTTTTAAAAATGATTCCGCGCGTGTTTTTACTACGTTTCCCTTACTAGAAAAGAAGTTATCATAGTAATTACATTTTGTGTCTATTTTATATTGTTCTGCTTCTTTTGATAACTTGATATCGTTGTTACTAATCATAAGATATATATTAATATTGTGATATTTTTCGTTTTCTTGCACGATTTTATTAGCATTTACATTAACGTTATCTTGAGTTATATTTGCTTCGCTTTTAAAAGCGATTTCATATTCACTATTTAGATTATTGTAAGTATTAGATGCTAAAAACCCTAAAGCAAAGAACATAAAAATCAAATATATAATAGTTACGCGTTTTTTAATAATTACTTTCACAAAATCTTTAAACATAAAAAGACCTCCGATATACAAAGGCCCGCGAAATATTAAACAGCGGACACATTAGAAAACCGCCACAAGGTGTTCGTCTATACCATACTTCCCATGATATAGCACTTAACGCTTTCTAATTACTCTGTGTCTATATTATATAACTAATCCATATGTAAAAGCGATATAAATAGTTACAAATTAATGCAATATAAAAAGGGCTCTTTGAATTCTTGTGGGGGCGATAAAAAATGTGACCCCATTATATTTCAAAGCTTTTTTATTGTTAAAATTTATAATATGTTAATTACAACAATGTTATTAATGCCAAAAACATCTAATATTACTTAATTAATCAATTTAGTATCTTTAAACCCAAAGAAGTATACTCACTTAATCATTTTTGTTCCTATTATAAAAGACTTAAAATTTTTCTTTTAAACAGTTAGTATGATAGCTTGGGCAACACAATAGCTAAAGTCATAAACGATGTAATTTAAGTTTATAATAATGCTGGCTATGATTATAACAATTTCGATCGTTTCAGAAATAGAATTCTTTATATTAATTATTCAAAAAATCCATCAAAAAAGCTAATCGCTCTTCACGATTAGCTCTTATTGTTTTCTTTCGACCCCACAAGAATTCAAAGTTTTGCAACGTTTGTTTTTTTACTAAACCCCACAAAACCCCACAAGAATTCAAAGAGCCCAAAAAAGCTAATCGCTCTTCACGATTAGCTCTTATTGTTTTCTTTCGACCCCACAAGAATTCAAAGTTTTGCAACGTTTGTTTTTTTTACTAAACCCCACAAAACCCCACAAGAATTCAAAGAGCCTATAAAAAGAGTGCCTATTACTAAGCACTCTTAAATTTTAATTAAATTAATAAATCTTTATTATTTAACTAATTTTTTCTTGCTAATAACAACGTATCCAACGAATGTTAATAAGACAAGAGCAGCAACGATAGCAATTGTGCTTGCGCCTGATTCAGTGACAGCACTTAAGATTGTTCCTGTTGAACCTTCTCCGGTTGCTGTGTTGTTTAAGAATTCAATATGATTCTTTGCGTATTCAATTGATCTTGCCATTGCTGTACCTGTTAAGTCGATATTTGCATCAACGATTGCTTTAACATCAGCATCTAATGCTTCGTATTCAGCGATTAAAGCTAAGATTTCAGCACGTTTTGCTTCATCGTTAACATTTGTACAGTAGTCAGCACTATAAACGTTCCATTTTGCAATGAATTCATTTGCAG
>ONAT01000038.1 GCA_900315885.1 uncultured Erysipelotrichaceae bacterium
AGCAGATTACTTTGCTGAAGGAAAAACAACTACATCAGGTGACACAACAAAGACTACAGCTCAATTTGATGTCTATCTAGCTGTTTATGATAGAAACGTTTCTAAGAACAAATGGCGTGTTGTCCCATTAGCGTTCGTTGAAGTTGCCTAATATAATCAAATGATTCAAAAATTAAATTAAATATTAAACATAATTAGAGTGATGTATTAAAATTGCATCACTTTTTATGTTGATTTATTAAAATAATTGATGTAAATAACTTAAAATCATATTTTTATTTTTTCTTAATAAAATTATATAGGTGATATTTAATGAATTCATATGTTTTTGATAAAAGAATTAATCTAAATGAAGATGTTAAGAAAGTAAGTTCTGTTGTATTGAATAACGACTTTAATTATTTGAAATTAAGTAATGGAGTCCGTGTAACAGGTAAAATAGGTATTTCAGGAGAATGTAAATGCGAAGACCATTCATTTCCTTTTAAAGACACAATGGATGTCGATTTAATCGTTCCGAATGAAAATATTGGCGATGTTAATTCCATTAAACTTGTTATTGATAATTATGATTTACACATCGTAGATGAAGGTCTTACTTTAAAAGTTCGTTGTTCTTTAAATGGCTATGAAGAAGCAACTAAAATGTTTGAATTAGAGAAGACATTAAAAGAAAATTTTAAGAATATTGATGATAATATCGTGCAAGGATTACGTGATGAGATTAGTGAAGATGATGAAAAGAAATTCATGGATTTAATTAACGGAAAGAATGTTGATGTAATATCTAATCTTGATACTTATGAGGAAGTAAAAGAAGATGACATCCCTTTAGAAGTAGAAGATTCAAATAATGATAAAGTTATAGAGAATACAATTAAAGGTGATAACAAAAGCGAGGGAGGCGCATTAATTGATAATATTCCAACCAATAATAATCCTCTTCCTAATGATTTATTTGTTGATGAAAGATTTGTTATCTTCTCTTCATTTTATCGCGTGAGAAATGGCGATACATACGAATCTATCGCAAGTAAGAATAATATTGATGTGCAAAAACTTAAAGATTTAAATAAGAATAAAGAATTAACTGAAGGCTCATTAATTCAAATACCACGATGAAAGATATCATAGAATCAAAATATAATATCAAGGTTAATGCAATAATTAAGATAACAAATAATACTTATAAACTAATATGCGAAGAAGGCAATTTCCTTTTGAAATATCATAAAGACCAAAGTTTAGAAAGTATATTTGTGCGTTTATCAATGCTTAATAACGATGTTTTTCTTTTGCCTATCAAATCTTTTAATGATAACTATATTGAAAGGTACGATGAATTAAATTTTGCAATTTATCCTTTTTTAAATGATGAGATTTTATTAAATAAAGATATCAGATTACATTTTTATGTTAAGGCTATTGCAAATTTGCATCTATGGTCTCATTATGCTTTAAAAGTTAGTGATGGTTTTTTTAATGAATCGCTTGATTACTTAGAAGAGCAATGCCAAAAAATTGAAACTATTATTAATAACCGCGTTGAACGTATTGAAAAAGAAGAATATCACTCACCTTCTGATTGGTATTTCTTAATGAATTATGATCATTTAAATAAATCAATTCAAGAAGCGCGAAGACGCATATCTAACTTAGAAGACGCCATTAAGACAGAAACTAATCTAAATCTATGTTTGACTTACCAAAATTTTGATTATTCGCATATTTTAGTTAAACAAAATAAAATTGTGTCTTTAGATAAGATGGCTATTGCTCCCGCGATATATGATTTAAGACAATTATTTAATGAAGCTTATAACTCACGAATTGATATTGCCTCTCTAATTAAAGAGTATTTAGGAATTAATCCATTACAAAAATATGAAAAAGAATGGTTACTAGCCTTCTTGTTTATACCTAATTTACAAATTTATAATGAAGATCAAAAAGATATTGCTTCCTTATTTAAAACTTTAAATCACCTTCATAGCGTCGAGACTTTTGCTTCGTTAATTGAAGAAACTAGTGAATCAAATACTTAACGGAACTTAATTGTTCCGTTTTTATAGTAGGAAAAGTTAGCTGATAGTAGTATAATAATTGTTAAATAAAAAAATCAAATCCAAAAAATAGAAAACAAGGAGAAACAAGGCCGTATCAAGCAAAAAAAATGGATATGACCTTTTATTGTTGATTAATT
>ONAT01000037.1 GCA_900315885.1 uncultured Erysipelotrichaceae bacterium
TGAATAACAGGCCACGTAAATGCATAAAATATAAAACACCTAAAGAAGAATTACTGGGTAACTCATCGTAGGTGTTGCACTTAATTTGACAAATCATCCATAAAAAAAGAAGTCTTAAGGTATCATTACCTATTCAACTTCTTCTTATAAATGTGTCTTTATATGAATTAACATTACCTTCCTATTATGGAAAGTTAATAGTGTTTCCTATACTACATTTTATATGTTTTTAGTGAATTAATTTAGCTGCAATGTATCCTTCGTGTACAGCATCAAAAATTTGACGTACACGTTTAGCATCACCAACATTAAATACTTGCATATCTGTTTCTTCTTCTAACTTTGTATAGATAGAGTTATCTGGAACAAAACCTGCTGCAATAACTACATTATCACAAGCTACATTTTGTTCATTACCATAACGGTCTGTTAAGACAATAGTATGATCCCCTACTTCAATTAATCTTAAACCTGTTTTAATTTCAATATCTGTTTGAGAGATTGCAATTGAGTATGCTTGGCATGCATTCGACTTTTGTGCTAAGAAATGATCAGTCATTTCTACAATGATTACTTTTTTACCTTCAGCTTTTAATTCCAGTGCTGTTTCTGCACCAGTGATACCTCCACCAATAACAGCAACTGTATTACCATCAACTTTTTCTCCACCTAAATAATCCATTGCATTCACTACCATTTGACTATCAATATTTATGGCTTTAATTTTTCTAGAAACACCACCAGTGGCAGCAATACATACATCATAATTACCTGTAACGATTTCTTCATATGTTGCTTCTTTATTAATAACTGTAATATTCTTATGTGCGTCAATATGATCTTTATAATATGAAATTAAACGGCGAATATTCTTTTTGTTTTCTGGTTTTGCTGCTTCAATCATCGCACCACCAAATTCGCGTTTTTCATAAATTGTTACTTTATGACCATTATTTGCAGCTGTTAAAGCAGCTTCACATCCGGCTGGTCCTGCACCAATAACAACAACATTTCTTGGATTAGTTGTATTAATTGTTTCTCTTTCAAATTTATATAAACCTGGATTAACTGTACAATGAATAGCTGTATGATTTAATAAACCTCTATCTAAGCAGCCAATTAAGCAGTTAATACATGGTTTAATTTCACTTGCTTGACCATACTCAGCTTTAATAGCCCAATGTGGATCTGCTAATTGAGAACGACCTAAAGCAACAAATTCACCGCAACCATTTTTCAACAATTCTTCTGCTTCGTCAGGTGTAAAAATATTATGACCTACAAAGACTGGAATATTAACTGCATCAGCAATTTTTTTACAGTCAGCAGCATTGAAACAGTTAGGCATTAAGAATTCCATTGCAGCAGTTGCATGAGTACCAGCCATAACGTTGATATAAGCTACTCCTTCTTTTTCTAATGCTTTCGCAACTTCTATTGTTTCATCTAATGTGATACCTTCTGGTTCCCAGTCAACTGTACTTAATTTAACACCAATTGGGAAATCAGGACCACATTTTTTCTTCATATCTCTTACCATTTCAATTAATAAACGCATACGATTATGTAATGATCCACCATACATATCTGTTCTATGATTATCATGTGGTGATAAGAAGTTTGTTGGAATACATCCAGCTGCACCATGAATTTCTACAACATCAAAACCTGCATGTCTACATCTTAATGCAGCATCACCAAATTTTGAAACTAAGTCATGAATTTCATCTATAGATAATTCTCTTGGTAATTTAGCACCTGCTTCATACCATGGTTCAAAAGTGATTGGAGATGCACCGATAACGTCTGCACTACCAACGAAACCAGCATCACGACCTGGATGAGCTAACTGCATACCAGCTGCAGCACCATGCATTTTTAATGCATCAGCTAACTGTGATAAACCTGCAATGAATTCATCACCATCAGCACGCAAACCACAAGATGTCATTGGAACAGGAGTTGCGTTATCCATAAAAATTAAGCCAGCACCACCTTCAGCCGCGTCAACATATGCTTGAATCTGTCGTGAACTTACTGAACCATCAGGATTTCCTAAATAAGTTCCCATTGAATTACGAACAATTCTGTTTTTAAGCACAACATTACCAATTTTTCCTTTTTTAAATAAATTAGGATAATATTTGTTTTCCATATTATTCTCCTCCATTTTATTTTATCTAGATTAAATTATGATATAATCCTCATAAGAATAAAATCACATGAAAAAACAAAAAAGTTGCTTAAGCAACAAAAATAGAAAGAAAGTTGCAAAATATATGAAAGAAGATTTACGTGTTATCAAAACTAAAGAAAATATAAAAAAGAGTATGCTTCATCTCCTTAAAAAATATGCATTTAAAGATATTACTATGTCCATGCTGGTAGATGAATGTCGAATTAATAAAACAACATTCTATCGTCATTATTCAGATAAATATGACTTAATTGAAAAGATTTCTAAAGATTATATATCCTTATTTAGTAAAGCAAGTTCAAACTTTGAAAATGGGATCAATGTACATAATATTGATTGTTTAATTCAATTCTTTGATGATAATAAAGATGAACTTTTAATTTTAGAATCAAAAATACTACCCATTAATATATTTGAAGATATGCATACTATCATGACATTAGACCTTTGCACATATTTCAAAAAATCTATTAATCAGGATGATTTAATTAAACTATATGCATCTCTTATTTCAAATAATATCTTAACAACCATTAAATGGTACCATAAAAACCATTTAAATTTTGAAAGAAATCAGATTATTCAAATTGTTTTACAAACCGTTGAAACAGGACTTGAACAATCAATCATTGCTATCATGAAAGGCCAAAAAAAGCTCTAACATTTTTATAAATTATGTTAAAGGCTATATCTTCTATTTCAGTGGGTGAAGCAGGACTTGTATATAAACAAGAATCCACTATTAATTCGTTTTTGCTTTATATAAAATAAGCAATAAAAGAAAACCAATCGTGAACTACCACCCATCTAAAGGTAGGTGGCTTCTAAGAACCTGACGGTTCTATTTAAGAAGTTTGATATTTAAGTTTCCACCTGACAAGTCAGG
>ONAT01000010.1 GCA_900315885.1 uncultured Erysipelotrichaceae bacterium
AATGTTTCTATATCGTTTCATTTGACCCTTTTTATTGCTTGTTTTTTTGTTTTATTCTTTTTTTCCCTTTATTTGTCGCATTTACTTGTTCCACTAACATTTTTGTTGCTCTTTGTTTAATAGCTTAAATACTGTTTTTGTTATAATCAAACATTTATACAATAAAAATGGAGTCGTTCGGCTATATAGTCTTTCAATATGCCTATCTCCGTGATTCACTTGTGAAATCGGCTAATAGTTATCAAACACAAATTTTAATAAAAATAAAGTTTAAATTACGCAATTTTCATTAAGTTTCAACTATAAAAAATAACACTTTCTTTACTAAATAAACGATTTTCTTTGACAACCTTTCTATAAGTAATTATGAATAGAGCAATATTTATTGCTAATACATAATTTGCAAATTAGAAAGAAATTTTTATATGTTTGGTAAAAAGAAGAAAAAAGCATTAACTAAGCAGGAGCGAAGAATTGCTTCATCTGTTAATACAAAACCTAAAAAATCATTTAAACAAAATAAAGTAAATAAAACTAAGGTTAATGATTCTAAAAATAAAACTAATTATTTTGAAAAACCTATACAAGGATTTTATGTTGATAAAGTGGCAACAAGCCCTAATAACAAAAAGCAACATATTTCATGGCAAATTAGTGCCGATGATAAAACTTGGACACGTATAGGACCATTGACACATAAAAATAGTAAAGGTCAAAGATATTTTAAATTACGAGCCAATCATAATCCATTAGATTCTGAGCCATCATATTTGCGCAAGTATGTTCTTTCAAGTCCTTTAGGTACTCGTGGAAAATATATGTCAAATTATAAATTATCTAATGATGATTACAATAACGTTATAGATTATATAAATCGTAAACAAAATAATAAAAAAAATACATAGTTTAATCAGAGCTATGTAATAAAAACAAGTCGGTGTAAGTCTCCTTTTGAGAGTCTTGTCCGTTTCCGTGGAAAACGTTAGCACCAACTATCAATTAATATATCAAAATCAAATAATAAGTCAAGAATGAATAGTCTTTGTCTCAAATGTTGAGATAAATGATATTGAATTTAATACGAATAAAAAGAGAATCAATGTTTCATGATTCTCTTTACCTAATTATTCAATTACAAGTTCACGGATACAAATGCCCGCAACATTTTCAATATTAGATACAATCTTAACATATCTTGCTTTGACATTTTGATTAGTTAAATCAATAACTATTTCATCTTGTGAAAGATAATTTTCTTCGCCAACTCTAGTATAATTTGTGCCCTCTTCTGATACATAAATTGAACAGTTTTCGAATAAGTCTCCTGGATGTTCACTACTATTTTGGTAAAGTTTAATCTTATTAACATCTTTTACTTTACGCATATCTAATAAGACATATGCACCAGTTTTACATTTCCAGTCGAACCAAACGTATGTTGATAAATCATTATCAAGCATTAAGTTTAAATCGCTATGTGCAGCATTACCAAATCCATTTGGGAATCCATCAAAAGTAACCGTAGGTTCATCTTCTGCAAGAGTATTATAAGCAACTTCTTTAATAGAAACCCATGTTTGAGTATCAGTGTTCTTTAACATGATAAATCTTGCTTTAACTGGATTATCACGTAAATCCAATAATGTTTCAGCACCCTTTAAACTACCAACAAGAGTGTAGTTTTTAGCATCTAAAGATGTATAAACATTACCAACCATGTAGTCTGTTGGACCATTCGCATTACCAAAGAGAACTTTAATATCGTGAATGTCTTCAACTTCTTCTAAATCAATTCTTACATATGCATCTTTTGCTGGATTAGATCCAAACCAGCAATATGTTGATTCATCACCATCTATAATATTATCTAAAGTTCCTGAATAAATGCTATCAAAGCCTTCATAAACAACCCCCGTTGGAAGTCCTAATTTGATTTTAACTTCATCATTCGCAGACTGTTTAATCTTTTGCATGAATGGTTTTAAGACTTTTACACCAAAGTCTGCATATTTGTAATCAACATTATAAGTAATTACATTTAAAACTGGTTCTTTATGAAGTTTAGAAGCTTCTTCGTAATTGTTTGCCTTTTCAAGCATTGTTTTCAATTCTTCATTTGAGTAAGAATCAAAATCTTTTAAAATACTCAGATAATTAATCATTGCATTACCAGCATCTTTTAATGCTTCTACCCATGGTAACATTGATTCCACTAATTTTCTATTACTCGCATTATTAATAAAATCATTTGATTTAGACACTAATGCTTCAAAATATTCAATAAGATATTGATAACGAGCATTGACATTTGCGTTATTAATCTTTGCTTGTTCTAAGTTATTAATTAATAATGCTAAGCTCTCTGATTCTTCAAAATATTTACCTTCATAAAGATTTGCGTTTGTTAAATGTGAAGAAATAAATTTAAATGAGTCGTAAACTGTTTCTTCAATATATTTAAATGATGCTTCATAACTCTTATCCATATCAAATTCACGAGGATTCCAAGCATAATCACAAATTGCCACTATTGATAATTTTGATGGTTCTGCTTGTTGCATTGGGTTAGTAACGATACCTTCAAATGCAGGTTCATCTTCATAATTAATATTTAATACTTCGCCTTTACCCATAAGTAAGTTAGTAGGTAAATAGTCATTAACTGGCCAGTTTAACCAGAAAAATGGTTTCTTATTTGTTAGAGATTTAAATTCTGTGAAACGACCTGTTTCCATAGAGGAACAAACATCATCACCTGTCCACATAATGTGAATTGATTCATCTAAGCCATTCATCAATGTGGAATAATATTGATTTAAATCTACTCTCAAACGGGTTTCAGCTCTGTAACAATAAGCGCTAGGGACAAAAACTAAGTCTTTGCAACCTTCTTTTGTTTTTAAATAATCCGCTAAATCATTAAGGAGTTGACGGTGGAGTGAACCATCTTTAAGCAAACCTGTTTCAACTGCGACGTCATCCGCGGATACGACAAATTGTCTTACTCCTGCGCCATATATTTGATCAAATTTTGCTTTAATAACACTCAAACTATCATTGTAGTTACTAGAAGTAATGGCTTGTGATAAGAATGGGTGAATTGCCCAAGCAAGACGTGTTTTAGTCTCTAAGCCAACTTGAATTTGTTCTTTTAATATTTCAAGGTCATTTTCAGTATATAATCCACGCCAATTTGAACTATGATATGCATCATCTTTTGGTGCATAAATATAAATGTTTGACTTGAATTTTGAACCAAAACGCATTAATTCTTTTCTTTCTTCGCTTGTCCAAGGGATACCATAATATCCTTCGATAAATCCACGATATAAAGAAGCTGAATAATCTTTAATTGTTAAAGATCTAATTGAACTAGTCGTTTGCTCAAAAATCATATCTAAAGTTGATAAGCCATAGAAGACACTATCAGAGTCTTTACCTAAAACAATAATTTTGTCTGTGGTAATTTTTAAATAATAGGAATCAATATGTGTGTTTATAAAACTAACATCTTCTGTGACATAGTTATCAACAACTTCTTTGCTACCATAAATTCCTAGCATTAAATTTGTGCGGGAATCAACAATAGAATTAGTAATTGAAGTTTTAATGTTTTTAGTCGATAAAACATCAATTGCTTTAGTTTTGGTATATTCATCAATACCATCTTCGTAAATTACATTAAATTTTTTGTTTAAATCTAATCTTGTCGATTCATAAGAAATGCTTTGTACTGTTGGATAAATATCATATTTTTCTTCAGATGTATCGGCATTAACATTCTTTAAGTTTCCACTTAAACCAACGGTTAAGCCCATCATCACTAATGATAATACTTTAATCTTTTTCATACGTTTCACCTCTTATTTCATGATAATCGCATAGCTCACATTATCTAATGTGTCATTTTGCGCTTGAACATCTACTTGTTCAAAGTTTTCTTCTTTGCCTAAATACCATATTGTTTCAATCTCTAAATCGTAAAATGCACCCGTTTTAACTATCTTTAAAGATTTTGGTAAAACTAATTCTGAAATTTTAATATTTTGTTCTTCGCTTGCATTACTAAACATTAAATTACTTGGAATTGTAGTTACACCTTCTAAGAAAGCGACTTGTAATTTAGAGTTCTTAGCAACATTAGCAAAGACATTATTTCCGTATTTTAAATCACTAATTTTTGAAGAATCTATATATAATTTTTCTAAGTTTGTAGCATTAGAAAATGCATAATCTTCTAGTGTTACTAATTCCTTATTTAAATAAATAGATTTCAAATTTGTGTTATCCATAAATGCTTTTAAGCCAATAGATTTTAACATCGTTGGAGCATAGAATTGTCTAAGTGCTTGGCAAGATGAGAATGCTTCTTCCTTAATGCTTGTGACATTATCAGAAAGTAAAGCAATTTCTAAATTGGTGCACTTTTTAAATGTAAAATCATTAATAACTGTCACTTGAGTATTACGTAAATCGACATCACTTAAGTTATAGTTATACGCAAATGCACCTTCGCCAATAGTTTTTAAATTAGCGCTTGTTTTAACATGACTTAACTTAGAAAAAGCAAATGCGTAATCTCCAACATTTTCTACATTTTGTAAATCTATTTCTGTAATTGCACTTTCATAGAAAGCATATTTACCAATAGATTTAACCGTACTTGGTAAGGAAATTGATGTTAAATTGCTTAATTTATAAAATGCATAATCTCCAATACTTTCAACCACGGAATCAGTTGCAAAATAAACATTATTTACAACACATGTCACACTAGGATCAGTAGCTAATGGGAAGAACAAACGACTTGGGACACTTTTAACATGCTTACCAAAATAAATATCAATGCTTTGGTCAGCATCAGCTTTATAAAATACCCAGTTTTTGGCATTTAATTCTTCAATTTCTACTGCGTCATAATAAACAGTTTTTAAAGCACTACTATTAAATGCTCCTGCACCAATTTTCGTAATACTTGAAGGAATTGCTACACTTATAAGCCAGTTTTTATACGCAAATGCTTCACTAGCAATCTCTTTAACTGGCAAATTGTTATATTCACTTGGAATTACAAGGTTTGGAGTATTTAAATGTCTATCATTATCTGAAACAATATAATAAGTTCCATCTTCACTTAAATCGAAAGTTAAAAGATTGGCATCAGTAGGAGTTAAATCTCCTTGATAGTCTTTAAAATTTGCCTTTTGAAATTCATGAGTGCTTGGAGTCTCTTGATTAATTTTACCATTAAACTCATAAACTGAAGTCTCTACTTTTTTGTTACAACCCACTAGTAAAAAAGGTAATAATATCAACAGGTAACTTTTTTTCATAGATTCTCTCCTTTTTTATAAACAAGTTTTCCTTTAACAAATGTTGCATAAACATTAAAATCTTTATCTACAATTGTAAAATCCGCATCTTTTCCAAGTGCAATTGAACCTTTTTTATCAAAAATTCCTAAGTTAATTGCAGGATTTTTACTTGCCATATCAATGGCATCTTCAAAAGAAATATTGAGTACTCTTTTAATATTGCGTATAGCTTCGTTCATATGTAAGACTGAACCAGCAAGAACACCATTTGCTAAAGTAGCTACGCCATCTTTAACAAATACTTTTTGTCCACCTAATTCATATTGTCCATTAGGTAAAAATCTTGCTTCCATTGAGTCAGTAATAAGAACAACATTATCTTTGCCTTTACACTTATATAAAAGTTTGATTGCGTCCGCACTTACATGATGTAAATCACATATTAATTCAGCTTTAACATTGTCATCTAAAAACACTTCACCAACTACACCAACATCACGATGGTGGATGCCTTTCATAGCGTTATATGTGTGTGTTGCACATCTAACACCTCTTTTAAAAGCACATTTTGTTTCTTCAGAAGTTGCATTAGAATGTCCAATACTTGGGACAATATTTTCCGCTAACAAATAATTAATAAATTCTTCATCGGCGTGTTCAGGAGCAAAAGTAATCATTTTTACATTATCGTTTGAAGCTTTGACGAACTTTTTCAAAATTTCAATATTTGGTTCGATAATGTTTATTGGATCTTGTGCCCCACAGAAAGTTTTACTAATAAATGGTCCTTCTAAATGGATTCCTAATATCGTGGCATATTCTTGCCTTTTTTTAATATAATCATTTATTGCTTCCACAGCTTTTAATATGTCTTCTTCAGACATACTCATCGTAGTAGCAAGTAATGAAGTTGTGCCATCTTGCGCAACTGAACGAGCAATGTTTTTTACACTTTCAACTTTGCCATCCATAAAATCGCTACCATTCGCACCATGAATATGTTCTTCAATAAATCCTGGAACAATAAAGAGATTTTCTGGTAACTTTTCTAAGTTTTCATTTTCTTCAAAAGAGGTAAAGACACCATCTTTGAATTGAATGCTAGATTTAACAACTCCACGATTTTCAATATAAATATTGACGTTATTAAATCCTAAATATTTTTTCATTCATCTATCACTCCCTCTGCTGCATCTTTATCACAATAAATTTCAACATTTGGATGTAATTTTAAAACTGAAACTGGTAAAGTCTCATCAATACCATGTTCATCAAACAACGCCTTAATTGCGTGATTTTTATTCTTTCCTTTAGCAATTAAAATAATGCGCTTTGCTTGCATGATTGAACGTAAGCCCATGGTAATTGCTCTAGTAGGGACTTCTTCAATTGAACTAAAGAAACGAGAATTATCTTTAATTGTTGATTCTTTTAAATCTACAAGATGAATAAATGAATCAAAATCAGTTCCTGGTTCATTAAAAGCAATATGTCCGTTGCTTCCAATACCTAAAATTTGTAAATCAATTCCTCCCGCTTTTTTAATCTCGTTATCGTATGTTTTTAAACAATTTTCATAATTGATACCATCTGGCACATGAACATTATTTGGATTAATATCAATGTGATCAAATAAATTATGATGCATAAAGTAAAAATATGATTGATCATTATCATGTTTTAATCCAACATATTCATCTAAATTGAAGGAACGAACATTTTTAAATGACACTTCTTTATTTTCATATTTTTTAACTAAATTTGCGTAAACTCCTAAAGGTGTGCTGCCTGTAGCAAGGCCTAAAACACAATTAGGTTTTTCTTTAATTAAAGTCACTATTTCGTTTGCGACTTCTTCATCTATTTTGTTGCTTTCTAATACTTTTAATTCCATAAAATATACCTTCTAATCATTAATTTGAATGTAAATAACCTTGTTGTTTTTCAAGTCCTCTTCTTCAAATTCAAGAGTATTGTTTGTAACTTTTTTATCATTAACAGTAATTGTTCTTTGTTTTAAATTATTGTTTGCGTAATCAATTACGAATTTTGTGCCTTTAATAGTAATTTCACATTTTGCTTTCTTACTTGGAAAGTAATCTCTAATGTTAATTACTACTTTATCTAAGTTAACACTTATACCAAAAGCACCACGTACAAGTGTTTTAATAAGCGTATTTGCTGAACCCGTATACCAATCGGACATCGATTCTCCATCCATGCCTTCTTCTAAGTTATAAGAATAAGAATTTGGCATAACAAACGATGAAGTTGTCAATATTTTATGCGTAATTGGTAATAATTTTTCAATTTGTTCATAAGCAAATTTTGGTTCATCAAGCATAAATAATGACATGACACCAAATAAAGATCCATGAATATATGTTGCACCATTTTCCGCACAACCTTTAGGTAAATTAACGATACGACCTACGCCAGGCGCATCTTCTTTAAAATAAGGGTTAAATGTTCTTAAGCCATATTTTGAATCTAAATTTTTGTACGCTTTTAAGATATTTTCTTTATCTAAATAATTTCGTTTATATAAGCCTGAAATTACGTAGAACGCATTAGCAGTCAACGAATCACGTGACTCACCATCACTATCTAAGAAACTACCAACATAATAGCTTTGATGGTCTCCCCATCCATGAACTATCTTTTTGTCGTTTCCTTTTTTAACAATTGCGTATTCTTTTAAACCATTTGCTAAATCTTCTCTCACTGAGATATATTGTTTAACTAAATCTTCATGTTTTCCAATTTTAGTCAAGATTTCACGCATTTGATCTAAGACTTGATAAAGTTGTAAACTTGCCATGACAGACACGCCATCGCCATATTCTTTGCCTTCATCTTTTGTAATACCTAAACCATCTAAAGCATCGTTCCAATCACCATACATTGCACGTAAGCACTTGGTTTTTGGATCAATATGTGTAATTAAATAGTTAGTTACTCTTAAAATGTGCGCAAGAACATTATCGCGAGTGGAAGATAAAACTACTCCACCTGGTACACGGTTATAATAACCAATAACTTCTTTTAAAATTGAATAATCATTGGTGAATGCTAAATAGTTATAAATTGTATTAATAATCCACACACCTTGGTCAATAAAATCACGCAAATCCATAGCTGGAGTTCCACCAACTGGAGGAATAGAATATTGACGTGGAGGATTACCCGACTCATCAATAAAACTTAAAGTCTCTAAAATTTTTTTACGGCAATCACGTGGATTCCACATTAAAGCCGCCTCAACTTGTTGCATTACATCTCTTACACCTAAGAACATTGCGCCAGAGTTTTTAGCTAATCCGCAATATTCTGTTTGATATAAGACATAATCTAAAAATGTATTTAACACATTAGTGTTAATTTTATTATTATTCCAATTATCAAATGAAATCTTAAGCATTTTCTTGGCTTTTATATTGTTACTAGTGACCGCTTTTTTGATTAATTCATTTGTTTGAGCATAACTATAAATATCTTGTTTTAAATTATTAAATTCCTCTAATTCGTGGGTAAAGCCTAATGAATAATGAACAATACATTCTTCGTGACCTTTTAAATGATAATGTGACATGTCACCCATAATTGAAGTATCAGTGAAATGTGTAATTAATTTGCCTTCTTTAAAACTTCCGTTTATTAAAGATTCCGCATTAATTAATTGATTTTCTGTCTTACCAAAATAGTCTTTACGTGAAGTTGTGTTTTGGCATGAATATGGATCATTCTTGACAAATTCACGTTTAATTACACCAAAATTCAAAATGTGTACTTTACGATTGATATCTTCTGGGCATTCAAACGCAAATGTATCATTTTGATATGTACATTTCTTGAACCATTTGGTTTCAATGCATTCCCCGTTTGCGTATTTTAACAAGCAATTCATATAACTTGATAGATATACTTCTTTTTCTTTGCTTGTTTTGTTATAAGCATAAACATCAAAGCATACTTTTTTATCATCAGTTACAAATATTCTTGTCGCATAACGCATTAATTTTGTTTCCACTAAATAGTAGACATATTCTTTAGCGTATACACAGAATCTTTTGACATCACTTTCTAAAGGATTCTTTCCCTTACCAAGTAAGGAAATTGGAACGTATTTATCCTTAACTTTTTCACCAGCATAGAAAGCAAGATAAGGGTCTTTTCCTTCATCTGCCGGTAAAACTACATAAAATGTTGATTCATTAATGGAAATATATCCAGAAGAGTATGCCCATAAAGTAAAGCCATCTTTACCATAAGGAAAACGTGATACACCGTTTGAGCGGTCCATACACAATACTTTTTTATCATCCAAGAAATACGAATTTTCAATAATGTAATTTTCTTGTTTTCTTGCATTAATTTCTTTAAAGAGATGCTTAACTTCCTTGCTAATCTCTAAATACTTATTCATATTTTCACCCACTAATTGTCAATTTTTTTGACATATTCATTTAATATTTGCAGATATCTTTCTGCTTTTTCTTTATTTTCCATTTCAACAAAGATTCTTAAAACTGGTTCAGTCCCTGAGCAACGTAACAAAACCCAAGAGTCATTCGCGAAAATATATTTAATGTTTCTATTTATGACTTTCTTTTCTAGAACTGGTTCATCGAAAGTAATAGCCTCATTATGTAAAGCATTCAATACTTTTTTATCATCTTTATAAGCAATTGAACTTTCAATGACATAATGATGGAAATTAGCAAAATCACGTACTTCTTTAACAATTTGTGAGATTGGTTTTTTCATCATTGTAATCATCTCTAAAAATAAGGCAAAAGCGAAAGAGGAATCTTTACCATATAGATATCCGCGCATTGTTAATCCACCTGATGATTCTCCGCCTAATAAAGCATCAACTTCTTTAATCTTTGAAGAGATATTTTTAAATCCAACATCAACTTCATGACATTTGAAGCCTAATTTTTCTGTTACTTTATCAAGTAAATTTGATGTAGCTAAGTTTTTCACACTGTCGCCTTGCATATGACGATATTTAACAAGGTAGTAATATAAACAGGAAAGAATCTCATTACTATCGACATAATTTCCCGCTTCATCGAGAATACCTAATCTATCGCCATCTGAGTCAATTCCAAAAATACAATCATATTTCTTTTTTGCTAAGAATTTACGGTCAATTTCCATATTTGCTTTCGTAGGATTTGGTAAGGCAAAGCCAAAGAAGGCGTCGTGTCTTTTTCCTACAACTTCAAAATTTTTCAAATGCAATTCCTTAGCAAGGATTGATAATGATTTAATACCTACACCATGAAGATTATCAAATAGTATTCTAGCTTCACTACCATCAACTTCTGGTAAGATAAATGATTTAATTGATAAAACATACTCTTTCAAGAAAGAAATATGTTCAATCTTTTTTTCTTTAATAGCTTCATCAAAGTCCATATTTTTAACTTTACGAACTTTTTGAATATCTTGTTCTATGCGGCTAGTTAAGGCTACATCAGCATCCATACCTTCCTTTTGGAATACCTTAATACCATTAAAGTAATAAGGATTATGTGATGCTGTAATCATTACTCCAAAATCATTGTTCATTTGTTTAGTTTTAAACATAACTGCAGGTGTTGGTGTTGCCTCACTAGACAATAAAACCTTTATTCCATTTTTAGCAAAAACGGATGCCATCCATTCGCTCGCTTTATCCGATAAAAAACGATAATCGTAACCAATGACAACTGGTGTTTTTGATTTTTCTTCTTTGATAATATCAGAGATTGCTTGCGCCACTAATTCAATATTTTCTTTATTGAAATCTTCGCCTATAACACCTCTAAAACCACCAGTGCCAAATTCAATTTTGTTTTTCATTTTTTTAACTCCTCTCATCTAATCAAAACTCTTATATTCAAACGAATACACAATCATTTCCGAAAAATTATTTGTTTTTTCTCCTGCCCAAGATGGACACCATGCTCCAATCCAAACTTTCATTGGATGATCTGGAACATTTGTGGTAATGACTGCTTGTAATACATCATCGATGTAATATTCGACCTTTTCACCACGGTACCAGTCGAAACGATATACATGCTGAACATTGTCATAGATTTGATAATCGACGTTGCCATTAACGTGTGTGGCATCATTTTCTGATGTGTATGAAGAATAAATCACATTGTTTTTACCGAATAATTCGATATCAATTTCATGATTTATGTTTCCTCCATTGCCATATAAGAATGTCCAAAACGCCATAGTAACGCCACTCCTCGCATTCGTGGAAGCCTTAAATACGAAACTCCCTTGATCGTAATAATCTTTTGATTCTAATGCTCCACCAATACGATTTTCCCCATCAACCTTAATCTTTACAAAATCACTATTGAATGTGACATTGTCGGCACTTACTCCATTATTTCCATCGTTTCCCCAAGATCGCGATACCGCTAGAAAGCTTTTTTTAATGCGTTACCACTATCTCTTTCAGCGATTCTAAACCAACGGAATGCGGATGTTTCGTTATATTTATCATCAGCATTAACTTTGACGTTATAAGCATAAGTTCCTGGAGTAGTTGGCATTTCTGAGCCTAAATTTACTGCTCCTTCATCTTTTGTAAAGAAGATAGTTACTTGAGCATCGGCAGGAACTTCATAAGTAAATGAAGGTAAATCATCAACATAGAATGTTGTGCCATTTTCTTCAGCAGTGAATTCTACGCCATTAGCCTTAATAACTATTGTTGCATCTTGTTTATTGTTATCATCTTCAAGATAAAACCAGAAATAGTTTTCGACTTCGTTAAATTGACTGTTTGCTTCTACTTTAACGTGATAAGAATATACGCCTGGCACACTAGGAATTGTCGTACCAATATTTTCTTCTGTTTCGTTATTAACAAAGAACGCTGTTGCCACTGCTCCATCACTTACATCATAAGTAAACGAAGGTAAATTATTTGTTTTAAATGGTGTGACTAATCCTGTTTTTGGTTCTTTTGCTTCACCATTTACTTTAATAGTAATTGTTGGAGTGATTTTATTTCCTGCTTCTAAATAGAAATAGAACCATTTGTCCACAGCATTAAATCTCTCACTTGCTTCGACTTTAACGTGATAAGCATAAGCTCCTGGTTCACTTGGAATTCCATCAATAACTTGTTCTGTTTTGTTATTAACGAAATATGTTGTTGCGGTTGCACCATCACTTATTTCATAATCAAATGTTGGAACTGTGGTATAAGGTTTAGTTTCTCCATTATTAGCTTCTCTTCTTTCTCCATTAACAATCATTGTAATTGTCGGAGTGATTTTATCTGCGGATTCTAAGCTATACCAGAACCAGTTTTCTACTCCATTGAAGTTATCATCTTCAATGACGTTAACGTGAATTGCATAACTTCCTGGTGTAGTTGGTGCACCATCTAATCTAGATTCATCAGTTGTGTTAACATAAAATACATCAACATTTGCACCTTCTTCACTCACTTCGTAAGTAAATACTGGGAGATTATTTGTTTTAAATGGTACTGATGTGCCTGTTCTAGGATCTTTGGCTTCACCATTTACTTTAATAGTAACTGTTGGTGTCACTTTAGAAGTTGCGTCAACAATTTTAAACCAACGGAACATTGAAGAAGCGTTGTAACTGTCATTTTCTAAGACATTAACAATGTAACTATAAGTTCCTGTTGTCGTTGGCATTGTATGTCCTAAATTTTCATAAGTATCATTACCTAAATCTTTTGAAAAGTAAAAATCTGCGGTCGCACCTTCACTAACGGAAAAACTAAATGTTGGTAAATTAGTAACATCAAATGTTGTTCCGTTCATATCTTCTGAAAATTCTGAACCATTTACCATAATCTTAATTTGGGCATCGACTTTTGGACCTTGTTTGTTTTTTACAATATATTGGAATGTTGTTTGGAATCCATTGTAATTAACATGCGCAGTTTTTGTACCACTTGTTGTTAAATCAACACCTGTTAACATTTCCATTGTCATTGGTATGACTTCACTTTGTCCGCCTTCATAAGAAACACGGATTGTTGCATTATTGAGGTTAAAGGTATCTCCTACTTCATAACTTGTCACAGGATAATCTTCAACTTCAATACTTGTGATAACCTTGTTAACACTTGTGTTCGGTGTATCAGGCGTTGACACAGATGTTGGTGTTGTACTTGGCCCAACAATAGAGCCTTGACTTGGTGTAGATGTGTTATTGTTACATCCTACCAAAGTTCCCATCATCATCGACAAAACTAATAAAATCGATTTCTTTTGCATTTTTAATTCCTCCCTATTTTAAAATGCTTTCTTCAGTTGTTTTATCAAACATATGGACACGATCAGTCTTGAATTTAATTTTGATTCTTTGATCTAAACCATATTCGACTCTATTTTGAACTTTCATGACAAATTCGTTGTCTCCATCCATTACTAATTTGTTATCTTTATTATCAAATGTTAGATAAACTAAACATTCGCTTCCTAAAGTTTCCACAACTTTTACTGTTGCTTCTAAGGCATCAGCATCATCAGATTCATAGATGTCTTCACTACGAATTCCAAGAATTGCATCAAACTCGCGGTCCGCAAATTCATCTTTAAAATCTAAAGTAAGTTTTAATTCTTTATTTGTTCCTAATGGTGTAGCATAAGTATGCTTTGTTTTTCTTATTGCATGAACATTAAAGAAATTCATTTGTGGAGTGCCAATAAATCCAGCAACAAATTTGTTGCTTGGGTGATCATAGAGATTTGTTGGTGTATCTATTTGTTGCACTATACCATCTTTCATAACAACAATTCTTGTTCCCATAGTCATAGCTTCAACTTGATCATGAGTAACATAAATAAATGTTGTATTTAAAGTCTTATGTAAACGAATAATCTCGACACGCATTGCCGCTCTTAACTTAGCGTCAAGGTTACTTAATGGTTCATCAAATAAATAAACTTTTGCATCTCTAACAATTGCTCTACCAGCAGCAACACGTTGTCTTTGTCCACCTGATAAAGCTTTTGGTTTACGTTGTAAAAGATTTTCAATGCCTAATGTTTTACTTACTTCATGAACTTTTTTGTCAATTTCTTCTTTTGGTGTATGACGTAAGCGCAATCCAAACGCTATGTTTTCATAAACAGTTAGATAAGGATACAAAGCATAGTTTTGAAAAACCATCGCTAAATTACGATCTTTCGGTTCAACGTCATTCATATATTCCCCATCAATATATAAATCTCCACTGGTAATTTCTTCTAATCCTGCAATCATACGCAAGGTAGTAGATTTACCACATCCTGATGGTCCGACGAAAACAATGAATTCACCATCTTTAATATCCATTGTAAAATCTTTGACTGCGGTCACATTTCCTTTATAAACTTTTGTGACATTTTGTAATAATAAACTAGCCATTTTTAATCACCTTTCCTTTTGTCATTTATAATAAGATTCTTTCACTATGGTTAATTGAACTATCCACAGATACTGTGATTGCGCCATATAAAGTTGAGCGCTTTGATAGTTGTGTGAATTTAATCTCACATGGATTTCTTGTTGATTTTAATTCTTCTTTTAAACAGTTGAGGTAGTCTTCACCAAATAGTGAGACACGACCTGCTAAGACGATATGAGAAATATTTAATAATTCTACGATGTCTCTTAGTTTTTCACCTAGAAGATGAGCGGTTTCATTTACATATTCGTAAACTTCACCTTTTTTCTTATATTCTTCGCTAAGCAAAGCAACATTGTAGTGCTTACCATTTTTCTTTGAGAAATATTCTTTAATACTTCTTAAAGAAACAAATTCATCAAGCACATTTTTCTTATTTTTAAATGTGGTAGTGATTAAGCCAATTTCCCCAGCGTAACCACAATCGCCACCATAGAACTTGCCATTTAGCACCATAGCTCCACCTAAACCATTATCAACATAAGCTAATAAGGCATTACGAACATTTGCTAAGCATCCATATTTCATTTCACCAATAATTGATAAGTTAATATCATTTTGCATGGAAACTGGAATAGAGAAGGCATTTTCAAATATTGACTTAATATTATTCTTTCCATCAAATAAATCACGATCAAATTGTTTTGATAATTGCAATTCTCCTGTTTGGGAATTAACACATCCTGGAACCGCTACAATAATTTGACGAAGAGGAATATCGCGATATTCTAAACTTGCTAATGTGTCTTTAATAAATAAAACAATTTCATAAATTATCGCAATATCATATTTATCAATTTCTTTTTCGGCTTCTAATAATATTTCTTCTTTAATATTAGAAATCGTAATGTGATATCTATTGTCTGATAAAGAAACAACAATAATTAATCCAAACTCCTCATTAAGTGTGTAACGAACTTGTTTTCTTCCTTTACCCGCTTTTGAAATATAGCATGACACTTTGATTAAACCATCATTAATAAGGCCTTTAAGAATTGAAGACATCGCCGCATTTGACAAGCTAAGAAAATCTGCTAATTCAGTCGCGGAATAGTCACCATTTCTTAATTCTTTTAATACAAGTTCATTGTTGAGTGTTCGTGCATAACTTTGATCTCTTCCTTGCATTTCATTCATTGTTTTTTCCTCCTAGCCAATGATATTTTCTTCTTTACCATCATAAGTGATAAGAATTGTTTCACCCTCAAACATACGTCCAACGACTCCACTTACTCTTATGCCCTCTTCTAATGATGATACTTTGTATCCATTCGCAGATACATTTGCTTCACTAACATGGCAATTTTCAATCTTGCCATTGCTATTTAAGATTCCTATTAACGCTCCGACAAAGTTTTTGCCTTTTACTTGAACGTTACGAATGTTTAAATCATATATTTCACCAGAACAAGCCGCGAATAAGCCAACGCCATATTCTGCTTGCGCGGTTAGATTAGATAAGACCCCTTCATTTTTGTTTATCACATAATTTGAGATTGTATGACCTAATCCATAGAACTTTCCACTAAAGTAACGACCGCCTTCTTCAAGTGCGTAACCGATACCATATATTTCTTGTCCTTTAAAATCAATATCGTTAGTCAAAACAAATGTCTTATTGTAATTAGCGAATTTGCTTTGATCAACTTTTTCATTTTTATTAATATTGAAATAAGTAAAGAAGTCTTCTACACTACTTATCTCAATTACATCTTTTTCTAAACTCTTGACATTGTCATAAGTATATTGTTTATGGTTAAACAAATATCCCATTCCTAAATAACGACCATTATTATCTTCAATAATGAAATCTAATTTAGTGGCGTTATATTTTTTTACATCTGCTTTATCAATTGAAATCACCTTATTATTTAAAGTGTATTTAATAATTTCATTATGATACTTAACCGACAATGAAGATTTATCGACACTAGGTAATTCAAATTGGAAATTAGAGTTTGTATCACTATATAAGATTGAATCTTTAAGTCTTGTTAAAGTTTGAACTTGAATTGTTTTTGTCGCGGATTTGACTTTTCCATCTTTACTCATCGCAAACAAATTGAAACTTGTAACATTACAATCTTGACTTATGGTAAGAGTGTTGCCTTCAATAGTAATACCGGCATAACTTGATTCTAAAATGTATTCAACTTTTTCTGTTGCATCATCTGGTATTGTGGTAACACTTAATGGATATGACATACCTGCTTTCATAACATCTGGAGTTACTAAGTTTAAACCAGTTATTTTCTTTCCTAAATTAATAGTTAAAGTATCAACAAATTTATTTTCTTCTGTTTCTAAACTAGCGGTAATTTCAATCTTCATATCTTTAGCATTTAAAGTTGAAATAATATTGTTATTAACCGTTACTCCACCATTCTTCTTGACTTCATATTTAACATTATCTTTTACAGTTTCTTTCATATCGCGAGGATAGACTTCAAAGTCAAGAGCGATATTATCACCAACATAATAGCTCTTATTAGATAATTCTTTAGCAAGAGAGAATCTTACCACTGTATGAAGTTCTTCTAAAACTTTTAAAGAAGGTAATGAACCATTAATTATATTCCAATCTTCATTTGATAACATCGAAGAAAAATCGTAATTTTTCATTTCTTCAAGAGAATTAAAGAGAACACAGTTTTCATCTTCGCTCACGCCATATCCTTTAAAGGATGTTGAATCTTTTGTTTTCACTGTTGCACAATTTATAATCGTTCCTTCATTAGAACCAACGAATGAACCAAAACTTGTGTCGCAATGCACATTACCAATGCTATAACAATTGGAGATTTCACCAAAGTTATTACCAACAAGACCACCAACATAACGATAAGTCTTGCCATCTGCATAAACTTCTAAATCAACATTACTATAGCAATTAGAGATTGTTCCACTATTAGAACCAACTAAACCACCAGAATATGATGAAACATTTACTTTTCCTGTAACACCTAAGTTTTTAATAACTGCAGAACTTGTCGTATAGCCAAACAAACCGAAATTGAATGAATATGTGTCTTTACGATTAGCGTATAAGTTTGAAATCGTATGACCATTGCCATCAAAAGTTCCTTTGAAAGCTTTAGATGTAGCAATGTTTCCATCGACGACATCAATATAAGTTCCAATTGGTGTCCAACCTAAACCATCGTTATAAAGTTTATTACCTTTAACCAATACTTCGCTTAAATCAATATCATTCATTAATACGTAATAGCCTTGTAATGCTTCTGCACTATCATTAATGGATGCAAGATCATAAGCATCAAAGATAAACTTTGTTGCTACTTCAACATGGATTGCGACACTATTACGTGAAGTAATAATCTTTAAAGTATTAACACCATCGAATAAAGAGTCTAAATAAGTTCCTTTAATCGTTAAGGTTTGTGTATCTTTATTATAGTCATAATATTTTCTATCGATGAGACTATTTTGTTCATTGGTTAATGCTAAGATGCCATCTTCTTTGGAATCTGGGTTATCACTAAAATCTAAAACAAAACTTGCAGACATATTTGAGTTACGCTCCACAATTTGACGTGCTTTAGTAACTTTAATGAAGTTAGAACGCATAGCAATAAATTCTTTTTCGCTATGAGCGTCATTATGTGTATTAGCTACAACCACAAATTTTGTTCCATCAGCAACCGCGTTCGTATAACTTACTTTACCTGTTGTCTCATCAATTGAAACACCTTTAACATGTTCTTTGAGATTATAAGTTATAGAGTAAGGTAATGATGCACTCGCCGTAACAAACTCACCATCAACTACATAACTTGATAAATTATTGAAACTAACCGTAGCAACTTCATAGTTATGTAATAAAGTAACTACAACTGCATTAGAAACTTCACTTTGATATTTCGCTACTACTAATACTTGGGTAGAATTTGCTAATTCATCAGAGAAAGTAAATACTCCAGTTGATGAATCTAAAAATATTAGTGAAGTATCATAGTTAGAAATAATCTCATATTTTATTCCTCTTCTTGGTTTTTTCACAGAAATTGCTTCCGAAGAATAAATTTGGTATTCATCTTTTTCAAATTCTAGTTTATTGTCACCGCTACATGAAGAGAATAAGCCACAAAGCATACTAAGAGAAATTAATAAAACTTTTTTGTTCATATTATCCTTTTAAACCTCCTGCGACTGTATTTTCAATAATCTTCTTTTGGAAGAGAGAATATAAGACAATAACTGGCACAATTGAGATGATAATAGCAGCGAACACTAATGGATAATTACCAGTAAGTTTCAATTCGTTTTGAATTGATTGTAAGCCAACTGCTAAAGTTTTATGTGATTGTAAGAATAAGAATGGAGTTGAATAGTCATTCCATAAAGTAATTGCTTGTAAGATACAGCAGGAAATAATAGGTCCTTTACACATTGGAATCATAACTTTAAAGAATATTTGGAAATGTCCTGCTCCATCCATTTGAGCAGCCTCAGCGTAATTCCAAGAAATGCTTTCAAATGCCGAATGAAGTAAGATAAAGTTAAAGCCAAATGCTCCAGAATATAAGAATAATACACCAATGTATGTATCATTTAAGTGGAGAAACTCCATGAATTTAACTTGCGCTGGTAATGTACCAACAATAGGGACAACCATTGCAAATATTGCAAGTCCATATAATATCTTCTTACCAGGGAAGTCATATTTTGCAACAGCGTAAGCTGCACAAGCTGAGAAGAAAACATTCACCACTGTGCCAAGAATTGTAAGAATCAATGAGTTAAGAATCATTGATAATAAATTGTCACCATTAATATCTGTTTTTAAAATCTTCGCATAATTTGAGAAATCCCAATTTGTAGGAAGGCTCCAATATTGATCAAATGTTGTAATATGTTGCCATTCTTCGACGCCACGGAATGAGTTAAGTAACATCCAAATAAATGGGAATAAAAGTGAAATAGAATAAAGAGCAAAAATAACAAAGGCAATCCACACGCCAATAGAAAGGATTGGTTTTTTATTACGCTTCTTTTGTTTTGTCATTGTGTTTTCCATTTTTCTACCTCCTAGCAATCTGTATCTGAATACTTTCTTGAAATAACTTTTCTTATATAAAGAATTGCTGGTGCTAAAACAAATGAGAACAATAAACCAAATGCTGCGTAGTAAGGATACATTGTCTTAGATCCTGAACCACTGACACCATTAAAGATTGTTCCAGCAATAGTTTCATTGTTATTCAAATCAAATAATACTGGTTGTAAATATAAAGTTAAGATACTAGTTAGGCCTAAAACAACAAGAGTTACCACTGTTGGCCAAACCATTGGAATCATAATTTTTGTAAATTGTTTAAATGAACTTGCTCCATCCATTTGAGCTGATTCAAATAATTCGTTTGGAATTCTTCCAATCGCACCTGATAGAAGAAGGACATTGTATCCTAGACCAGCCCAAATACAATAAACTAAGACAATTAATGTCGTATTTGGCCATGTATCAATGTTGACTTTCATACCTAAAGCAGATAGAAAGTGATAAATAAGTCCTGCACTTGAGTCCACTGTTTGCATTTTGAATGCGTAGACAAGTGCAACAACGGAAATAATATTAGGTAAGAAGAATATTACTCTAAATACATTAGCTAAAGGCATCTTTTTTGACAAAAAGTATGAACAAATCAAAGCTAATGGCAAAGAAATAAATATCGTGATTATTCCATACGCAAATGAATTAATAACAATCATTAAATTATAGGAAAGTCTTGTTCCGTTACCTAAATCAATTCCTCCACCATAATTGATATCAAATTGTTTAAAGATATCGATAAAGTTCTTCAAGCCTGCAAATGTAACTTTTCCTTCTAATGATACATTTTCAAAAGCTAATATAATTGAATAAGAATTGACAAATATCCATGTTAATAAGAATTGAATAACTGGATAAGCAAGCAAAATAGCAACAAAGATTAACTCTTTCTTGCGTTTTTTAGACATTTTCTTTTTTGCTGGTTTAGGAGATTCAGTTTTAACCTCTTCCACCTTTTCAATTGCAGTTACTGTAGATTCAGCATTATTTACTTGTTCCATAATCTCACCTTTACTTTTGTTTTAAAGAGACATTATCTATTAAAATAGAATTATCTTTTGTTGTTTCGACATTGATTCTAATATTTTGACTGCCTTTAGGAGCAACTAAATCAAGTGTATATTCACTTAAATTATCAGAATCAATATCAATAGTTTTAATATCTAAGATTTCAGAAGTTGAAGCGCCATAATATCTGATGCTGATTTTTCCTTTTCCTTTTGCATGAATTGAGAAATCGTGTTTGAAACCTTGATATACGGAATCAATTACTTGATAAGCAATACCTCCATCACTTACGGAAAGAGCGTGAGATTCATCAAATCCTTCGCCATCAACAACTTGAATTACTTCTTGTAGTTCTTTATTTTCGCTAAGACGTTTGGTTGCTTTCCATCCACCTATTTCTCCATTAGCCAAATTAACTTTTTCAAAGTTTCCATTTGCAACTTTATTAACAGTTGGAACAGCGACTGGAGCTTTTGGATATTCATTTTCAAAGGCAACACCACTAATAGTAGGGTTAAACTCTTCATAAGGTTGGTCTTTGAATGGAATATATTTTATATAATCAACATACATATTATCTTTTTCAAAATCAGCACTTCCGACAAAGGCACTTGTAACTGGGAACCAGTTTCCAATCCATAGACGTGCTTGTAAATTAGGGACGAATACATCTGAAACACCAGTGACTAACCCATCAAGGTAATACACGACCATCTCAGGATCTGTATACCAATCAAAGCCATAAGTGTGCCAGTTGCCATCATTCAAGAAGACGCTTTCTTCACCAAACATATCTGAGACTTTAACATCTTGTGAGTGGCTTCTTTGTTCCGTAATGTAGTTAGTGTCTAAAACATTTTCAAAAGTTATAGTATCGTTACGATGTCCACCTGGAAGCTCAATATCAATTTCATGGTTACTACCATCTTCCACATTGTAAGCAAAGATCCAAAAAGCGGAACATGCGCCTAATCGAGGTAAGACTTTCATTTTTACTTCATAATGACCTGGTTGAACTAAAAACTTCGAGACAAGTGCTGCGCCAGTATAACGACCATCTTTAATTTCTCCTACACTTTTAATGTCACCATCAACGTAATATTTGCCGTTCCCAGTCAAGACTAATTGTCCATCATCAGTGTAGTTAACATTCTTTGGTGATACACCACCATTGCTTCCACCCCAACTGGAATTAGAGATATACCAATTATCAAATGAAACCCCTTTAGAAAAATCATCAAAAAAAGCATTGTCGTAATCTAAAGTAACATCAGGCAATGTTTGTAGCTTATCGCCTTTTTTTAGAGTTAAATCGCTTGGGGCATTACATGATAAAAGACATGAACTCAAAACAAGCATGCTTGAAATACCAAAATGTTTACTTTTCATTTAAGCCACCTCTTCCTCTTTATTATAAATATGGTATGTGCTTTTTACAACTATTTTTTCATAAAGTTAAAAAATGGAAAAAGTTGGTTTGTTTTTTTAACCCTATATAAATAATTATAAGTATTGACAAAATTCTACTAAAGTAGATACAATGAATTTGTATTTATTAACTAAGTTTAATAAATGTGCGCATAATAATATTTAAGTAAAGGAGTATGCATATGAAAAAGAAATTTATTATACCTGCTTTGTTGGTATCTATTTTAGCCTTAGGTGGCCTTGCATCTTGTGACAATAATCAAAGTGATGACACACTTAATATTGTAGTAATCGATGCAGACTATGGACATGATTGGATTAACACTATGCGCGATGATTATATCGCCGCTCATCCAGACACAAAAATTAAAGTTACAGCTTTATATGAATCCGAGTCATTAATCCAACAACATTTAGCGTCATCCAAAAATAATGATGACCTTTATATCTCCGTAGGAGCCACTTGGAAATCTAACGCTGCCACAAACAGTTTTGCTTCTTTAGATGATTTATTAGAAGAAACCGTTGATAACGTTAAGGTCAAAGATAAGGTATCTGACGAATTTAAAGATTCTATTTATTTTACAAAGAGTGATGGAAGCAAGCACTGCTACCGCTTACCATTTACTTCTGGTTTAGGTGGTATCTTCTATAACACCAAGATGTTTGAACAAAATGGATGGCAAATTCCTACAACATTCGATGAATTACTTGAACTATGTAAGACAATCAAAAATGCAAAGATTGCTCGTCCAGGTGACCTTGATGGCACTACCGCTGTCTCACCATTTATTTATACTGGCCGTAACACTGACTACTTTGATTATCTAGTCTTCGACTGGTGGGCACAAATTGCCGGAAAAGAAAACATTCAAGATTTCTTAAAATACGATAGCGCTGATAACTTTGATGTAACTAAGAGTGAAACATATAACGCTCTTAAAACAGCAACAAAACGTTGGAAAGAATTATTTGGACCTGATGCTGGCTATTGTGTTGATGGCTATAACAATAAAGATGCTGGCGATGCACAAAAAGACTTTGTCAATGGCTATGCTGCAATGATGGTTAATGGTGATTGGCTCTACAACGCTTCATTAAATTACACAGGATTTGAAGATACATTCGAATTAGGAATTATGAAAACTCCTGTATTAAGCGAAGCAAAAGCTGAATACGCTGACACATCTTACATTATTGGTGAAGACCAATACATTGCTATTCCAGCAACAAGTAAAAAACAAGATTTAGCAAAAGACTTTATCAAATATATGATTTCTGATGAAGGATGTAAGACTTTCGTTAAAAAAGCTCATGGTTTCTTAGCTTATGATGCTGATTATAGTTCAATTGAAATTACAGACAAATTCCTATTAAGTGAAATTGAATTAAGAAATTCATATACTTCTAAATTCACTAACTTCTCTTCTGATCGTAAATATCTCTGTAACAACATTGATATTTGGGGAACATCTGCTAATCGTCCATTCTTAAGTGTATTAAATGGCGCTCAAGCAAATCTTGATACATCGTTCGTAAATATTTATTCTACTGTATCTGCACGTTGGCAAGATTGGACAGACAAATCTAAATAATCTAATTAGTTTAAACAACAATTAAATAGGCTAAACATTTCAATCATGTTTAGCCTTTTAATTTGCTTTTTTGATTAATTCTTAACGCTTTGAATGCTTATAGGTTCGAAAAAATAATACTCATGGATTTCAACAGCTTTAATTGTTTGAATTATAACTTTATTGAAACGTTAAAGACGTTTAGATAGTCTTTGTTGAATAATTTAATATTTTTAGTCTTAAAAAATTAAAAGCACACGCAATTTAAATGTTATTAAAAAGATTAACGCTTCTATATATCGGCTTTTATGGCAGATATAGAAGCACAATACGTCAACGCATTTACAATTCGTAACAGGCTAAATTTTTATTATAAAAGTCTTCAAAAAGCACATTAAAAGAGTTAATCATTCCTCACGATTAACTCTTATTATTTTCTTTCAACCCCACAAGAATTCAAAGCTTTGCAACGTTTGCTTTCTTTACGGCTCTTTGACATCTTGAGTGGACAAGTTTTTCTAATTCCACTCCAAATGTCATAGTTTTAGGACTTCTCCTAAGCATTCCATAATATTATACCTAAGTCCCATATAAAAAGGCCAAATGCCGTGATAGACATTTAGCCTTTAGTTAGTATTTTAATTGTTTTAGCGATTATTTATTAATTGCTCTTTTTTTGTTTAATACAAAGTAGCCAACAAGTGAAGCAATTCCTAATACAGCGATTAATGCAATTCCTGCAACGCTATAATTGTCCTTTTCTAATGTAACAACAACGTTGTTAACTTCATTAGTTGCATCAAGTTTTTCGTTAATCCAACTACGAGCACTAGCGATATATTTTAAAGTTTCGCCAATTGTTACATCGCCATCGTCAATTTGAGTTTTAACCCATTCTTTTTCTTCTGCAGTTAATGTATTGTAGTTATCTAATACTTTTGCTAATGCACTATTTGCATCATTCAAGTAACCACAAATACCATTTTCTCCACCATCAGCACGCAATTTTGCCCATTCATACATAAATGATTCTTTTGTGTATTTGATTGTGAAGACAACCCAGTGACTATATGAATTATATTCATCTGTTTCAGAAGTTACATAAACAAGTGAATATGTTCCAATTGCTGTAGGTGCTTCATTAAATATTTTGTCATTTTGTTCAAAGTGATATGTATAAGTTACGCCTTCAGGTACTACTAATTTTGGCATGTGAGGATTATCATCATATGAGAATACTGTATCACCATCAACTGTAACTGCAGGATCTACTTTTGTTGTAGCAGCTTTAATTTTGTACCAGTAATAGTTAAATGTTGCATTAAACTTATCATTAGTTTCTACTTTTACGTTATAAGAATATGTACCTGGAGTAGTAGGTGCTGTTGTACCCAAATTTTCTTCAGTATCATTGTTTTGATAATAATAAGTTGCTGTTGCACCATCACTTACTTCAAATGTGAATTCTGGAAGTGCATCAGTTGTAAACTCTTGGCCACCAGTTTTTTGTTCTTGAGCAGCGCCATTAAGGCTGATTGTAATTGTAGGAGTTAATTTTCCACTTATTTGGAATACTTTCCAATGTTGACCGGCAAAGTTTGCATAGATATCATTTTCTTCAACATTGATAACCATTGACCAGAAAGCAGGTTTAATAGCTTCTGTTTGTCCATATAATTTTAAACCCTCTGATTCGTATGTGACAACATATGGAACGCCATATGAAACAGTAACTACTGGGGAATGAGCTTTACCATCATATTCAAATAAAGTATCACCACTAAATGTATAATTTGGAGTGAATTTACTTAAATTTGCTCCAAATTCACGAATTTGTAAACCTTCAGACGATTGACCTGTGAGTACAGGTGTCATCTTAATATAACGAGCTTCCACAGGCGCAGCACTTAAATCTGCATAAATATTAATTCCTGTATAAGTACCAATATCGGTATAAGTTGTACCATCTAACGAATAACTGAGTACTGCTGTACCAAGTTCATTAAGTGGGTGATCATAGTGACCTGTTAGTAACATAATATTATTGACAGTGATATTTTTACCATAATCTAAGACAACGTTGTTTTCTGATGTATAATGCCAGTCAAACCATGTATATGTATCAATATCATTATCAACCATGTTTCCTAATGTATTTACTAATGTAAAGCCATTGTTAATAACTTTTGCAGTATACATTGTTTCAATTTCATGTATCTTTGCCCAAACACCACGGCCATTAGTAACTGTCATTCTGATAGCAGTTGTGGTAACAGCTTCATTAAATGAAGCAACACCCTCGCCACCATAATCAATTTCTGAAGTAGCATCAATCCAGTTCGAATTACTTAAATATTGAACTTTAAACACAAAGTAGTCACCAGCATGATCTCCAGTATCAAATACATACTTAAGATAGTTCATTTTTTTTGGAGCAGTATAAGTGATTTGAATATAATTTCCTACCTCAAGTGGTTGAGCGAACCAAATACCAGTTGTATTGTCCCCATCGACAATAGCATTCATATCAGTCCAACCAGCTGCTCCTGTGTAGAGGTTAGTAACATCGGATTCAACGCTACTAACATTAGTCTCTTGCGCGGCGGCAGTTTCAACATTTTGACTAACTGTTAAAGTGGTGCCTACCATTGCAAGAAGGGATAAACCCAAAGCAAACAATTTTTTCTTCATAATATTTACCTCTTTTTCATCTTCAATTTTATTATATTTAAGGAAAATATTATATGCAAGCGTTTCCATTTTTTAACATAAGTAAAAAAAATAATTTGTCGTTTCTAAGGGCTTAAAAAAGTAAAAAACTAGGATTTTTTCTCTACTTTTTGGCTTCAAAAATATATAAATTAAACAAAGTTAAATTATTTTTTATAATCTTCTAGTCTTTTCAAATAACTTCTTTTTACTCTTTTTAAGAGTATTTAAAATTTTATAAAACGAAAAAATGTTATTTTTAAATTTAGTTATGCAAAATAAAAAACTTGATGTTCAACCAATTTTTTTGTCCTTAAATTTCAATTTAATAATTATTTTTTCTTATAGAAATGGAAATCACAACAATCTCCACCATAGCCTAAAGTCTTGGTACGAGTAAAGCCGATTTTCTTAAGTCCTCCATAAGTCACATCAAAATGATTTTTATAATGATTTTGTGTGCTTTTTTGTAAATCTGTTTTACATATGATTTTGAGGAATATTTTGCTATAAATAGAATAAAAACCTGGTACTTTTTCCATTTTTACAATCGAAGCATGCTTCTTAGCTGCGATTGTCTCAAGCATATATTTTTTCACATACTCATTTGCTTTTTCCTTTAGAATAATTACTATCGATCAATGTTTTGCATAATGCAATACGTGGAAGGATTGTTTGAACAAGCGTTTTCATTTGATTCTTTGATTTATCCGTTGTATTTTCAATAAGTTCATTTAAAAGTTTTTCTTCTTTGTCAAAAAGTTTAAGAGCTTGTTCTTTTCCAAATTCTTCAATAAAAATGTTTTTATTAGTTTTTGTTGTTTGATTTTCATAAATAAAACCTCAACTACTCAAGCAGTCATTTATAATATAGCAATACTTTTTGTTTTTGTATCAAAAAAAGTTCTAAATTTGTAAAGAAAAAGCACCAAAACTTGTGCTTTATCACTAAAAATTATTTTGATTGCTCATCTAAAAGACGATTGTATTCTTTGAAAACCGCATCAATAATGTCATCATCAAGTTCAATTTCGAATTTATCTTCTCCGTCAGCGCCTCTACTAACTTTAAAAACTAAAGCTTCATCGTCATCCATTCCATCTAGTAGTTCTACTGGTTGTAAAATCACATAAAAATTGTTGTTATAAGCAATACCTGCAACTTCTATGAAATCTACAGATTCGCCATTCGCAGTTTGTAAAGTAATGATATCATCTTCATTAGTGTTATTCATAAATTTCTCCTTTTGTTTGTTATTTAAGTCAATATTACTTTTTATTGAAAAGTTTTACAATTTTTTTCCATTATCAAATCTTAAAAATTACTTTTATAAAAGAAAAAGAAGTAAAACAAACACTTCTTTTTTAGCATTATGGTGCCGGCTAGAGGACTTGAACCCCCGACCCACTGATTACGATGGGGTTTAAAACCTATCAGCTGATGGATTATTACCTATGTAATCAGTGTTGACATAACACCTGTAGATACGATTTTTTCTATCATAATAAAGATCTAGATAAAAAAAATCAAAGTCAAAAATAATGGTCTTTATGAGAGACATGTATCTATACATTGTCAAAGAACTAAGATTGAATTTATTCTCTATATCAATTGGATCAATATAGCCATCAATCAGTAAAGTAATTACTAAATACACCAAAATATCGTTTTTGTTTCTATTATTTTTCCCGTAAAACATAATTCATTTTTACCACCTCACAAAAAAATACTAACACATGCGATATTCAGTTGACGGATAGTTCAAAAAATTATTTTAAAATTTTTATTTAATTTGTTTATAGCACTAAAAAACCACGGGCGCTAAACCGCTCTACCCGTGGATTTTTATTACGTGCTATGTAATCAAACTTATATTATTAATGCTATTCCAACTAAACAGCTATTTATTGCCTTTTTGTATTTCTTCAATTAACAAAGAATCTTCCTTATTTGCAAAATTTATCTTACCTTCCTCAATATGAACTTTATTTAACTTCCTTTTAAGTGCTGCAGCTATATTAGAAAAATCCGTTTTATAAAAACAAATCAAAGTAATTTCATTCTTTACATACCATATAAGTTTAAATTTTTTTCTATCATAATATTCTTTATTATCATTATCATAACCAAAAAACTCGATATAAACATCTTTTCTATCTCCTAAATAGTCGAACAAACAAAAATCAGGTTCTACGTATTCATTATCTTCTTTGCCATAATACCACTGAGGCTCATAAGTAAAAGGAATATTTTGTTCATCTAAGTAATTCAAAATTTCTAACTCACCTGCGCTTTTTACAACATGCCCATCTTTAGTTTTATATCGTCCTGAATACTGTTCATGAAGCAGTTGAACGTTACAACCATTTGAAATTTTAAACAATAAATCTTTATTTTTATATTTTTGATAACAATGTGGACAAAATAAAAGACCATCAGTTGGACTACCACAAGTCAAACAACGTGATCTATTGTTCGAATCGATGACAATGACATCATTATCTTTTTTTATTTTGCATGAACAAACTTCATCAACACTATGCCATTTGCCACAATCCTCACATTGGACTATTAATCCTTCCATGAACTCAAAAGCATGGTGACCACATAATTTATCTTTTCGTTCACGACCATATACTTTGAATGTTTTTTCGCCACAAATTGGACAACTACTCATATATTACTACCTCTTTCTTTTTTATAGTCTATCACAAATACAATAATTGTTTTATATTTTCTTTTTTTTGTTCCTATATTGTATTACGAAAACTGCAGTCGTCAATCGCTGCCCTAACGGCGTATCGCAAGGAAGCTTGTCGACCGGCATTGACTTTAAAAAAGCCAATGCCTTTGACTACTTTGTTTTCTTCCATTTATTTTTTTATTGTCCTCAAAAAAGAAAAAAAATGATAATTATCGCTACGCTTAAACAACGACAAAAAAAGCCACAACTTAACATTGTGACTTCTCTTCTAATGAATTTGTAACTACATTCCAATCAAAACCTCGATGAGGCATACCATAATTAGCAAAATCTTTATAAGCTGCTACTACTTTACCATCAAGCAGTGCAAATTTATCTGACTCAACTTCTAGTATCTCATCTACCAAGTCTTCAATATTGTCAGAAGTCTTTTCAACATCAATTTCCTCTCGCCAATATGTGTCGTCATCAAAAACAGAATCATAATCCCAATAATCAAAATAATATTTCCCATCTTCCATATCTATTGATTCTTGATGGGCTGAACCCCAAGTTTTAAAACCGAAAAATTCAATATCAAATATTTTTTTATCTTTAGTTAATATAAATCTTGCCATAATTTTTTACCTTTCTTTATTTGATTTTTAAAGTTTTTAAATTTTTTTCATTTTTTTTGTTTACTTTTGCTTTGAATTGTATATAATAATAGTGAAATTGGGGGCGAGGTCTCCCGAGGTCGTAGTTAAAGGACTACGACATTTTTTTTGTTTCTAGCTAATTTTAAAACCTCTAGAATATGTGTCTTTTGCAAAATTCTTTATTTTTTTGGAAGATGAACTCGACACTTTATCAATAACAACTATACCTATACTAGGATTTAATCTCTTTCCTTTAACATCAGAAACATAATTATTTTTTGTAATACCAGAATCTGCATATTTATCTATCTTTTTTAATCTTATAGGCTTTATCTTACCATTGGCCACTTGTTGATATCTAACGCTATCTTTTTTAGCAATATGCGTTAATTGAATTGCGTTATACTTCTTATACTTTTTATTCCAATAAAAAGCATAATAATGTGTACCGTTAGGGTTATTACCACGAAACATTAATCGATTTTTAACTTTTACAATTTTCATAAAATTACCTCCTTTCTTAATAAATTATTTATCCTTATCATCATTTGAGTTATTTTTTATTTTTACTAAATCATTAAAGAAATAGGAATTCTCTTTTAACATTTCTTCAAAGCTTGCTTTTTCTTTTTCAAATGATGGTAAATCATCCAAGCCAAATTCACTTCTCAAAGCTTTTTCGGTAAAGAAATCCGAAAAACAATCCGTCGAGAATCTTTTTGAGTATATTTTCTTAAACATTAAAAAGTATTTTGCCTTTTTAGGTTCTTCATCCATTGTTCCTTTTTCGACATTCATTTTCACATGATAAAATCCATATTTGTTATAAATACGTAATCTATAGTTATGTAAAAATGCTATAAAACGATGATATAAATACATTAATAATGTATTATCACCACGCTCAAATCTAAAATTGTAATAGTGATCAGAAAACTTATCAACGAAGAATGATATAATTAAATCTTCTAATGAAAAGAATGGCATTGCTAGTTGCATGTCAGAACATTCATCAATATAAACTATTTCGCATAAATCACGAGCGTCCGCACCCCAAGATTCAGGACGTTGCTCATCAGCGATAACTTTCACGAAAGGAAAATTATCAACTGTTGCTGAATGTCTAACCATTTTAAGCCAAGAATTAAATAAATCATTTTTTTGATTCGCAGTTAAATCATTTTTCTTAACTGAATTATTTTCTAAAGAATTACCTCGTTCTTTACCTATTTCCGTAATATTAATTACTCCAAACTCGAACGAGTCAGACAACTGATTATTTTCTAATACTTTCTTACCCAATCTTAATGAATCAAAATCTAAAATATGAGAATGATTGGATTCTTCTATATTAATTGACTCCTTTGTAAATAAATCATTATTCCATAATGGAAAATTACCTAGATCCATTAACTCGTTGTCACTTCTAATCGAATAATTACTGATTATCAATGAACTTTGAATTAAATATATAAAATACAATTGACAATATGTGGATAAAGTATCCCAAATATTTTCAAGATACAAATTATTATCATATTCTAATTTATATTTATTTATATCATAACCAAATATAAATCCAGGAGATGGAAAAGCGTCAAAATACGTTTTTTGCTCTTCTATCCATTTTTTAGCAGTAGCTAAATTGTAAATCTTATGTTCCTCAATTGCTTCTTTAATTCGCAATTCAAAATTTATCCATGGAAAATTAGGAAATTTCAAATCTTGTTCTTGTATTTTTTCAAACGCTTTATCCCTAAGCATTATTTCTTGTGATAAAGCTATATCAGTAATCATGGTAGTTTTTTTTGAACCCATTGTTCCACACAACATTAACACTATTGGACGTTCATTAATAAAGCCTCTATCCATCATTTCCATATGATTCAAATTTTTTAAACCAATTTTAGATCTAATTAAGTATAATACCAGATAGCCAATTAATATCCATATAGGTAATGGAAAGAAATCGATTACTACCGATAAATCCATCAGTAATCTGATTAGTTCCTGGTAAATTGAAGTTCTATCAAACGAACTTACGAAATAAATATAATAATTAAAAGTATCAAATATTATTGAGAAAAAGTTAAATTGAAATAAAAATATGACTAGCCATATTTTTAAATAATAATTATTTTCTCTTAGGAAAGTTATAAACTCGTTTACCCACTTCTTTAGAGGCCACACATATTTATCTTCAAACTTCTTAAATCTTTTTAGAGCCTTTGAATCTACGTTATAGTTATTATTAGTTTTCTTTTTTCTAAGCAAATTATAAATAATGATTGCTGCCGCAATTGGAGCAATTATCATAATCACGTTACTAATAACTAATAATATATTGCCTAACAATGTAATATAACCAATAAAGTTCTCTTGTGAAATGAAAACTGTGAAATATTTACTAATCTTTTCCGAGAAATCTTCCCATGTAACAGGTATTCCAAGCGGCAGTCTAAATGGCTGTTTTGTAAATTGTATGACTGTTATTTCGCCTGATAAATCTAAATTGAATAGTTTTGAAAAATAGAATTTACCAGTTGTACAGGCATTTCTAAAACACTCTAGGAAGCGAGGCATTGCATATTTAAAATAAAAAATCGAGAATAATAGAAAGAATAGTGTTAGAGCAGTGCAGATAAAGTGGCGATAATTACTTTTATAATTTCGCCACATGTTTCTAATTTTTTCTTTAGTTAGCTGCATTTAAACTATTCCTAAATGTATAAAATAGATATCCCACAATGATCATTATTACTATTCCTATTATTATCGACATTAATTCTTTTCTCTTATTCATTTATTTATTCCTCCGTTTATTAGATATCGCTCTAAAGGGCCACGTTATTATTGATATGATAAATTTAATTAAATAGACAATTGCTTTAAATATGATTGGTAGAATGACCGCTAAAATAGGACTACACAAGGCTACAATTAATACTAAAACTAAAATTTGTAATATAGTTCCAATTACTTCCATAATCTTTTGCAATAACTTCTCTAAATCAGACCAATCTTTACCTTCCTCACCTGCTGGTTTATCAGAACCAGTTTGTTTATTATCTACTACACCAAGATTATAAGATACTCCATCAGTTTGGAATTTTAATCTTAGAATTGTTACATTCGATATATCAGTCCATGTATGCGATGAATACCCATCACCAGAAAGCCAACTATTTATCGTTTCCGTAAAACGCAATACATACTTCATTCCATCTAATTCACTAATGTATTCTTCTTTTAAATTATCACCATCAGTCTTTTTAAATTCCTCAATCGTTTGTATTCGATTCCATTTGAATTTTGCAGCGCATAATCGATTTTCATTTTCGACTGTTTCAGACGCCTTAACTACTACTTCCTCATTTACTGGTTCGTCTTCAATTGTTTCGTCATTAAGTCCCGTTGAATGAAATGTCATTTTTTGACTTATAAATGATACTTTAGCTTCTTCCAATGTATCTATTTTTCGATTAGTACTAAAAACAACAAAATGAGAATCAGTTACAGCAGTTGTATAAAATCCAAATGACAAATATAATCCTTTATCGTAGCGAATAAATCCACACCACTTATCAGTGATTTCTATGTAATCTCTATCTATTCTAGAATAAGCAATTGAATCTCCCGTATAGGCTGCACAAAACAAGGAACCTACAGGATAACTAATCTCATTAATTGTATAATTATCGTCAGGCTGAGTATCGTATTCTTCATTGAATGGTCTAAATATAGATACAATCTCATAATAATGAATCATGTCGTTATTAGCGACAAAATCATTTACAACATACTTTGCAAATACACTGTTGGAATTAATAAAAGTTAAATCATAAATTGATGGATTTATATTATTATCAATTGTTAATGACATACTGATAGACGAAGCTTTTACTTCTTTAGTTATATTTGCAGGTTGATACGTATATATCAACAATTCTTTATCAGGTGTTTCAGCGATTTGAATTACTGAAATATCGATAACACTATCGTCGACAGTGTAATAATCCTCACTAAAGTTTGTATCTTTCTTTAGGTCAGTTAAAACGTCAGAATACTTTTCCTCAGCATGTACAAATGATAGACTAGTTAAACTTGTAAAAAATAAAGCAAATATAGATAAAATAAATAATAATAGTGTCTTTTTCTTCATGTTCTCTCACCACCTTTTAAAAAAATTGAGCAGAGTAGATTCTCTACTCCACTCAATTAAAATAATTATTTAGCAATTGTAATTGAACCTTGAACTTGTGAAATGAAAGTGTCGGTTAATGATGTTAAACCACTACCATAAAATGACAGCAATACATAACTTGTTGAATTCTTGAATGTTACTTCTTTAGTTGCTGCAGTAAAAGCATTATTTGAAACTACATTGTATAATGGATCAACTTGCTTTACTTCAGCACCAGATGGCAATTTATCAAATTCATAAACTTTTAATTGTAATTCAGCTAGTCCTGCTGGAATGGTAATTGATGAATAATTAATTGTTAGTTTTTCGCCACCTTTTACTTGTAAAATAGTTGAAGCTGTAGCAGCTGAATTATTTTCACTTACGCTAGTGTCCCAATTATAAACACCATTATCAGACTTCAAAGTAATTCCTTTTACAAATACTGTTTCGCCTACGTTTTGTACAACTTGAAGTGTACGACCTTTAAATAAAGTATATCGAGAGTTTAAATTCTTCTCGGCGTCCTTATTGACTTTCACTGTCAACATATTGGCATATTTGATTTTTTCAGTAAATGATACCTTTCCATCTTCGTCGTTTGTAGGCGTGATTTCAATTCGAGCATATGCTCCATTTAATGGAGCGTCGTCAGAAAATCCACCTGTTAATACTTTAGTAGATGATAAATAATTATCTAAAACGTCGTAATAGAAAATTTGATATGTAATTTCAGCGTCAAAATCTAAAGTAGCTTTTAATCCATAGCAGGCAAATTTATCTTTAGTGTAAATAGTTTCTTCAGTTTTTTCAAACTTTCCAGTAGCCTCATTTAGACCACCAATTTCATAATTTAATGCGACTTTTTGTGTATCGTCTTTTAAATTTTGAATTAAATTAGAAATACCGACTCCAGCACCTGCTGCTAAGCCAAGTACTACAACCGCTAATCCTAATTTTTTTAAAACAAATTTTGATTTTAATTTCATATTCTTATTCCTCCTTAAAATAACAAAATTTAATTTTTTTTATTTTTTAGAATTTCCTACAGACCTTAAATAATTTTCAAAGTCATTTAATTTTTTTGGAAACTCTTTTTGAACTTGTTTATATAATTTTTTCCTATTTTCAATAGGCATGATTTTATAATTTTCATATTGCCAATTTGTTACATCGTCATGATATTTTGCCTTACAATTTTCATCAATGGAATTACTAAACGTATATTTCTCCCTAAGCCGCTCATGTGCCATTATCGAGCGAACAACATTTCTTGGATATCTTTTTTTCTTTTTTACCATTTCTAAATGCCTATCCTTTCTTTGATTTTGTTTTTTTGTTAAATCGACCAATCAATTCATCAATATCATTTTCAATTTTATTTAATAATTTATTTTTAGTTATTGATTTGTTTTTAATTTGATTGTTAATATCAAAAACTCGTTTCTTATTTTTGCGTATTGAATCACTTATTTCATAATTAGTACGCTTACGTTTAGAGATTCTAGACATAATTAATTAATCCAATTATTGCGATTATAATCCCATGTACAACGACCATTATTAGAAATAAATGTAACTAAATTACAATTACGACCTTTGTAAGTATAAACATGATGTGCTTCAGACATTCTGTTTTTTTCTCGATATCCACCTCTCAAAAACATTTTTTTCTTATCAGGTACTTTTTTCTTTGAAATACGCTTACATATAATATTCTTCATCATAATCACACCTTTCTTTTTTTTAAATTTCATAGATAACAGACCAAATTTTTTTCTAAAAAGGCAAATCTTCCGGAATAAATAAATCAGAAATTTTCCTTTTTGGTTTTTCCTCAGTTTTTTTATATGAGATTTCGTTAATAACTTGCTTAGGATTTCCTTTTGGATTCCCAAATTGGTCAAGTCCATCATCATAAATCTCAACGAATTTATCACTAACTTTAATGTAAGTTCCAATTCGTCGATACAGCTGATTGAGGTCATCTTTTTGAGATAACCTCAACCATGAATACCAGTAGTTAATGGGCACTGAGGATGTAACTACTAATACTTTCCCATTAAAGACTTTGTTCGTGAATCGCGACTTCACTGAACTTTTAGTATTGTTATCAAGAATTTTTAACAAATCTTCTAAATCAAATGTACTATCTCGCAAATCATCCAGGATAATTGCTCGCTGCCCTAAATAATCTTGAAATGGATCGTTTGAACTTGATGATATGCAATAATCTAATTTCATTTTCTCTAAAATCTTTTTTGCATAGTAAGTTTTTCCACTTCCACCTTTACCGGTGATGAATATGACCTGCATATCTCTGTCTGACTTAAGACAGTCACTTTGACATTTAATCTGCCACGTCTTTTGTAATACACCAAATAATCTAGTCTTTTCAGGAATTGAATCTACAGTCTGGATATAATTTAATTGCTCCGCATAACTGTATTTTTCAAAATTACCTACTATCTCACTTTCTTCAATGTCTTTTTTAATATCGAAGTTAGCGATTACATCGCTTTGGTCATACTGATATTTAAATTTTTGACTTTCATTAGCATGGGTCAAATATTTTAAGACATCAGCTTTTCGCCCTTTAACTCGATTTATAAAGTTTTCAGGAACTTGGAACCATTTAGCGACTAACTGAACAGCAACTGGATAATCAAAGTTAAGATAAATGTGATAGTGAGGTCTTGTATCATCTTTATCATGAATGATGTAAGCCCATTGCTTAATGGTTTCGTATTTCATGAACGTTGCCTGCAGGTCAACTTTCAATTTGTCGACATCAGTAACTATTTCCATCTGACGCAATGTTAACGGCTTCTTATCACTCATGTAAAAACCTCTTTAATAAATTAGGCATTTCTTTAACCACCTTCCTAATTTTATTAGTCAGTCAGTTAACTGACCTAATTAACTTGCCTTAATTTAATACCAATTAATTCAAGTTTCTCATTTAAAGGACTATCCGATGAAATATTATTAACTGCTTTAGCGTATCGACGCATTTCAGCCAAAATATTATCATATAGATTTGATAATCTTTCAGATTCAGCACGAAGCTGAACAACCGTCATTTTTGAATAGTCTTTTTTCTTAATTTCACAAAGAACATCATAATTTTGCGATTTAGCAATCATAGTTTTTAATTGATTAACAGTGACTTGAAAAGCTTTTAAAAGTTCACTATTACCAACTTCAACGACTAAATCAAACAAATATATAAACGGATAAATCACTTCTTCTATTTTTTTACAATTACTTTTTAATTCGTTAATATCCGCTACGGATAATTCATCTTTATTTTTTCTCATTTGAATCACCACCATTTATATTTAAAAAACTTTTAATATCAAAACTTGCATACGCATTTTCTAAATAAATAGGTTTGCGAAACGAATCACAAACAGCATAACGAACAAAATCATAATCAGATAGCCTACTATTAGTTAAAAAACATTTACAAAAATCAAAACCTAATAAATTCGAAATCGAATAAAAATTATAAGGCTCAAAAATCACAAGAGAAAAGCCATACACTGTCTCAACCGAACCAACACGTCGGTAAAAAAACCAACGGTCAATCCAGTCACAACTTTTCAATAAATCTATTAATTTATCAACACCAATATAGTGCAAAGCTGCTTCACAAATATCAAATTGATATAAAACCTTTTTACCTTCCTGGAATTCATTACAATTTACTTTTGAAAGACTTAAATCACATAAAAATGAATTTTTTAATTCGATATAAAAGCAACTATCACAACAATAACAACTAACAACACCAGGAAATTCACTTAAACATTTATCAACTAATTTACATAAAGCTTCATGATCACTCAATTGAAGACTTAATCCTAATTCTTCTTCAAGGTCTAAATATGGATAAGTAAAACTAAAAACATCAGTATTACTATCAAAATAAATTGAATCAGAAAGCACTAAATTAGCATAAATATATGAAGCAATTTTATTACTAAGACACTCAAATTTTTTTATATCATAATTAATAACCTCACGTAACATACGCATAATTAAATTTCCTCACTTTCATCATCATCATTATCTTCATCATCACAATCATCTTCATCAAATTCTTCATGATTAGATCTATTGTTATATTCTTCTTCCGCCCACATCTTTGCAAAATAATAGAACATCGAAAATACAGAATTAAATAGTTCAGGTTCAGCTACATTAGAAGTATTTATTTGCAAATACTTATCTAAATCGACAAGATTAAAAGTTTCATAATAAGAGTCATTCCAATAAAGTTTGAAATATAATCCATTATAGCCACTAATAACTAACTCTAAAGTATAATTTGGATTATTACCATTAGGACTGTTATCAAAAAGAACTTTTTTAAGTTTAAAACCGTAATAATCAAATTGAATCAATTCAAAAACTTGCTTAAATAAAACATTTGGTATAAAACGATAATTACAAAGTTTATCTTGTTTTTCAATAAAATTATCTAAATTATTATCTCTAGCATATTTATAAAATTCAAAGAAATCACCAGTAATAAAATCAGTTAAATCCATCATTGTACCAATATACTTATCAATTCTTTGTTGAATCATCTTAGAGAGAACACTAGATGGCGATACTGCACTATTTTTTGAAGTTACATTTTTTTCAATGTATTTGTAACAATCATTATTAATAAATTTAATAATATCATCTACACAAGACAAATAATCTTCATTAAATTTACAATAAAAAGTTTCATAAACAATAGGATATGATATTCTAGGTGATTCAATATAGATAGAAAAATCATTACTTTTAATAAAAGATTGAATTTTAAGAATAATATTCTTGCCTAAACAAGGTATATTGAACGAATATGAGCCATTACCATCTAATATAAATTTCATATCATCAATTTTATTCTTTGTTTCAAAATTTAAAGATTGATATACTTTACCCCAAATTTCCAAAAATGCTTTTTTTACTTTGCTATAAAAATCACTTTCGAAATCAGTTAACTGACCAATTTTTTTTAAAGCTCTAATATCTTTGCAAGTCATATCAGGAGTAAATTTATCAAAGTCTTCATCAGGAACTGGTAATAATTCAACAAGTTGTGACATTGAAAAATCTTTAAATTCTTCCTTTAATGAAATAAAATGCATCATATAATTTGGTGAGTAATTAACATCATTATAATTAATAACACCAAATTTTTTATATACATTAATAAAGTTCTTTGTTGATGTAACTCCTAAGTCAAAGTTCTCTTTCGAAAAATCATAAATAGAATCACATCCTAATTCTTTTAATTTTTCATCAGTTATCGAACTTAATAAATAACCAATTTTTAAATAATTATTAACAGTGTCATGCAATAATCCTCTTATTGCGTTAACAATATAACTAAGTTGATTATAATTATCTTTTAAAAGAACATAATTATTTAAATCGATTGATTCAGGAGCAGTTTTAACTTCTTCGACTACTTCCGCCTCAATTACTTCAACTTCTTTTTTCGCTTTTTTCTTTGCAGCCATACTAATTCCTCCATTTTAACTAAAAATTACTACATTTACTACATTAATCAAGTGACTCCGGACAAGCCCTCCGGAGTCACGGGTTATATATTATTTTATAATATATAAATACTAGGATTTTCTTTATGCTTTACTACAATTACTACATTTAATCAAATATATTAATTTTTCTTGCATAAGCATTAAAATTCACCTAACAAATTATTTAAACGTTTCATAAAATTTGGAAATTCTTCATCAAGATTAAATTCATTACCTTGATTATCAAAGATAACAGCATTACCTTTTCGATTGGATGTCACAAAATTTATTTGGCTTACATTTAAATAAATGTTTTTACCATGATCAGTAAACGAAATGAAATAACTCATATCTAAAATGGTAAATCATCTTTAGAATCTTTTTTTGCTGCTTTAGGACCAGTACCTACTGGTGCAGCAGATTCAGTGACTGCATTTTTTGTTTTTGGATGTAAATAAAGATCTTCCACTTTATGTACATCAGTACCAGGAATTAATTCAAAGCGATCAACAAAAGCTTTTGCAGTTGCTTCATTAACGCCATAAAAGACTTCTAATAAAGCACCTGGCTTTACTGAACGGAATTGTTCAAATGTTTGTGGTTTTTCTGAACGACGAACAACAATGTTTACTAATGATTCATCCCTTTTTGGAAACCACAATAATCCTTTTGAAGTATAAGTTGGCATTTTCCAACAAGTCAGGTATAAAACACTATCATGTGTTTCCTTATCTTCTCCTACTCTACAACTACAAACTAACACTCTACTCATTTTCTTTTTCCTCCTTTTACCGACGGGTGTTAAATTATTTGCCGGCAACTAAAATGATAAAGTCCATCATTTAATCAAATGGTGGAAGTGACTATTTGTATACAACCGCCACTCACGGTTGTAATCTACTATTGCAACAAAAATTGTGTTATACTAAATCTTGGCAATAAATTAGTAAATACTGTGCGTACGGGCATGGCACTTTTTGTTGCTTTTATGTAAAGAAGTTTCTTTACACTTAAAAGATACCACTGTTATCAATTTATGTAAAGTAATTTCGTTACATTTTTTAAAAAGGAGAGATAAAAATGAATTATTTTACAAAAAACTTAAAATTTTTAACAAAAACAAAAATTAATCAAAATCAATTAGCACATTTAATGAATACTACAAGGCAAGCTATTACTTCATTGTTAAAAACAAATGACCCGCGAGCTAATACATTGATTAAAATTAGTGATATTTATAATGTATCTATCGATGATCTTCTTAGAAAAGATTTAGAAGAATCTAATTAATTTTTTTGACTATCAGTTGACTGACTATTGCATAGTGTAGAATCATTTTCAAATTATTAAAGGAGATTTTATTACTATGAATCAAATAGACACTCAACAACTTATTAACTTTTTATTAGGACAACAACAAGTTGAAAAATCAATGGAAATTAAAACTTGCTATAAACTTTTTATGAATCATTTATCTATTCATAATCGTGATGGAACTATTCATTCTTACCAGTCGACTCTAAAACCACTTCTTAATTATCTTGATAGATCCAATGTTATAACAACAGCTCAATTAAACAATGCCATAATAGATAAATATATATTATGGAGAAAGCCTGTTGTCAAACCTGTTACTATTAACAAAGAAATTAAATCTTTAGAAATTATGCTTAGACTCATGATTCGTTATAATTACATTGATAAGATTAATTTTAAATTCAATGCTTTAAAAACTGTTAAAACCACTATTCCTCAAATATCTAAAGAATCTATTGAAAAGATTATTAAATACTTTGAAACCGCTACTGTGAATAAAAATAACAAATTAATGTTTCTTCTTATACTAACAACTGGAATTAGAACATCAGAAGTCATTAATTTAAAAAACAAGAATATTGATTTAACAAATAATACAATAAAACTTGATTTCACAAAAAATGGCGAACCTAGATATATTTATATAGTTGACCAGATAAAGCCTCTTTTGGAAAGCATTATGAATAAAAAAGAATATCTTTTCTATGATTCGCACGGAAACCAAATGACTCCTAATGGAGTAAGAAAGTTTTTTAAGAGATTAAAGCAGGTTTTAAATATAGAGATATTAAGTCCTCATAAGCTTAGACATTATTACGCAACTACAATTTATAAAAAATCTTTGGATTTATACCTTGTAAAAGAATTACTGGGACATAAATCACTTTCTATGACTCAAATATATCTAGATATTGATAACAAAGAAAACCAGAAGAGAAATAATGTTTTTAATCCACTAAATGACTTTATGCCGACCCACTGACTGAAGAAAATTTATGGGTCGAAAAGATATAAAAAAAAAGAGAACCACAAGGCGATTCTCATAAAAATAACCGATTACTTCGGATTTTCTAAAATGGTGCCGGCTAGAGGACTTGAACCCCCGACCCACTGATTACGATTCAGTTGCTCTACCAACTGAGCTAAGCCGGCATTACACTTGTTTATATTAAACAATTATTATATTTTATGCAAGAAAAGAAAGACAAAAAACCATTTTTTTGGGCGTTTTCATTATGTCGATAATTATATTTTGAATAAAGTATCATTAGAGGGGGAGATTTGATGTATTATCAATCATTTTATCAACCTTTTCAACAAGTTGGGGAAGATGAATTTGTCACAAGAGCTACAACAACTAGCAAATTCACTACTGTTGAAGAGGGATTCTTAAGTGGAAACATTATAAGAAACGAATATCGTCCTTATAAAAATTATAAAGTTCCCGCACTTAACCCAACAAACGATAAAGAAACTAGATTATATAAACTAATGTCTTTATACAATTATCTTCATGACTTAAATCTTTATTTAGAAATTTATCCTACCGATAAAGAAGCGTTAAAACTATTTTTAGAAACTAAGCCATTATATTTAAAGGCTCGTGAGGATTATGTAAGCAAATATGGCCCATTAACCGCTACAGATTCATTAGATGCTAATGGAACATATTCTTATGTATTAGTCCCTAGCCCATTTTTAGGAAAGTAGGTTGTAATATGTTTCAATATAATAAATATCTTTTATATCCTATTAATATAAAAAGTAAAGATTTAAAAATGGCTAATACCATAGTAACGCAATATGGTGGTCCATATGGTGAATTAGGTGCAGCACTTCGCTACCTCAATCAACGTTACACTATGCCTGATGAACGTGGAAGAACATTACTTACCGATATCGGTACTGAAGAATTAGGTCACGTTGAGATGATTTGTACCATACTTTATCAACTCACAAAAGGAGCATCTTTACAAGAACTTGTTAATGCTGGATTAGAAAAACATTACGCTCAACATGGATTAGGAATTTTCCCTACAGATGTAAATGGTGTTCCATTTTCAATGGCTAATGTTGGAGCAACAGGAAATTATGAAGCTGATCTAACAGAAGATTTAGCGGCTGAAGAAAAAGCACGTCTAACTTATGAACATTTAATAGATTTGGCAAAAGATCCTGATTTAATCAATCCATTACTATATTTAAGACAACGTGAAGTTGTTCATTATAATCGCTTTAAAGATTTGTTAGATGTCTATAACAAAGAATTTGAAGGCAAATAAAAAAACTGGTTCAAAAACGAACCAGTTTTCTCTTTTTTTTACTTCTTTTCGCTAAGTGTATCTTTAATAGCACCAAGTAAACCTGTAACATTAGCAATTTCAGTTGGAACTACAATCTTAGTTGATTGTCCATCTGCTAACTTTTGTAATGCTTCAAAACCTTTTAATGTGACATAAGCTGCGTCTGGCTTTGCTTCATTAATTCTACGAATACTTTCTGCTTCAGCTTCTGCTAAACGAAGAATGGCTTCAGCTTTACCTTCTGCTTCTTTGACCACTTGAATACGAGATGCTTCGGCATTTAAAATTGCTGATTCTTTATGACCTTCGGCAGTTAAAATAGTTGCTTGTTTTACACCTTCCGCAGTTAAGATAGCTTCACGTTTTTGTCTTTCAGCACGCATTTGCTTTTCCATCGCTTCTTGGATATCTTTAGGTGGTAAAATATTTTTCAATTCAACACGAGTAACTTTAATTCCCCATGGGTCAGTTGCTTCATCAAGAATTAAACGCATCTTTTGGTTAATTGTATCTCGACTTGTAAGAGTTTGGTCTAATTCTAAGTCACCAATTAAGTTACGTAATGTGGTAGCCGATAAATTTTCGATAGCGTTCATTGGATTATCAACACCATATGTATATAACTTTGGATCAGTTATTTGGAAATAAACAACAGTATCAATTTGCATTGTGACGTTATCTTTTGTAATAACTGGTTGCGGTTTAAAGTCCGCGACAGTTTCTTTTAGCGAAACTACTTTTGCCTTTGAATCAATGATAGGCGCTAAAATATGCAAACCTGCTTGTAAAGTTTTATGATATTTTCCTAAGCGTTGTACAACTACAGTATGCGCTTGTGGAACAACAACGATACATTTTGCTAAAACGATAATAATAAATATAAGGACTACTGCTAAAGCAATAATTAAGAACACTAATCCTGGATCTGTGTATAAAAACATATTATTTTTTCTCCTTTGACATAACAATTAATTTGTTACCTTTAATTTCTTTTACAATAGCGAATTCATCTTTTTCAATTGTTTCGTCGCTTGCTATTGTCCAAACAACGTCACGTACTCTTCCTTCTCCAATACTTGTTGGTGTTACACGCGATATAACTAATATCTCGTTTCCTACCAACGAATCCGCATTAGTGGCACTACTATTTATCTTGATTCTCTTTTTTAAGAAAATTTGTGATAAAACGAATGCTATCGCAGACACGACCGCAAAAGTGCCTAGTTGCCACCAAAAAGATAACCCAAAAGCGGCTAAGATTATCGCGGGTATTGCTCCAACGCTAAACCAAATACTGACTAATTCTTGTGTAGATATCTCCACAACAATGGCAATAATGAATACAAGAATCCATACAGTTAAGTGCAAAGCGTTGATTCCTTCTGCTACTAAAAACAAGAACATCACCTCACAATTTATATTTTAGCAAAAACATATCATATTTTCTATAAATAGCATAATATTTATGTTATAAAAAAATGTTTTATGTTGTTTAAAACTAAATATGATATAATTCAGTCATGAAAACAAAATTTTTATTACTACTTACTATACCTTTAACACTTGCTGCACTCACAGGATGTACAGCAAATAATTTAAGTGTTATCAATCCTATCGATAGCTCAACAAGTAACATTAACTCAAATACACCTTCAATTATTGATGATAAATCTATTGGATCATCAATAAATCACCCTAGTGTATCAACTAGTGTCTCAGTAAGCACATCTAACAAGCCTTCTAGCACTAGTGTATCTAATAACACATCATTAACTATTGAAAACATTTTAAAAAATGGTTATGACACAACAAGTTACTATCAAAATGTTACTAATCTTACAGGGGATAATTTAAAAACTGCTTTAAATAAGTTAATCTTTAATCACACAAAACTAAATTATGACAATTTAGAAGAATATATGCGTATAACAGATCGTAATTGGGAACGCTCTCCAAATATAGATGATGAAAACCCTTATATGGTCTTACTTTATTACACAGCAAATAACGATACTAGTAAGCAGCAACTTTGGAATCATTATCACACATCATCATCAAAATTTGGTGTTCCAACTAGTGAAATGTCTTGGGATAAAGAACATATTTGGGCAAAATCTAATGGATTTAATTCCAAAGGTAATCCTGCTTATAGTGATTTACATCACTTACGTGCGGCAGATATGAGAAATAATAACACTCGTAGTTCCTTACCATTTGCAGAACTCGACACTGTCAAGAAAGAAGTTAAAGATTTCTCAGGAAATACAAGTGGAAAAACCGGTACTGCAAGTGGAGTAAGCGCTTATGAACCATTTAATAGTTATAAAGGAGATGTCGCAAGAGCACTTCTTTATATGGCTACATGCTATATCTCTGGTTCTCCATCTTTATCATTAACAACTGGAACTAATTCTAGTGGTAGCAAATGGGGTTTCTTACATACATTATTAAAATGGAATTTAGAAGATTTACCTGATGACTTCGAAATAAGACGTAATTCATTAGTGCAATATTATCAAGGAAATAGAAATCCTTATATTGATCATCCGGAATTTGCTTGCAAAGTATATAATACTTCAAATGCTGATGCTAAAATTAGATCAGCCTGTGGTAACAAATAGAAAAAAGAATGCAAAATGGAGTGCTAGGATAAAAGTGGACAAGGGTAAAAAACACCCATCCACTTTTTTCTTTGTTATTCTAGTAAAAGGAGGTTTTATAATGCGAACAAAAAAGAAAAATGTAATGCGAACTCCAGAAGAAAAA
>ONAT01000011.1 GCA_900315885.1 uncultured Erysipelotrichaceae bacterium
CCCAATGCACATAATGTATAAAGGATATTACTATGATGAAGAGACAAAACTTTATTATTGTATGTCTAGATACTATAGTCCTGAATTTAGAAGATTTATAAGCCCTGATAAATGTGATTATTTAGAAGCAAAAAAACTTAATGGTTTGAATCTTTACTGCTATTGTGGGAATGATCCTGTGAATTTCAAACAAATATCAGTTATTTCGGGAGACTCAGTAATTAGTTCATCAATCTCTGTAGGATGTTCACTTGTTTCAAAGGGTGGATTTTCAAGAGGGAGCCTTGATGGATATTGTAATCCGTCAGTCCCATGGTGGATCTCAACAGCAGTAGGTGCAATTCCAGATTTAATTTTAGGAATGAAATATTTAACTTCTAATGGAATGCACAGTAAATTTGCTTATGCAACAAACACAAGATATATGCATCCAATTATGGATGGAACTTGGCGTTGGTTTAGTAAATCAACTTCAAATTTTGGATCAGTAGCTAAAGGCACATTTAAGCAAATATTAACTGGAGATGCTAGAGCCGAATTCGGCGCCATTGCTAAATCATTTGGTAGTGCCGTTGGATTAAACGCACTTGTTAACTTTGGATTTAATCTTTATGAAAACAATGGACAAATTGATTCGGAAATGTTGTTGGATACTGCTATTGATACTGGTATTGGTGTTGTTTCATATTATTTGGCATCAGGAACGATGTCGCTTGCTACAGCTGGCTTGTTAACAGCTGGAGTTGCTTTGCCAGGAATTATTGTAGTAGGTGGTGTTGTAATCCTAAGTATTGGATTTGAACATTTAATTAGGGCGATATCAGGCTATTGGGATTAAAATATTAAAGGATAATTTATCAATATGAAAAAAAGAATAAGAAATTATTTAAATTCTAAAGACAAAATTAAATATAGTAACTTAGATAGAATCTTTGAATTATACTTGAGTGGGGACATTAAAAAGTTATTATCTAAATATGCTGGAGTAGGAGTTTATCCAACTATCAATAAATTAGGTAAAACAATTCAATTAAATTATAATTATCATAACATTTATGTTATTATAAATTTTTTTGAAGACAAATATAATGTTGCTATATATTATGCGGGTATTGATGCTGAAGAATTGGAAAAACTTTTCATTGATTATGATTATCAAAAAGATTTCAGTTTAAAAGAATTAATTAATGAAACTGATATGAAAATCAAAAAACATCCTAGATTAAAGAATACTACTTTAATAGAAAAAAAGAAAAAGAGATATTCTATGATTGCATGGATTTGTTTAGGCTTGCCTATTATAATTTTTGGGAGTATAGCATTATATAGTATTATTACCAAAAATAGTGTAAAATTAAATGTGTGGTTAGGAATATTTTTCATTGTTATTCCTTTAATAATTTGGTTTATATTTGATGTAAAATCGAAAAAATTAAAATAGCATAATAGGAAGATGCCATAATTGATTATTTTCCTAAGTGCTAAAATTGAGAATTAATTTTTAAAACCCAAAAATAAGACTTTTAAAGTTTTGTGAAGATTGTAATAAATTTTTAACCAACAAATAAAACGACACAATAGCGGTGAGCTACAAAGCAAGTTATTGGTTAAATAAAATCGATTTTTGGGGGGGTTCTAGGAAAATATGAAAATACAAGTATATTCTAATAGCAATTATATTAGTATTTCTTTTTTTAAAATTGATTGAATGAAAGTGTATCAATTATTTGAATATATGAATATTGATTATGTTTCGATTTTGCTAGATGAATCTAATGAATATATTTTTGAAAAATATATTTTAATTGATGATTTTATTGATTACATTTCTAATGCTAATTCCTCTATAGTTGTTTTTGATGGCAGGGTTGAATCTTGTTCAATAGATAAAGAACTAGATATTCTTATGAATAAAAAAATACTAGTCGATATTAATTTGGGTGAAAATAGGATATTCAGTATAATTAACACAAATAACATAATGATAACAAAAGAAGAAATAAAAAAAATATTTAAATAGCAAATTACTTTTACAATCAAAATTAGGTAGGTTTACTCTATGAGTAGACCTATCTTTTTTTATAAAAACCTTTTAAAAATTTCATCTAAATGTTAATATAAAATTAAGAATAGGGGTGAAATAATATACTAGTTAATGAGTTAAAAGGGACATAACTTTTGGTTTTGTAATAATAAAATATATGTTTATGAAGCATTTGGTAAGATATACGCTGTATCTGGCAGAAATGATTTCCCAATGCACATAATGTATAAAGGATATTACTATGATGAAGAGACAAAACTTTATTATTGTATGTCTAGATACTATTATTGTAATAATGATCCAGTTAATAATTATGATCCAACTGGACATCTCGCGATTAGCACCATTATAGGAATTGTTGTTGGTGTTGTGGCTTTACTTGCAACTGCACACGATATTTATGCACTTGTAAGTAAAGATGTAAATATTGATAAAGACTATACAAACTCAAACAATGTTCGAATACATAATTCTTATAAAATATTAACTCCATGGGTTAGATATTGTTATAGTTTTTATTTAAATCATATTAATCCGAACACTAAGGACGTAATCCAAGGAAGCACTGCTGGAGTCCAATTTGAATGGGAGTTACACAATTATGCTGCTTGGCTTGGAATAAAAGGAGAATCCACAAGAGATCTTGATGTTGGAAAATCTATTTTCGCAGATGGCAATAGTCATTTAATAAGAGATGAAGAAGGAAATTTGACTCTAGAAGGTGTTATGTCAGTGGCTATGCGATTGATGTATATTTTTTCAGGTAATCCTATTTTTTGGATTTGGGACTTAATTGTAAACGGGGGATTTTAAATGAAAAGGAAACGGGGATTAAAAATTTCACTATTATTTCTATTTTTAACTTCATGCCGACAAGATAATACTCAATTAGCGAAAGATGAGTTTTCAAAATATTTTAATGGTAAAGACGAGGTTGTTTTAAAGGTTGGTGATTTTCTTTATTTTGAAAAAGTTACATTAAATTTGAGCGAATTAATAGATGATAATGAATTTAATAGTGGAGTAATAATTAAAAATGATTCAGTAATATTCTCCACATCTCAAATGGATTCAATGAGTAATTATACGTTTAATATTTATGAATCTAATTTACAAGGGACTGAAATTAAACAAATTTTTTCAAAAAGTGGATTTAAAACTCATACATGGGCCTATGCGATTGATGATATCTTTTATATAGAACATTATTCAAACCATGGATTTGATTTTAGCAGCAAAGTTATAGATAAATACACTCTTTCAACACAAAGATATGAGAATGTTGCAAAAGGTAAAGACTGTAGTTTATCAGATTATCGTCAAAAAGAAACACAAAATAGATATGAAATTGAAATGGTAGAAAATAAATCACCACAAGAGCATGGAAAATTCATAATTAGTGATTTATTAAATAAAGTTGAAGTAACGATAGATGATGATTATCTAAAGAAAACAGAATATATTTCGTCAATGGAAATATTTAATTATGGTCCAAAAATGTTTGAGATATCAAAAGGTCATATATTAATAGCTTATGGGATTGCTGCGGGAGATGGTTGGACCAATCCACTGCTAGTATTTGAATATGATTTTAGTACTAATACGTTAGATTATAAATTGTTAGCATTCCCATATGATATTGTAGTAGTAGATTTGCTATATATTGGTTAAATATATTTTGAACATTAAAGAAAACTTATATTATTTTGCTTATTAGTTAATAAAGTTGATTAATATTTTTTAATTAAAGGAGTTAATTTATGAAAAGTGTTTATTCTAATAGAACTACGATTTATTTGTCTATCATAGGTCTTCTTATTTTTTCTAGCGCTATGATTATATGTATATTTTCTTTGATTGATAATGTTATGAATAATCAACCAATTATGATAATAATAAATTCAATTTCGCTTTTTGTGTTTGTTTGTTTTATAGTTTTATTTCTTTTTATATTAAATAGATTTGGTTGCAAAATACTATATGATGAAGATGAAAAACAAATAATTAGAAAAGGATTCATTTGTGGATACAAGTATCAGTTGAAAATAGAAGATATTAAAGAAATAATAGTTGCTACATTTCCTAAGGAAACAACATATTATGTTTTAATCGATTCGTATAATACTAAATGTGTTGGTGGTTATAAAAAATCATTTATAAGAATAGAAAAAAATAAAAAGAATCAAAAATTTATAAGACAATTTTGGAATAAACCAATCAAAACAATTAATTTATATTTCTAAAAGTAGTATTAACCATTCTGATAATTACATATCTTCCAACTTATTTTATATTTAAAAACTTTTAAATAGTTTATTTAAATGTTAGTATAAATTAAGAATATTCGGAGTTTATATTATTTAGTTATAAATGGTGAACTTTGAATTGAAAAGAGCGTAATTTAAAATATCAATACTTTTCTATTTTTAACTTCATGTCGACAAGATAATACACAATACGTGAAATAATTATTGCTTGTAAATCTCCTTGTTTGATAGTAGAATTTATTCAAGGAAAAAGAAGGTGTTAAACCAATGTTTAAAATGATATGGCTTGTTTTACGCACAGTACCTTTTCTTTTATGGAATTATTTTACTTGGATTTTACATTATTATCACAAAAGAAAGAAATACACAATTGAAGTTAGATATGCAAAAGTTCGTAAGTTTATTATCAAAGCTTTAAAAGTATTGCATGTTGAATTAGAGGTCGAAGGCGTAGAAAATCTTAATTCGCCAGGAATTAAAATGTTAACACCTAATCATCAAGCTGTTTTAGATCCTGCTTATATCATTGCTTTAAGTGAAAAGCCTGTAGCTTTTATGGCTAAGATTGAATCTAAAAAGATTCCAATTATAAATAAAATTATGGGAATCTTAGATTGTGATTATTTAGATAGAAAAGATTTACATCAACAAGTTCGCGTGTTAAAAAATGTTGAAAATTCTTTATTAGAAGGCAAAATGAATTGGGGCGTTTTCCCAGAAGGAACACGTAACAAAGATATCGATAATGTTGTGGTTAATGAATTTCATCCAGGAACATTTAAAATGGCAATAAGAAATAACTTCGACGTTGTGCCAGTTGCTATTGATAACTCTTATAAAGTTCTTTCTAAAAAATATCACGCCCAAAGATTTAAAATTAAAATTTCCTTTCTCCCACCAGTTAATGCTCAATCTTTAAATACACAAAATACTATTGATTTTGCTAAAGATGTCCAAAAACAAGTAGAAAATAAAATAATTGAAATTAGAAAATAATAAAAGGATTGCTTATGGCAATCCTTTATTTTTATTCTTCTTTCTTATTCCTTTTTAAAATAAGAATTATAATTAACGATGAGATAGCAAGAACAAGAATACTAGATGCAATAGTGATACCACTTAATAAACTATTGTTTTTAACAAGCTGATTTGTGTTGCTTGTATCACCCTCATCAATATTTAAAGAGGCAACATTAGCAATATAACGCATTGATGTACCAATAGTAATAATAGTTCCATCACTTGCGGTAACATCATATGTTGAATTTAATAATGTTTTAGTAGTGGTATCTAAATTATTGTACTCATTAACTAGACTATTGATGTTATCAGTATTATTAATAAAATCACAAATAGACCAGTCATTTCCACTTTGAACACGGACAACGTTATACCATTTGTTATTTAAGAATGATAAGGCATTTTCTATTGCACTAACATCACTATAATTTGTTACATTAGCTTTCTCTAAATCATCTAATAAAGCATAATCACTTTTAGCACTCGTAATATTAGTCGTAGCGCTAAATAAATCCGGAGGAGTTTCTCTTTCATTAAGTAAGACATCTTTTGCAAGTTTGATTTTTGCGATAACTTCATCACTAGTAACTAGAGCGTTGATAGTAATAGTACAAGTTGCTTCTTTGTTTTGATCTTCACTTGTATCAGTAATGATTACTTCACCACTTTTTAAAGCAGTGACTAATCCATCGGTTACAGTTGCTAAAGTATCGTCAGAACTTTTCCAAGTTACGTTTTGGTTTGTAGCGTTACTTGGAGTAATCGTAGCAATAAGCTTAAGCGTCTCATTTACTTTTATTGTGGCTTCACTTTGATTTAAGGAAATATCAGTTACATTGATTGTTTCCGTTTCACTTGCTCCTAATTTATAAATACTAGGAAGTTGCATTGAACTTGTATAGCAAGCAAAGCGAGGGTTACCACTATTGAATTGAATCAAACGTCCCGCACTTGCAACATTATTAATGGAAGCTAAATCATTACTTATCGTAATTGTCCAACTACTTGAAGAATCAGTAGTGGAAGATGTTGTGGTAGAAATAGTGTTGCTAGAGCCAGAATATGATAATAATCCTTCGCCATCATATAATCCAAATGAACCAGATTCACTACCATCAACAAGAGTAAAGGTAGCAATAGAGTCATCGGAAGTTTTTTGAATAGTGTTATTATCAATAGTTACAGAAGCTACGCTTCGTATGTTGGAGCTTTGACTGCTCATAGCGTTTCCATCACTTGTAGAAATAATTATTTTATCGCCACTTGCTAGATTAGAAACATCACTTACTAAGGTATATGTGCCGGTAGTTACATCATCTCCACTTGAATTGCTAGAGACAGTAATTGTTAAATTAATTTGATCAAGATTAGAGATACTATCATAGAAATAGATATTATCCGTTCCTTCCATTACACCTTTACAAGTACCATCTTCACTAAGTTCAGTATATTTTGTAATACCAGTTGAAGAATAAAAGTGGAGTGATGTAGTAGCGCCGCTAGGAACGATTGTTACATAATCTTTTAGGTCGACAGTTTGATTAAGAGGAATGGTTATTTCTTCTTGCGTTACGGTTATGGAAGTTGCTTTCGTAACGTTTGCTTCTTTAACTGTTACAACGCAAGTTGCATATATTGATGAATTGGTTTTTGATTCGGCTTTAATTGTTGTTGTGCCACTTGTTAAAGCATTGAAGTAGCCACTTGTAGATATTGTACCGACAGTTTCGTTACTACTTGACCATTTGATGCTTTGATCGCTCACATCACTTGGACTAAATGTAACGCTAAATTGATGGCTTTGATATTGGTCGATATCAAGTGTTTCTTGATCTAAACTAATAGATTCTAGAGCGACACTTTGCGAAGCACAAAGAGATTTAGTAGTCTCATTATATGGACCAAATACACGACAAGCAAAACCTTTATTATCAACATAAGGGTTACGATTTCTTTGAAGACTATATACTGCAGCATTACGATTAATTTCTTTTTCGCTAACGGGATCTTCAATTGACCATTTTAATAACATTTCTGTTGACCAAGAATTTAAGCCTGGATAAGAAGTGCCACCAAGATTTGTATTAGAACTTGTCCAAGTTGAAACTTGATCTTCATAGGCTGTGACCATATAGAAATAAATACGAGCAAAGTCACCTTTATATTCATCGCTTGGTTCAAAAGCAGTTCCTCCACCTGAACCAGAATATGTATTCGCACCTAATAAGGATGTATTGTTATTTGAAGCGTATGTAGCGTTATTTACATCTACTTCACCAAATGGATAATTACTACGGCGACCATTTACATATCCATCAGTAGGGACAATGTGCATTAAGTCGGTATACATTGGACTTGCATCATTAAACCAACTTTTTGGCATTGAGTGTTCACGGTTATAACAGCTGTTTTCTCCACTATAAGTACCACATTGATTAGTGCTATAGGTAAAACTTGAAGTAGAAGAATACATATCCCAAATCTTATTCGTGGAAGGGTTGATATCGGTTGTCCTATAAGCCGTCCAAAGATTTGCATATGACAAAGTTGAGTGGCTACTTATTTTGTTTTTTAGTTTAGTTTTTAAAGTTGAACCAGAATCAGTACCTAGACTTTCATAATTGGTGTAGTAACTTTTATAATCGCTATATGTCCAGTCGTTTTCGTATTGGCTACTAGATGGATCAGCCCAGTCTAATTCTGCTCTTGCAAAAACAAAATCATTGACTGGTTTACTTATGAGCGTGTATGCAAAAACGAAACTAGATAAAAGTAGTTTCAAAATCAAACGTTTTTTCATAGATTTTTCCTAATTTTCTAGAGCATACAAAAATGCTTCTTATAAAATAAATTATTTGTTAAATAATTTTATTGGAAAAATATTATTTTTTTAATTATGTCTTAACCCTTTTGGATAATGATTCTTTAGTTGCCCACCACTAGCTTTTACAAATCCTAGGTTTAATCCTAGATAAGAAACTAGATGAAAACCTTTAGAGACATCTAAATTAATGGTGTCACCATGAAGATATTTTTTAGCTTCTTCGTAAGATAAAACAATAGAAGTTGTATTAGGTAAAAAGTGTGATAAATGGTAATCAGGAATAAAATTATCTTTGATTTGCTCACCTAGTTTTAATCCATTTCTTACGACATTAAATTTAGTTAAATTAATATTAGTAGGAGATAAATATAAAGCATCATTCTTTTTTATAAGTTTACCCTTTAAGTTAAGATTTTTAAATTGTATTTCTTTTATATAATCTTCGTTAATTGCATTTAATATTGGCATTTTTCCATCTTTTTTTAGTAAACAAAAGTATTGACCCTCGCCACAAAAAGAAGAATATGACAAAGTAATACCTTCGTTAATAGGAGTAAGAGATACGTTTTTGTAGTTAGTTAAAGAAACAACATGAATATCATCATATTTATTAAGCAAATAACTTACGACCATAAAATTTTCTTCTTTAGAAAAAGAGCAAGTGGAATAAATTAATTCTCCACCTTCACATAAGTAAGAATAAGCTAAATCAATTAATTTTTTTTGTATTTCAGCTTGCTTTTTGACTTTTTCAATCGACCAATCATCAAGCATTTTGTTTTCTTTTCTAAACATGCCCGAGCCAGAACAAGGAGCATCTAAAATAATTTTACTAAAAGAATTCATAGGAAAACGATTTTTGCTTAAATCGTTTGATATTACCACAATATTTTTACGTCCCATTCTTTCGACATTTTGTGATAAAACAAGTGCGCGGTTATATGACAAGTCGTTAGCGACAATAACGCCTGCATTTTGCATTAAAATTGATGTTTGAATGCTTTTTCCTCCAGGAGCAGCGCACATATCTAAAACGACGTCATCTTTATTTGCGTTTAAAACATAAGCAACCATTAACGCAGAAGCATCAGAAATATATATTGCGCCAGCATCATGATAAATGCTCTTTCCTAAATCATATTCGTTTTTATCGTATAAAAAAGCGTTGGGAATGTAAGGATGATTCTTAATATGCGGAAATTGTTTTTGGAAATCTTCAATTGATATTTTTTCCGTGTTTAATAATAGAGCGTGCGAAGAAGTGCGATTTAAAGCATTGAGCAAATCATTTGCTACTTTTAAACCATATTCTTCTTCGATGTGCTCTTTAAAATCCATACAAAACTCCACATAAGAGATTATTATTTAATTTCTTGATAATATGCTTGAAGTAAATTCTTCATTAAAGTTAATCTTGTTAATAATCCAACTCCACCTGGGACTGGTGTTTGAAGTTTAACATTCAAATCAGGCCTTGCATCGCCATAAAGTTTTCCATCTTCACGATTAATACCTACATCGACAATAATGGCATCGTTTTTAAATGTTTGTTTATCAAGGAACCATTTCTTTCCGATAGCAATAACGATGATATCGGCGTTAGCTAAAAACATTTCTAGGTTCTTTTTACTAGTTTTAGAATGTAAAATTGTTGTATTGCAATTTAAGTTAGTTAGCATTTTAGCCATTGGTTTACCTACAATATTGCTTCGTCCAATAACGACAGCGTTTTTGTCAGCAAAATCAACATTTTCCGCTTTTAAATAATCGACAATACCTTGAGGTGTACAAGGGTTGAAAGATGATAAAGGATGGAATCCATCAACATCTTTTTTTGGATCCACCATTAATTTAATATGTTCTTCGTTTATTTGTTTAGGAAGAGGCATTTGAACAATAAGGCCATGGATTGAGTCATCGTTATTAATTTTATTGATTTCTTTAATCAAATCTTCTTCACTAATGCTTTCATCTAATTTTATTAAGATACCTTTTATACCAATGTTTTCGGCATCTTTTAATTTGCCTTTAACATAAGCATTACTTGCTGGGTCATCATTTACTTGAATTATAGCAAGAGTAGGTACAATTTTTAATTCACTAACTTCTTTGCGCATTTCTTCTTTTTTTAATGCGACATAATCTTTAATACTCATTTAAATCACCTTAATAAATTATAGCATTAAAGCGTAGAACAATTCATTAAAAAAATCAGGATTTTATTCCTGATTTAATTAATACTTTCTGATGCACCGTTTAGATTAATTACTAGCTCTGCAATTTGCAGATTATAATTGTTTGTAACGGATAAGTTAAAGAAATTAAAATCTTTGTTTTCATTTGTGAAAGTTACAATCCCATCGACTGATGCCTTCTCACTTTTTGTAACGTCTGTAACAGCATTAGGATTAATAGTGTTAGAGAATGTTACACCTAAAATAGCGTTAGTGCTGGTGCTACTTGAAAACTTAACCACAATTGAACTAATGTAACCTAAATCATTTTTGTTATAAAGATGACCTGCTCCATTAGTGTCACTAGTTTTTCTTAGCATAATGTAACTGTTTCCACTATAAGTGCCATAATTTGAAGATACTAAACCAATTTGCAATTCATCTGCTGAAACAATAGTTTCTTCGCCACTTGAAGTACTTGGCAAATTGTCTTTTAATGCTTCAGCTTTAATTCTAATTGCTTTAGCACTTACATCAGTTAAAGAAGTTGATGTAGAGGTGCTAGGAGTGGTAGAAGGTTTGTTGATACTTGTAGATACAAAAGAAGATGGGTAAGAGTTACCGACACTTGCAGGATTCATTGACACAAGTGAATTACTTGTATTACCAGCACAAGAACCTAGTAATAAAATTGATAATGTGAATAATAGATTTTTTTTCATAGTTTCCTTTCCTTAAAAAGATTTATGAGCATAGTTGTCATAAATGTTCTTCTTAATCATAAGTATTATTGGTGATAATAATGAAAAATATACTTTTTTTAATTCTTTCTTCCTTAATTTGCCTTACTCCTAGCCATAAAAATATAAGAAAAGTGGAAGAGCCTTTATTTGAATTACATTCTTCGTCCGTGGTATTAATAGAACCTGTATCAAAGAAAGTCATTTATGAAAAAAATAAAGATGAAAAACATTTCCCAGCAAGTATGACCAAGATGATGGGAATGTATCTTGTCTTAAAAAATGTCGAAAATGGAACATTAAAATGGCAAGATATGGTAGAAACAAGTGAATATGCGGCTTCTATGGGTGGAACACAAATTTATCTTGAACCATACGAAAAGATGAGTGTAGAAGATATGTTTAAGGCAGTTTGTATTAACTCCGCGAATGATGCAATAACGGCTTTAGGAGAGCATATTGCTGGTTCGACAAGTGAATTTGTTAATTTGATGAATAAAACCGCTAAAGAACTTGGCATGAAAAATACAAATTTTGTTAATCCAACAGGATTTGATGATGAAAATCATTATACAACACCTTATGATATGGCTTTAGTTGCTTCTGAATTAGTGGGTTTTGGAGAGAATTTGTTTCGTTTTACACGCTTAAAAGAAGATTATATTAGAAAAGATACGGAAAAACCATTTTGGTTAGTAAACACTAATAAAATGTTAGGCCATTATGAGGGAATGGATGGATTAAAGACAGGTTTTACTTCTAAAGCAAACTATAATTTAACTGCGACAGCGAAAAGAAATGGTGTACGTTTAATCTCTGTTGTTATGAATGAAGAAACTATCGCTAAAAGATCACAAGACACCACAATCTTATTAAATTATGGTTTTGCAAATATGCAAGCTTTAAAACTATATGATAAAAATCAAGAAGTAGCAAAATATAAATTTGCAAATAGTTTAGATGATGAAACTAGTTTGGTAGTCAAAGATAATGTTATTGTAGTTTTAGATAAGAAATATAAAAAAGAAGATTTAAAAGCTAAAATAGAAATGCTTAAAACCGAATCGCCAATTAAAGAAAATGAACATGTGGCAAACTTAATTGTAACAACGCCAGATGGCGATAATTATTCTTTTAAAGTCTATGCACAAAAAGAAGTGAAAAAATCGAATTTCTTTGATTATTTATTCTATAATTGGCTTGAGTTTTTGTTCTAATTAGTCGAAAAATGTAAAAAGAAAAATATACGAATTTTGTCGAGAAATAGGGGATTTAACAATCCTCTTTTTTTCTTGCCTTATAATGTCATTTGGAAGGAGAAAGTATATGAATGATGGAATAAGAATTATACCATTTGAAAATGGTTTAACTATAAAAATATTTGGTGAATTAGATAGTTATCATGTTTTAGGGTATAAAGAAAAAATAGTTTTAGAAATGCGAAAGCACCAAGCTTCGAAACTTTTATGGGATTTAAAGAATGTTTCTTTGTTTGATAGTGCGGGTATAGGACTAATTTTAGGAAGATATAACGAAATAAGGCGTGTTGGAGGAATGTGTGGGTTTCTTACACTTAGTACTTACACAAGAAAAATAGTTAATTTGACAGGCCTATCATCAATCATGGATGAATACAAAAATGTTAACGAATTTAAGAAAAGAGGAAAAATAACAATATGAACGAGATGGAATTACGCTTCAAAGCAAATTTAACAAATGAATCATTAGCAAGAAATGCAGTCATAAGCTTTGTAGCATTTTTGAATCCGACAATGGAGCAAATTAGTGAGCTTAAAACTATCATATCGGAAGGTGTTAGTAATGCAATAATTCACGGATATAAATTAAATCCTGAACGTGATGTAATAATTAAAGCAAGTATAAATAAAGATACTTTAAATCTTATTATTCTAGATTATGGCGTTGGTATAAAAGATATAGAGCAAGCGAAAAAGCCAAATTTTACGACGAGACCAGATTTAGAAAGAGCAGGAATGGGATTATCGATTATTGATTCTTTATCGGATGAATTTGAAATTCAATCCGTAGTTAATGTGGGAACAAAACTAATAATTAAAAAATCTTTAGCAAATACAAAGTGTGAAATATATGGCAATTGCTGAAGAAACAATGGCTTTAATTGAAAAAGCGCAGAAAGGTGATCAAGAAGCATTTGCAAAATTAGTCCAAGATAATATGCTTTTAGTCTATAAATTAGCCCATCGTTATAAATCTAAATATGTAGAATATGAAGATTTAGTTTCCACTGGAACAATTGGACTTATGAAAGCTATTAAACAATTTGATAAAAATTATGATGTAGAATTTTCAACATATGCAGTTCCTCTTATTCTTGGTGAGATAAGAAGATTTTTTAGAGATGATGGCATTATTAAAATATCAAGAGGCACAAAAGATTTAGCAAAAAAAATAGAAGAAGTGCGGGAATATATTGATATGACTTATCATCGCGATGCCCATATTGAAGAAATAGCTCAAATGTTACAAGTAGGAATTGAAGATGTCATTATGGCTTTAGATGCGAACGTATATCCTTTATCAATTGATGCACCATTAGATGAAGATAATATGACTTTAAAAGATATTATCTTTGATAGTAGTGAACCTGATTCATTACTATTAATTGATTTAGAAAATGCGATAAAAAAACTAGATAAAAAAGATCAATTATTTGTTAAACTCCGCTTTTTTGATGAAATGAAACAAACAGATTTAGCTCAAAGATTTTCATGTTCTCAGGTGCAAATTTCACGTAAAGAAAAACGAATTCTTGCGCAATTAAAAGAATTAATGTCTTAGTATAAAATAATTTTTTTGGGTAAACCTTATCTTAGAGGTGTTTATATGGATAAGGAAAGTTATCAAAAAATAGTAAAAAAGCATGAAATTAAAAATAAACGCACAAAAAATGCGCTTATGGCTTTTTTAGTTGGCGGATTTGTTGGTATTTTAGCTAATTTTTTCTATGATATATCTTTAAATTGGATAGGCTTAGAAAAAACAGACGCGGGAATATTATCAACATTAGGTATTATATTTATCACCACAGTTTTAACTGCGACAAGTCTTTATAATAAAATCGCACGTAAAGCTGGTGCGGGTTTGTTTATTCCTACAAGTGGGTTTGCAAATTCCGTAGTTTCTTCCGCAATTGATGCAAAATTTGAAGGACCAGTTTATGGGATTGGTTCACGTATGTTTTATCTTGCAGGAAGTGTCATAACTTATGGCTTTGTTTTCGCTTTTCTTTATGCACTCATCCGTTTGCTTCTTAGTCTTGTGGGGGTGGCCTTATGAGTTATTCTTTATCATTTAAGAGTGTATTTTTACAATCTGGTGCCACAATTGCAGGTAAAAAAGAATTTGAAGGCCCACTAGGAGAATATTTTGATTACCATTATTCAGATAGTTATCATAAACAAAAAAGTTTTGAAGACGCTGAAGTATTAATGCTTAAAGAGGCAATCCAATTAGCAATAAATAAAGCTCGAATTGACCGTACAAAAATCAAAGTAGCAATTGGAGGAGATTTATCTAACCAATTAGCAGTATCTTCTTCCGCGATTGAACATTTTGATTTAGCATATTGTGGTGTTTATGGGGCGTGTTCATCTTTTATTCTTGCTTTAATTCAAGCGTGTTTAATATGCTCAAATAATCATAATAGTTACACTTTAGCTTTTACTTCCTCTTCATATGCGACAAGTGAGAGACAATTTAGATTTCCCATTGAATATGGAATTCAAAAGAAAGATACAGTAACGACAACGGTTACGGGCGCAGCAAGTGCAGTTTTAGGCAAAAGAGCCACGAAAATCAAAGTGACAAGAGCGACAATTGGAAAAGTCTATGACGCGAACTGGGACAATGTTAACGATGTCGGTTCACCAATGGCGCTTGCCGCTTATCATACAATTAAAGATCATTTAGATAATAATAATTTATCAGCTTCATATTATGATTTAATTCTTACCGGAGATTTATCAAATATTGGTAGTAAAATTTTATTAGATTGTTTCAAAACAGATGGCATTATTTTAGATAATTATAATGATGCGGGAAATCTAATATATCATAAAGGCGATAATGATATTCATGCTGGAGGAAGCGGACCAGCTTGTATTGGATTAGTAAGTATGTCTTACATTTTAAACCTTATTGAAAAGAAAGAATTAAAACGTGTATTACTTGTGGGAACTGGTGCTTTATATTCACCAACGATGTGTTTTCAACATCACACTATACCTATTGTAGCGCACGCGATTGAATTGGAGGTAAATGAAAAATGACATACTTATGTGCTTTTGCTTTTTCTGGTTTATTATGTCTTATTGCACAAATTATTTTTGATAATTCAAAATTGACACCAGGACACATTACATCCATCTATGTAGTTGTGGGCGTTTTATTAACTACTGGAGGAGCGTATGAGTGGCTTCTCAAAATGTGTGGTGGAGGCGCTATGACTCCTATTACTAATTTTGGATATGTTCTTGGTAATGCCGCATTAGAGGGAGCTAAAGAAGGAGGAGTGCTTGGAATTTTAAAAGGAATGCTTAAAGATTCATCCGCGGTTTTATCTTTTACTGTGGTTATGGCTTTTTTAGCATCATTGTTTTCTAAGCCTAGACCATAATGCTCAATGAATTAGAAAAAAGACTTGATATTAATAACAATTTTGATATAAAAAAGAAAGAAATCAAAATTCTTAATAAAGATGGTTATATATTTTTTACATCATCACTTATAAATCATTATGACTTAATGTTTTTAATGGAGTTTTTAGACAAAATTAAATCTTTTAAAGATTTTGATTTACGAGTTTATAATGGTGAGATAAAGCAAGAAAGTAATTTAGATACAATTCTAGAAGATGTTTATTCTGGCTTTATTTTGTTAGTAATTGAAGAAAAATATTATCTAGTTGATGCAAAACTATATCCTAATCGTTCTATTGAAGAACCAATAACTGAAAAAACAATTCGTGGATCACGTGATGGCTTTTCGGAATCAATTAATACTAATATTGGTTTATTAAGAAGAAGACTAAAAAGTGAACAATTAGTGGCAAAATCATATTCAATTTCTTCTTTGGGCAAAACTAATGTCGCTTTATGTTACATCAAAGGTATTGCTGATGAAGATTTAGTAAATCATTTAGATGAACAACTAAATAAAATTGATGTTGACTCATTAATTATGACTGACCGTTCTTTAGAAGAAATACTTTTTAAACAAAAATATACACCTTTTCCTTTGGTAAGATATACTGAAAGACCTGATGTAGCAAGTATATCCTTAATGTATGGAAAAATTGCTATAATCGTAGATACATCGGCTTCTGTGATTTTAACACCAATCACAATATTTGATCATACAAAGCACGTGGAAGAATTTAGGCAATCACCAATCGTGGGAAGTTTTACACGCATGTTACGAACATTTGCGATATTTTTATCACTATTTCTAATTCCTCTTTGGATGTGCCTAGTCGATAATAGTGAAATAGTAAATTCTTTTAAAATATCTATTTCGCAAAACAATCTTGAAATTGGTGTAGCAATGCAAATTATTATTGCCCAAATAATATTTGAAATTGTTCGTTTAGCGTCAATTCATACTCCCACAACATTACAAACAGGTATTTCTTTAATATCCGCGGTTATTTTAGGACAAGTATCTATGGAATTAGGATTGTTCTTACCAGAAGTACTATTGTTATGTGCCATATCACAAATTTGTAATTTCACCACGCCAAGTTATGAATTATCGATGGCTATTAAATTAGCAAATATTGGATTGATAGTTATTACTGCAATATTTGGAAAAAACGGATTTATCATATTTACTACGCTTTTGTTCTTGTATTTAACATCAATTAAGATTTGGAGTGTTCCTTATATGTATCCAGTTTGTCCTTTTGATTTTAAAAGAATTACAAGTATTTTTTTACGCAATTCTCCTGATAACAAAAAGAAACTCTAGTAATTTCTGACTAGCAAAGAAATTTATAGACAATGTAAAAGGTAGCAAATGAGTTGCTACCCTTTAATTTTTAAATAAGCATTTACTATAAACTTTGATGATTAAAAAATATGACGCCATTAGAAGATTGTAATTTCAGTTGACTACAATTTGTAGCCAACTCGTTTTCTCCTTTATTTGATTTACTTTTAAGAACTCGACAATTTTATACTAAAAAAATAAAACTCAACTTTTAAAGAGCTGAGTTTTTGAAAATGTTTTAATATGAAATCTATAAAATAAGTCTGTAACTAAAGTTTCTTTTTTAACTCTCTAAGATTTGTGGAACGTTTGATTTTTTGTAAACGCTCATAGTTCTCATTTAAAGCGCGTTCGTATTTAGAACCATTACTTGGTTCATAGAATTTTTTATTTTTAATGAGATTTGGTAGATATTGAATTTTTTCCCATAAATCTGGACGATCATAAGGATAGCAATCTTCTTCATTTCGATTAACAGGTGTCAATTTGAGATAATCTAAGACATCAAGTGGCATTTCTTTTGCTGATTCATAGGCGTTATGAATAGCGTTATTACTTGCTTTTGATTTTGGAGATAGAGCTAAATCACATACTGCAAAGCCAAGAGGAATCAAAGCTTCAGGCATACCTACTTTTTTAGCAGCATTAATCGCGTTAGTTACTCGATCAACTGCACTAGGATTTGCTAAGCCGACATCTTCATAGGCAATAACTAATAATCTTCTTTCAATTGACTCTAAGTCGTTAGCGATACATAGTCTTGCTAAGTAATATAAACTTGCATCCACATCTGAACCACGTATTGATTTTTGTAAAGCCGAAACTGAATCGTAATGCCCGTTTTCATCGCGGTCTATTAAATAATTTGGAACTTTTACAATGTTTTTAATATCTTCAACTTCGATTTGATTTTGTTTGTTACTCAAAGAAATAATTTCTAAATAATTTAAGGCAAATCGCATATCTCCACCAGACATTTCCGCTAGTAGATTCATGGCTTCACTTGTTAAAGATATGGCATTATTTAATCCGTTTTTTTCTTCAATTGCACGTTTAATACCTATGACAACATCTTCCTTATTTAAAGGATAAAGTTCTAGTAAATGACAACGGCTACGAATAGCAGGATTTATAGAAATATATGGATTAGCAGTAGTAGCCCCAATAACGAATATTGTTCCATCCTCTAAATAAGGTAATAAGATATCTTGTTTATCTTTGTTAAGTCGATGAATTTCATCCATTATAATGATTGCGCGTTCATATAACTTAGCTTCATTTATGGCATCTTCTAAATCTTTTTTGTTACTAGTAACAGCATTTAATTTAATAGCGTGTACTTTTAAAGAATTAGCAAAAGCTTCAGCAAGAGTGGTTTTACCAACCCCTGGTGGACCAAAAAATATCATAGATACGACTGTGTCAGTTTGAACGCAGCGTGTTAAAAATCCGTTTTCAGATAATAAATCTTTTTGTCCAAGCACTTCATCCAGTGTTTTTGGGCGCATTCTAAATGCTAGTGGTGCTTTCATAATCATCAACTCCAAAAATATGATACCATTTTATCAATAAATTCTCTATAATTAGTGTGGTGATTTAAATGCGAGTGATTAGTCAAAATGTTATTAAAGCAAATCTAAGTATAAATAACCAAGTACATGCTAGTATTAAACATGGACTAGTTTTACTAGTTGGCTTTACACCAGGAGATAATGAAGATATTGCTCTAAAGATGGCTAACAAAATTGTAAAATCACGTATTTTTCAAGATGAAAATGGCCACACGAATTTATCAATTGTCGATATTAATGGAGAAATATTATCAGTATCGCAATTCACATTATATGGAGATTTAAGAAAAGGCAATCGCCCATCGTTTGTTAATGCATTAGAGCCTAAAAGAGCTAGTGAATTATATGATTACTTTAATATTTGCTTAAAAAATATCTTACAAAAAGAAATTAAAACAGGCGTATTTGGTGCAGATATGCAAATTGATTTGATAAATAATGGACCATTTACCATGATATATGATAGTCAGGAGTTGATTAAAAATGACTAAAGTTATGATCGGATTGTCAGGCGGAGTTGATTCCGCGGTCGCAGCATTTTTATTAAAAAAACAAGGCTATGATGTTGTCGCAGGATTTATGCGTAATTGGGACGCAATCGCAAACGGAGATTTCTTAGGGAATCCTACCTTAAACAACAGTTGTTGCCCACAAGAAGCAGATTATGAAGATGCAAAAGCAGTCGCAGAAAAACTAGGAATTGAATTATTCCGTGTTGATTTTATTAAAGAATATTGGGATGATGTCTTTACTTATTTCTTAAAAGAATATCAAAGAGGAAGAACACCTAATCCCGATATATTTTGTAATAAATACATCAAATTTGACGCCTTTTTAAAGTTTGCTAAATCTAAAGGCTGTGATTATATTGCCACAGGACACTACGCTAAAAGAGTGGATAAAGATGGAACAACTTTTTTATTAAAGAGTTATGACCAAAATAAAGATCAAACTTATTTCTTATCACAACTTAATCAAGAACAAATTAGTTCATGTTTATTCCCGTTAGGTGATATTGATAAACCAGAAGTACGACGTATTGCCAAAGAATTAGGTCTATCAATTGCCACTAAAAAAGATTCTACAGGTGTTTGTTTTATTGGTGAAAGAAACTTTAAAGAATTTTTAAAAAATTATTTGCCAGCGAACAAAGGTAATATTGTTGATATTAATACAAATGAAGTTGTAGGAACGCATGATGGAGTCTTATTCTACACAATTGGCCAAAGACGTGGCTTAGGAATTGGTGGCATTTCAGGGCGTGAAGCTAAATCATGGTTTGTAGTTAAAAAAGATGTGAAAAAGAACATACTTTATGTTGCAAGTGGTAATGAAGATGAGCATTTGTTAAGTGATAGAGCAATCATCACTAATTGTCAGTTTAATAATCATATCCCAACAAGTGATATGCATGTAAGTTGCAAATTTAGATACCGTCAAAAAGATCAAGGCGTTACTTTGCATATGATTGATGACACTACAGTTGAACTTATATTTGATGAACCATATAAAGCCGTTACCACAGGACAAGCCGCTGTATTTTACGATGAGGATATTTGTCTTGGTGGAGGGATTATTGACCAAGTTTATTTCAAAAACAAGCGTATTGATTTATAAATTTTTAAGAAAAAACAAAGCAGTGAAGCCACTTTTCACTGCTTTTTTACATAATACAAAAAAACTATCGTTTTTATATGCAAATAATGATATAATACTTTTTGTACATTTGTTATTTAAATAACAAGAAAAGGAAGTAACGCATATGAAAACGAAGAAGAAGATTTTCAAATACTTTGCTCTGTTTGCATCAGTGTTTATGATGACATGTTCAATTAATGGGGCTAAGGATTTATTGCATGATTCACATATTGTGGCTCATGCTGCGGAGACGACAAAAACTATTAGTTCATTTACTTCTGTTGGTAGCTATACCACGAACTGGGGAACAAAAACTTATAATGGTGTTGATTTCTTCAATTATCGTGTTGGTAGTGGCTCAAAACTAGTTATGAACCCATCACCAACAAAATCAGCAGATTTTGCTAATGGTGCATTAGATGGATGTTTCTTTAACGTTGAACCTATTGCCGGCTTAAAATCAGTTAAAGTTACATTTTCAGGTAGTTCAAGTGGATCTATCGAATTTGGTGAAAACTTACATTATACAAGTAAAACCTCAAATATTAAGAGTGGACAAGTTTATGAAGCACCAAGTGGCTCACAAGCATTTAGAATTAATTGTGGCTCTTCAAAGATGACAGTCACACAAATTCAATATACTTATGATACATCAGCGACTGAAACTGCTTTTGAATATTACCGTCCATTTAGTGATGGTGACCGTGGTGATCCACAAATCGCTACTGGCACATCAATTACAGTGCCTTGGACAAATGGTGGTACCAAAACGTTAACTAAAGGAAATAATTATACTGATATTTCTGAAATTGCAGCTTATTATGTTGCATTTGGTACATGGCCAAATAACTATGGTACTTCAGGTAAAACTTATAAAGTATCAGAATATAACCGTACTGATGGTTATACTACTTCAGTTCCATGGTCTAAAAGTGGTTATTATTATGAATTAGATGTCGACTTAGATGGCACATATACAACTAGTAGCCGTGGTGTTGGACGTCTAGTATGTTTTGATAAAGGCTTTAGTGATACGGCAAACGGCTATGGTTCAGAACCAGTTGTTGTCTATTCTGATGATCACTACAAGACATTCCAAGAATATGATAACAAAGGTGGCTGGATGAAGAGATTTAATGGTGAAGGAACTTGTACAGCTTATTCAAGAAATAGTTCGACTTTGCCACCAGAAGAAACTCCGGTTGTTCCGGCAATCAAAGTTGCAAACCAAGAAAAAACAATTCAAAAAGGCGAAAGCTTTAATATGAATGCTACTGTTGAAAATATTACAGGAGGAAAGATCCTTTACTTTTCTGAAGATAGCACTATTGCATCAGTCGATAGCAATGGTAATGTCACAGGTGAAAGTAAAGGTACAACAAGAATTGCAGCTTATTACTCTTCTAACACAAGCTTAATTGCTTATACAAGTGTTACAATAGAAGCTATTGAACCACCTACATCAATTACTATTAATGGTTCAGTTACTACAATTGCAGTTGATGCTAAAACTACTTTGAGTGTTTCAGTTGTTCCTAGTGACGCTGCAAATACAGTTACTTGGTCTTCAAGTAATAATAACATTGCAACAGTCAATAATGGTGTTGTTACCGGTGTATCTGCCGGCGATGTAGTTATTACTGCAACATCCACAGTTGATACAAGTGTTAAGGGTGAATATAACTTGTATGTTAAAGGCATTGCAAGTATTGCTTTATCAGGAACTCCAACACAAGTTAAATATGCTTCTGGTGATAAATTTAATCCAGATGGTTTAACAGTAACTGCTACTTATACCGATGGTAGCACAGAAGTTATTGATAATAAAGATTGTAATTGGCTTGATGCTAATAGTTTAGACATATTGCTTGATGCCGGTACAACAAAAGTTATTTGTAAATATGGTGATGTTGAAACATATTACGAAGGAATTACAGTTACTCAAGAATCAGGTAAAGTTACTATTACTCGAGATTCGTTTACAAATGCTACAAGTTCATATGCTTTCCAAGAATGGACAAGTGGCAATATATCTGGTGAAGCATTTATCTATGGTGGTACAAAAGATAAGATGCAATTCAGTGCTTCCAAAGCTTCTTACTATATCTTTAATACCACAAAGATTCCAGGAGCAATTCAATCTGTTTCTGCTACTACAGCACAAGGCAGTGGGTCTTGGGAGTTATTAACAAATTCAACAGCCTATTATGAAGTGCCAAATGCTCCAGAAGTTGGGACAAGCCATGGTGCTAAAACATTATCTACAACTGAAACAACTTGGACATTAACAACTACAAATCGTTATTTTGCTCTTAAATATAACGGTACTGGTGCTACATACTTATCAAGTATCGTTGTTAAATATGGTGAAGTTGATGAAGCAAAAGCGTTAAAGAGCCTAGAATTATCTGGAACTTTAGAAAACAAATTATATGTAGCGGGCGAAATCTTTAATCCACTTGGATTAACCATTACAGCAACATTTGAAGACAACACAACTTTAGATGTTACAAATGAAATTACTTGGTCTGCTAATGAGTTAGATGCAGGTACAACAAGTGTAATTGGTACTTATGACACAATGTCAGTAACAGTTACAGGTATTACTGTTCTTGAATCATTAGATGCAAACACAGTGATTGCCGCAATTGAAGATGCTAAAAATGAATTCTCAGTTGCACGTGATAATATCACAGATTTATCAAACATTAATGCTAAAATGCAATATGTTGATTTACTTTTAACAAGATTCTTAGATACTGATAAAGTAACTAATTATGGTTATGTTGCTGCTATGAAGATAGCGTATGAATTCGTCAATGGTACATGGTATGCAAAAATAAGAGTTAAGAAACAAGGTACAACAAGCCAAGTAAGTAGAGCAGATTCTTCATTAGAAATTTGTGAATTCTTAAATCAAGACAACACAACTGTTGAAAACTTACTTTCAACATATGAAGGATTTGATAATACAGTCCAAGAAATCTTAAATAACACATTTGATACCGCGGGTAATGATGGAAGTGTTGTTACAATTGGACAATCAGTTCGTTACATTGCTCAAGCTCATGCATTCAAAGTTGATAGTGCTAAGAACAATTTACAAAATGGTGAAGTCTTAACTAGCAACAATGCAAACCCTGTATTGAAAGCAGTTTTAATCGCAGGTATTTCCTTAGTGGTTCTTATGTCCGCATTTATTTCTATTAGCATTGTTAAATCTAAAAAGAAAAAAGTAGTAGAAAGTCAAGATAATATTGACTAATTACAAACCTAATTGACTAAATACACAATGTATTTAGTCTTTTTTAATGTTATATCTACCTATATTATTTTTATTATGCTATAATACATATAAATCGGATAGAAGAATAAATTTAAGCAGGAATTTATTAGCGACAGTCTAGCGGTGAAAAAGATTGATTTTCCCTTAAATGAGCCCCTTCTTAGAGCGATTAATACTCGCCGTTAACTGCGTTAAAGTAAATTGAGTGCACTATTGTGAAATAGGATGGTACCGCGATTATTTCGTTCCTAATTGTTTTTTAGGAACTTTTTTTATTGATGGGAGAGATATTTATGAAAAAATTATCCGCGAATGAGATAAGAACTATTTGGTTAAATTTCTGGAAAGAAAGAGGTCACTATGTTGAACCAAGTGCTTCATTAATTCCACAAAACGATCCAACTTTACTTTGGATTAATGCTGGTGTTGCAGCACTAAAAAAATATTTTGATGGGACAGAGATTCCAACTAATAGAAGAATTACTAATGTTCAAAAATCTTTGAGAACTAACGATATTGAAAATGTTGGTATGACGGCAAGACACCACACATTCTTTGAAATGTTAGGTAACTTCTCAATTGGTGATTACTTCCGTAATGAAGTTATACCTTGGGCTTATGATTTATTAACTAATGAAAAGTATTTTGGAATTGATAAAGATAAACTTTATATCACTTATCACCCAGATGACTTAGCAACACGTGATTTATGGATTAAACAAGGTATGGATGCAAGTCATATGATTCCATTAAGTGATAATTTCTGGTGTATTGGTGAAGGACCTTGTGGACCTGATACTGAAATATTCTTTGATCGTGGAGAAAAATATGATCCAAAGCATTTAGGTATTAAAATGCTTGAAGAAGATATTGAAAATGATCGTTACATTGAAATATGGAACATTGTCTTCTCACAATATAACGCAGTTGAAGGTGTAGACCGTAAAGATTATAAAGAATTACCTAACAAAAACATTGATACAGGTGGAGGATTAGAAAGATTCGCTTGTATTATGCAAGGAACGGAAACAAACTTTGAAACAGACTTATTTATGCCAATTATTAAGGCTGCAGAAAAGTTAGCTAAGTATCCATATGATGATGAACATAAGATGTGTTACCGCGTTATTGCTGATCACATCAGAACATGTACATTCGCTTTAGCGGATGGTGCTTCATTTTCTAACGAAGGAAGAGGCTATGTCTTAAGAAGAATTTTACGTCGTGCAGTACGTTATGGACGTAAATTAGGTATTGATAAACCATTCATGTATCATTTAGTGCAAGTGTGCGCGGATAATATGAAAGATTTCTATCCATACTTAGAAAATAAAGTTGATTTTGTTTCTAAGATTGTTAAAGGCGAAGAAGAAAAATTCTTATCCACTCTTAATAGCGGCGAAGCTATGTTAAGAAAGATGATTGAAGGAAAAGAAGTATTAGATGGTAAAGATGCTTTTAAATTATATGATACTTATGGTTTCCCAATTGAATTAACTAAGGAAATATGCCAAGAAAACAATGTTACAGTTGATGAAGATGGCTTTAAATCTGAAATGGCGGAGCAAAAAGAACGTGCAAGAAACGCACGTGGAAATCTCCAAAGTATGAATAAGCAATCAAAAGATTTAATGGATTTTGCTAAAGAATCAGAATTCCATTATGAAACTTTAAAACTTGAAGGAAAAGTTATTGGCTTATTTGTTAATGGTGAAAAAGTTGAAAAAATTGAAGATGAAGGTGATGTAATATTTGATAACACACCATTTTATTCTGAGATGGGTGGACAAATCGCTGATAAAGGTGTCATTCAAAATGAAAAAACTTCAATGCGGGTTACTAATGTAACAAAAGCACCTCGTGGACAACACTTACATCACGTTGTCTTAGATTATGGCACTATATCATTAAATGATAAGTTTGTTTTAAGCGTTGATGTTGATGCGCGTCATGCAATTATGCGTAACCATTCAGCCTTGCATTTACTCCAAGCAGCATTAAAGATTGTGTTAGGTGACCAAGTACATCAAGAAGGTAGTTATGTTTCGGAAGAATACGGGCGTTTTGACTTTAATTATTTTGAAAAATTAAGTGATAGCCAATTGAATGAAATTGAAGAACGCGTGAATAATATGATTGCTATGCGTATTGAAGAAGAAACACAAGTTTTACCAATTGAAGAAGCTAAAAAATTACACGCCACAGCATTGTTTAATGAAAAATATGGTGATGTTGTCCGTGTCGTATGCTTTGGCAATGTTTCAAAAGAATTCTGTGGTGGCACACACGTCGCTAATACAGAAGATATCGGAGCATTTGTGATTGAGTCAGAAGAATCTATCGCTGCAGGTATTAGACGTATTCAAGTTCGTACAGGTTTAAATGCTTATAAATTATTAAAACAAAAAGAATTAATATTGATGGATCAAAGAGCGCTTTTAAACACTAAGTCAGTCGCAGAAAACAATGTAAGATTAAAAGCATTAATTAGCGAAAAAGATAGCTTAAAAGCAGAGTTAAAAGCATTACAAGAAAAACAAGCTGTTTTAATTGCTAAATCATTAAAAGATGATTTCTCAGTATTTAATGGACACCATATGCTTGTTAAATATTTAGAAGGCACAAATAGAAGTGCACTTGTTAAACTTGTCGATGAATTAAAAGTTGTTTATGATGATTCAGTGATTCTTTTAATCGGACAAGAAAATGGTAATTATCCATTAGTGTGTTCTGTTTCAAAAGTTGCAGTCAACGATGGTATCAAAGCTGGTGTAATTATTAAAGAAGTCGCTAATATGATGTTGGGTTCAGGTGGAGGAAGACCAGATATGGCTTCTGGTGCAGGAAAAGACATCTCCAAATTAGCAAGTGTTACTGAATTAGTAAAAAAATTAATTGATTAATGTATAAATATAAATATTAGGAAGAAAATAAAATATGGGAAAAGTAATAGGATTAGATTTAGGATCTAGGACGTTAGGTATCGCAATTTCTGATTCACTAGGTATGATTGCTTATGGTCGCGAAACATTCCGTTTTGAAGAAGGAAATTATAAAAAAGCCGCAATGTACATCATTGATTATGCCAAAAAAGAAAATGTCAATGAGATTGCATTAGGCCTTCCTCTTCACATGAATGGTGATGTTGGTGATCATGCTCAATCAGCTTTACGTTTTAAAGAAGAATTGCTTGAACTAAATCCAGATTTAAAAATCGCCATGGTGGACGAAAGAATGTCGACAATGCTAGCAAATCGAAGATTACTTGAAGCAGATTTATCAAGAAAAAAGCGCAAAAAAGTAATTGATAAAATGGCCGCGGTCGTAATTCTCGAGACATATTTAGAACAACGTTAGGAGAGAAAAAATGGAACCAAAAGAAAATCAAATTATTGTTGTAGACGAAGATGGAGTCGAGTATGCAATGGAAATACTCTTCACTTATGAAAATGATGAAAGATGTGCAAAATATGTACTATGTTTCAGTGAAGATGCACCAGATGACATCTATGCATTTAGATATGATGATGAACATAATTTAACGGAAGTCACGGATGACGAAGAACTTGATGAAGTTGAAGAAGTACTTAATGCATATCAAGATGAATTTGATGAAGAAGATTAATTAAATAACAGGCACGCCTAAATAAGCGTGCTTTTATATACTCTCTAAAACTTGTATACGACATTTGCATATTAAAAGTTTTGACAGATTTTTTAATTTCGGTTACTATATTATTAATAAGAGGTGATGCACGTGTTTATTAATAAAGAAATAAAAGTAATTCGTGAATTATTATCTTTAACACAAAAAGAATTAGCGTCAATCATTGGCGTTTCTTTTGACACAATTAATCGTTGGGAAAACGAAAGAACAAAAATCGAAGATAAAAACATAGAAACTATATATAATTATGCTTATGAACAAGGTATTCACTTCAATAAGATTTATGAACAAATTCTTTTTGAAGATTGTGATAAAAGAAATTGTAAACTCTTATTTCATGGGGCAAAAAACAAAATTACCATGCCTGTAAGTTTTAAATTTTCTAAAGAAAATAACGATTTTGGATTTGGATTTTATTTAGGTGAAAGCTTTGAACAGGCTTCAACATATATTTCTAATTCTGCATCTAAATATGTTTATGCTTTTTCTTTAAATGTTAAGAATCTAAGAATTGAAAGGTTTAGTGTTAATACAGAATGGATGCTCGCCATTGCGTATTTTAGAGGATGGATTACACAATATAAAAATAGCAAAATTATTGATGGAATCGTCAAAAAAGTATCAAATGCGGATGTTATCATAGCGCCAATTGCTGACAATCGTATGTTTGATTTAATATCGGAATTTGTGGACGGAACTATTACTAATGAACAATGTGAACACGCTCTTGCAGCCACTAATTTGGGTTGTCAATATGTAATTAAAAGTGAAAAAGGATTAAAACAATTAGAATTTATTAAATTATGTTATTTGTCTAATAAGGAAAAAGAAGAATATAAAAAACGAAGATTAGAAAATAACAATCTAAATTTAAACAAAGTAAAAGTGGCAAGAATTGAGTATCGAGGAAAGGGTCAATACATTGACGAATTACTAAAATGAAGAAAATGGATTTTAATGAAAGAAAGTTATGTCAGATACAAGGAAAACTATTTGAAGAATCAATTGATAAAACAAATTGTAGTTCTTTAATTTTTATTCGACGATTTATGAATTCAAACTTAGCTAACAAGTTTGATGATTATAGTGTTTTAGTAATGTCGATGGATTTAAACGATTGTTTTAATGAAATAGAAGAAGAATATGGCTTATCTAATTATGGCAAAATCAAATACACAAAAGAAGAGATGTTTTGGATAGGCTATATCTATAGGGCATTAACGATAAATTATAAACTATCAAGTCGTAAAATCTTTAGTTTGTTTAATGCAAATAAAATCATAAATTATTATGATATTTATCACACATTTGATATTGATAAAGCTACAGAAAAAATGATGGAAAGTATTGATTATAATCCACCTGAATTAGAAAAAGAAGCTTATACATTATTGAAGAAACTAATGGTAAGAGAAAAACTTGAAAAAATGATTGGATCAATGGTTAAGTTCTATGTTTCAGGTAAAATAGTTTCATTTAATTCTAAGTATAATGATGTGTTTTATGGTTGCATTAAAGAAGTTGCTATAAATGGTAAATATCAAGAAGCATATTTTATTGGTGCAAAAGATGACAAAAATGTGTTTGTGGGTAAAGTATACGCACTTATTGAAAATGATGTATCTGATAAATTAGTAATAGTGCCTAAGAATAAAGAATACACCATTGAAGAGATAAAAGAAGCAGTGAAATTTAAAGAAAAGAATGCTAAATATAAAATAGTTAAATAAAATAAATAATCACCATCATATAATGGAATGGTGATTTTTTATGAAATATTATTTAGTAGGAATTAAAGGCTCAGGTATGGCTGCTTTAGCGGGAATATTAGAGGATGATGGAAACATTGTGTGTGGTGTTGATATTGACCATGAAGTTTTCACAGAGAAAGAACTAATTAAAAGACAAATAAAGTATGATACTTTTTCTAATGATTTAAAAATCCCAGAAGATATTGATTTCTTTGTTATTGGACATGATTTTATGAATCACGAAATTATGAAGCAAATCAAAGCGACACATAAACCTTATCAGGAGTATCACATTTTTATTAATTCTTATTTTTCAAGTTTATATAAAATTGCAATATGTGGAACACATGGGAAAACCACAACAACGGGATATTTTTATTATGGCTTAAGAAACATTGTAAACACGACAATGTTACGCGGTGATGGAACTGGTGTGGGAGGCTTTCAAAATAATTTCTTTGTCTTTGAAGCTTGCGAATATAAAGACCATTTTTTGGTTTATCATCCAAACACTATTATCATAACAAATATTGATTATGACCACGTTGATTATTTTAAGACTAAAAGACAATATAACTCATCTTTTAATAAATTTGTAAAGAATGCCAAGACTGTTTTTGTAAATTATGAAGACAAAAATAAAATTCATCATCAAAATAAAATAACGTATGGATTAGATTCTAATGCTGATTATTATATTAAAAATTTAGATTTAAAACATGGTATTAAAGGCGATGTATATTATCAAGAAGAGTTTATTACACATCTAGATGTTAATATATATGGCTTATATAACGCCACCCACTTATTAGCGCTTATCGCTTTCTTACATCATAACAATTTGGACATAAAAGAAGCTCTAAAAAACTTTAATGAAATTCCTTGTATAAAACGAAGATTACAGGAAAAGATAATAGCAAGAGATGTGTTTATTGATGACTACGCACATCATCCGAAAGAGATATTAGCAAGTCTAAATACCTTAAGATTGATGTATCCTAGTCAAAGAATTGTAGGCATCTTTAAACCTGATCGCTATTCCCGTCTTGTCAAGTTTCAAAAGGAATTAAAAAAGGCGTTAATGTGCTTTGATAAAGCATATGTGTTGCCACTTTATGAAAAGACAACGGAAAACACTGTTTTACTTAAAGCAAAAACTCGAATAAGCTATGTCAACTCACTTGAGCAATTAATTGCGGAAGAAAAAAATGAGAAAGACACAGTATACTTGTTCATGAGTTCAAAGAACGTTGATTCATGGATTTATGGACTAGCAAATAGTAGAGAATAAATCTTAACATAGGAGGGTTTATGCATTTTCGAAAGATGGCATTCGGATTCGGCGTAATTACTGGAGCAGCAATCACCATCTCACTTCCATATTTCTTAATGAAAATGAAGGAAATGAAATCTTGTGATAATGACCAAGAAAATCATGAGTCCATGAATGTCGAAAAGATGAAGAAAGATATTAAAACAGAGTTTGCTAAAGTATGTGAAGATGTAAATGAAAATGTTACATCACTTATGCAAAAAATGGAAAAGAATCTTAAAAAGAAATCTAAGAAGTAGCGATATAAGTTAGAAAAAAGCATCTCTTTAAAGCGCAGCTAGGTGCGCTTTTATTGCTTTTCATTGATTTTCATACGATAAAAAGCGTACTAATGAGCTTATACTAATTGACTATGAAAATTTTTTCATTTACAATGAAAATAGTGAAAAGAGGTTATCAATATGGAAAACTTAAAGAACCGCGTTACAATTTATGAAGTTGCAAAAATGTCTGGCGTATCTTTAGCTACTGTATCTCGTGTTATTAATAACAGTGATATTGTTTCGCAAAAGACAAAAGACAAAGTTAATGATGTTATTAAAAAACTCGGCTATAAACCATCGGCTTTAGCCCAAGGATTGGCTACTTCAAAGTCAACCACAATTGGTGTTGTCATTCCTAGCGCAAACTACGTATACATTTCGAATATGCTAAATGGTATGACTGATAAGGCTAAAGAGCTTGGATATGATTTGCGTTTATTTACGACATCTCATGACCGTGGTGAAGCTTTAAAAGTTATGGAAAAAGTCATTACCTCCCATGTTGATGGTGCGATTATTTTTGATGATGAATTAGAAAATGAAGAATTAATGAAGATTGCTTCATATTCTGTTCCTTTGGTTGCAATTAACAATGATATTGAAGCTACAAATGTCGGTTGTATTCATTTTGGTTATGAACACAATATCAAAAATATTGTCGCTGATTACATAAAAAATCCTCATAAAGAGATGTATTTCATTCACTCTAATAACTGTGGTCGTCTTTTAGAAAGAATTGAAAAAGCTTTCGTAGACACCCACGTTAAAAACAATACAAATTATGGTATTTTGAGTTCTGATGATTCATATACTAAGACATATAACGATTTTATGAAATTCTTTGAATCAACAAAGAAAGGATATTTCTTAGCGTATCGTGACTCATTAGCGATGGCAATATTAAACGCTGCCTTAGATTCTAATTTAAAAGTACCAGAAGATGTTGAGATATTGTCTCTTATTGGCACAAAGTACGCTTTGATGACAAGGCCTCAAATATCTTCTATGCATATTGATTTATATCAAATTGGCGCAAGTGCAGTTGAACTTTTAACTAAAATTATGAATAAAGAAGAAACAGATAAACATATTACTTTTGCTTCGGAATTTGTTAAAAGAGGTTCAACATTATAGTTGACAAGCAAGTGTTTTAATTTATAATTAACATATAAGCTATGAAAAAGATAGTAGTGATAAATAGTGATTTATAGAGAGTTTCTGGTTGGTGAAAAGAAATAGCACGTTATCATGAATACACTTTGGAGCTATGTATTAATCTACATCGTTTATGCGCGTTAAGCATTGAGTTATATACTCATTAAGGTAAGTAATGCGAATTATCTTACGAATAAAGGTGGTACCACGATTAATAATCGTCCTTTAAATAGGGCGATTTTTTTATTTTCAAGGAGGAAAAACAAATGGAATTATATGAAGAATTAAAAGAAAGAGGCCTAATTGCTCAAGTTACAGATGAAGAAAGAATTAGAGACCTTATTAACAATGGAAAAGCAACATTTTATATTGGATTTGATCCAACTGCGGATAGTTTACATGTTGGTCATTTTATGACTTTAGTTTTAATGAAAAGATTACAATTAGCAGGTAATAAGCCAATTGCTTTGATTGGTGGAGGTACAGGTATGATTGGTGACCCTTCGGGTCGATCTGATATGCGTAAAATGTTAACTGTTGATGACATCAATCATAACTGTGAGTGCTTTAAAAAACAAATGGAAAGATTTATTGATTTTTCTGATGGAAAAGCCTTGATGGTTAATAACGCCGATTGGTTAAGAAATCTAAATTATATTGATTTGTTACGCGATGTGGGCGCATGTTTCTCAGTTAATCGTATGTTGACAGCGGAATGCTATAAATCGAGAATGGAACGTGGCTTAAGTTTCTTAGAATTTAACTATATGATTATGCAAAGTTACGATTTCTATCAACTATTTATAAAATATGGCTGTAACTTACAATTTGGTGGCGATGACCAATGGTCAAATATGCTTGCGGGTACTGAACTAATTAGACGTAAATTAGGTAAAGATGCTTCCGCATTAACTATTAATTTATTGCTTAATAGTGAAGGTAAAAAAATGGGTAAGACCCAGTCTGGCGCAGTATGGCTTGATAAAAATAAAACGACACCATTTGAATTCTATCAATATTGGCGTAATATCGATGACGCAGATGTCATAAAATGCATCAAAATGTTAACATTCATTCCATTAGAAGAAATTAAAAAGATGGAACATTTTGAAGGAGCAGAGCTAAATGAAGCTAAGAAGATTCTTGCTTATGAATTAACTAAAATGGTACATGGCGAAGATGAAGCAAAATTAGCCCAAGATACGGCATTGTCGTTATTTAATAAAGGCGATGCTGCAAATATGCCAACAGTCTCATTAAGTGAAGAAGACTTTGTAGATAATAACATTGATATTCTTACTTTATTAGTAAAAACAAATTTAGTTACTTCAAAATCTGAAGCACGTCGTGCGGTTGAACAAGGTGGAGTAATGCTTGAAAACGAAAAAGTTACAGATGTTAAAAAGGTCATAAGCAAAATCGAATTCTCTAATGGTGTGATTTTGAAAAAAGGCAAAAAGAATTTTGTAAAGGTTAACTTAAAATAATTATAAATTGAAAAGGCACTTTGAATTGAAGTGTCTTTTTTTGCGCATATTGATAAACAAAAAAGGACCATTCCAGAGAAAAATGATCCTAATTTTGTTTTTGTTATAAGCGTAAAATTATAATTTACGGTTATAGTATTCAACGATTTGTGCTTCTTGAATGTCTTGTGCTAATTCTTTACGTTCTGGTTCACGGAGGAATTTGCCTTCCTTCTTTTCTTTGTCAACTGTGACGTAAGGAACTACCATAGCCATTGATTCTAAAGATTCTGCGATAACTTTTAAGTCTCTTGAAGATTCTTTTACTGCAATAACATCGTTGACCTTGCATAAGTATGATGGAATATCAACTTTCTTACCATTGACTAAAATGTGTCCGTGGTTTACTAATTGACGAGCTGCACGACGTGTACGAGCAAATCCCATACGATATACCAAGTTATCTAAACGGGATTCAAGAATACGCATAAATGCTAAACCTGTAACTTCTTTAGAATTAGAAGCAATCATGAACAAACGACGGAATTGACGTTCGTTGACACCATACATTTCACGAAGTTTTTGTTTTTCAACTAATTGCTTACCATATTCAGTAAGTTTTTTCTTCTTGTCTGTAGGTGCTTTGCCAGGAGCATAGTTACGTTTCTTTAATTCAACACCTGTTTCAAGTGTTGAGAAACCTAAACGTCTTGAGATTTTCCAACTTGGTCCTGTGTATCTTGACATAGTTATTTCCTTCCTTTCCTTTATTATTTGCATAAATAAAGCAATAGGTGTAAATTCCAAACTCCGGATGTTACAATCAATTATTTCACCATTCAGCAATGGTTACTTAAAAAACTAAATTTTGTAACATTAGACAAGTAGTATTTACATGCTGCATAAATATGCTTTATTATTTTACATAAACCGTAATTTGAAGTCAAGAAATATTAAAATGATTTTTACTTATTTTATATTATGCATGATTATGACTATTTCTTCTTATGTTGCCTAGCACTTTTAAGCAAAAAAATAAGCAATATTTTGAATATTAAATAAAAATATTTTTTATTTATGCTATACTAATTTATGACTAAAGGCTTGGTGATTTTATGTTTCTTACTCTAGGTGAATTTCTTGATAAACATCGTGGACAACTTCTAATAATTGCAATCGTAATTATTGTTGTGTTTTTTATATCTTTTTCAGTTTTCAAGTTGGTTATTAAAAAGCATCGCTTTAATAAGACTGTAAGAGATCTTGAGAAACGTTATGAATATGTTCATGCCTTGTTAATTGGACAAGATGAAGCATATTTAAAACGTATATATGCAATATCAAGTTGTAATCTTTTGTATGTTGAAACTTACACAAATTTCTTAAAAGAATATCAATTCTTATCACAAACACAAGATGAGCAAGCACAAAATGCTTTGAATATGCTGAAGAGTTCTCTTGATAAGAAAAACGGAAAATCTAATCGCGAAAATATTAAAAGAAATAAAGATGTTTTATTAGATTACTTTAATCAAGTTGAAGAGTTTTCTAATCGTTTAAAAGAAGCATTAAAGAGTGAAGAAGAAGCACAAGAAAAATCAGTTAAAGAAAAAGAAACTTTACGCGATATTAAAAATACTTATTTTGAACATCAAGCTGAATTAAAATTAGTAGAAAATTCTTTCAATTTATTATTTGAAAACATTGATGAAGCATTCCGTCGTTATGATGAAGCTATTGATTGTGCGAATTACGAAGAAGTTAACACAATCTTAGGGCGTATTGATGGGGCAATTAGAGAATTAAAGCCTGTTATGGATCAATTACCTATGCTTTGCGCTAAAGTCACAGATGTAGTTCCAACTAAAATATCATTATTAAAAGATAAGTATCAAGAAATGATAACAAATGGTTTCCCATTAAATCATTTACATGTTAATATGGCAATTGAAGATTTAGAAAAAAGAGTGGACAATGTGAAAAAACATTTGAAATCTTTAAGTGTTAATGGCTGCGATGATGAAATGGATAACATTATTTTAGAAGTAAGTAAATTAATTGGTAAATTTGAAGATGAAGTTATAGCAAAAGAAAACTTTGAAAACAACGTTGACCAAGTCTATAAAGAAGTTAAAAATCTTGAAGACAAGTTCATTAAAATTTGTAATATCATTCCAGAAGTTAAGAAAGAATATATTATTGACGATAAATATCTTAATGATATTGATGTCATAAAATATAATATTACGCGTATTGATACAATCAAACGAACACTTGATAATTATATTCATTCAAATACTAAACAACCATATTCTTTACTTGATAGCAAATGCAAAGAACTTAAGGAACAAACACAAGTTGCAATTGTTAAATTAAATGAATTCTCTTCTTACTTATTATCTTTAGAGAATGACTTTAATAATGCGAACGACATCATTAAAGATGGTTATTTTACTTTAAAAGAAGCACAAAGAAAGTTACATGAATTATATTTAGATTCATACGAAGAACAAGAAAAACCAAAATTTGAAGAATTATATAATCTCATTGATGAGATTGATGCAGCTTTACGTGTGCATCCAGTAGATACACGCACAATCAATAATCTTGTTATTTCGTTTGAAAAAGGTAAAGAAGATTTATTAAAAGAACTTGAAACAAATTTAAATTTTGCGACAATTACAGAAAGTTTAGTTGTTTACGCAAATAAAGATAGACATCACTCAATAGAGATTTCCTCTTTGTTTGCTCAAATTGAAACATCTTTCTTCGATTCTGAGTTCGACCGCGCTTATATGGATGCGGGAAATGCTACAAAAAAGATAAAAAACACATCAAATATTAGTGAGCAATAGGCATTAACTCATGCAAATTTGTTTCTCTAACATATTGTAAGGTATGGAGGTTTTATTTTGATTTACTTTGATAATGCTGCGACTACTTCTGTAAACAAGCAAGTTTTAGATGCATATTACGATTTATGTTTAAAATATTATGGCAATGCTTCTAGCAACCATGCTTATGGCTTAGAATCAAGCCGTCTACTTTCATATGCTCGAGAACAAATACTAAAACTTTTTGGTTTAGAAAAAACACATCAACTCGTTTTTACAAGTGGTGCAACAGAAGCAAATAATTTAGCTATTAAAGGAGTGGCGTTAGCCTACAAAAATAGAGGTAAACATCTTATAACTACAAGTATTGAACATCCATCAGTTCTTAATGCTTTTAAGCAATTAGAGGAAGAATTTGGATTTGAAGTCACATATTTACCTGTTAATGAAGATGGCGTTGTAAGAATTGAAGACTTAGAAAAAGCTATGCGTAATGACACTGTTCTTGTTTCAATTATGGCTACAAATAACGAAACGGGCTCTATTAATGACATCAAAGCAATTCGTAAAGTCATTGATAACTATCCTAAATGCTTTTTCCATAGTGATACAACTCAAGCAATTACTAAACTAGATATTGATTACAATTTATTGGATATGTTTATTGCTTCCGCCCATAAAGTACATGGTTTAAAAGGTTCGGGAATGTTAATTATAAAGAACAATATTAAGCCATTAGCCTTACTTTCAGGTGGAGGACAAGAGAACAATTTGCGAAGTGGCACAAGTGACGTGCCGAAAGATGTTGTCTTAGCGAAAACTATTCGTTTAGCTCTTGATAATCAAAAACAAAGTTTTAATTACGTAAAGAAAATTAATGATTATTTAAGAGAAGAACTATCTAAGATTGAAGAAGTTGTGATTAATTCGCCGCACGATGCCTCACCTTATATCTTAAACTTTTCTTTACGCGAACATAAAGCAAGCGTAATTGTCGAAGGTTTATCACTTAAAGGTATTATGGTTTCAACAATTTCTGCATGCTCATCAAAAAGAAACGAAAAATCACATGTTTTAGTAGCAATGGATAAAGATATTCGTTTAGCGTCTAATCCCATTCGCTTAAGTTTTGATGAAAGTAATACATTATTAGAAGCACAAGAATTCATAAAAGTTTTGAAAGAATTACTCGCTATCACTAAATAAAGGAGAAAACAAATGGAAATGAAGTATGATCACATTATGGTGCGTTTCGGAGAATTGTCCACCAAAGGAAAGAATAAAAAAGACTTTATCTTTCGTTTAGGAGATAATATTCGTAATGCTTTAAAAGAATATAAAAGTTTAACATATCAAGTGCGCATGGATCACATTTATATAAAATTAAATGATGAAAATCCTGAAACAGTTATTGAAAGATTAAAAGATGTATCAGGTATTTATTCGTTTTCACTTGTTATTAAAACCGATACTGATATTGAAAATCTCAAGAATGTCGTTTTAGATTTATTGCTTAAAGAAAATAAAAAGACATTTAAAATGCGCGCAAAAAGAGCGGATAAATTATATCCAATCATTAGTGATGACATAAATCGTATTATTGCGGGACACGTTTTAAAAAATAGTGAATACAAAGTCGATGTTCATAACCCTGATGTTTTAGTGTCTATTACAATTCGTAACGACGCTGCTTATATTTACACAAGTGACATTGTAGGAGCGGGAGGATATCCTTTAGGTGTCGGAGGTAAAGCATTAATGATGATGTCAGGAGGTATTGATTCACCTGTAGCTTCATATTTACTTATGAAACGTGGTGTTGCAATTGAATGTGTGCATTTTGCTGCCCCTCCATACACTAATGCAGCGGTAATTGATAAAATAAAAGACTTATGTAAAGAACTGAATCGTTACCAAGCAAAAATTAAAGTCCACGTTGTGCCATTTACTAAATTACAAGAAGACATTTATAAATATTCTAATGAATCTTACGCTATAACAATTATGCGTCGTATGATGTATCGCATAAGCGAAAGATTAGCAAAAAAATATAAATGTTTGGCGTTAGCAAATGGCGAATCTATTGGACAAGTCGCTTCCCAAACATTAGTGTCTATGGATGTAATTAATGCCGTAACTAATATGCCAGTCATAAGACCTTTGGCAATTTTTGATAAAACAGATATTATTAAAATTTCAAAGAAAATTAATACATATGCTATTTCTATTAGACCATATGAAGATTGTTGTACAATTTTTGCTCCTAAAAACCCTAAAACGATGCCAAAACTAGAAGAAGTTGAGGCTTTTGAAGAAAAATGGGATTATGAATCAGAAATAAATGACTGTATTTCTAATGCCGAAACTATCGTAGTTACAAGCGAAAATGAAGATAATTTAAAAAATTATTTATAAAATTTGAAATACGACAAAAAATAACCTCAATAGGAGGTGAATTGTTGTGAGACAAGGTTCAAACAAATCCACTACAAGAAAGACTAGTGCGAAGAAAACTACTAGACGTAATACTAAGCACGAATATGCTGAAGATTATGGTGTTACATCAAACAGAACACGCAATAATACAAGATCTGCATGTTCATCAAGAAGCACAAAATCAAGCACTCGTTCTTCTAGAAAAGGTCAATAATTTAGACTAAAAAATTTATTAGATTATAAATGTAGGTGTAAGAATGCCTACATTTTTAATTTTTTTTAAAAAATTATACATACTAATAATATGAAAATATTAGAAATTATCCTTGTTACTATTTTAGTTATCCTCTTATTAATAAGTTTGCTCTTATTATTGCCATTACGAATTTGTGCAATTTTAGATGAGAAATACTTAACAATAAAATTAGGTCGTTTAAAAGTATTTCGTATTGAAAGTGCTAAGTTAATAGCGAATATTTTACAAAGTGAACGCCAAAAAATTGAAATTAATGTTAAGAGTTTAATCGAAAGTTTTTTATTTGTGGGATTAGAGATTATATACGCTAATGAACAAGTTGATGTCAGCGATTATTTGCTTTTTGGTGCATTAGGAATAATTAATCTTTTCATACCTAATACTTATATACATCATTTTATATTTAAAAGAGTAACCACAGATGATAAATCTAAGATTATTGTTGTTGTAAAAATACAAATATTAAAGACATTACTAAATGTCATGATTAATACAAGGAGCAAAAGTTATGAAAAAATCGGTTAAAGAACTTGTTTTATCTACAATAAATAGCATGCATAGTATTTTTGATTCTAGCAATATTGTGGGAACACCAATAAAAATTAATGAAAGAGAAGTCATTGTGCCAATTGCTAAATTAACATTTGGCTTTGGTGTCGGAGGAGGAGATGTAGAAGAGAAAAAAGAAAAAAATGATCTTCTATTTGAATTCTCAGATGAAGGACCAATTATGGGTGGCAGTTTAGGTGGCTTAACTTTAGTGCCTGAAGCATTTTTGTATGTTAATAACGGAGAAGTAGAAATAATAAAAATGAAAGAGAATAAGTCAGTGTATGACCGTCTCTTTGATATCTATAAAGACGTAAGTAAATATATGAAAAAACAAAAAAGATAGGTATTGTGACCTATCTTTTTCTTGATATCTTATTTATCTTTTTATTTTGCTAAAGCTTTTTTTGCACTTTCAACGATTTGTGTGAAAGCTTTAGGGTCATTAATAGCTAATTCAGAAAGCATCTTACGATTGATTTCGATGTTTGCTAATTTAAGACCATTCATAAACTTAGAATAAGAAATTTCATTCATACGGCATGCAGCGTTGATACGTTTGATCCAAAGTTTACGGTAATCACGTTTAACTTGTTTACGATCTCTGAATGCATAGCGAAGAGAATGCATTACTTGTTCTTTAGCAGTCTTGTATAAGAGGTGTTTGCTACCAAAGTAACCTTTAGCTCTTTTGAGTACTTTTTTACGTCTTGCTCTTGTTGTGACACTATTCTTTACTCTCATGATTCTTACCTCCTAATTATTGCAATAAGTATTTAATGCGTTTGTAATCGCTCTTAGATACATATGAAGCCTTTCTTAATTGTCTTTTTTGTTTGTGTGTTTTGTTGTGTGCTAAGTGTGATGTGTAAGCAGAGTTGATTTTTAATTTGCCATTACCAACTTTTTTAACACGTTTTGCTAAAGCACGTTTTGTTTTCATTTTTGGCATACTACGTTCCTCCTATTTTTTAACTTTTGATGCTAAAACTGCACTTAAGAATTTGCCATCTAAAACTGGCTTTTTTTCCATTACTGCATATTCATTTACAAGTTCAACGAATTTATTTAATACCTCTTCACCAACTTCAACGTGGCTTAATTGACGGCCACGGAATCGTACAGAGACCTTAACTTTATCACCGTTTTGGAAAAACTTAATAGCTTGATTTGCTTTTGTTTCTAAATCGTGGATGCCAATTTGTGGTGTAAGGCGAACTTCTTTGGTGTTCACGACTGTTTGTTTCTTTTTGTTAAGTTTTTGTCTTTTTTGTGCTTCGAAACGATACTTACCATAGTTTAAAAGTTTACAAACTGGTGGTTGGTTGTTTGGAGCAACGCATAATAAATCAAGATTCATGTTATGAGCTTTGTAAAGAGCATCGGATCTTGACATAATGCCAAGTTGTTCACCATTTGGGCCGATTACTAAAACTGATGGAAATCTGATTTGTTCATTGACTAAATCTGTGTTAGTCTTCTCTGGTCTTTGTTGTGGACTCACGAAATTTGGATTGTAGATAATAATTCCTCCTTTGAACTAAAAAACGGACGCAGGATGCGCCCGTTAAGATATCAAATAAGAGATATGTGACATTTACCTATTCACGTTGTGAATCAGGTGAGAAGCGGGCGCCTCTTCTTTCCACGTATTTTGTTCGCTAGGTTATAATATCACTAGCGGTAGTGTTTTGTCAATGCTATTTTATGCATTTAATGGCTTTTTAGACTTGATTTCTTCTAAAATCATCTTAATGAACTCATCAATAGTGACAGTGATTTGCTCTTTTTGTCCATATTTACGATATGTGACAGTGTGATCTTTAACTTCATTATCACCTAAAACAAGTGTGTAAGGGATTTTTTGAATTTGTGATTCTCTGAGTCGATAGCCAAGTTTTTCATTGCGGTCATCAATGTTAACATGTAATCCATGTTGCTCTAATGAATTTTTGACTTCGTGAGCGTATTCGCCTTGTACTTGTGCAAGAACTGGAAGAACATTAACTTGAATAGGTGCTAACCAAGTTGGGAAAGCGCCAGCATAGTTTTCAGTAATAATAGCAATGAAACGTTCAAGTGATCCAAAGCAAGCGCGGTGAATCATAACTGGACATTTCTTTTCACCTTTTTCATCAATATATGTACATTCAAATCTACCAGGTAATTGGAAGTCAAGTTGAATTGTACCACATTGCCAAATTCTATTCATAGAATCACGTAATTTAAAGTCGAGTTTTGGTCCATAGAATGCTCCATCACCAGGATTGATTTTGAAATCTTTACCTGTTTCACGACATACTTTTTCTAAAACTTCTTCAGCTTTATCCCAAACTTTAATATCACCAATGTAGTTATCAAAAGGTCTGGTGGATAATTCAATATGATAATTTAATCCGAAGATTGAATAAATTTGGTCATAGACTTTGATGATACGTTCGATTTCATCACAAATTTGATCTTCAGTTAAAAGAATGTGAGCGTCATCTTGAGTAAATGTACGGACACGGAACAAACCATTTAATGCACCAGAAGCTTCATAACGATGGACGTGACCTAATTCTGCGATACGCATTGGTAAGTCTTTATAAGAATGTAAATCATTTTTATAAACAAGAATTGCACCCGGGCAATTCATAGGTTTAATTGCGTATTCTTCTTCGTCCGCTTTAGTGATGAACATGTCATCTTTGTAGTGATCCCAGTGACCAGAGATTTCCCATAATTCTTTAGATAACATGATAGGTGTTTCGACGATTACGTATCCGTTTTTACGATGTAAGTCAATCCAGAAATCTTCTAAGGTACGACGTAATTGATATCCTTTTGGTAACCAGAATGGAAGACCTGGACCAAATTCGGAAATCATAAATAAACCGAGTTCCTTACCAAGTTTACGGTGATCTCTTTTCTTTCTTTCTTCTAATTCCTCTAAATGTTTGTTTAATGCTTCTTCAGTAGGGTAACAAGTACCATACACTCTAGTTAGCATTTCATTTTTAGAATCACCACGCCAATAAGCACCAGCGACAGAGAGAAGTTTAAAGTGTTTGAGAACACCAGTAGAAATGACATGAGGACCACGGCATACATCGGCGTAGTCGCCTTGTTCGTAAATACCGACTTTATCATCTTCGATTGCGTCGATTAATTCACATTTGAATTCATCGTTTTTAAATTTTTCTTTAGCATCTTTTTTGCTTAAGTAGTAGTGATTAATAGGTAAATTTTCTTTAACTATCTTTTTCATTTCAGCTTCGATTTTAGTAAAATCTTCTGCAGTGATAGTTGCAGGAATTTTAAAGTCGTAGTAGAAGCCTTCTTCGATTGCAGGTCCTACACCACATTTTGTCCCTTTATATAAATGTTGCATTGCTTGAGCGAGTAAATGAGCACAAGAGTGATTTAATACTTCAAATGCTTCTTTGTCTTCAAGTAACACTAATTCTAGTTTACTATCTTCGTTAATTGGGGTTTTCAAATCTACAAGCACATCGTTTAATTTTGCAACGACTGTTTTTTTAGCTAAACCAGTTGAAATTTGTTTTGCCACTTCAATAATAAGTGTTCCTTTTTCAACTTCCATTTTGCTACCATCTTTAAGTGTTAATGTAATCATGTTTTTTCCTCCTTAAAATAAAAAAAGCGACCTTAATTAATAAGGACGCTTATCTAAACGCGGTACCACCTTAATTCGTATTAAATATTTAATACGCTCTTGATGTTTGCTATTAACGCTAGCGACGTTTACTTATTTCGTAAATTGCTCCAAAGTGGTATTCTTAAGTCCCTTATAGAAATCTTTCACCATTTGATTTCCTCTCTAGATAAGTTTTACATAAGAACTTGTCTTTTTCAACGCACTATAATAATAGATATTTTAAAACTTTTTGTCAAATAATATTGAAAATATTAATATACATTGTTTTTACGATGTATGATCATTCCAATTGTTCCTGGACCAGCATGAGCTTCAACGTTAACAGAGAAGCCATCAACTGTGCATTCAAAGTCTGGAAGATATTCTTTAACGATTTGATGAATAAATTCTACTAACGCTTCATTTGCATCAACAGCAACAATAGAAATTTTATAAATCTTAGGATCTTTATGAAGAGCAGCAAACTTCAAAGCTGCTTCTTTCATTGTTGCTTTGACATTACGTGTGACACCAATTTTTTCTAATGCACCGTCATTGAAACACAAAACAGGTTTTAAACCAATAATGTTACCAATGAAAGAAACAGTAGGAGAGACACGGCCTCCACGTTTTAAATAAGTTAATGATTCAGGAATAAATACTACTTCAACATCAGTAACGTGTTTCTTGATTTCTTCAACAGCGTCTTCTGGTGTATATCCTTTTTCTTCAATAAGTTGTTTACAATTTAAAACTGAAGACAACATAAAGTTCATAATAGATTTTGAGTCGACAATAATAACTTTATCTCCATATTTTTCATGGCAGATGTTTGTGAATAAATCAAACATAGAAGATAATTTACTTGAAATTGTAAAGTGGACGATTTTTTCATAGCCTTCTTTAAATAATTGGTCGAAAAATTGTTCTATTTCATAAGGGGTAGGTGTGGAAGTTTTGATAACTGAACCTGCTCTCATCATTTTTGCTAATTTTAGATAATCTATATCTACATTATCGTGATATTCGACGTTATCAACGATAACATTTAATGGTAATACTCTTAAACCATACTCTTTTGCTTTTTCAGGCGATATTGCTATCGTTGAATCGCAAGTGACTAATGTTTTTGGCATATAAAAGCCTCCAATTCTTTTGCTAATTTTAACCTAATGTCTCTGTTTTGTCAACTTTACGAAAAAAGCAAAGACAAGCTTTGCTTTAATCAACATTTATAATTTTCATGAAATTTGTAACGGCAACGCCAGCGGGTGTCGCACCTGTTAAAATAATGGAATTACCATGTTCAATACCTAATTCACGGGCTTTATCAATGGCTAAAACTTCCATTTCTTCAATGGTCTTAGGAACTCTTTCAACAAGGATTCCATATATACCCCAGAACATACCTAATTTAAGCAATACTTCACGAGAAGAAGAAATGCAAATAATAGGGCAACATGGACGGGCTTTAGAAATCTTGCGTGGAGTAATTCCTGTGCCAGACATTGTAATAATTAATTTTGCTTCAATAAGAAGAGCAGTGTTTGCCACTGAGTTAGATATTGCATCAGAATATGTTTTACTTGATGTATCATAAGCTTCTGTAGCTAAATGCTCATAATCAAGATATTTCTCCATAGTGCGTGAAATCTTAGCTTGCATTTCTGTTGCTAAGACTGGATAATCGCCAGATGCAGATTCGGCAGAGAGCATAACACAGTCAGTGCCTTCTTGAATAGCATTAGCGACATCAGAAACTTCTGCACGTGTTGGTACTGGTCGCTTTTGCATTGAGTCAAGCATTTGAGTTGCAGTAATAACAGGTTTACCTTTAATACGGCATTTTTTAATTATTTTTGTTTGAATAACTGGAACAATTTCTGCTGGAACTTCAACGCCTAAATCACCACGGGCGACCATAATTCCATCAGCAGCATCGATAATTTCATCGATTTTATCGACACCTTCTTGGTTTTCAATTTTTGCAATGATAGCAATGTTTGGTTTTCCATACTTTGCTAATATTTTTCTAATTTCGTAAATGTCTTCTGGACGTCTAGTAAATGATGCTGCGACATAGTCAACATTATTTTCGCATCCGAATTTTAAGTCTTGTTCATCTCTTTCAGAGATAAATGGCATAGATAATCGTGCGAATGGAGCATTGACGCCTTTACGGTCTGTAATTGTGTGAGTGTTTCTTGCTTTTGTTACTAATTCTCTATGCTCATAGTCTTTTTCGATGATGTCTAATTCTAGATTACCATCATCAATACGAATTTTATTACCAATTTCGACATCATCAAATAGTCCTGGGTATGTAACTGAAAACTTTGTTTCATCACCTAAAATTTCAGTCATTGATATTCTTACAATGGAGTCTCTTTTAATTTCTGCTTTTCCATTTTTGAATAGATGACATCTAATTTCAGGACCTTTAGTGTCAAGCATAATTGGTATGACCATATTTTTATCTTTTTCGATTTGTCTAATTAGTTTGATTTTTTCAAGATGATCTTTATATTCTCCATGCGAAAAGTTTAAACGCATGACATTCATTCCTACGTCTATTAAATTAGACAAAACTTCATATGTATCACTGGCAGGGCCAATAGTGCAAACGATTTTTGTACTTTTTGAAATGTTCATATTTTATATCTTCCTTTAGCAAATTGATGTAACAACTTTAATTAGGTTGCTATGACGATCTCTTTCCATCTTGAGAGCTTCTTCAATGTCATAGTCAACTAAATCGTTGCCACGTAAGCCTACGCATCTGCCACCTTTACCTTCAAGTAAGAGTTCAATGGCACGAACGCCCAAGCGTCCGGCTAAAACTCGATCACTTGCAGTTGGTGATCCTCCTCTTTGGATACGACCGAGAACTTCGGCACGGCATTCATATCCTGATCCTTTTTCGATGTCATAAGCCAATTGATGGACGTCACATAATTTTTCGGTAATAATCACGATAGCGTGTCTTCTACCTTCTTCATGCATTGCTTTAAGTCTTGCGATAATGTCATTTCTTTGTAAGATATGATCAGAAGTGACAATTAAATCTGCACCACAAGCGATACCAGCATAAAGTGCTAAATCTCCACAATATCTTCCCATTACTTCAATAACTGAACAGCGTTGGTGAGAAGATGATGTATCTCTTAATTTATCGACACATTCTGTAATTGTATTTAATGCTGTGTCGAATCCGATTGTAAAGTCACTTGATGCAATATCATTGTCGATAGTGCCTGGTAAAGCAATACAATTAATACCCATTTTAGTTAAAGCCATAGCGCCTTGATAAGTACCATCACCACCGATGCATACTAATGCTTCGATGCCGAACTTTTTAAGTTGTTCAATACCTATCTTACGAACGTTTTCGTCTTTAAACTCAGGTAAACGAGCGGAACGAATAATGGTTCCACCGCGACTGACAATGTCACTTACGAAGTCACGATCTACTTGTTTAATATTTCCTTCGACAAGTCCTTTGTAACCATCATAAATAACAAACATCTCAAGTCCATGAATCAAGCCTGTACGTACGACGGCACGAACTGCCGCGTTCATTCCTGGTGCATCTCCACCTGATGTTAAAATCCCGACTCTTTTCATATAACTACCTCCGGAGGCTAAACTCCGAAATGATTATATCACATATAATCACATTTTTATATTATAAATAGAAAAAACTTTTTTAGTTTTTTGAGATTTGTTACTTGAAAAAGTAAATGCAACAATAAAGTCAAAAAATTAAATTTTACTTTTTCCGAAAGAAATGAGACCATTTTATTAGTCTAGTTTCTTAAGG
>ONAT01000012.1 GCA_900315885.1 uncultured Erysipelotrichaceae bacterium
ATCAATCTGGAGTTTCTAATCCCATTTTTTGATACCATCTTTCTAATTTTTCTTATTTTTTTCTTTTAATTGTTGCATTTACTTTTTCAAGTAACAAATGTTATGATTATTTACGTTAGGAGGAATGCTTATGAAAGACTCATTTAGATTTAAAAGTGTTGTTGTTTTGACAATTGTTTTAAATGCGATAATGCTAGTATTTTCATTAGTAAGCGTGATTCTAGAACAAGGATTTGTTATTGATTTACCTTATGACATTCCTTACGTATTGATGTTTATAACATTTTTAGCTTTGTTAATTGCTTTTGTCTCTGGAGACATAAGAGCAACAAGATATCGTAAGGCTAAAAAATTGTGGAGTGGCTCTTTGCCACTTGATGTTAAGCAACGAGTTTGGAACATTAGAACCCCGTGGTTAATGCTCGCAATTTTATCGGCTTTTGTTAACATCGTTTATTCTTTGATATGGCGCGTGGTTATTTAGGAAAAATAATTATGCGCTTTTTATATTTTCCTAAAAGGCAAAAAATTATTGACTTAGGAATAGTATAGTAGTATCATTTAATCAAATTCCATCTTAATGGTTTTTTATTATAAATAAAAAGGGAGGATTTTTTATGGCAAAAAACACAAAGACGATTTTACTTATCGCCGGATTAGCCACTGTTTTAGCATCATGTGGCGGTAAGACCGACTATGAAGTATTCGACATCAAAGATAACGAATACATTCCTAGCACTTACAAAGGAAAAACCACATATAAATCTTACATTGCTACTCCTCTAAAATCATTAAACACAGCTCTTACTATGCAAGCTGAAAATGGTACTCACATCGCAAACTTTGTCGATGGATTACTAGAAAACGATGCTTATGGTCGTTTAAGTAAAGCTCTTGCAGAAAAAGTTTTCGTTAATGACACTTATGATGAGTATAAGTTTTATATTCGTGGTAACGAATTAGGAAAAGGAACTAGTGACCCAATTAAATGGTTACAATGGGATGGCACTCAATATGTCGATAGAGAAGAAGGTGCTCAAGTTGTAACTGGAAAGGATTTCTACACAGCTTCAAAGTATGTTCTAGACCAAAGAAACTCATCTGACTGTTACTACTTACCTGCAATGTTTATTAAAGGTGGTTATGAGTACTGGGCATACACATTTGCTTGTTATTGGCGTGATGTCTTGAATAAAGAAAATCCAATCGGATTTGATTTATCCACAAATGCTGGTTTAGCAAGAGCAACAAATATGTTTGCAAAACAATATGGCCATCAAGATTTAAATGTTACAGCAGCGGATATTCCAAATATCGCTAACTTCTCACGTGTTGGTATTTCTTATGGTACAGAAAAAGATTCTAAGACAGGTGTTGAATATTATTATGTAAAATATCAACTTCAACAACCTGCATCTTATTTCCCATCAGTCTTAACTTACACACCATTCTATCCTGTTAACGAAGCTTTCGTTAGAAACAAAGTTGGTGGTATTAAGCAATTTGGACGTAACACAAAAGAAAACTTCTTATATTGTGGCGCATTCTTATTAAATGAATGGGATTCTAGTGGCAAGTTAGTTTATAAGAAAAACAATGAATATTGGGATAAAGATAAAGTTCATGTTGAACAAATCACTTATGAAGTTTTATCAGGTGAGAAAAATGAAGACTTCGTTAGAAAAGAATACGAAAGCGGAAAAATTGACTCATTCGGTGTTTCTCAAAGCGATGAAGAAGGCTGGAAGAAATATGTTACAGGTCAAAATAACGAAGGCTCTATCGAAAACCCTGTAAATAGCGATGTCTATTCTCGTGAAATTGATACAGTTGATTCAACTTTCTATACTCAATTAAATGTTAATCGTAAAGAATGGACTCAAAACCGTTCAAATATTACAGAACCTGAAATGACAAATGCCAATGCAGCTATTAAGATTAATGCAGTTCGTGAATTGTTATTAAATGGTGTTGACTTAACACTTTACAACCAACGTTATGGTTTAACTGGTGATTTGCGTGACCAATATCAAATGTGGACATTCATTCCAAAAGGATTCGTTGAAAATACAAGTAATGGTAAAGACTATATCGAATATTTATATGAAGAATATTCTGCAAATACAGGTTTACCAATGGATCAAGTCCGTGAATTATTAAAACAAGGACAACTTCCAGCAAGTTATAACCCAACATCACAAACGCAAGACTTAGCTAAAAAAGCAATTGCTGCTATTAATTATGTCAATAGTGTTGGCGGAGTAACTTACAAAGATGGTAATAACAAATCTGTCTCTACAAAAATTGATTTCCCAGTTAAGTTTGAATACTTAGGACTTAACTACGATGCCAAACAATCTGTTTATGATTCTCAATGGATTGAAAGGTTTAATGAAACAGTCAATGCATGTACAGTAAACCCAGACAACGTTAAAGATGGTTTACCACGTTGTTCAGGTGGAAAATATCCTTACATTGAAATTGTTAAGAACACAAAAGTTAACGCTTCTAACTACACTGAAATGGGCGAAAATGGTGAATACCATATGTACGTCGTTGGTTGGGGTGCTGACTACGCTGACCCACTAACATACTTGAATACTCAAGTTTCTGGCGGCGATATGTCAAGTTATGCTGGCACAGCATCAGAAGTTCCAGATTACATTATGGACTTCAATGAAGATGGCACAGTTAAAGCGGAAACATATCAAAGAAAAGATAGCATGTTGGATAGATATGATTATTTAGTTGCAAGAGGTGCAGGAGTTAGAAACAATCTTGAACAAAGATTCAGACTCTTTGCACAAGCTGAATACGAATTATTATTTAATGTTCATATTATGCAACCTAACTATATGTCAGGCCAAGGTTGGACAGTTACAGTATCTCGTTTAGCAGGTTACGAAACTCCTACCGCAGCATATGGCTTAAGCTCATACAAACTCAAAGGCGTTTACGCTTTGACTACTGCTATGGGTGGCGCTGATCGTAAAGCAGCAAAAGAAAAATTCAATGCAAACAAAGCAAAAGCTTTAGCAGAAACATCTGACGAAGATATCTACGAAAAAGCTGCTTAGTTTATTGTTTATATTATTTATAACGAGATTAGGTGACGAGCCTAATCTCTTATGCATTTTTTAAGGAAGAGATAGGAGGAAAATAATGGAGACATTTTTAATAGGTTACACCATTATCGCTTTGATTCTCATATTTGTTATTTTTGTAATTCTAGTTTCTCGAAGAATTATATTTAAAAACAATTATAAGGTTCAAAGCATATTTGCACATCCCTTACTCATTTATTCCTTGAAGCGTATTGGCTCGGCTTTAGTTTCAATTATGTTGGCAATTACTGCGACATATTTGTTATTAAGACTTAAGAGTAGAACATCGATATGCCAAGGATATATTGAAAACTGGCAAAAATTGCCAGAAGCAATCCGTGAGGTAAGATGTGATCAAGTTTTAAAAGATTTAGGTTTATATGGAAATAGTTTTGGTCAAATCTTAGGCCAAATCTTTAATTATTTCTATAAGATATTACCTTTCCCAAAAACAATTTGTACTACAGAAACAGGCACTGAAGTTATTTATAATAGTTTAGGCGAAGTAGTGAACTATGTTAAAGTATATGATTGCCGTACATTCATTATTGATTTAGGTGTTTCATATAAGAGTTCTGGTACATCATCAAAATATGTTATTGATATCATCTTTGGTGAGAAGATGATTCACTCATTTAGAATCGGATTTTTAGCAGTAATTATTGAATTAGCAATTGGTTATCCTCTTGGAGTATTAATGGCTAAGCATAAAGACGGAGTTGTCGATAAGATAGGTAAAGCATATATCATATCTATTGATGCGATTCCTGGCGTAGCGTATTACTACATTTGGCAATTACTTTTAGTATTTATTATTGGTTTAGATGGTTCTTATGATCCAAATCGTTTTGTTACTTGGCTTGCACCTGCACTTACTATGGGACTTACAGGTATGGCGGGTATTGCTTTATGGGTACGTCGTTTCATGCTTGATGAGTTCAACTCAGACTATGTTAAGTTTGCAAGAGCTAAAGGTTTATCAGAAAATAGAATTATGGCAACGCACGTTTTAAGAAACGCAGTTGTTCCTTTAATTAGATCAATTCCAGCATCTATTTTAGGTGCTCTCTTAGGTTCTTTCTATATCGAGAAAATTTATAACGTTCCAGGATTAGGCGACTTCCTTATTTGGGCGAATGATAACAATGACTTATATGCATTACAAGGAATTGTTGTTGTTTCCGCGCTCATTTCTATTATTGCCTACCTCGCTGGCGATATTGTGACGGCAATGGTTGACCCACGTGTTAGCCTTGCGGCGGAGTAGGAGGTGTAATCATGGAAAAAGTAAAAAAGATTGATGATGTTGTGGAATTTAACACAAAAGATTTATTTACTCTAGTCGGTAACTCTGATGAAGAAGCCGAAAAACTTGATTCAACACCTTACTCATATTGGGGTGAAACATTTAAGCAATTATGGAAAAACCCTTTAACAATTATTTGTATTGTTGTAATTGTTTTGTTGGTTATTATGGCTTTTGTTGGGCCATTAATTCAATCCTATAAAATTATTGGTGCTGATAACAAAACAAACTTTGATCAATTTGAAAACTACTTAACACCATCATGGAACCATTTATTTGGCACTGCTGGTGCAGGTATGAAACCATACGATGGTCAAGACTTATGGACATTAGTATGGAAGGGGACACAGTTATCATTATTACTTGGTACTGTTGTTGCTTTAATTGATACATTCTTTGGAATATTAATTGGTTCTATGTGGGGATATTTTAAATGGTTAGATCCAATTCTTATTGAATTAAGAAACTTTATTGATAATATCCCATCGATATTACTTTACATTTTATTAATGCAATTCCTTACCCCTTCATTCTGGACAATTGTTCTTGTCCTTTGTTCCTTCGGTTGGTTAGGACTTGCAGGATTTATTCGAAATCAAATTATTATTATTCGTAATCGTGAGTATAATATTGCTTCACAAACTCTTGGTAGTTCATCAAAAGCAATGATTACTCATAACTTATTGCCTTATTTAATTTCTGTTATTGTCACTGTTGTTTCAACAGCGATTCCAGGCGCTATATCAGCAGAAGTTGGACTTGCTTACTTTAACTTAAGTTTTAAAGCTGATGACCAAGTTACATTAGGACAAGTTCTTACCTTAGCAGCTAAAGACAAATGGAATGTATATCCACATTTGTTATTAGCTCCGATGATTGTTATGGCACCACTTACAATATGTTTCTTCTATTTAGGTTTAGCATTAGCTGATGCAACCGACCCGAAGAACCATCGCTAGGAGGTAAAATTATGGAAAAGAAAAAAGTTCTTGAAGTAAAAGACCTCTCTGTTGGGTTTGTATCTCATGGTAAGAAGATGCATGTTATTCGTGATATTTCTCTTGATGTTTATGAAGGAGAAACTTTAGCTATCGTTGGTGAATCTGGATCTGGTAAATCAGTCTTTACTAAGACATTTACTGGCATGCTTGACGCAAATGGATTTATATCTTCAGGCTCAATTATGTTTGATGGTATGGATTTAACACAATTTAAAGATCCTAAACAATGGCTAGGAATTAGAGGCAAAAGAATTGCCACTATCTTCCAAGACCCAATGACTTCTTTAAACCCTTTATTCTCAATAGGTTATCAAATTTCGGAAGTTTTAAGACTTCACCATGGCTTATCTAAAGAAGAAGCTAAAGAAGAAGCTATTAATTTATTAAGAAAAGTACGTATTCCAGAACCAGAGAAAAGATATAACGATTATCCTTTCCAATATTCTGGTGGTATGCGTCAACGTGTTGTTATCGCTATTGCGCTTGCTTGTAGACCTGAAATCCTTATTTGTGATGAACCTACAACTGCACTTGACGTTACTGTTCAAGCACAAATTTTGTCTCTTATTAAAGAGTTACAAGAAGAATATAAGTGGACAACAATATTTATTACACACGACTTAGGTGTCGTAGCAAACGTTGCTGATAGAGTTGCTGTTATGTATGGTGGCCAAATTGTTGAATATGGCACAGTTGAAGATATTTTCTATCGCTCAGCACACCCATATACATGGGCGTTACTTGCATCTTTACCTCAACTAGGTAGCAAAGATGAACCATTAAGTTATATTCCTGGCAACCCTCCAGTTTTCACAAGTGAAATTATTGGTGATGCTTTTGCTATTAGAAATAAATATGCAATGCGTATTGATTTCTTAATGGACCCACCAATGTTTAAGATTAGTGAAACCCACTCAGCAAAAACATGGCTTTTGGATCCTCGCGCTCCAAAAATTGAAAAACCAGCTTTAATTCAAAACCTTTCTAAGAAAATTGAAGAAGTTTCTAATGAATTGATGAAAGAAATCGAGATTGGCGGTGACAAGAATGAGTAAACCAACAACTTATGTTGATGTACATCAACGCAATAACAAGCGTGAAGTTCTAGTATCTTTCCGCGATGTTCAAGTCTCTTTTAAACATGGTATTTATGAACGTGTTATTATCAAACATTTAAATCTTGATATTTATAAAGGCGAAATTCTTGGCTTAGTTGGTGAATCTGGTTCAGGTAAAACCACAATTGGTCGAGCATTAATTAGAATTATCCCTATTTCTGGCGGCAAAATTACATATGGCCCAGAAAAAGAAGTTATTTCCGGAAAAATTAAAAAAGATCGCGCTCGTAATTTAAAGACAAAAATTCAAATGATTTTCCAAGATCCTTCAGCATCTTTAAATGATCGTAGCAATGTTGATTACATTATTTCTGAAGGCTTAAGAGCTTTCCACTTATATAAAGATGAAGAAGAGCGTAAAGAAAAGGTTGCAAAGATGATTAAGAGAGTTGGTTTAAGTGTTGAACACTTAAAACGTTACCCTCATGAATTCTCTGGTGGACAAAGACAACGTATCGGTATTGCTCGTTGTATGATTATGGACCCGGAATTGATTATTGCTGATGAACCTATCTCCGCTCTTGATGTCTCTATTCGAGCACAAGTATTAAATTTAATTAAAGAATTTAGAGAAGAACGTGGACTTACAGTCTTGTTTATTGCTCACGATTTATCGGTTGTTAAATATATTTCCGATAGAATCGCTGTTATCTATCAAGGTCAATTAGTGGAACTGTGTCCTGCTGATCGATTATTTGAAGTCCCATTACACCCATATACGAAGTCATTATTATCCGCAATTCCATTGCCTGACCCTCGTATTGAAAAGAAAAAAGTTGTGATTACTTATGATCCTTCAAAACATCATTACGAAAATGATCCAGCAGATTTCTATGAAGTCGAGCCACATCATTATGTAAGATGTAATTTAGAAGAGTTAGAATCATATAAAAACACTTTAGAAAAATTAAAAGGGGGTGCACATCATGAATAAAAAGAAATTTTGTAAAATATTCTTTCCTATTTTAGGTGCAGCTGTCTTAATTGGTGGAATTTATTGGTCTGTTATAAAATTTGTTTTAAAAGATTATCAAAATCTTGGTGTCATTCAATTTAGATATCTCACATATGGTGATGAGAATACTGAAATGAATAAAACTAGCCCTGCATACATTACAGGTATTAAAGCAACTGATAAAAAAGATTATCCTGATGTCTTTGAAGTTCCTTCAAAATTATTAGGTCATCCAGTTGTGGGAATTGATGCAAACGCATTTAAGAATTTATCACATCTTAAAAAAGTAATTTTACCAAAAACTGTAGAGGAAATTGGCGATTATGCTTTCTCAGAGTGCCCTCAATTAGAGGAAGTTGTGGTTAAAGGTAATCTAACCAGTGTTGGTAATGAAATTTTTAGAAATTCAAAATGGGAAACAATTCAAACAAGTAGTGATAAAGAGTTTATTACTTTTGAAAAATTCCTTTATAAATATAATGGAACAATTGAAGGTAATACTGTTTTGAAAAGTGAAAATGATAAAGGCAAAAATGAAGACTCTAATTACAATTACGTATACATTCCTGGTGATATTAAAGAGCTTTGTAGTGGCTCTTTCACGGGACAAGATGGAATTGTTAAAGTTGAAATTCCTAGTGAATATAAAACAATCGAAATTGGTGTGTTCTCTTATTGCACTAATCTAAAAGATGTTGTCATTAACAATGTAACATCAATAAAAACTGAAGCATTTATGGGTTGTACTCTATTAGAAAATATTGATTTATCTAATGTTACTAGCTATGGCTCTGATGCTTTTAATGGCACAAATATCAAAACTGTTACATTAAATTCAAAAGTTACAAGTATTGCTGATGGATTATTCGCTAATTGCGAGAATTTATCTTCAATAACAATACCTGAGAATGTTACAAGTATTGGTCAATATGCATTTGAAAATGATACATTATTAGAAAGTATTTCCTTAAATGATAACATTACAATTATTGGTAATGGTGCATTCAAGAATACTAGAATTAAAAACTTTAAAGTGCCAAGCAAAGTTAATTCACTTAATGCTGAATTATTTGAAGATGATATTGCTTTAGAATCAATTACTTTACCAGAAGTAGTAAAAGATAGCACAGTAGAAAATGGATATCGTGGAATTCTTTCTATTGGCAGAAGAACATTTGCGAATACTAAAGCTTTAAAGTCTATTGATATTCCAACGTTAACAGAAGATTCGCAAGTTATAGAAACTGTTAAATCAATGGGCGAAAGTGCATTTGAAGGTTCAGGTATCACTAAGATTACCATTCCTTCAAATATGATACAATTAGAAAATGCTACATTTAAAAATTGTGAAAATTTGAATGAAGTTACTTTTGCCGGAAATGGTTCTCTACAAACAGTCTACAATGAATGTTTTAAAGGAACAAAATCTTTAAAGGAAATTGTATTCCCAAATACAATTTCAACATTCTACAATGCTGTTTTACAAGATTCCGCGGTTGAAAATGTAACTCTTCCTAATAACTCAAGCTTTATTACACTTTCTACATCTTTCTTTGATGGATGTAGTGGTTTAAAGAGTGTAGTTATTCCAGAATCAGTTAACACAATTCAAAGTTATGCTTTCCGTGGATGCACAAGTTTAACAAACATTACGATTGGTAAAAATGTTCAATTTGTTGACAATAACATATTTGAAAACACATCTTCATCTTTAATAATTAATATTGAAGATTTTGAACAAACTACAAAATGGTGGAATGAAGATTGGAATGTTGTATCAGTTGATAAAAGTGGCAACAAAACATATCTTCAAGATTCACAAATAAAGCATATCTAAAATAAAAAGCCGCAAGCTATTCATTAGCTGCGGTTTTCTTTTTTTTGAACGAACAAACTAAGTCTTCTTTCATAAGCAGTAGTAATGAAAGATAAACAAAAGCTCCAATTATTACGACAAGAACAATTTGTAACACTGCGGATAATGAAGCAAATAATAATGTTTCAAAATATGAACATATTGCTACGGCAATGCCAGCAATAATTATTTTTAATGTGTTTTTATTAAATATTGCGGAGTGAACATATTCTTTAGTTAAGAAAATCATGTTAATTAATAGAATCGCGTCAGTGAGAATTGTTGCAATAGCAACACCAATTGCGGGATGATCTTTGAAAATAAGACCAAGTGATATTGAACCACCAATATTTAATATTGCACCCATTGCTAAGGTATAGAGATAATATTTTTCTTTTTTCATAGGAATTAATACTTGTTCATAAATCATGTCAGACAATGAGAATGTTAAAGACATACTACATAAGATAATTAGAATTAAAGGAGCATCGGAATAGCCTTCGCCTCCACCTGAGATAATAGTAGATATTTGCGTTGAAAGAATCGACATTGTCGCAATTGCGGGGATAGCAATAAATAAACAAATATTGAATCCATATTTCGTTAGATTATTGAAAAACACTTTGTTTTCCAGTTTGTAATATTTAGTCGCGCGAGGTATAAATACTGAATCTAAAGAAGTTATTAAAGTAATAATAATTTCAATGCTTTTTATACCAACTGAATAGTTTGCAACTGCGGTTTTAGATTTGTCTAAAAAGCCCAAAATGAAGCTGTCGGTGGAGTTATAAATTGTAAGCATTAACGAAATGACAAATACCACAGTGATAGGTTTGAAGTGTTCTTTAAAATCATATGGGCCGACATACTTAAAAGTAATGTATTTTCTAACCGCAATGACATTAATTATAACAGTCAAAATTGTGGAACTAATTGTGAGAACACAATATAAGGTCATATCGTTAAATGTAGGATATTTTATTAAACTGATGATTAGAATAGATGTTAATGCTGTTGTAGAAATCGAACGGAAAGATATAAAATAATGCTTTTCTAAAGCGATAAATACCCATTCAAATGAGAACACACCAATGACAAAATTAATGCTTAAAATAAAGATTAAATTTTTAAATTCTAAGAGTTCTGGTACAGAAAAAACAAAAGCACACATCAATCCAAAAGACAGAATTGTTAAAACAGCTTGAATTATAAAGAATTCTTGGACTTTTCTAGAAAGTAGTTGTTTATCATTTTGTACTTTGGAACATTCACGAATTGCAACATTTGGAATACCTGACTTAGCAATGATTAAAAAGTAATACACAAAAGTATTTAACCATGTGTAAGTACCCATGAAACTCGATCCGAGAGCGCTACAAACATAAGGAAAAGAAATGAATGACAAAATAGTTAGACACAAAGTTCTAATTAAATTGACTATAACACTAGAGCGTACATTATCTTTCATTTTTTTCTCCTTCGTTATAATTATTATAACGAAAAATAATAAAATTGCTATAAAACATTTGATATTTATATTAAAATATAAAAAGGAGGAATAATAAATGAAAATACTTATTGTAAGTCAATATTATTATCCTGATCCTTTTTCTGTCTCACTTGTCGCTGAACAATTAGTAAAAAATGGACATGATGTTATAGTCTTAACAGGAAAACCGAATTATGGTTACCATAAAATTGTTCCAGGTTATGAGAAGAAAGATTATGAAGTATTTAATGGCGTAAAAATATATCGTGTTAATGTAACACCAAGAAAAGAAAGCAAATTGTCGATTGTGAAAAATTACCTTTCTTTCTATTTTAATGCACGACGATTCGTTAATAAATTAGATGATGATTTTGATATAGTTTATTCGGTCTCATTGTCACCAGTTATTTCAATCTCACCTGCGATAAAATATGCAAAAAAACATAAAATCAAACATATTTTGCACTGCTTAGATTTGTGGCCAGAGTCAGTTGTAGCTACTGGCATCACAAAAAAAGGTACATTGCTATATAATTTCTTATTAAAGTGGTCAAGAAAATTATATAAAAGCGTTGATAAAATCTTAGTTTCTTCGCCTTCATTTAGGGACTACCTTAAAGAAGTTATAGGGTATGATGAAAACAAGTGCTTATATGTTCCTCAAGCTACGAATACATATGATATAGCAAAAGATGAAGAAGCAATAAAATATGATACCCGCTACATGAATATTGTTTATTGCGGAAATGTAGGCAAATTACAACTAATTCCTCAACTTATTGAGGCTGTTGAAATTGCTAAAAAAACAATACCATTACGTGTTTATGTCATAGGCTTAGGTTCACTTACAGATTATCTTAAAAATAGTATTAAAGAGCGAAAACTTGAAGATAACATTATATATCTTGGAGCAATTAATTCTGAGCATGCGATTAAATATTTCTTAAATGCCGATGCTCTTTATTTAGGACTTAATAAAAACGGAGTAGTTGGAAAAACAATACCAAACAAAATGACTTTCTACATGTCGCAAAAAAAGCCAATTATCGCGGCGATTGATGGAGACGCTAAAGAAGTTCTTCTTAAAAGCAAAGGCGCAATTGTTTGTGATGAAACGAAAGAAAGTATCGCTAAAGCATTTATTGATTTTTATGCGAGAAATGATAAAGAAAAAATGGGTAAATGTAACTATTCTTATTTTAAAAAATATTTTGACAATAAGATTATAACAACACAAATTGAAGAAGAAATGAAAAAATTAGCTAAACGCTAATTTTTTTAATAAATGTATCAATTTTTTTACTAACCGCATTAATAGAATAATTATTTTTTATAGTTGTGTGGGCTTTTTTAATTATTTTATTTCTTAATGAACTTTTAAGTCTAAAAGCTTCTTCAATAGTGCATCTTAATGAAACATCATCATCTTTTGTCCACATTATGGATGTTTCAAATTGGGAATGTAAAAGCGTATGCATGGTGGAAATAGTCAAAGCATTACTAGAGGCATATTCAATTACTTTAGAAGGTATACAATATGTATCCATATCTTTAGTTAATGGACGTGGATTAATGTTTGCATATGCATGATTTTCATACGCTTGAATTTCGGCTTGGGAAAGTGTTCCTAAATATTTAATACGACGACTACGAATGGCTTTTTTCACAACATATTCGCGCAACGGACCATCGCCAGCGATGAGAAGGTGATATTGGCCAGATGTGTTAAGAAAAGCATGTAGTAAATGTTTAACTCCATATTTTTCATGCAAAGCACCAGCAAAGAATAAGTAAGGTTCTTTGTCTGACATAATTTGTGCTTCAGGACACTTGTAAGAAATACCATTTATTATTAAATACGGTTTATCTTTGGTGTTAGCGAGTTTATTAAGTGCATCATTTAAGCAAATGTAATAATCGAATTTTGTGAAATTAGAAAGAAGTTTGTTCTTAGCAATTTTAGGCATGTTAGTTATTAGATTTGGATTATCAGTGATAACACCAAGTATTTTTATTTTATGTGATTTTCCAAATCTAAGGGCAAGGGAAGAAAGAAGTACGTTCATTGCATCAACGACAATCATAGTTTCTTCATTACTTTCTTTTATTATTTTATTAATTTTACTATAAAGTGAGTTTTTAGTTCTAAAATAATTACTTAATTTATTTTTGTAAATCGGCAAATAATTGTATTTTACATAGTTTTCATAAGCAAAAGTATGTTTCTCTTCACTATTTAAAAGAGAATCATTACATATGTAAGAAGGGCTAATAACTTCCACATGATAATTGCTAGCAAATGCAGTAATAAGAGCGTGATGGAAGTTTTGATTACTTGGATTTGAGTAATGAATCGAGGATGTTAAAAGAGTTTTATAATCATCTGAGGTAATTGAATTTGTTAAATAAATAAATCTCATTTTTCTAACTCCTTTAAAATTTTTACATGCGACTCAACCATCTTTTCAATAGTGTTTTCTCTAGCAACTTCAAGACAATTTATCGGATTAAGACGATTCACTTTTTCAATTGCAGAAATAATATCTTGATCATTAGATATGTCTACAATAAATCCATCTTTTCCATTAATAAGTTTATAAGCAGAAACAACTTTGTTAGAGCATATTACTGGTAGTCCTTGAGACAAGGCTTCGTTTACCATATGTCCGTATATATCTTCTTTAGACAGTGTAATAAAATAATCATAGGCACGAATTTTTTTTAGTAATGCATCATGCTTTAAAAAAGGTAAAACTTCAATTCTTGTTTCTAAACCGTTTTCTTTAATGAAATTGTTATATTTAGTTTCTTCTTCACCTTCACCAATAATAGTTAAATGATATTTTGAAGGTAAATATACAAAAATTTCCAGCAATTTTTGATTGTTTTTTCTTGGAATAAATTGTCCAAAAGTCACAAAGTTATATGTTTGTTTCTTATTTAACTTTTCTTCATCAATTATTTCACTTTCAAAAATCGTGGAATAGACATAATTATATATTTTTTCTTTTTTAGCGCCATAATGAACAAGATATTCATTAGCTTTTTCTGAAGGAGAAAAATAATGTTGAGCATTAGAAATGAGTTGATGTTTTAAATTAAAAAGTGATTTTTTATCATTTTTAATAATTCCTCCATTAACATATAAAGAATACGCAATTTTGTGTTTGATCATATATTTAATTGCGATTATTTCAGACATTGTTGAATAGCCGTTCATGATAATTAAATCATATTCTTGATGATGCTTTTTAATATAGTTTTTTAAAGCAAATCCGAAATGATTTTCATTATTAAAAGCAATACCTTTAATAAATTCATAAGAAAAATCATAATTGTTATTATAATAGAATGAACTTGAGCGGTCTTTATTTTTATTACGCTCAAAAAGAACTTTTAAATCACAATATTTGCTAAGCGAATTTAAAAGATTTATTTTATAAGGAGCTGGATGGTTAAAAACAAATAATACCTTCATATTCAAACCTCAAATCTAATTATACACGATTTGCGTTAAATATTTGAAAAATATTTATATAATCAAACAAAAAAATAGTTTATTATATATGTAAAGGAGTTGAAAATATGAAAAAGTGGATATTTCCATTAGTGCTTATATTTGTTGAACTTGTTTTCATTATTTTGTTTTTAACTCCTAGTATTGTTGCGGTTTTACCACAATTCTTTATTTGGATTAAAGATTTTTTTAATGTTGCTTTGACATTTATTAGTAAATTATTACATCTTCCAACATTCGTAGAAAATGGGGAAATTAATTCTTTCATCGCTAATGGGATTAGTTTATTCATTATAAACTTTGTTATTTTAGTGATTTATTTTACCATTTATTTTATTAGAGCAAAACGAAGCAAGAAAAATGAAATTATTAAAAACGAAGAAGTGACTCCAAAGAGTGAATTTGATCCTGTGTTATTTGAAAAAAGAGTACCGGTCTTAAGATTAGTATTTATCTGGTTGCCTCTTAATTTATGGATTTTATATTTCTTTGTTTTAAATTCTACGGATTTACAAGCAAATTTTAAAAAATCAATGCCTGAATTATATAATGTGTTTGCAAATAATATCGAGTTTTATAACGCAAATGCTAAACCATTATTTGAAAAAGATAATGCTGTTAAGTTTGCTATTTTAGTTATTGGTTTATTAGTGGTTGCTTTTATATATTGGATGATTTTCTCAATTTTAGCCGAAATGTTAAAAACGCCGATTGCTAAAGCTAAAGCAAATAGAGCGTTAAAAGAACACGAAAAAAGACTTCAAACAATTCAAGAAGAAGAAAACGTGAATGATGAAGTATCAGTGTTTGAAAGAACGAAGTCTTCGCATAGTAAGTCTATTGCCGAAACTATTGCCACTATTGACATTGGTACAATAAATGAAAAAGATCGTACGAACCGTCAAAACTATTTTGATGATTTGGCACATGGAATTGTGGATTTAGGCGTTGAAGAAAAGAAGTTATATGAGATAGCAAAGCCAAATGTTACAAGAAAGCCGTTGCGCGTAATTTATACTGCTTTAGATCAAACACAAGCATCTACTGTACAAGAAATTCAAAATTTACAAGAAGAAAATGAAAAACAATTGCCTAATGTTAAGGAAAAAGTAAAAGATCAAAACGAACTTGTTTTGGATGATAAATTTGATGTTTTAAATGATAATAAAGCGGAAATTGTTAAAGAAGATAATATAGAAGTTAAAACAAACGAAATCAAAGAGCAAAAAGAAATAGAAAGAGTAAAACCACTTACACCACAAAATTTACGTAAGCCTGTAAAGGTGATTCCAGTGAATCCACGTCCAAGACCTTTAAAGGATTGTGTTGGTGAGGATGTTTCTGTTGCGGAGGCTGTTAAAAATGATTAATTCGTGGGAAGAACTATTTTTAGAAATAAAAAAGAAAGATTATGCTAAACAAATAAATAAAGTTTTAGATGAAGAATATAAAAATTATACTGTATATCCTCCACGAAATCTCATGTTTTCTGCTTTTTGCTTAACTCCGTTAAAGAATGTAAAAGTTGTCATTATTGGACAAGACCCATATCATGAAGAACACCAAGCCATGGGATTATCTTTTTCTGTCCCTGTAGGAGTGCAGTTACCTCCATCGCTTATAAATATTTATAAAGAAATTGAGAACAATTATCATGTAAAAATGAAGCCAAATGGTGATTTGACTTATTTAGCAAAGCAAGGAGTATTGCTTCTTAACACAATTCTAACTGTAAGAAAATCTGCACCATTATCACATCAAAATATTGGTTATGATTTATTTATTCAAGATGTCTTGAAAGCTTTAAATGAAACAAATCAACCGATTGTGTTTATGCTATGGGGCAGTTATGCAAGAAGTTTAAAAAGATATTTAAATAATCCAAACCATTTGATTTTAGAAGCGACACACCCGTCTCCGCTATCAGCAAATAGAGGTGGCTTCTTCAATCAAAATCACTTCATAAAAGCTAATGAATTTTTAAAATCAAAAGGCTTAAGTGAGATAAATTGGCAAAATTAAAAATACATCATAACATGGATTTTTTATTTGGAACGATAGGTTTATCATAAAGTTCCATATAGTTTACATAAATACCCACAATCATAATGTAATGGCTTGGATTATCTGATGTTTCAATCGAAATATGGTCATCAGCAGCATAGTGTATTTTGCCATCAATTACCACATCGTGCCATTTGGTTGAATCAGGGAAGGAACAATAAATTTTTACGTGTTTTCCCCGGTTTGCATGAGCAATTTCGGCATAAGAATAATGCATACAAATTTGTTCTTTATTTGAAGTGTTGTATGATTCAGCTTGTGGAACTGGATAATTCTCATTAGCATAGTCAGGTTGAACCTGATTATTTATATTTGCTCCATTTGGCATTGGTGGTTGATTGCTTGGCATCATTTGTGGGTTAGGACCACCACCTTGGTTAAAACCTGGAAATGGTGCGCCATAATAATTTGGCGGAGGTGTCATTCTATCCATATAGTTATCTCCTTTTACTTACAATGAAATATATGCAACTACCTAGGCGAATGTGCATATTAAACTTTTATTTTTTTAAATAAATGTTTATAATAATGATACGGGAGCTTAGTTAACTAGGCTGAGAGGAAGTTACATTACTTCGACCGCACCTGATCTAGGTAATTCTAGCGTAGGGATGTTTTTATTTCCCCTAGAATTTGATAAAGGAGGAATAACTTATGAGCAGGACTAAAAAAATCACATTGACAGCTATGATGGTCTCGTTGTCAATCACAATTAATTTGTTTATGAAAATGATGCCATTTTTACAACTTGGTGAAGGTGGAACATTCTTTTCACTAACAGCATTGCCTATTATTTATGCTGGCTTAGCATTAGGACCAGTATGGGGCGTATTTGCAGGTGTTTGTTATGGCTTATTAGACTTTATACTCGATGGAGCAGCATATGGAATTTTAAGTTTAATATTTGACTATGTGTTAGCATTTGGAGTATTAGGTTTAGTTGGTTTATTTAAAAAACAATTTAAAGAAGGCAAAAACTGGATTGTTATTATCGCTATTGTGGCTTTTGAATTAGTGAGATTGTTCTCTCACACTATCTCTAGCATTTTAGTGTTTGGCGCTACATTCGGCTATGGATTTATTACATATAATGGACCAGTAATTTTATCTTCAACTGCGGCAGTCATCATAGTATATTTATTAACACAAAAGAAAATTGCTAATTATTTAAATAATCATTCTTATTAATCGGCGCTTTATGATATACTTTATATCATAAGAGGTATAAAAATGGAAAAATTAAAAGAAGAATTAGAGAAGAATCGTACAGAGTTTTTAAATTATTTTAAAAAAGCACGACTTATAAATACAATTGTTTTAGTTGGTGCAATTATTCTTTTCGTTGCTGTTGTTATTGTTATGCATAAAATTAATCAAGACACGATAGCCCTAATTATTTGTGCAGTAATAGTCATTGTTTTATTTTTCTATGTCAAAAACATAAAGAAAAGTATTGCAAATTACACGCAAAATTATATTAAAAACTATTATAATGTCACAACAAAAGAAGTAATGAATGAAAACAATATTACAGAATTTGAAGATGAAGATGAAAATGTCATTAACTTAGAAATAATCGAAAAAGCAAGTTTTATGAAAGATATTAATTACACACGTTCAAGAAATATTATATCTTTCGATTATGAAGGCCATCATATTTTGCTTGGTGATTTATTATTTAAGACTATTGATCAAAAAGATAGAAAAAACTCCATTGTGGCGTTCTGTGGCAAGTTCTTACAATACGAATCAAATAAAACATATAATGGTAGAACAATTATCTACCGTAAATGTAAGGGCAATAATGGTGTAGGACCAACCGATATTGATAATCTAGAAAAAGTTCTAGAAGATGAAGATTTTGTTATTTATAGTTCTAATAAAGATTTCGAAAAAGACTTTGATAAAAAGACATTATCTTTATTAAGAAGTATAGAAATAGATGATGTTTTATATGATTTTACAATTTCTTTAACGAATAATGTAGTAACGATGGCGTTCTCTTATTCGGATTCTTTAATGGTCATTCCTTTATATGAAGAAACACCTATTAAATCATTTGACAAATTTAGCAGTGATTTTGCCACAATCTTAAAAGTTATACAAAATATTTAAGATATTTATTAATCTTTCTTATTAATGTGACTCTTTAAAATCTATGGTGGTTTAGGGAAGAGTTGAGAAACAACAACCACAAAACTTTCAAATTTGAGGTGGTGTATCTATGGATATATCACCTTCTTTTTTTTAAATTTTACGACACTTGTGCTTGATTAAGAAAGAAAAAATATCTACATAAATGTTATTTAGCCACAATCTAGTTTCACACTTATAGATGTAAAGGTTTTATGAAGCATTTGCAACTTTGATAAAATAATAATTAATTGGGAGGGCGATGATGGTTTTATATAATAAAGATTATAAATTTATATATTTAAAAGAAAATTGTGTTTACTTTAATATTAATTAAAAAGGGGAAATTTATATGAAGTGGAAAATAATAGTAACGATGTTTTCTGCAACTATTACTAGTTGCTGTTCAACAAAAAGAACTAATTATATGGTACCAGGCTTTTTTTTCTGGTATTAATGAAAACAAAAAAGACAATCTCATTGAGGACTGTCGTTTAATCGTTGATGAAATAAATAAAGAAGATTTTATAAACGCAAATGGAAAAAATGTTGTGAAAGACGTAGTTAAAGAAAAGTATTTTCGCTTAGAATTCTATTATTTTAGAGATAACGAAAGAATTGATTACGATTTTATCAATCTCAAGGATATTTATAAAAGTAGTAGAGTGCCCGTTACATACGAGGATGATAACCTAGGCTTTTTAACACCTAAAATATGGAATAATGAAATTTATTACACAATATCACTTTATTATAGTGAAACAGAACAAAATATTGGTGTCGATTTGTATAGGAGTGTGAAATAAAAAATAATAATTGTATAAAAGGAATTTATGATGAACTGACTAATATTTAGTATGTTATAGATTTAAAGAGGGGTTGATGATTTATTATTTACTAGTTGATTAATCTCTCTTAATTAAGTGTTAGAGATTGATATATGAACTTTATTATGTAATAATACACGTGAGCTAAATTTAGATTAGTTGATTTAGAAAGAAGGATTAAATATGTGTTTGAAAGACCGCTGGGTCCAAATACATAGTTTTAAGCACAATGGACATTTACATAGATATTGGGAAAAGAATTATGTGTTGGATGAAAATGATAAGTTTTTTATAGTAGCAAGTAATCGTACACGTGTTGTTGAAGCTGATGGAAGACGTTGGTTCACACATGAACCTGCAATAACTATCTTTTCAAAAAATGATTGGTACAATGTTATTGCTATGTTAAAAGAAGATGGAGTGTGTTATTATTGTAACATTGCTTCACCAAGTATTGAAGATGATGGAAAGATTAAATATATTGATTACGATTTGGATTTAAAACTTTATCCAGATGGCAATATAAAAGTTCTAGATGAAAAAGAATATGAAAAACATAAATCTAAATACAAATATGATCAAAGATTGGATTTAGTTTTACGTAAAGAAGTTGAAAAAATATATCATCTTATGGAAACAAGAAGTTACCCATTTGATGATAAAGAGATTTATAGACTATATGAAGTCTTTGAAGAATTGTTGAAAAAAAAGCAGTATCACCGTTAAAGTGATATTGCTTTTTTACTTAATGATTGTCAGTAATTTTGTTAAATCGTTTAATGCTGGCTGAATACGATTCTTTTTATTTTCGTAACGTGCGACATCTCCGATTGCGTAGACATGCTTCATACTTGTTTCGAAGTTTTGATTAACAACTAAACCATTTGTTATAGTATCTAAATTGAAGTGTTCCACCATTGGAATATTGCCGTAATTAACGAAAACATAATCTGCTTTTAGAGTTTCTAATTCTTCAGTCTCAACATTTTTTATGACAAGATGTGTTAATAAATTGTTCTCATATTCAATCTTAAAAGGAACAAAAGGAGTTTTAACAATAACATTCTTAATATCTTTGATAGTGTTAAAGTCTCCTCTAAATTCTCTTCGGCGATGAATGATTGTGACATGTTCAGAAATTTTAGAAATTTCTTTTGTCCAGTCAAGCGCGGAATCTCCTCCACCTAAAACTAAAACTTCTTTATTCTTTAAAGTTGATAAATCTTTAAGAGAATATAAGATATTTGTACATTTATCTTCATTTTCCACACCCATTGGGCGAGGAGAAGAAGATCCTAAACCAATGGTAATAACGATATCTTTTGCTTTGTAATTTTGTTTATTTGTTACGATGATTACACCATTTTCGCTAGGATTTAACGCTGCTGCTTTCTCGTTTAAATGTATTTCAATGTTTTTGTTTTCTTTACATTCTTTAACAAGTTTATTAATATAATCTTTAGCAATAATTGAAGGCGTAAAAGCGAGATCGACAATTTCTTTCATAGGGTATAATTTACTAATTTGACCACCCAAAAAATCTTCGGCCTCAATTATAAGAACTTTTTTGCGTTTTGAAAATTCAAGTGCGGTATTTAAACCAACTGGGCCTCCACCGATAACAATTAAATCAAACATATTTTTACCTATTTAACTTCTTTTCCACAGCTAGGACAAAATTTTGCTTCATCATCTAAAGCTTGACCACAGTTTTTACAAATTTTATTTCCAATTGGCTTTCCACATTTTTTACAGAAATTACTATCACTATCGTTCTTTTCGCCACAATGAGGACATACTTTACTATTTGTGTTTTCTCCTTTTGCAGTTGCGACAATATCTCTTACAACAGGGTGCATATCGTTATAAGTTTCTTTCATGACTGGTACAGATTCATTTTTAAAATATGTGCTAATTTCTCGATTAAAACTAATAACAATAAGAATAGCTCCGAAAGGAATCAAAGGTAACCCGATAAAGAACTTCCATGGAACTGTAAATTCATCTTGTGACCATGAGATGGCGCCTAATACGACAAATATAATTCCCGCAATAAGACAAAGTATACCACTAAGACGCAATAATTTTTTAATTTTTATGTGTTTTTCATTCATTACTAATCACCTTCCATCTATAGTATATTAAATCAAAAGTCATATTTAAAGCGATATAATAAAAATTCAAAAAAAAGTATTAAAGTATTTTATATATAAATACTTTTTTGCCTAGTTATGTTATAATACTTCATTGAAGTAGGTGAGAATATGAAATGTTCATTTAAAACATTTAGTAAAGAGGAAACAATAGAATTAGGCAAGAATTTAGTCCCATATTTGTTTCAAGGCTCAGTTATCACAATGACTGGTGATTTAGGAGCAGGCAAGACTACTTTGTCTTCTGGAATTGCTCAAGGTTTAGGCATTAAAGAAAAAGTTTCATCACCTACCTTTAATATTATGAAATGTTACTTTAATGCTAAATTGCCAATGTACCATATTGATGCTTATCGTCTAGAAGAAGGTACAAATAAAGATTTAGGTTTAGAAGAGTTTATTGAAGGCAATGGAGTATGTTTAATTGAATGGCCTAATTTCATTAGTGATAAGATAGATTTTGATAGTTCTTTAAATATTGAAATCTTACATAGCGGTAATGATGTTAGAACTTTTAACATCACAAGTAATAACAAAATGTACGAGCAATTATTTGCTTATTTAAAGGAGAGATATCATGATTAGTATCTTATTAGATAGTTCAGATAAAGATTTAGCAGTAGGCGTTGCCAAAGATAATGTAGTCATTGATTCAATTCAATACGAAGCATGGCAAAGACAAAGCGAAATGATGATTACTGAATTAGAGAAAATTTTAAAAAGAAACAACATAACTAAAGATGACATTACTAATGTTATATGTGGAATTGGCCCTGGATCATATACAGGCGTAAGAATTTCTTTAACTATTGCAAAAGTTATGGCCATGGCTTTAAATATTCCTTTATTTACTGTCTCTTCTCTTCGCATTTTAAAAGATGATGATAGACCATCAATTTGTGTAATTAATGCTAGAAGTGGTAGAAGTTACGTCGGAGTCTATGAAAAGGATAAAACAATTTTAGAAGACCAAATTATGAAAAATGATGCTTTAAAAGATTATATTGCCAAACATCAAGATTATGTTGTCTGTGGCGATGTAACTTATTTAGGAATAGAAGGAAAAAGAGTTAATTTACTAACTCAAATGATATCTTTATTACCATATCTTAAAGAAGAAAAGAATTCTTTAGGAGTTACGCCAATTTATATGAAGGACTAGTTATGAAAATTCGTCCAATGTGTGAAGAAGACTTAGAAAAAGTCTTAGCGATTGAAAATGAAAGCTTCATTTCTAAATGGCATAAAGAACAATTTCTTTATGAATTAAATGAAAATCCATATGCAGTACTACTCGTCGCTGATTACGAAGGAGTAATATGTGGCTTTATAGATTTTTGGGTTACATTTGATGTCGCACAACTTAATCAAATCGCAGTACATCCCGCTTTAAGAAAAAAAGGCATAGCTTCAGTGTTAATTGAAGATATGATTAATAGAGTTACCAAAGTAGACGTCAATAAAATTACTTTGGAAGTTCGTGTTAACAACGAAAGTGCGATAAATCTATATGAAAAATTTGGATTTAAGCGGGAATTATTAAAAAAAAGTTATTATGATAATGGCGATGACGCTATATTCATGATTAAAGAAGTAGGTGAATGATTTATGTCAAAAATTATTTTAGCAATTGAATCATCTTGTGATGAAACTGCTGCTGCAATCATTAAAGATGAAGAATTGCTTGCTAATATCGTATCTACACAAATAGAGGTTCATACCAAATATGGTGGAGTAATGCCAGAAATTGCTTCAAGATTGCATTGCGAAAATATAGCAATTGTTTTGAAAGAAGCTTTGGATAAAGCACAAATTAAGTTAGAAGATATCTCAGCAGTTGCGGTGACACGTGGGCCAGGGCTTATCGGGGCGTTGCATGTAGGAATTCAAGCTGCGAAAACAATAGCACTTTTATATAACAAACCACTTATTCCTGTACATCATTTAGCAGGTCACATATACGCAAATGAATATGTTAAACCTTTAAAATTTCCTTTACTTGCAATTGTGGTGAGTGGAGGGAACACTGAGTTAGTTATTATGCGTGACCACCTCAATTTTGAAATAATCGGTGAAACAAAAGATGATGCTATTGGAGAATGCTATGATAAAGTTGCCCGTGTAATGGGTTTGCCTTATCCAGGTGGAATACCAATTGATAAATACGCTAAAGAAGGTAAACATACTTATGTTTTACCTCGTCCACTTCATGATAAATCTTATGATTTCTCATATTCTGGTCTAAAGACAAGTGTAATTAATTTAGCACATAATTTAGAGCAAAAAGGGGAGAGTATTAATATTCCTGATTTATGTTGCTCATTCCAAGAAACAGCAATTGGTATGATTTTAGAGAAAGCCTTGCGCGCAGTCAAAGAATACAAAGTTAAACAAGTTGTTTTAGCAGGTGGCGTTTCGGCAAATTCATACTTAAGAGCGCAAATTCAAGAACAATTAAAAAACAGCAATGTTGAAGTTGTGATTCCACCAATGTGGTGTTGCACTGATAATGCTGCAATGATTGCTAAAGTCGCTTCAAGACTTTATGATGAGAATGTTTTTGCGCCACTATCTATTTCTGTTGATCCAAGTTGGAAAATAGATGATTTTAGAAATTTTTAATAATAAATTATTAATAGTAAAATAGACGCACAATGATATATAATAAATATGTTAATAGTAGGAGAAAAAATTTATGGTAGAGTTTAAGACAGTTAGAGAATTATATGAAACATGCAAATATGGCGATACTTTTGAAAAAGAATCCATTTCAGATGTTGAATTAGAAGGTTGGGTACGTACTAATCGTGACAATGGATCAATTGGATTTATTGAATTAAATGATGGTACATATTTCCGTAATGCTCAGTTAGTTTACGCTAAAGAAACATTAAGTGATTATGAGACAATTTCACATTTTAAAACAGGTTCCGCTATCCATGTAGTAGGTAAATTTGTTTTAACTCCAGAAATGAAACAACCATTTGAAATTCATGTAACATCAATAGAATTAGAAGGAGATGTCAATGATGACTATCCACTTCAAAAGAAAAGACATGGATTTGAATTCTTACGTGAAATCGCACACCTTCGTCCACGTACTAATACATTTAATGCTGTATTCCGTGTTCGTAGTGTTTTATCAATGGCTATCCATGAATTCTTCCAATCACAAGGCTTTATTTATGTTCATACTCCAATTATTACAAGTAATGATGCTGAAGGAGCAGGCGAAACATTTAATGTTGTCACTAACGACAAAAATCCAAACGCTTTCTTTGGAAAACCAGCATGTCTATCAGTTTCCGGACAATTACAAGTTGAAGCATTTGCTTTAGCATATCGTGACGTATACACATTTGGTCCTACATTTAGAGCAGAAAAATCTAATACTGTTCGTCACGCTTCCGAGTTCTGGATGATTGAACCAGAAATCGCTTTTGCGGATTTAGAAGATGATATGGATTTAATTGAAGATTGTATTAGATTCTGCATTAAATATGTTATGGAAAACTGTGAAGAAGAAATGAATTTCTTCAATACAATGATTGATAAAACTCTCATAGATAGATTAAATCATGTCTTAAATTCACACTTTAAGAGAATGACATATACCGAAGCTATAGATGAATTATTAAAAGCTCGTGAACAAGGTCACAAATTTGATAATAACAACATTTTCTGGGGTATGGATTTACAAAGTGAACACGAAAGATATATTACCGAACATGTTGTAAACGGGCCAGTATTTTTAACTGATTATCCAAAAGATATTAAAGCTTTCTATATGCGACTTAATGATGATCAAAAGACAGTCGCAGCTTGTGACTTATTAGTGCCTACAGTTGGTGAACTCGTTGGAGGAAGCCAACGTGAAGAAAGATATGATTTGTTAGTAAAACGTATGCATGAATTAAACATGAATACGGAAGGATTAGAATGGTATCTTGACTTACGTAGATATGGTGGCTGTAAGCATGCGGGATTTGGTATTGGATTTGATCGTTTATTAATGTATGTAACTGGTATGGCTAACATACGTGATGTTCAACCTTTCCCACGCACACCAAATAACTTAAAATTCTAAAAGAGGTAAAATATGGCAGACGAAATTATTGATTACAACGAAGAGGAATTAATGACGAAATTGCGTGCAAAACGTAGATTTCGTGGCCTTTTGATTGCAATTAATTTCGTTTTGCTCGGATATTTGATTTATCAAATTGGCTCAAGTATTGCTAATTTAGTAAAATCCGCTAAAAAGGTGGAAGGCATTGTAGCAATCTTAGATAAAAGCCAAAAAGAATCGCTAGGCATTTATGACCAATACGTTAAAGAAGATAAAGTATTAGATTGTGATTTTGCCATATATGGTGAAAAAATATATTTCACTAAAGATGTATTTAATAAGAGAAATTTAAAACCAGTTGATGATGTCCAAATTCTTAAAATGGAGACCGATAGCGATAACACTATTTTCCGTGAAGCGTTGCATTATGATAATGTTGAACCTTCTTTAAATTCGGGAATATCTTTACTTTATGACAAGCAAAACAAGCCACTTGAACAAGGGGATTATCTCTTCTATAGCGATTACGTTAGCACTCAAGATTTTGGTAATGTTTTACGAGTTAAAAATCAACTAGATATGCAATATGAAATTTATTCTAAACCACTTGAAAACGATATGCGTATTAAAACAACGATTTATGCATATAAACACAATCCAGCTTTGGTTATGAATATTGAATACGTGACAGTGTTGCCAGATAATTATTATGATGCAATAATTATTGGTGATGAAGATAAAGCAACAATTTGGAAAAACGAACATTTCAAAGACTTACAAGTTTTGATAAAAAATGAAATGAGTGAAAAAGAAATGTTTGAAGTGCATACGTCAGAAATTTATAAAATTGTTGATGATGTTGAAGATAATCAAGAACATATTATTTATTCATCCTCATTATTAAATGACGGATATCAAAATAGTGATAATCGTTTCATTATTCAAAATTATGGCTATGCCAATAACGATGGCTATATGAGTGAATTTAATAACGAACATTATGTAGGTAAAAAAGCTTACATTATTGAATGGTAAAAAAACAGCACTACAATGTGCTGTTTTGTTGTGGCTCAGTAGGAGTAAGTGATTTTTGAAATACACTTTTTGAAAGTTTTCTTGCTTGAATATCACGAGCGACAAAGCCGACGAGATGTCCAATGTAGAGTATTAATCCCACTAAAAATAATGGAAATGATATATAAGTAGTTAATCCTTCATATAAGAATTCACCTGTTACAAAGTGAGGGGCGTTTATAATGTCTGGCCATTTAGAAGGGATAAAAGTTTTAATTCCTAGTAAGCTAGCTTTTTCGGCATTAGCCCAATCCCATTGATAGAACAAACTTCCAATTCCTTTATCATTAGAGAAGTAGAAGGATAAGTCCCATGATTTGATAAAACAATATTGTAGCAACACTAATGCACCAAGTAAGAGTAATAATGATGGTAAACGAATTGTTTTATAAAATTTTTGGAAGTTTTTAATCCTTGCGATTTTTCTAAATTCTTTGCCATTTGTCACAAGATTAGCTTTCGTGACATCATACATATACGTATCGACATCTTTTCCTTGCTTAGCCATTATTTTTTTAACTAGATTTGTAAGAAGACCTATTAATAAAAAGACAAGAATTACGACAAGGAAAACTGCAAGCAAGATTCTTTTATCGTTTTCGGTTAGTTTAATTAGCGTTATCATTATTAAACTCACCTCCAGAAGGGTTATTTTGCTCTATTGGATTTTCATTTGGAACTTGATAATTGTTTTGATAAGCATTTGGATATGCGTTTTGATAATTGTTATTATTAGGAGCACTATTTATAACCGCATCTTTATAACGTTTATCATATTGTGCACGAGCCTCTAAGATATTTTTAGCTTTTTTATCAATATCTAAAGGATCTAAAATGCTTTTTCCTTGAAAGAATTTAACAATATTAATGAAAAACATGACAATAAAACCAAGGAGAGTGTATACAAAATAAAGCGCTAGAACTAGAGCGATAAAAGGCGATAATAAAACTGTTAAGATACCAACGCCAAGTGTTTTTAATATCGATACCATAGCACAAACACCTCCATGTTTTTATTTTAGCATTATGTTTCTTTTTTTCATAGAAAGAAACAAAGAAAAAATGATAATAATTAGGCAAGGCATTAGAAGTAATAATGGAGCGTATAAGGTGAGATTTGCATCTATCATTATTACTAGTAATATTACCATCAAAATAATAGTAATCGTTCCAATAGATATGAGAGCCTTTTTGTATTTTAATTGATTTGTAAAAAGAAGAAGTAAAGATAAAACTAAAGTGAGAGATAATAATAGATACATTAAATCATTAAAGACAAAAATCGAAATAATGGTTAATAAAAATAAACCACAAGCAATATACGAATAAGCTATGCTTAACTCATCTGAGTTATTGATAGTAACTTTAAATTTGTTAATCTCGGAAGAAATAATGAGAAAACTAATTATATTTTGTGCTAAAGAAACCGCGAATACAGTTGGTAAAAATAGTTTGTATGTTAGGTATTCTCTATTTTCTCCCAAAAATGTGCGGAAAACGTTAATAATACTTTGATTATTCATATAAATAGCGTTAATTAAAGGAATAGTTAATAAAGAAAAAACAAATTGGCAAAAAGAGGAAAGGAGTATAGCGGTGACAGAATTTACCTTTTTTTCTAAACATATTCCAAATACGCTTCCAGTTATTAAAGAAGGAATAAGTGTAAAAATTATGAAATCTAAACCATTTATGTTGATAATAAAAGTTAATAAAATTGAAGAGATATAATAAATAGACAAATATTTCTTATCAACATGAAGAACTGTAATCGTAGTTACAAATGGCAAGAACACATAGAGAACAAGTGAAAAAGCCGGCAAATAGACCATTAATAAGGCAAAAATAAAATTAAAAGCCGCCATTAACGCTATGAATGTAATGCTATTTGCTAAAGTTCTATTCTTTTTCATAAGCAACCTCTTTTTTTTATTTTAACATAAAATAAAAGGTGTATACATTATTTTCTCTAATTCGACAATTAAGATAACTATATTAAAGATGGTGATTATTATGAGATTTAAAAGTATGTTTTTAGTTGGATTATTACTTACAAGTTGCGCAAGTGAAACTAGCAGTTATAAAAATAGAGAAAACGAAGACATTTATATTGATTTTGCTAGTGTTTTTGGCTTTAAAAGTGACTATTATTGCTATTTTCATCTTGATGGTTGCGAAGCTTGTTCGTATTTGACTTCTAAAATTGAAATTAAAGCAAGAGAATCTAATAATATTTATGTTGTTGATGCCTTAGTAGATTATAATGTTGGTTATCGTAGAGATGACATAATTGGTGTTGATAATGTAGCGAATATTACATTTGTCGGGTTTCCTTGCTTATATTACATTTCTAATCAAAAAATTAAGGCAATTTTTATTGGCGTAAACGAAATCACAAACGAACTTTTTTAGTCGAGTTTTTCTATAAATAAAGATTTATTTAGCATAATATATATGCTAAAATAATTTAGAAGATTTGGTGATTAGAATGAACTCAGTATTACAAAGCTTAAATGATAAACAAGTAAAAGCCGTTACAACAGAAAGTCAATATTGTCGCATTATTGCAGGCGCAGGTTCTGGCAAAACCCGTGTTTTGACTAATAGATTTGTTTATTTAATTGATAGTTTAAATCATTTTCCAAATCAAATTCTCGCGATTACATTTACAAATAAAGCTGCAGGAGAAATTAAAAATCGTATCGTAAGATTTTTGCCATCAGTAAATAGTAGTCTGTTAAATGTTTTTACTTTTCACGGCTTTTGTGCACGACTTTTAAGATATGATATTGGTGTTTTAAATAAACCAAGATCTTTTGTTATTATTGATGAAGAAGACCAAAAATCAATCATTAAAAGGATTTTGAAAAGTGAAGGCTACGAAAGCAAAAGTCGAATGATTAAAGATTTACCTGGATACATTTCTTATCAAAAAAATCTAGGACTTTACCCTGAAGATGTAACTATCAAATCTTTTGATCAATCTGAAAGAGAAAAATTACGTTTATATAAAATCTACCAAGAAGAGTTAGAAAGAACTGATCAATTAGATTTTGATGATTTAATTTTAAAAGCTCTTGAAATACTTAGAAACTATCCAGAAATTAGATACAAATGGCAAGATAGATTTAAGAGCATTTTAATTGATGAGTTCCAAGACACAAATAATTTGCAATATAGTTTAGTAAAATTATTATTAAAGCCGACAACATCTTTATATGTAGTTGGAGACCCTGACCAAACTATTTATACTTGGCGTGGCGCCAAACAAGAGATTTTATTAAATCTTGAACACGATTTTCCTAATGTGGAAACTATAATTCTAGATGAGAATTATCGTTCGACTAGCAATATTTTAAAATGCGCAAACAAATTGATTGCTAACAATAAAAAACGTATTGAAAAGAACTTATTTACAGCTAATAACATTGGCTCACCAGTTGTGTACAATTCATATTATGATTCTTACACTGAAGCACGAGAAGTAATTAATCAAATAAAAAGATATGTAGATAGTGGCGAATATGTTTATAAAGATATTGTTATAATGTATCGCGCTAACTACTTAACACTACCTTTTGAAAAAGTGTTGATTGCAAATCAAATTCCTTACATTATTGTCGGAGGATTAAAGTTCTATCAAAGAAAAGAAGTTAAAGATATTTTAGCTTATTTGCGTTTGTTAATTAGTCCAAAAGACAATGTATCATTTGAAAGAATATTTAATATTCCAAAAAGAGGCATTGGTGATACTTCCATCTCTAAATTACATGATTTAGCAATACTTGATAATATGGTCTATTATGACTATTTAAAGCAAAATGATAGTTGTAAAGAAATATCACCTCGTATTTATAATGCAATGCGTGGAGTAGCTGATTTAATAGATGAATTAAAAAGTAAACTAGAAACAATGCAAATTGGTGAATTCTTTCCATACATGCTTGAAAAGATTCAGTACAAATCATATTTAAAAGAAACAGAAGAGAATTATGATGAAAGATATGAAAATGTTGAAACATTAATATCCGATATCACGGATGTCTTGAAAAAAGATAAAGATATGACTTTAGACCAATATTTACAAAATATTTCGCTTATGTCTGCACAAGATGAACTTGAGACTAAAGATTGTGTTACATTGATGACTGTTCATACAGCTAAAGGACTAGAATTCCCAATCGTATTTGTAACTGGCATGAATGATGGCGTGTTCCCAAGTGCTAGAGCTTTAGAAGAGGATCCGCGCGAAGGTTTAGAAGAAGAAAGAAGAATTTGTTATGTTGCATTTACTAGAGCAATGAAAGAATTGCATGTTTCTTCCTTCTTAATTGGATTTAGAGGTAATATGTCTGGACCATCACAATTTGTTAAAGAAGCCGGATTAGCGGAAAAAGCTAAAACAAGTTATCGTAGTAGCAATAGTGACATTTATAGTTATCATCCAGCAAGCGAAACACCTATCAATAAACCAATTCGTAAGCCAGTGACTGTGACTAATACATTTGCCACTAAATCACTTAATACTAATAAAGCGGTATCGTGGAAGATTGGCGATAGATTAACACACATAACATTCGGTAATGGTGTTGTTATTGGAGTTGAAGATGAATTAATTTCTGTCCAATTTGATGATGGAAATGTTAAAAAGTTATTAGGAACACATAGTTCCATAACAAAAATAGGAAAGGATGAAAATCATGGAGCCTAAAGAAAGAGTAAAAGAACTTCGCGAATTATTGGAACGCTACAACTATGAATACTACCATTTAAACGCTTCATCTGTGAGCGATGCAGAATTTGATCGCTTAATGAATGAACTAATAATGCTAGAAAATGAGCATCCAGAATTGAAGTCGCCTTTATCACCAACTCAAAGAGTTGGAGGAACAGTAGCGGAAGAATTCAAAAAAATTACACACAAAAGATTAATGCTTTCATTAGCAAATGCCTTTAGTGAAAGTGATTTACGTGATTTTGATAAGAAAGTATGTGAAACCTTAGGTGTAAAAAAGGTTACATATATGGCGGAAATGAAAATCGATGGCTTAGCTATGTCCTTAGATTATGTGGATGGTGAATTAAATTATGCCGCGACAAGAGGAGATGGAAACGTTGGTGAAGATGTAACACAAAATGTTATTACCATCAAATCAATTCCTACCCATATTAAGGTTGATAAACCATTTGAAGTACGTGGTGAAGTTTATATGCCAAAAGCAAGTTTAAATGCCTTAAATGAAGAAAGACAAAAACAAAACCAACCACTTTTTGCTAATGCACGAAACGCCGCAGCAGGTTCAATAAGACAACTTGATTCACGTGTTGCAGCTTCTCGTAAATTAAATGCATTTTGGTATTATTTTGTAAATGCGAATGAATTTGGTTTTACTAGACATAGTGAAGCTTTAAATTATATTGAAACATTAGGCTTTAGAACAAATAAAGAACGTCGCTTATGTGATGGAATTGAAGAAGTTCTTGCTTATGTTGAAGAATACACTTTAAAAAGACCAACGCTAGATTATGATATTGATGGAATCGTTATTAAGGTCGATGATATAACTAAATATGATATTTTAGGGTATACAGCTAAAACGCCAAAATGGGCGATTGCTTATAAGTTCCCTCCAGAAGAAGTACAAACAACATTAGAAGATATTATTTTTACAGTTGGAAGAACTGGAAAAATTACTCCTAATGCTAAACTCTCACCAGTTAGAGTAGCGGGCTCAATGGTTCAAAGAGCAACACTTCACAATGAAGACTTCGTTGTAAGTAAAGGAATGATGATTGGTGATACAGTTGTGATTCGTAAAGCGGGAGATGTTATTCCTGAAGTAGTTAAAAGTCTTAAAGAAAAAAGAACGGGCAATGAAAAGCCATTTGTGATGATTGATAAGTGTCCAGTATGTGGTGAACCTTTAACTAAAGTTGATGCAATGCATTTCTGCTTAAATCCACATTGCGACGCTAAACACATTGAGGGATTAATTCACTATTCTTCACGTGACGCTATGGATATTGAAGGATTAGGAGAAAAGATTGTAGAACTATTATTTAATGAAAAATTTATTAATGATATTCCAAGTATTTACAACTTATATAACTTCCGTCAAGATATTATTTTCATGGATGGATTTAAAGATAAATCTGTAGATAATCTTATTGACGCGATTGAAAAGAGCAAACAAAATTCTTTAGAAAAACTAATATTTGGTTTAGGTATTAAAGAAGTCGGGGCAAAAACCGCTAAGATATTAGCTAAAAAATATTTAACGATGGATGAACTAATGAAAGCAAGTTATGAAGATTTACTTGCGATACCAGATATTGGCCCAATCAGTGCAACATCAATTAGTGAATATTTTAAAAACGAGAATAACATCAAATTGATTGAAGAACTTAAGAATTTAGGCTTAAATATGAAGTATCTTGGAATTATTAGTAGTGATGTAACTTCCCCATTTTATGGCAAAACCGTTGTATTGACAGGTACTTTATCAAGTATGGGAAGGAAAGAAGCAACTGAACTATTAGAGAATTTAGGCGCTAAAGTAGCAGGCTCGGTCTCAAAGAATACTGATTATGTCATCTTTGGTGAAGAAGCAGGATCAAAATTAGATAAAGCAAGGGCGTTAGGTGTAAAGACTCTTGATGAAGAATCATTCTTAGCAATTGCTAAGGTTGATGACAATAAATAAGTAGGTGAGATTTATGAAAGAAATAACAAAAGAAGTATTAGAAGATGCGGCATCTCGCTTAATGTTTGAAATGTCGGATGAGCAATACGATACGTTAGAAAACGAATTTAAAATTATTATTAAACAGATGAAGTTAATTGGTGAAATTGAAGGTGTGGATGAGGCTGAGGCTATGACATTCCCTTTTGATGTTACAACTGATTATTTACGTGAAGATGTTGCCGAGACACCATTATCAAAAGAAGAAGTTCTTAGCAACGCTAAAGACGTTTGTGATGGACAAATTAAACTTCCTAAGGTGGTGGGATAATGAGTTATTTAGATTTAACAATCAAAGAAATGCATGAAGCTTTAGTGAACAAAAAAGTTACACCATTAGAGTTAACTAAAGAAGCCATCGCGCGTGCAAAAAGCGATAACAACAATGCATTTGAAACAATTCTAGAAGATGAGGCTTTAGCAATCGCTAAAGAATTAAAAGAGCCAGAAGTTGATAATCTTTTTTGGGGAATTCCTATTGGTATTAAAGATAACTTCTCCACTAAAGGTATTTTAACTACTGGTAGTAGCGAAATCTTAAAAGACTATGTTCCAGTTTTTAACGCTACAGTCGTAGAAAAATTATTAAAAGCTCACGCAATTCCAATTGCTAAGACAACACTTGATGAATTAGCAATGGGTGGAACTGGTACTACTGGACATAAAGGAATGACCTTTAATCCGTATGATGAAAAACATGAATTATTAGTGGGTGGCTCTAGTTGTGGCTCTGCAGCGATGGTTGCAAATAGCATTGCTCCATTTGCTTTAGGTTCAGATACAGGAGACTCTGTACGTAAACCAGCTTCATATGCTGGATTAGTTGGTTTTAAACCAACATGGGGCAGAATTTCACGTTTTGGACTTTTCCCTTTTGCTCCATCACTTGATCACGTTGGTTTCTTCACTCGTTCTGTGGAAGATTCCGCAATTGCGTTATCTTTATTAGCGGGAAGAGATTTAAATGATGCTACTAGTTCAATTAAGCCAGTTGAAGACTATGCAAGTAACATTAATGATTCTATTAAAGGAAAAAGAATTGCTGTCATTAAAGAAGTTATTGATTCTTTAAATGATGAGCAAATTAAAAAAGCTTTCTTAGCATCAATTGAAGCTTTAGAAAAACAAGGTGCAATTATTGATTATGTTTCTTTCTCTTTAAAATTATTAGAGGCAATATATCCGACATACATGGTTATATCTTGTGCTGAAGCAACATCTAATAATGCAAATCTTGATGGCGTAAAATTTGGACCTAGATATGAAGGTAATACATATCAAGAAGTCATGATTAAAGCACGAACAAACGGATTCTCTGAATTAATACGTCGTAGATTTATTATTGGTAGCTTTGCTTTGATGCGTGAAAACCAAAACGATTTATTCTTACGTGCACAAAAAGCGCGTAGATTAATAGTTAATCGCGTTAATGAAATATTAAGTAATCATGATATTATCTATGTTCCTGCCGCTCCAACGACAGCACCAAAAATCAATGCAAGTTCTGACCGTTTATCTGACAATTACTTAATTGCTGATAACATTTTAGTTCTTGGTAATTTTGCAGGTTTACCATCAATTACCCTACCAATTGCATTGATTAATAATATGCCACTTGGTGGTAACTTAATGGGAAGAGCGTTTGAAGAAAAATTAGTGTTTAATGTCGCAAAAGCACTTGAAAATGAGATGGGTTTATATAACCTTTCAGCAAGGAAGGTGAAGTAAGATGAATTTTGAAGCAGTTATTGGTATTGAAATTCACGTTGAAATGAAAACAAAATCTAAAATGTTTTCATCCGCACCAGTTTTATTTGGTGCCGAACCTAATACCTTGGTTCGTCCACTTGATATAGCTTTTCCTGGCACGATGCCATTAGTGAATAAGCAAGCAGTTATTAACGCTATTAGAGTATCTAATGCTTTACATATGAGCATTGATAATGAATTATGGTTTGACCGTAAAAATTATTTCTATAGTGACTTACCAAAAGGATTCCAAATTACACAAGATAAAAGACCAATTGGTCGTGATGGTTATGTCGAAATTAAAACTAAAAATGGAATTAAAAGAATAGAGATTGAGCGTCTCCATATGGAAGAAGATACATGTAAGCAACTACATATGTCTAATTATTCATTATTAGATTATAACCGTGCTGGTACTCCACTTGTGGAAATTGTTTCTCGCCCAAATATTAGAAGTGGTGAAGAAGCAATGAAATATGTTGAGCAAATTAAATCTATTGTGCAATTCACTGATGTCAGTGATGGCAAAATGGAAGAAGGTTCTTTGCGTTGTGACGTTAATATTTCCTTAAGGCCTATTGGAAGCGAAAAATTTGGTACAAAAGTTGAAATTAAGAACTTAAATTCCTTATCTAATGTTGAAAAGGCTATTGAATTTGAAATTATTCGCCAACAAAAACTCTTACTTGCGGGTATGCCTGTTGAACAAGAAACAAGAAGATTTGATGAAATGCGTAAAGAAACAGTGTTGATGCGTAAGAAGACTGATGCAGTTGACTATAAATACTTTACAGAACCAAATATTACGCCAATCAAGTTAAGCGACGAATTTATTAAAAACGCAATTGAAACATGTCCAGAGTTAGCAAGTTCTAAAAGAAATCGTTACATAAATGACTTAAATTTAAGCGAATATGATGCAGATATCTTATTACAAGATAAAGCAGTTTCGGAATATTTTGATGAGACAATCAAATATAACGCTAATCCAAAATTACTTGTTAACTGGATAATGGTTGATATTGCTTCTTATTTGAATAAAAATAATTATTCAATTTCAGATTTAAAACTATCTCCGGAACATTTATCTGATTTAGTTAAACTAATTTCTGAAGGAAAAATTTCTTCTAAACAAGCTAAAGATGTTTTCCTAGATATAGTGGAAACTAATGCATCACCAATTGATGTGGCAAATAAGTTAGGTATTGTTCAAATGTCTGATGAAAATGCGATTATGGATTTAGTTATTGAAGCATTGAATGAAAATCCTCAAGCTATTGAAGATTTCAAAAATGGTAAGGATCGTGCGGTTGGCTTCCTTGTTGGTCAAATAATGAAAAAATCACGTGGCAAAGCAAATCCAGCGATGACATCAAAACTAGTTATTCAAGAATTAAAGAAAAGATAAAAATTAAGAACTCTCGATTTATATAAAGAAAATATTTTTTGATTTAAAATCGGGAGTTTTTTAATGCTCAAATGTATTTATATATTATCTACTTTATTAATAGTGCTTTTTTAACTTGGTTGATTTTTTAGAAAAAATAATGATACAATAAAAATACAAATATAATATATATGGGAGAGGGCTTTAAAATGATTAATTTTTTTATTAAACTAACGACTCTATTTGTAACATTGCCTTGTCTTTCTTGTAATCTACCAAGAATAAAAGATACTCGAGATGCAGATGATTCTATGATTACTAATGCATCTATACTAGATTCTCAAGTTAATTCTCTTTTTGATTCGTTACAATCTGGAACTGTAAATAGCTTATTCATAGATAATTATTATGAAGGTGTGTATTTTTCAAATTTAAGAGAGAATATCGGAAATAATAGTCACGGAAGTTGTTCTTATGTTGCTCTTGGCATGTTAATTTCTTTTTACGATTCTTATTGGAATGATTTGTTTATCCCAGAAGAATATGATGTAGAACCAATAAGTTCTTTCACTAGTTATCCGTTAGCTGATTTCTCTTTTCCGTCTTTTTATTCAGAATCTCCTGGTATTTCATTTGAACCATCAAATGAAGTTAACTCGCTTTCATTGGACGATTATTTACTTTATGTGTCGTCAAATTCGGATATTTATTTCCAATCGAAATTGATTTCTTTGAGTCAATCTTACTTTGGAAGTGCAAAATTTGAAAATACGTCTAACCCGTTCGGAATGACTTTTGGAGAAATGCTTGGATTTTTGAATTACTATTTATATGATTATAGGAATTTTACTACAGCACAAGTTATAGTAAATTCATGCAATGATGTTTCATCAGTTCGCTCATATACTATCAATAAGATTAAAAATGGCATTCCTGTTATTTTAAGATCAGAATCGTCTTCTTTAGGTGGTCATGCATTTATTGCCTATGATTATGATGAGTCAGCTGATGAAATCTATGTTCACACTGGATGGCGTGATGATAATTCTAACAAAACCTTGTCACACGTATCACTATCATCAACTGGTTTTACTAATATTAAGGACGCTATATCTTTAGATGTAATGGCACCATCAACATTCTCATATAATTATCATTCTATTTCAGGTGAAAATGGTGCTGCCCAAAACTTTGTATTTCCTCAAGATATAAAAATTGTTTCTGGAAACTATAGAGATGAACTCCCTTCTTTTGCATGGAAATCAATTTACAAAGAAAAGTGGATAAAAACATATAATCCTTATTTTAAGTTTTCTATTTTAAATTCATCATCGTATCAAATGTTCCAAATAAATAACTTGAATTGTAAGAAGGTAACATTAAATGAGAAACAATGGGATACTATTTTAAATAAGGGATCGATTAATTATTACGGCTATGTAGAATTAGCTTCTTCGTCATATCCTTATTGGGATGAATACTATGCAAAAAGTTCTTTTACGATACCGCTTGATTATAGCCAAGTACCACAAATAAAACCGAGACAATATGGCTTTGATGATGCTTATGCGAGCAGTAATGATACTAAAAATAATTTTGTTAGACACACAGCAAGTCATAATTTTCAATTTGAGACTAGAAGGTTTAGAACAGGTTATATTCATAATGAATACATTGTAATGTCACCAATTAGAAAAGGCTTTAAGGAAGCATTTATCGAATATAGATTCAAATACGCTGTCACAAGAATTGATGTTGAGTTAGCACATTGGAGATCAACTTCCAATGAATGGCTTACAAACTCTACTGGAGAGGCATCAGTTCAATATTACTGGGAAAATAGATGGGTTAACAAACTTGATTTGCTTTCATCAGAAACTGCACTTCCTACTGATAGAAATTCTCATATTTTTTACAAAATAAAATTTGATAATCCAGTATATAGAGTAAGAATCCATGCTGAAACGTTCAATGCAAATTATAACGATAATAATAAAGGACGAATCTGTATAGGAAATATGGCTTTTTATCCATCAGAGTATAATTTTCCTTTATCCGGAAGTGAATTAGATTATGAACCTGATAGTTGGAATAAAAAGGAAATTACTCAATACCAATTACCAAAACAGTATTTAAAGGATAAAACAAATTGCTACTCGTATGCTGTAAATGCACAAATTAATCCAACAACAGGAATTCTTGAACCTATGCAACCTGGAAAATCAAGTAAAAAAGATATAGATTATGATGATTTAATAGATATTAATTTACTTATCTCAGTGATTAAAGCTGATGCTAAAGTCTTAGGCTTTGTGTTTGAAAGTATTGATGATAACATAGAGTGTCCTGAAGGTTGTTATAAAATTGCATTTGCCATAGATAATCAAGAGCCTATATATGATTATCACTGGTATAGACAAAATTCAGATGGAACGTGGTCGCATAAACCTGGTTCCAAAGAAGTAACGAATTTAGATTATAGCGGTAAAATAATTATGGATCCTAGAAAAGCAAATAGAAATGCCGGAGATGGCGTAAATTATAATGTGTTTGTCGGATTTTTTGTGGTAAAGCCATTGAATATTTATTATTTATAGGAGGATACAATGAAAATTAAAATTAGTATTTTAACTCATCTTTGTTTGATTTTTGGATTAACTAGTTGTGCAACATCAAATGTTGATATTACTGTTAGACCAAAAGATTATAAGTTGGATTATTGGCTTACAGAAATAGTGGATGTAACCAAAATAGATAAGTCATTATTTTACAAATCTAAACGCGAGGGATCTGAGACATATTTGGATTCTAGATACAATTTTATAAATGATCAAGGGCAGAAAGAATTACCGGAAAAGTATGTAACTTATAATGTGAATCTAGAAAAATCAATGATACAGACGATAAGAATAACGGATCCGTCTATCACTATATATGGATTATCAATGAGATCTAGTGAGACTTCTATTAAAAGGAAACTTTTACGTATGGGATTTACTTACCAAGAATATTCGGGAATGAATCCTTCATATATGACTGAAGATGTTGTTAGAAGTTTTACCTTATAGTGATTTGCTTTCATCAAAGTAAATTCATAGGAGTCGACATATGTTTATCACTTGTACGACAAAATTTTGATGGTATATGATTGTGAACTTTAGACAACAAATATAAATGCTAAAAATGGTGTAGCATTCTTATCTATAGGAGGATACAATGAAAAATAAAATTTATATTTTAACTCACCTTTGTTTGATCTTTGGGTTAACTAGTTGTACAACGTCAAATGCTGATATTACTGCTAGACCAAAAGATTATAAGTTAGATTATTGGCTTACAGAAATAGTGGACGTAACCAAAATAGATAAGTCATTATTTTACAAATCTAAATATGAGGGATCAGAGACATATTTGGATTCTAGATACAATTTTATAAATGATCAAAAACAGAAAGAATTACCAGAAAAGTATGTAACTTACAATGTGAATCTAGGAAAATCAATGATACAGACAATAATAATAACGGATCCGTCTATCACTATATATGGATTATCAATGAAATCTAGTGAGACTTCTATCAAAAGAAAACTTTTACGTATGGGATTTTCCTACCAAGAGTATTCTGGAAGAGAGCCTTCATATACAACAGATGACTTTAATTTCACTATTAATGAATCTGGAATGTTATTAGAGATTTTTCCTTATAGTGATTTACTTTCTTTGAAGTAAATTCATAAGAGTTAATAAGTGATATCTTCTATATGATTATCACTGATATAGACAAAATTTTGATGGTATATGATTGTGAACTTTAGACAACAAATATAAATGCTAAAAAAGGTGTAACATTCTTATCTATAGGAGGATACAATGAAAAATAAATTCTATATTTTAACTCATCTTTGTTTAATCTTTGGGTTAACTAGTTGTGCAACATCAAATGTTGATATTACTGTTAGACCAAAAGATTATAAGTTGGATTATTGGCTTACAGAAATAGTGGATGTAACCAAAATTGATAAGTCATTATTTTACGAATCTAGACGCGAGGGATCTGAGACATATTTGGATTCTAGATACAATTTTATAAATGTTCAAGGGCAGAAAGAATTACCAGAAAAGTATGTAACTTACGACGTAAATCTAGAAAAATCAATGATAGTAGCAATATTGATAAAAGACCCATCTATTACTATGTACGGACTATCAATGAGATCTAGTGAGACTTCTATTAAAAGGAAACTTTTACGTATGGGATTTACTTACCAAGAATATTCGGGAATGAATCCTTCATATATGACTGGAAGTTTTACCTTATAGTGATTTACTATCTTCAAAATAAATTTAGAAAAGGTAAAATCAATCCTATTTAAAATAAAACAACCATTTATTGTAAATGAGTTAATATACAAAATTGTATTTCCAATGAAAAAAAGTTATTAAATAAAAGTTCTTGCATTTTGGTGCAAAAACTTTTTTTATTCGTTTTGACATAAAGAAAAAAATGTATTAAGTTGCTATATACATTAGTAATTATGAAAATAGGAAAAGGAAGATTTTTCTTTTTGTGATGATAAATTATAATTATGAAATAATACTAATTTTGTTTGATTTATTTTGTTGAACTGATATAATTGCCGGTTTTTTATGTAAAAGCCGATTGCAAGACTAAAAAAGTATTTTAATTATCTTGTCAATTAGTGTATAATAACCATACCTAACATAAAGGAGGAAACTTTATGCGATTTGATAAGTTAATTAAAAAAGCTTTTATTGTAAACTTACTTTTCTTATCTTTTGGATTTACGTTAAACACAAAAAACGAAACACATGTTGTTATGGCGGATGCTAAAACAAGTTATTATGATGCGGATTCCAATGAAATTGTTAATAATTATATAAAAGGAAAAAATGGTGAGACTTTAACAAAAGGTTTATCTTGGTTAATGGGAAGTACTCAAACTTATATTACAAAATATGGTGATTTAAAAACTAAGACAGCGGATACTGATAAAGATCCTATGAATGATGGAAATATTATTGGATTATATTCCCGTAAATCTATCTCTTCTAGTTGGGCAAACGCTACAGTGTGGAATCGTGAACATGTGTGGTGCAAAAGTTTATCAGGCGGTCTTTATACTTCTATTAGTGAAAGTGCCTCAAATGCTGGTAGTGATATTCACCATTTAAGACCAGCTTTAACAGCCTATAACTCTACAAGAAATAATACGCCATATGGTGAGATTCCAGATAAAACAGCTTCAGGCGTTAGCAGATTAGGAGATTCTGATAATTACTACACTAGTACAATATTTGAGCCTAGTGATGAAATTAAAGGTGATATTGCACGTATTCTTATGTATGTTTATGTAAGATATAGCAGTAATTATGAAGCAACTAATAGCGCATACGCTGATGCAATAAGCAATGTCCGTGATGATAATAAACTAGTAATTACAAATATTGTTAAAACTGATGATGAAGCTTCGGCGTGGAAATTGTTGCTAAAATGGAATGAATTAGATCCTGTCGATTATTTGGAAATGCAAAGAAATGACCAAGCACAATTAATACAAGGAAATAGAAATGTATTTATTGATCATCCAGAATTCGCAACAATGTGTTTTGGTACTTATTCTGGTGCAGGCGCATTAGTAGATTTAACGAATACATATGATGAAACTAAAGCAAGTTATGTTGGAACAAATCATTCAACAGTAAACCTTTCTTTAGGTAATTCTATAAGTGTTAATGCTTCAGTTTTTCCTTCGACTGCAAGTGACAAGAGTTTAGAGTGGAAAAGTTTAGATGAAGGAGTAGCAGTTGTGAATTCTAATGGTAAAATTGTAGCCTTAAACGAAGGGACAACATCTATTGTTGCTTCATCAAGAACAGGGGCAAAAAGTATAGTTACAGTTAATGTTTTACCTGCTGATACGATATTCAAATACGATGGTAGTGCTTTAAATGAATCACAAACCTATACTACAAACTTATCTTCTAATAAGACATATGAAAATACGACAGTAAATGTATTAGCTACTGCAGGCAATTCAACAAGTGGATATTTGCAACTTGGCTCTAATGGAGGAGCAACAAGTCATGCTTTAACTACTCTTAGTGGCTATGCAAGTATCGCAAACGCTATTGGCGTATCCACCTCTACAACAGGAGTTGCGGCAATTATATTTGATTATGAATTCGAAAATGTTGCAAAAATTAACTTTACACAACTTAAGTGCACATCTAGCACAACGCTATATATGTTATACACTCTTAATAATGGAACAACTTATAATGTTATTGCTTCTGAAAATATAAGCTCAACTATTAGTCCGACTATTTTATCCAAAACATTTAGTACAATAGAAAAAGCTAAATATGCATTCGCAATGGTTTCGACAGGAAATTATTTACAATCTCGTCAACCAGAATTTGATTTTTATAGCGATGATTTAACAAATGTAGAAATTGTAAACAATATTATTTCGAATATTGACGAAAACATTAATGATGATTTAGATTTTAATACTTCACTTATTAGCAAAGGAAAATCAATTTACAATAATTTGAGTAGTGAAGAGCAAAATCAAATCGTAAATGCTAGTAAATTAAGCGAATTATCAGATGCTCAAATTGAGGCAAATAATTTTATCAAAAATTATTGGTCAAAAGTTAGAGATGAAAATGGTAGCCTATGTACGAATAAAAATTCTGAAACAACTTTATTAGCACTAAAAAAATATGAAGAATTATCAAGTGAAGCAAAAGGAATAGTGGATAATAGTCTTGATACTTACGCAAATGACGGAGTCACAAAAATAACTATTAAAGAGTCAATATCTTATTTATCAAAACTTATCAGTCAAGATATGGATGCGAAAAGTGATAGTTCATTAGAAATTAAGTTATTTGTTAATCATAATGTTACATATATTATTTTAGCTTCAACTTTATTACTTATCGGTGCATTTATCTTTACAATTTGTGAGATTAAGAAGAATAAAAAACATAATGAAAAATAAGCCTTGTATAAAGGCTTATTTTTTATGTGACTTGTTATATATATTTTTGATATTGGAAGGTAATTTGTCAGGAATTATTTGTTTTAGTCGTTCTTCATTTCCATCAATAAGTGCCTGTTCGTAATACCATGATTTGAATTTAAGCATATTTAATGTATTCTTAAGTTTCTTAATTTCTTTATTTACAAGTTCTTGTTGTTTATCAAATATTTCTTTTCTTTCTTTATATGTACTGCTGCCTTTTTGACACAACTCCATAAAGTGTTTAATTTCCTTAATTTCTAAACCTGATTTTTTAAGACATTCAATAACGCGAATAGTTTCTATTTCACGGTCTTGAAACATCCTTACACCTGATTTTCTTTCTAAATTAGGGAATAGACCCTCATTATCATAATATCTTAAAGTTGATATTGTTAAATTGAATTTTTTTGCGACTTCACTAATTGTATAATACATATTTTCACTTTTTTCTTGACCTAAAGTTGACTTTAGGTACTAACATAATTGTAGGTGATAAGAAAAATAATTTCAAGTATCACTAGGAGGTTAATTATGTTAGGAAATTTTTGCTACTCAAATCCAACTAAAATTTATTTTGGAGATAATTCTTTAAATTACTTAAACGATGAATTAAAAAATTATGGAAAAGTCGTTATGTTAATTTATGGTGGAGGTTCAATTAAGAAAAACGGAATTTATGATAAAGTCATTGAGATTCTAAATAAAAATAATAAGACTATTGTGGAAGATGCTGGTGTTATGCCTAATCCAACAAAGGAAAAACTCTATGAAGGAGCAAAAATTGCTAAAGAAAATAAAGTGGATTTAATTCTTGCCGTTGGCGGAGGCTCGGTTATTGATTACGCTAAAGCTGTTTCAGTCTCGGCATTTTGTAATAGTGACCCATGGGAAAAATATTATTTAAAAATGGAAGATGTCGATAATAAAATTATACCAGTAGGCTGTATTTTAACTATGGCTGGAACTGGTAGTGAAATGAATGGTGGAGCAGTTATTACTGATCCAGCATCACATTTAAAAATTGGTCATGTTTTTAAAGATAATGTGTTCCCAAAGTTCTCAATTTTAAATCCAACTTTTACATTTACTGTTCCTAAATATCAAATGATTGCGGGTATATACGATATAATGAATCATATTACGGAACAATATTTTTCTGGTCAAGATGATTCAACTTCCGATTATATTATGGAAGGTTTAATGCGTAGCTTAATACGTTCTTCGCTTATTGCTAACGAAAATCCTTTAGACTATGAAGCACGTAGTAATATTATGTGGATAGCAACGTGGGCTTTAAATACTTTTGTTGGTAAAGGAAAACCACAAGACTGGAATGTTCATATGATAGGTCAATCTATTGGAGGAGTTACAAACGCTACACACGGAATGACATTATCTGCAATATCTCTTGCATATTACCATTATATTATGCCTTATGGATTACCTCAATTTGTTAAATTTGCAAAAAATGTTTGGAATGTTGATACAACTACTAAAAGTGATTTAGAAGTAGCTAGTGAAGGCTTAAATAAAATGGAAAAATGGATGACACAACTAGGATTAGTAATGAATATTCATGATTTAGGCGTTGAAGAAAGCATGTTTGATTCAATTGTTGATGGAACTTTTGCGTCCGATAGTGGCTATAAAAAACTAACTAGAGAAGATGTTTATAACATCTTAAAACTAAGTATGAAATAATTTAAATCTATCAGTTATATAGTTAACAAGGCGTTTTCATAAGAAAATGCGGTCTTTTACTACGTGAAAAAATAAGTTATAATTAATTAGTTAAAGATAAAGAGGTGTTTTTATGCGCATAGGTCGAGTTTTATTTTTAGGTTTAAGTTGTATGCTTGTTTCTATGGTTGTAACACCAACAAACCAAACTAAAGTTAATGCATCGTCACAAAATAATATTTATTATGATTTTGCGGGAGATAATGCTGAAATTATAAATAATAATGTCAAAGGAAAAAGTGGTGAAGAGTTACTTAATGGTTTATCTTTATTAATGTCTTCTACACAAGATAAAATAACTACTTATAATGAATTAAAAACAAACATAGCTTTAACTGATGTTGACCCAATGAACGATGAGAATATTATTACTTTATATGCTCGTAATTCAATTTCTAGTGATTGGGCGAACGCTACAGTGTGGAACAGAGAACACGTTTGGTGCCAAAGTTTAGCTAATGGCTTATATGGCGATTTAAATAAAAATATAGGTGCGGGCACAGATATTCATCACCTAAGACCTGCTTTAAATACTTATAATTCTACACGAGGAAATACTCCTTATGGAGTTATAGAAGATAAAAGCACAGCTAAAAGATTGGGTGATACTGATAATTTTTATACATCCACAATATTTGAACCTAGTAACGAGATTAAAGGTGATATTGCACGAGTTTTAATGTATGTTTATACACGTTATAGCAATACATTAAGTTCAAGTGAGAACGAACTTGGGGCACGTGGAGATTTAAAGATATCTAATGTTGTTTATACTAGTGAAAATACAGATACAGCAGCATGGAACTTGTTATTAAGTTGGAATGAACTTGACCCTGTTAATCATCTTGAAATGGAACGTAACAACAATGCCCAAGATATTGAAGGTAATAGAAATGTTTTTATTGATCATCCAGAGTTTGCAAAGATGTGTTTTGGAGACTATAACGGCAAAGGTGCTTTAATTGATTTAAAAGGCGAATATGATTTTAATAAAGCAAATTATATTGGCGTAAATAAAAAGAGTGCGAGCATATCTTTAGGTGCGACCGAACAAATAGAAGCTAAAACTTTCCCAATTACTAACATAATTGATTGGAAATCATCGGATGATGATGTCGCTATTGTGAATTCGAAAGGATTAGTGTTAGCTTTAAAAGCTGGAGAAACTATCATTACTGCTAGAGCAAACGATAGCCTTACAATAAGTAGCAAAATTACAGTTAAAAAAGAAGAAGCGGTGTTTACTTACGATGGACAAGCTTTAAATACTTCAACACGGTATAGTGAAAATTTTTCTTCTACCATAACTTCAAATGGAATTGAAATGCCAATAACTGCAAGTTTTGGTGCTGCACAATCAGGTGCTTTATGGCTTGGTTCTAATAGCACAAAAGCAAATATTGATAAATCAAAAATTTCAAAAGACAGTAAAATTGGAAAAGCAATAGAATTAATAACGGATAAACCAGGGGCAGTACTTTATTTCAATAAAGCCTTAAGTAATGTTTCAAGTATTGCTTATTCTCAAACAGCAGGACAATCATATACATTCTTATATGTATTGAGTTCTATCGATAATGGTGAAACATATAGTCTTGTAACAAAACGTAGTTATGTTGACCCATCAGTAAATAAGGTGAATGTGAATTTTGATGTAGTTAAAAATGCAATGTTTACAATTGTTTTAATTAGTGAAAATCCAAGTGATAACGCTTATGTACAAGCTAAAAAACCAACTGTTACATTTTATGCAAGTTCAAAATCAGATGCGGAAATCGTTACTAATTTAATTAATATTCTTGATGAAAATGATTATGATAATATTTATTTTCAATCTGTAGTTTTAAATAAAATTGAGACATTGCTTGCTAAATTGGATTCTAAAGATCTAGTAGCAGTAACTAACAAATCAAAAATTGATAATATAAGTGAACCTAGCAAAGAAGTATTACGTTTTATATTTGCTTGTTATGATGATTTATATAATGAAAATGTAAATGATCAAAAAAGACATAAAGTCACAAGCGAATACAATAAACTATCTAGCAACGCAAAAGAATTATTAAAAGATATCAAATTTGATGAAGAAATTAGTTTAAATGATAAAGTCGAAAATGATTTCTTAATCAGAGGACATAATAATGGTAATAACAAAAATAATGATAATGTCATTCTATTTGTTGTTATGGGTGTATGTCTTTTTGCTTTAGCTCTTGTGATTATATTGATGATTAAAAAGAGACATAAAAAGTAGAGTGTTTTAAAGTAGTTTTTACAAAATTGACTAATTAATCTATGAGTAGTATTATTAATCGTAAGGAGTAATAGAATAATATTCTATTAATAGTTAGAATAATGACAGATAAATTATTAAAAGCTAAATATTATTTAAATAACGTATTTGCGCTTTTACTATTTTTTATCACGGCATATTTGATGTGTTTTTCCATTTTAAATGGTTCGGCATCTTTGGCGAATAGTATTATTACTAACGAAAAAGTATTTGCGTACTTAAATGTTATTTTATTATTCTTAGTTTTCATTTTGTCTATTATTTATGCCATTTTAAATAAAACAAAGTTTAAATGGCAGGTGCCGTTTTTAATATGTATAATTGCAATTGCGTATTGTGTTTACTATTACGTTTTAGCGAAAAACGTTAATAGTGTTAGCAATAATTATATTTTTAGCGATATTAAGTATATTTTGGTGTTTTTGTCATTAGCGTTCTTATCTACGACTGTTTTCCCTAAAGTGTTATCAGTTAAAATTATAAAGCATTATTTAAGTTTTATTGCACTTTTCACTTTTGCTTCTATTGTTTTTTTCTTCTTTTATGATTTTCCAATGCTTATAAGTAACTTTCCGAATAGTTATGTTGCAAGTGAGGCTAAATCGTTTTTTGTTAATAAAAACACATTTGGTCTTATGTTAATGGTTTCTTCAATTGGTGAAATAATTCTTTATGAGTTAACACATAACAAAAGACATATTGCCTTCACTTTCTTTTTTGCTTTTATTTCAATTTTGTCGATTTGTAGAACCGCAATTACATGTGAATTAATATTCTTTTTGATTTATTTGTTAATAATTAAAAAAGACAATAAAAAAATCCGCAGTATCACATTAGGAATTTTAATATGCGTTTTAGTTCTATTTCTTTTACTAATTACTGGTGTATTTGATTTCATTCATTTTATGAAATCCGTTCGTTTATTTATAGTTGATAACTTTATTTTAGATTTTATTCTTTCTTTTGACTGGCGTATAGATGTTTTAACTAAAGCATTTAGAATTATTGATTTTAAAACAATATGGTTTGGATTAGGATCAGCTTCTTCAGAATTATTACTAAGCAATATGTATGAAGGATATTTCTTCCATAATGCATATCTAGAGTACTTATTAGCGGGAGGAATTTTCCTAACTTTAATTAATTTGTTTTTGGCTTATAAGAATTTTAAAGCCGCAAATAAAGTTAAAAAATGTAATAGAATAATTGGCTTATTACTTGTAGATATTATCGTGTGCTACATTATTTATTCTATGAACGAATCTATTCTTTTGTTTGATTTTTCTGCAGCATCTTTCATAACGACTCTATTAGTGTATATATTGCCATTTAGTTTATTAGAAAGTTCTTATGTTTTAAATAAGAAACAAAGCAGATATAAGAGAGTTGCGTTTATTACTACAATTTTTCCTAGTAAAGAGAAAAAGTGGTATGGAATTTATTTGTATCATTTAGCTAAAGAACTTATTAATTTAGGACATGAGGTCGAAATTATTTTAGTTACTGATAACAAAGCTTTAAAAGAATATGATTATGAAGGAATTAGTGTTTTGCCGTTATATCATAAAAAGAGTTTTTTAAATAAAATAATGATTATTAATGATGCGTTTTTTAAGTGCAAGTTTGAAAGAATGATTCAAGAAGGAAATTATGATGATGCTATTATACATTTTTATGAACCAGAAACACAAAACTATATTATTGATTGCTTAAAAGAAAATAAAGTTCGCGTAATTCATTATTTGCATTCAAGAAATATATTTAAAAGAGTAGAAGAAACTAGACCAATTTATCGAAAATTATATTTAAATAGTTTTTATAAGCAAGCATATAAAAAATGTGATGAGATAGTGTGTGTATCGCATTGCGTATATAATGATTTGAAAGAAAAATTACCATCTATTAACGCTTCAATTATATATAATGGTGTTGATAAGTCATTACTTAATAAAGACGTTGAGAAAAACTTTAAAGTCCGCAAAATGGAATTATTAACAGTAGGAAATTTGTTATCAATCAAAGGACATAGATATGTTTTGAAAGCCTTAAAATTAGCGAAAGATAATAATCCAAAATTTAAATTCCATTATGAAATAATTGGCGATGGTCCAGAATATAACAATTTAGTTAGATTAGTGTCAGAACTAAATTTAGAGAAAAATGTGACAATAATCCATTCGATTTCACAAAAAATGGCATTAAAAAGAATGCAAAATGCACATGTTTTTGTTATGCCATCATATTATGAAGCTTTAGGATGTGTTTATTTAGAAGCTATGGCGATGCGCGATTATGTTATCGGCTGTAAGCACCAAGGAATTGCGGAAATTATTAATGATTTAAATGGCTTTTTGGTTGATGAAAAGAATGAAAATGAGTTGTGTGATGTAATTTTAGACATATATGAAAATATAAACAATTACACTTATAAATTAGACAATTCTCGTATGCTTTTAAAACATTTAACTTGGAATATAAGTGCAAAAACACTGGGGGAATTGCTTTAGTAACAATATTTACCACTTTTTACAATAGATTTGACAAACATACATATCGAAGTATACAATTTATTTGATTAAATAATATAATTTTTTAATTATATTATCGAGAGGTTGGTTTATATTATGAAGACTAGTGTAAAAAAGCAGTTAACGGAGTTTGCGTTTGCTCTATTAGACATTGTTATCATTGGTGGATTATTGACTCTTGTTATTATGAGTCAAAGACAATTCATTACTGACGCTCAAATGTCAATGCTTAAATGGTTTATTTTAGCAGTTGTGGCATTCAAGATTATTGTCTTGTTCTTTACAAATTCGTATAAGATTATCACCGAAAGTTTTGGCTTTGTTGAAGCATTATTAATTTTAGGTGTGTCTTTTGCTACAAGTTTAATTAGTTATGCAGTGATGTATTTTATTTCATCAATGTACCATTTACCACTTGAACTATGTCTTGTTGTGGCAATTGCAGAAGCGACACTTATGGTTGGCATTAGATGTGTGAAACGTTTCATTCGACTTGTATCACGTAGCAGCAAAAACGCTGATGGCAAAAGAACAATTATTGTTGGCGCTGGTGCTGGAGGGAAACTTGTGCTTGATGAGATTAGAGATAATCGTGGAATGAGTAACAAGATTGTGGCATTCGTTGATGATAATACCGATAAGATCAATCACATGTTCTCAACTTATAAAGTTGAAGGGCCAATTAGTAATATTAGTAAAATTATTAAAAAATATCGTGCTGAAGAAGTAATTATAGCAATTGCAGATATTGATAAGAAAAGATTGTATGAAATTCTTGGATATATGTCTCATGATAACGTAAAAATTAAAAGATTACCTTTATTCTCAGAAGTTAAAAAAGATGGAAAGAATAGAGTCTTTGACGTTGATATTAACGAATTACTTTCTCGTGATCCAGTTGTGCTAGATAACGATGGCATTCGTGACTTTATCAACGGAAAAGTTGTGTTAGTTACTGGTGCAGGTGGTTCAATTGGTTCTGAATTAGTTCGCCAAATATTTAAGAATCATCCATCAAAAATTATCTTGTTTGATATTTACGAAAATGGTGTTTATGATATTCAACAAGATTTAGTTCGTAAGATTAGAAATGAAAATATTAAAGATATTGAATTAGTTACTTTAATTGGTTCTACATATAATCCTATTAGAATGGAACATATCTTTAAAAAATATAGACCAGAGCTTGTTTTCCATGCGGCAGCATATAAACATGTTCCTTTAATGGAAGATTCTCCAGTTGAAGCAATTCGCACAAATGTTATTGGTACATACAATGTAGCAAAACTTGCAGATAAATATGGTGTTAAAAAGATGGTTTTAGTTTCTACTGATAAAGCAGTAAGACCTACAAATGTTATGGGCGCTACAAAAAGATTCGCAGAAACTATTATTCAATACTTTGCCGAGAAATCTAAGACTACTGCGTATTCAGCAGTTCGATTTGGTAATGTTTTAGGTAGCAACGGTTCAGTAATTCCACTATTTAGAAAACAAATCGCTGAAGGTGGCCCTGTTACTGTCACAAGTAAAGAAATGACAAGATTCTTTATGACTATCCCAGAAGCAGTTAGTTTGATTCTTCAATCAGGCGTATATGCAACAGGTGGAGAAATCTTTATTCTTGATATGGGACAACCAGTTAAAATTATTGATTTAGCGGAAAAACTTATTCGTCAAGAAGGATACATTCCTTATGTTGATATGGATATTATTGAAATCGGCTTACGTCCAGGTGAAAAAATGTATGAAGAGATTTTACTTGAAGTGTCAGAACATACAAAAACTGATAATGATAAAATCTATGTTGAAAAACGTGAAGCTATTAAACCAATAGAGGAAGAAATCAAATTTATTTCTCAAGCTTTTGATATGGAAGAAAATGAAGATATTAAGAAATTGTTAGGGGAAGTTATTACAACATATCACGAACCTAAGATTGTTAATAATTAGGAGCAAGTTATGAAAACCCGTCAAAAGATTTATTTATTTTTTAAAAGGTTCTTTGATATTTTTTGCTCTTTTCTTGCAATTGTGATTCTATCACCTTTGTTATTGATTATATCATTGCTTATTAAGATTGATTCAAGAGGGCCTATCCTTTTTAAGCAAGATAGAATCGGTAAGAATAAAAAAATATTTGAAATGTGGAAATTTAGGAGTATGCGTATTGATGCGCCAAAAAATGCTCCAACACATATGTTGGATAATCCAGATTTGTATATTACTAAAATTGGTAAATTCATTCGTAAAACAAGTATTGATGAATTGCCTCAATTATTTAATGTTTTAATGGGCAAAATGTCTATCATTGGTCCTCGTCCAGCTTTATGGAATCAAGATGATTTGGTGAGCGAAAGAGATAAATATCATGCGAATGATATTAGACCGGGGTTATCTGGATGGGCACAAGTCAACGGCAGAGATGAATTAGAAATTCCAGTTAAAGCAAAATTGGATGGATATTATTATCAAAAGTTCTCGCTTTGGTTGGATATCAAAATATTGTTTATGACTATTTTCAAAGTGTTTAAGCATGATGGCGTTGTCGAAGGCAAACACGAAGAAACAGAAGAAGAAAAAGAATTAAATGAAAAGGTAGGAAGTTAAGATGAAGGGAATTATTTTAGCAGGCGGAAGTGGAACAAGATTGTATCCATTAACAAAAGTAACAAGTAAGCAATTGCTTCCAGTTTATGATAAACCAATGATTTATTACCCACTGAGCATATTGATGCTTGCGGGTATTCAAGATATCTTAATTATCTCTACGCCTGATGACACACCAAAGTTTGAACAATTACTTGGTGATGGAGAAAAATTTGGCATTCGCTTAAGTTATGCTGTTCAACCATCGCCTGATGGCTTAGCGCAAGCATTTATTATTGGTGAAGATTTTTGTAAAGATGAAGCTACATGCTTAATTTTAGGCGATAACATTTTTAGCGGTTCAGGATTAAAGAAAAGACTTTTAAAAGCAAGAGAAGAAGCTGAACAAGGTTTAGCAACTGTTTTTGGTTATTATGTTAAAGACCCTGAAAGATTTGGAGTTGTCGAATTAGACCAAGATGGTAAAGCATTGTCTTTAGAAGAGAAACCAAAGAACCCTAAATCTCATTACGCTGTTACAGGTTTATATTTTTATCCCAAAGGCGTATCAAACCTTGCTAAAAAAGTTAAGCCATCAAAACGTGGTGAATTAGAAATTACTGATTTAAATAAAATGTATCTTAAAAAAGGTATTTTGAATGTCCAAACAATTGGACGTGGTTATATTTGGCTTGATACAGGCACACATGAGTCTTTAGTGGATGCTTCTTATTTTGTAAAAATGCAAGAAGAACATTTGGGTTTAAAGATTGCGTGTTTAGAAGAAATTGGTTATAAAAATGGGTGGATTTCAAAAGAGACATTATTAGAACAAGCTGAAATTATGAGCAAAAACCAATATGGAAAACATTTAAAAAATGTTGCCGAGGGTAAAATTTTATATTAAGGAGTTGAAAGCAAATGAGTAAGTTTTTAGTAACAGGGGGCGCAGGATTTATCGGTGGGAATTTCTTACATATTATGGTTAAGAAATATCCAAATGATGAATACGTGTGTATAGATGCCTTAACATATGCAGGAAATATGGAGACATTAGAGCCGATATTAAAAGAGAAAAACTTTAAATTCGTACATGAGAATATATGTAATCGTGAAGCAGTCTATAAATTATTTGAAGAAGAGCATTTTGATTATGTAATAAATTTTGCTGCGGAGTCACATGTAGATAGATCAATTGAAAATCCAGAAATATTCTTAAAGACCAATATTTTAGGAACACAAGTATTGTTAGATGCATGTCGAAAATATGGTATAAAGAGATATCATCAAGTAAGTACAGATGAAGTATATGGAGATTTACCATTAGATAGACCAGACTTATTTTTCAAAGAAGATACCCCAATACATACATCAAGTCCATATAGTGCATCGAAAGCAAGCGCGGACCTTTTAGTTTTAGCGTATCATAGAACATATGGATTACCAGTAACAATCTCAAGATGTAGTAATAATTATGGACCATATCATTTCCCAGAGAAGTTGATACCATTAATGATACAAAAAGCATTAAGAAACGAACCATTACCGGTATATGGAAATGGAGCAAATGTTAGAGACTGGTTATATGTAGGAGACCATTGTAATGCGATAGATTTAATCGTAAGAAATGGAAGAGATGGCGAAGTATATAATATTGGAGGACATAACGAAAGAACAAATTTAGAAGTAGTTAAGACAATATTAAAAGCATTAGGAAAACCAGAAAGTCTAATAACATATGTGAAAGATAGACCAGGACATGATTTAAGATATGCGATGGATCCAACAAAGATAGAAAAAGAATTAGGATGGAAACCAGAATATAATTTTGATACAGGAATCCAAGTTACAATCAAATGGAATCTAGAGAATAAGAAATGGCTAGAGCATGTTGAATCTGGCGAATATCTTAATTGGTTAGAAAGACAATATAAATAAGATGGTTGGCGAAAGAAAAAGTAAATTTAATAATTTAACATATGTGTTAGTAGCTATTAGCATGTACGTTCTTTTGCTTTTCGCTCAATTTAGTTTTTTAGCTGCACAAAAAGGAATATTACTTGCTTTAAAAATATTGTTTTGTGTAGTATTTTTATTATTTTTAAAAGTAAACAATGCTCATAAAAGAGAGTTTTTAATTCCGTTAGGATTTTCTTTTGCTGTGGTAATATACAGTTTAATTCCAGCGATATTTATGCGCGTTAATTATCCTGAAAATGTTTCGCTTTTAAATAATATAGTTTCAATTTGTGATAGCGCAATGCGAACATATTACTTATTTGCAATGTTTTTTATGAGTTACAAATTCAAAAAACAAAAAGACAAACTTAAACCAGTATTTTATATCATATTAGTAAGTGTGGTTTTGATGATTTGCTACTCTCTTATTTTTGAAAGAGAAGACATCATAAATTCTTTTACGCAAGCATCGGCGCATTCATATCAAATAAGTGCACTTTTCGCTAACAAAAACACTTTAGGTTTATTTGTGTTTATGGGTATGGTTTTAAGTACATATTTTGCCCAAAAGAAGCCAATATTCTACTTACTCGATTTAGTAATGTTAGTGTATTTATTTGTTTGTCACTCTAAAGCGCCGTTATTACTAGGAACAATTTTATTGCTTGTTACTTATATTTCATTTTTAGTTAAAAAAGATGATAAAGGTAACATGAATTATAAAAAAATTCTTATCAATTTAGGCACGCTTTTATTGATATTGGTTGTAGTTTTAGTTATTTGTTTAACAAATACAAACTTTGCTAATACGTTAACACGCTTTATTTCACAAACAATTTTTGATGATGGAGTTATTACTATTACAGACCGCTTAAAGACATTTGGCGATTTCTTTAGTAATTATGGAGCGTTTGGTTTAATTTTTGGCAAAGGCTTATTAACGTCCGCTTATGCAGTGACTGTTGCGGTAAATCGTGCAATTATTGATAACATTTATATTTTCCATATTCAAACGGGTGGATTTATAAAATTATTAATTATGTGTGCTTTATATATTGCTTTAACGAAGCAATTAAAATATGAGAAAAACGGAAAAGTATTCTTTATTACCGTATTAGTGCTTTATCCTTTATATGGCTTATTTGAATCAATATCTTTGTTTAACATAACTTGTTTCTGCTTACCAATTTATTTGCTGATTTTATCAATGGTAAAAGAAGATAATCCAAAAGATATAAAGCATGTTTTACATATTGGGGCTACATATAATTATGGGGGGATTGAAAAAGTTGTTTACGAACTATATAAAGGACTTGATAAGTCAAAAGTTCAATTTGACTTAATTAACTCTTTTGATATGCCTCTTGCTTATGAAAATGAATATAAACGAAATGGTGCGACAATATATTATCTAGATATTAAAAGAAAAGGCCGTTATTTTAATTATTTATGTTCGGTTTGTAAATTCTTCTTTAATACAAAAATTGACGCAATTGTATATCATTTTGGCGATTTAACAAGTGCGAGTATTACGCTTCTTGCTTATTTGTGTGGAATTAGAAATATTAATTATGATGCACATATGAGTGAAGGCGCAAAGGAAAGTTTAGTTCGAAGAATTGTGATTCTTATCAATAGATCTTTAGTGTGGCTTTTAAATGATAATTGTTTTGCTGATTCTATTAAATCACGTGATTATACTTTCTTAGGAAACAAAGACAAAGTCACATGCATCATACCTTTAAGTATTAATAAATATTTATATGATAAAGATCTTAGAATTTCTATTAGAAAAAAATATGGTGTTAGCGATGATACTTGTTTAATTGGAAATGTTGGAAGAATAGAACAAGGCAAGAATCAACTTAGAACTCTTGAAATATTTAAAGTATTAAAATCACAAATTAATAAGAAACTTAAATTGATGTTTGTGGGAGCAACATCCGATATAGAATATAAGGCTTTAATAGATGCTAAGATTAAAGAATATGATTTGGGAAATGATATCATTTTTACAGGTATGATTAACGAAAATGTTGAAAAGTACTATTCTGCGTTTGATTTATTCCTTTTCACATCTAAATACGAGAGTTTTGGCTTAGTATTAATTGAAGCCCAAATTAGTGGCTTACCTGTGGTTTCTTCTTATGAAGTAAAAAGTAGTGATGTTGTTATTTCTAAAGATATTGATTTTGTAACACTTAAAGAATCAAATGAAAAATGGTCTCAAAGTTGTAATGACTTAATATCTAAAGGACGTAATAATATTGTTAATGTAGATATAAGCAGATTTGATGATACAAAATGTGCTCAGATAATGTGCGACAAAATTTTTAAATAGGAGGTGAAAATCAATGAATGTTTCAGATTTTACTAAGTGTTCGGGATGCACAAGCTGTGCATCAATATGTCCTAAGCATGCGATAGAAATGAAAGAAAATAGTAAAGGATTTTTACGCCCTTTCATTAATAAAGAACTATGTGTTGATTGTGGCCTCTGTTTTAAAGCATGTGATTTTAATGGAGATAATGTTGATTCTAACCGCCCGTTAGCATATGTGGGAATGAAAAATAAAGATTTAGAAAAAAGAAAAAAATCAGCTTCAGGTGGAATATTTTATGCACTTGCTGAAAAGATTATTGAGGGTAATGGAACTGTTTATGGCGCTGCATTAATAGATAATAGAATTGTAAAACATATTAGAGTTACAAACATTGAAGAACTAAATGTCTTAAGAAAATCTAAGTACGCTGCTTCAGACATGCGTAATATTTTTGTTGAAATCAAAAAAGATTTGGCCAATAAAAAAGTTTTATTTTCTGGCACACCTTGTCAAGTTGCGGGATTATTATCATTTTTAAAATTTTTAAATGTAGATACATCTAATTTATATACTATTGATTTGATTTGTCATGGAACTCCATCAAATAAAATTTGGGAAGAGTATGTAGAATATATTGAAAATAAAGAAAAAGAAAAAGTTAAAATAGCAATATTTAGAGATAAAACATATGGATGGAAAACACATTATGAATCTTTTGAATTTGCAAACAAGAAAATAAAAACTGACAAATTTAGAGAACTATTTTATAGCAACTTGATTTTACCTGATGATGGCTGTTTTGTCTGTAAATATGAATCATTAGATAGAAGAAGTGATATAACCATTGGTGATTTGCTTGGCACACAAAAAGAGGCTGAAAGTTTTAAAGACAAATTTGGTGTTTCACTTGTTATGCCTTTAACGCAAAAAGGTTTGACTTTGCTTTCTCTTGTGAAAGATGATTTTGATGTAATATCTTTAAAAGAAGAAGAGATTATGCAACCAAACTTAAAAGCGCCTGTTAAAAAGCCATTAAAATATGAAAAATTCTGGAAAGATTACGATAATAAATCGTTTGATAAAGTTCTTAAAAAATGGCCAGAAAGGGCCATGCACAAAAAAATAAGAGAATTCAAAGAAAGAGTACAGAACAAATTAAAAAGAGTAATGCATAAGTAAGGAGTGAGATTTAAATGAAATTATCAGTTATTGTTCCAATATATAATGCTGAAAAGTTTTTAAATCAGTGTATTGGATCATTAGTAAATCAGACATATAAAGATTTTGAAATTGTCCTTGTAAATGATGGTAGTAAAGATAATTCTTTAGCAATTTGTGAGTCTTACGCAAAAAATGATAAAAGAATTAAAATTATATCACAAGAAAACAAAGGAATTTCTGGCGCTGTAATAACGGGAATAGAAAATAGCACGGGAGAATATATTTCGTTTGTAGATGCTGATGATTTTTGTGAATTAAACAAATATGAAAAGCTAATGCAAAAAGCCACTGAATTTGATTGTGATATGGTCGCATGTGGTATTAAATCTGATACAGGATTTGTGCGTATTAGCAAAGCAAAAGAAGGCTTATATGCCGATAAGAATATTAAAAAGTTATATAAGAATATTTTCTTATTTGGTGGATATTGTACTAGATATAACAAAGTAATTAAAAGGACATTGCTAATAGATAACTTAGATATCTATAAAATGTGTAAACATTCGATAAATGAGGATTATTATTTTTATTTATCATTCTTCTTTGATTTAAAACGTGTTTATATTTTGCATGATGTTTTGTGTGATGTACGTGTTGCAGAAAATACTAATTCAACAACAAAAACGCAACGAAAAGCAAATTTTGAGACCCCATATTCATTTTATGAAGATATGAAAAAGATTTTTGCTTTAAAAGGTAAAGATAAATATTTAAAACAAATATATAATTTTATATTCCAAGCTTATAAGGCTCAGCTTGTAATTGTGAAAAGAAATCCAGAATATAACAAAAAATTAGAAATTAAAAAGATAGTAAATGATAAATTATTCCGTAAAGCGTGTTGGCATACTTCTTGGAAATTCTATCCGAACTATAAATCTCATCTTAAAGACTACGTTTTACAAATATTAGTTATTTTAAGATTTAATTGGTTAATAGCAAAATTATAAAAAAATAAGTATCAGATGAACTAGTCAACAAAAATTAGACAGTTCAAAAAAGTCTCAATACCCCATGTCAGTTTTGTACTGATGTGGGGTTTTGTATTTTAAACAATACATCGG
>ONAT01000016.1 GCA_900315885.1 uncultured Erysipelotrichaceae bacterium
TTTCTTTACTAAAGAGACATCATAATCATATTGACATATTCTAATTGTTTTAGTAAATGCATCATTGTTATTTATTTGTTGCTTTTACTTTTTCAATTATCGAAAAGTCTTAATTCCAAGAAACTACCTTGACAATAAAGAAATATTATACAATAATATTTAATATAAAATCGTTGATAAAGACACGTATCTTAATAAACTGTTTTAGCGAGATGACAGATGGTGGAAGGTCATTAATAAGCATTAAGATATATCACTTTGGAGAGATTACTCGATAAGTAGGGTAATACGTTAATCGCGTTAAGATTTAATTAAGTGTATATCGCAAGATATAAATTAAGGTGGTACCGCGTTAATAACGTCCTTAAATAGGGCGTTTTTATTTTTTATAAGGAGGAATGTTTTATGGAAGTTAAGAAAACACTATTAATGCCAAAGACCGATTTTGAAATGCGAGGTAATTTGCCAACAAAAGAACCACGTATTTTAGCTCATTGGGAAGAAATTGATCTTTATAACTTAATGCTAGAAAACAATAAAGGAAAAGAAGAATACATGCTTCATGATGGCCCACCATACGCAAATGGAAATATGCATTGTGGACATATGTTAAATAAGTTACTTAAAGACTTTATTGTTCGCTTAAAAACAATGGAAGGTTATTACACACCATTTATTCCTGGGTGGGACACACATGGTTTACCAATTGAAAATGTTATCACTAAAAAAGGTATAAATCGTAAAACTACTCCTTTACACGAGTTTAGAAAATATTGTGAAGAATATGCTAAACAACAAGTTGCAAATCAAATGGCGCAAATTAAACGTCTTGGTTCAATGGGTGATTTTGAACATCGCTATATGACGTTAACTCATGACTACGAAGCTAAACAATTAGAAGTATTTAAGGATATGGCTTTAAAAGGCTTGATTTTTAAAGGATTAAAACCTGTTTATTGGTCACCAAGTAGTGAATCAGCACTTGCAGAAGCAGAAATTGAATACGCTGATGTTAAATCACACGCTATTTATGTTGCTTTTAAAGTAATGGATGGTAAAGGTTTATTAGATAATGATACAAGCTTTATTATTTGGACAACTACACCTTGGACTATGCCTGCAAACTTAGCAATTTGTTTAAATCCTGAATACATATATGGCGTATTTAAAACAAATAAAGGTAAATTTGTTTTCTTAAAAGAATTCAAAGATAACCTTGCTCAAGAATTAGGATTTGAATATTGTGAATTAGAAAAAGAATTTGTTGGTAAAGAATTAGAATTCATTAAATGCAAGCATCCTTTATATGACCGTGAGTCAATTATTATTTTAGGAGACCACGTTACAAATGATGCGGGTACAGGTTGTGTTCATACTGCTCCAGGTCATGGTGAAGATGATTTTATCGTTGGTAAAAAATATGGCTTAGAGCCACTATGTCCAGTTGATTCTAAAGGCTTTATGATGGAAAGTGCTGGTAAAGAATTAGCGGGAATGTTCTACGAAGATGCAAATGAAAAAGTATTGCAAATGTTAGCCGACGCTAATGCATTATTAAAAGATTCACCAATTGTCCATAGCTATCCACATGACTGGCGCACTAAGAAGCCATTAATTTTCCGTGCGACACCACAATGGTTCTGTTCTATTGAGCCAATCAAAGAACAATTACTTAGCGAAATTAAAAAAGTTAAATGGACGCCAACATGGGGTGAAGTTCGTATTTCTAATATGATTAAAGACCGTGGTGACTGGTGTATTTCACGTCAAAGAGCGTGGGGCGTACCACTCCCAATCTTCTATGCGGAAGATGATACTCCAATTATGGAAGAAAAAGTATTTGATCACGTGATTGAATTAGTAAAAGAATATGGTTCAAATATTTGGTTTGAAAGAGAAGCAAAAGATTTGTTACCAGATGGTTACACAAATCCACATAGTCCACATGGCATTTTCAAAAAAGAGACAGATATTATGGATGTCTGGTTTGACTCAGGCTCAAGCTCTATTTCCGTTTTGAAAAATCGTAATTTAAAATTCCCTGCAGATTTATATCTTGAAGGCTCAGACCAATATCGTGGTTGGTTTAACTCAAGTTTAATCATATCAACTGCTGTTAACGGTGTAGCGCCTTATAAACAAGTTGTAACTCATGGTTTCATCTTAGATCCACAAGGTGAGAAGATGTCTAAATCTAAAGGCAATGGCGTTGATCCAATGAAATTGATGAACGTCTATGGTGCGGATGTCTTACGTTTATGGGCTGCAAGTATTGATTACCAATCTGATGTACGTATTGGTGAACCAATCATTAAACAAGTTAGTGAATCTTATCGTAAGATTAGAAACACATTTAAATTCTTACTTGGCAACTTATCAAATGGCGAAGAATCAAAATTTGATTATAGTAAAGACAAACAAACTAAGTTTGAATTAGTGGATTCCTTCATCTTAGCTAAATTAGAAAATGTAAAGAACGCCTTTATCAAGGCAATGGATAACTTTGATTTTGCTGGAGCAGTTATGTTAATTACTAACTTTATGTCTAGTGACTTATCAAGTTTCTACCTTGATTTAACAAAAGATATTTTATATTGCGAAAACAAGAAATCCCCTCGTAGATTACAAGTTCAAACAGTCATTTACGAATGTGTTGAGACTTTAAATCGTTTATTAACTCCAATTCTCCCATTCACAATGGAAGAAGTATATAACAATATTCCATGTACTCATAAGCAATCAGTACAACTTGAAAGTTATCCAATTGAAAGTCATAAGTACGATGAGAAATTATTAAAAGAATATGAACTTATTTCTCGTTTACGTAGTGATGTTTTGAAAGCTTTAGAAGAAGCAAGAGGCAATGGCTTAATTGGTTCAAGCCAAGAAGCCGCAGTTACATTGCATATTAAAGACCAAGAGGTTCTTAAAACATTCAATATGATGAGTAAAGTTGAAAAACAAAGATTATTCATCGTTTCAAGTGTTGAAGAATCCGATGATGTCTTATTAGATGACGCTAAAGATTTAGAAACAGCTCAAGTACGTGTTAATAAACACCAAGGCATTAAGTGTGATCGTTGCTGGAACTATGTTGATGACATTGTAGAAGTTGAGGAAACACACTTATGTCATCGCTGTCATCACGCGGTTGAGGAATAGTTATGCAAGAAGTATTAAAAAAGGTCAAGAATGGCTTAATATGGTTCTTTAAATCATTCATTTGGATTGTGCCATTAGTCATTATTATTGACCAAGTTAGCAAATTAGTAATTCAAAATATATTTGTTAATGCAGAAATAACACCTGATTTATACATATTCTCCCGTGATTTTATTATTATTGATTTGACTTATAATACGGGAGCAGCGTGGTCTATTCTTGATGATAAGCGTTGGCTTCTAGCGGTTATATCCGTTATAGCCTCAATTGGTATTATTTATTATCTAGTAAAGAAATATAAAACATTAGGTCTTTTTGAAAGAATATGTGGATTTATTATTCTCGGTGGATGTATGGGTAATATGATTGACCGTATATTTTACGAAAAAGGCGTTATTGATTTTATTCGTCCAACTTTTATTAATTTTCCAACCTTTAATATCGCAGATTCCGCTTTAGTAGTAGGAATTATTGCCTTATTAATTAAAATGTTATTTGAAAAAGAAGGCGAGGAAGAGAAAAAAGATGCAGAAAAAACTGACAGTAAGCAACAATGATAATGCCTTCTTACGTATTGATAAATATTTAGCGCAGGAATTAAATGAATATTCTCGTGAATTTATTATGCGTTTAATTGATGATAAAAAAATTACTGTAAATGGTAAAGTTATTAAACCTTCTTATCGCGTAAAAGAGGGAGATAATATTGTTCTAGAAATAGAAGAAGCTAAAGAACTTGATGAAGTAGCCCAAGATATTCCTCTTGATATAGTCTACGAAGATGAAGATATTATCGTTATAAATAAACCACGTGATTTAGTTGTTCATCCTAGTAACGGACATGAAGATGGCACTCTTGTAAATGCTTTATTACATCATTGTACAAATTTATCTGGCATTAATGGAGTAAAAAGGCCAGGAATTGTGCATCGAATTGATAAAGATACAACAGGATTACTTGTTGTCGCTAAAAATGATTATGCACATGAATTCTTATCTAATCAACTAGCGGACCATACGTTACACCGCGAATATATTGCTCTTGTAAAAGGAGTAATTAAAGAAGATGATGGTAAGATTATCGCTCCAATTGGCCGCGATAAATATAATCGTCAAAAAATGGCCGTGGATGTAAAAAACGGAAAACCCGCAGTTACACATTTCCATGTCTTAAAACGCTATAACCAATACACACTTATCTCATGTGTTTTGGAAACTGGTCGTACACATCAAATAAGAGTGCATATGAATTATATTGGTTACCCGATTGAAGGAGATCCAGTTTATGGACCAAGGTCTCATTTATTATTTGATAAAGGACAATTATTACATGCTCATAAATTAATTCTTATTCATCCACGCACAAAGAAAAAAATGGAGTTTGAAGCTCCATTACCAGATGATTTTAAGAAAGTATTAGATAACTTAGAATGACACCTTAAAAAAGGTGTCTTTTTTTATAGTTAATCTTTATCTACATTTTCCACTTTATTTTTGAAATTAACAAAATGTGCTTTTACTAAATTTTTAGTCTCTTCAAGGCTATGAGATTTAAGAAAATCATCAAGGAATTCATCGACCTTTTGTCCAGCACCTAATGGAAATTGAACATTATATTTTTCATTTAATTCATTCATGCGTGCTAAAAAAATGTAACGAGCAATGATAGAACTACAAGCAATAGATGGATAATACGATTCCCCTTTTGCTTTAAAATATAAATTTGGGACAATAGTATCATTTTCTAAATATTTATAATACGTACTAGGATTTAAAAATTGGTCAAGATATATCGGTACACATTTATTTATCTTATTTAAGACATTTAATTGAGCGCAATTATGCATTTTAGCCTCTAAAGCTAATTTTTTTTCGCCAATTTCAAGCATTTCATTAAGCTTTTGATTAGACATAGTTAAAGAAGAATAAGGCAAACGCTCCATTAAAAGAGGTGCAATAGTGAGAATTTTTTCTTCTGTTAGTTTTTTAGAATCATTAACGCCTAAACTCTTAAGATAAGGAATATCATTTGTTGAGACAAAACAGGCGACTACGACAGTTGGACCAAACAAATCACCAACCCCAACTTCATCAGAACCAATCTGATCTAATTCATCAATCCAGCCCTCATTTATTTTTTCTTTTGTAATATTTAAAGAAGCGTTTTCATCAAAGATTTGTGCCTCTTTAAGCGCATTTTCACCACTAAAAAGAGCTTTAAATTCACCTTTTTTATTTGCGTAAATTTTAATTACAACATTTTCATATTTTGCAACGAATATTACATAATTTTCAGTTGAGTCTATTTTAAAATCTTGATAAAAGTCAATTATTTTATCTTTTGTTTGAGCATCAATTTTTAAAGTAACTGAATTATTCATAATATCACCAGTGATAGTTTAGCATATTTAGAGCATATTAAAACAAGTTTTTATCAATAATATTATTGATAATATAGAATAAATCTATCAAATTTGCTATTATTATGGCGGTGATAAACATGAAAAGTATTTATGAATCGTTAGAATTTAATGAAGTATTATTAGAAATCAAAGAATACGCTAAAACAAGTGTAGGTAAAGAATATGTCGCAAATGCGTCAATTTTTTCTAATGAAGACGATTTAAAAAATGAACTTGATATTCTTAATGAAATGTTATCACTTGTCTTAAGATTTAATGAATTGCCAATTGATAGTTCTTCTGATTTATTAAGTGTTATCAATCATGCTTTAAAAACAGGATTATTAACAGTGTATGATTTAGAACACGTGGCAAATGATGTATTAATTACTTCACGTATTTTAAATCGCTTTAATGCTATAGAAGAAGAATATCCATTATTACGAAAAAAAATGAATGAATTTTATGAACTTGGGCATATTGAAAAACTTATTCATAGTGTCGTATCGCCTTCTTTATCCATTTATGATAATGCCTCAAATGAGTTAGCAAGAATTAGAAGAGCGTTATTTTCTTTAGAAAGTGATTTGTCACTTAAAGCTAAATCTTTAGTTAAAACATATCAAAGTTATCTTTCTGATAATACCATTACTTTAAGAAATGGTCATTATGTTTTACCTGTCAAAAATACTTTTAAATTCAAAGTAGACGGAATAATTCACGATACATCTGATTCTGGTAATACTGTATTTATTGAACCTAGCGTTATTGTGGAACTTAATAATAAAATCGCCTCATTACGTATTGAAGAAGCCGATGAAATTTCACGTATTCTTCGTAATATAACAAAAGAAGTAATAAAAGAAAAAGACCATATTATTGCTAATAACCAAACATTAGGATATATCGACTTTTTAAACGCTAAGGCAAAATACGCTCTAAACAATAACGGAGTTGTCGCGAATATATCAAGCGAAAGAGTCTTATCTATTAAAGAAGGACGACATCCTTTAATTAATAAAGATGAAGTTGTGCCAAATGACTTTTATTTAGATAATGATAAACATATGATTATTATTTCTGGCCCTAATGCTGGTGGTAAATCTGTCGCCTTAAAAACCGTAGGATTACTTGTAACTATGCATCAAAGTGGTTTTCCTATTTTAGCTTTAGAAGGCGCAACAATCCCATTTTTTAAAAGAATATATGTCGACATTGGTGACCAACAATCTCTCAATGATTCGTTATCAACATTCTCAGCCCACATGCAAAATATTATCGAATGCACGAAAAAAATGGGCAGTAAAGATTTAGTTATCATTGATGAATTAGGAACAGGAACAGATCCACAAGAAGGTGAAGCGTTAGCTAAATCAATTCTTGATTTTTTGCATTTTAAGCACGCATATGCGCTTATATCATCACACTTTATGGGGGTTAAAACTTATGCTTTAGATAAGGACTACGTCAATAATGCTTCAATGATTTTTGACGAGAGTAACTTTTTACCAACTTATAAATTGCGTTTAGGAGTTCCTGGAAAATCATATGGTATGGAAGTGGCCTTACGCTTAGGTATGGATAAGGCAATTATTGATAAAGCTAAAAAATATTTAAAAGAAGATAATAGTAATTTATTCTCAACTTCACTTTCTAAATTAGATGAAATAGTTAATAAATATGAAACTTTAACAAAGACGAATAAAGAACTTAGTGAATCTTTAAAGAAAAAAGAAGCTAAACTTAATGACGAGACACGCATTTTTGAAGAAAGAAAAGCCAAACTTATGCAAAGTGTAAATGAAGAAAAAGAAGAAATTCTTGAAGAAGCAAAAGAAAGTATTGATGAAATTTTGCATAATCTAAATAAAAAAGATTTAAAAATGCACGAAGTTATTGAAGCTAAAGCAAAAATTGATGCTTTAGAAGATAAAGAAGTTCGACATATTAGTAATGAAAAATTTAAATTAGATGATTATGTTTCGATTGCAGATATGAATTTAACAGGTGTCATTATTCGAATTAATAATGATAAAATTACGGTGCAAACTAATATTGGTAAATTGGTCGTAGACAAAAACGATTTAACTAAACTATCTCGTCCTGTTGAAAAGAAAAAAGTAACTATGACTAATGTAGATCGAGCGATTGTTTCACGCAGTGTACCGCTAGAATTAAATCTTATTGGTAAACACGTCGATGAAGCAATGGATGAATTAGAAAAGTATTTGGATGATGTTGTGATTAAGGGCTATTCAACCGTACGTATTATTCATGGCTCTGGAACAGGAACTTTAAGAAAAGCCGTTCATACTTATTTAGATAAACAAAAATTTGTAAAATCCTATCGTCTAGGTGGAATGGGCGAAGGTGGAGTAGGAGCAACAGTGGTAACTTTAAAATGAACGAAAGGATAAAACGCGAAATTGATTTATTGCCACATCGTCCAGGCTGTTATTTAATGCATAACAAGGATGATAAGGTCATTTATGTTGGGAAAGCTAAAGATTTATTTAAAAGAGTTTCTCAATACTTTTTGCGTCCTCAATCGGGCAAAGTTTTTAAAATGGTTAGTGAAGTTGCTTATTTTGAAACGATTATTACAAATAATGAAAAAGAATCGCTCATTTTGGAGTGTAACTTAATTCAAAAATATTATCCGCGTTATAATGTTTTGTTAAAAGACGGAAAATCTTATCCATATATTGCCTTAAAAAATGGTAGTGATCCATATTTAAGAATCGCGCGTAATAAAAAAGATAAGCATTACACGTATTTTGGACCATTTCCAAATTCAAGTGCCGCTTATGATATGATTGATTTACTCAATAAACTTTTCCCTTTACGTAAATGTAAAAACATTCCATCTTCGCCATGTTTATATTATCATTTACATCAATGTTTAGGACCTTGCATAAATAAAATTGAAGATAAAGAATATTTAAAATTACGCAAAGATGTCATAGATTTTTTACTTGGAAAAGATAAAGAAACAAAAGCAAACTTAACTAAAAAGATGAAAGAAGCTTCAAATAATTTAGAATTTGAAAAAGCTAATGAATATAAGGCGTTAATTACGGCGATTAATCACTGTACGCAAAAACAAACTGTAGAAATTAAAGATAATAAACCAATGGATGTCATTGCTTATTCTTTAAGAGAAGGATATCTCGCTTTGATTTTTATGATGTATCGAAACGGAAATCTTTTAGGTAAAGAATTATATGTAGTTGAAGAATTTAATGAATTAAATGACCAATTAGAGAACTTGATTATTCAATTTTATGATAAACATGAAGTGCCAAAGAAAATTGTTCTTTCAATTAAAGAAATTAAAGATGATTTAGCCTTAACTTTAGATACTGAAGTAGTTATTCCTCAACGTGGACTGCTTTATAATTTAATTTCTGACGCCCAAGTTAACGCAAAAAACGGACTTGATGAGCATTTCTTAACAGCAAGACTAGAAGATGATAAAAACGCTTTACTTGAAGAATTAGGTGCTTTAACAAATATAAAAACTCCGTATCATATTGAACTTTTTGATAACTCACATTTACAAGGCAGTGATCCAATTGGCGCGATGGTGTGTTTTATTAATGGTGAACGTGTCAAAAAACTATATCGTAAGTTTAATATCACTCACGAAGAAGCACGTGATGATTATGCCTCAATGCGTGAAGTCATTTATCGTCGTTATAAAAGATTAAAAGATGAAAATAAATCTTTCCCAGATTTAATTATTGTCGATGGTGGGTTAGGACAAATCCACGCAGCGAAAGAAGCTCTCGATGCTTTAAAAGTTGAAATAAACATTTTAGGCTTATATAAAAATGATAAGCACCAAACCGAAGGATTAATGGACGTAAACGGGAAAAAATATGTTATTAAAAGTGATTCGCCATTATTCTATTTATTAATGCGTATGCAAGATGAAGTACATCGCTTCGCTATTACGTTCCATAGAGATAAACATCTTAAAAGTTACAAAACTTCAATTTTAGATGATATTCCTAATTTAGGTATTAAACGTAAAGAAGTTTTAATGAAAACTTATCCTTCAATTAGTGATTTACAAGTGGCGACAATTGAAGAATTAAGCCAAATTGTCCCTAGAACTGTTGCGATAAGTATTTATAATACAATTCATAAAAACGAAGAAGAATAAACATTTTATCTTTAATTGCATATAATAAAATGCATAGGAGATTTTATGCCATCACTACTTACGAAACGTGAAAGAGAAGTCTTTACTCTACTAGTTCAAAACTACTCGACACGCGACATCGCTAATGAACTATTTATATCTGAAAAGACCGTTCGCAATCACATTTCTAATGTTATGCAAAAATTAGGTGTAAAAGGTCGCGCTCACGCAGTAGTGGAATTAATAAGAATGAATGAAATTTCTTTATAGCCTTCATTGAAGGCTATTTTTATTTGTTTTATACATTTTTTGTAATCTGATTAATAAATTATTAATGGTGATATAAATGAAAGTAATGATTTATGATTCAGGATTAGGACTAATTCCATTTTTAAAAAGCATTATAAAAAAACAAAAGTTTCATGAATATTACTTATATATGGATGATGATGTATTTCCTTTAGGAAATAAAGATAAGGATTTTATTGTTTCGCACTTAAAATTTATCTTAAATTACGCAAATAAGAATTTTGATGTGATTATTCTTGCATGTAATACAATATCCTCATTTTTATCTTATTTAGACTTAAGTAAATATAAGATTAAGATTTATTCTATTTTTGAATATAACACCAAGCATATTGATGAAGAAACTACTTTTTTAGGAACTAAAGGAACATTAAGCAATTTAGAAATTGAAAATAAGATTGATTGTTCAATTTTGCCGTTTTTAATTGAGAAAAATGATATGAAAAATATAGTTAGTTTTATCAATAATTTATCGATTAACACTAAAAAAGCGATTCTTGGATGTACGCATTTTAAGTTAATTGATTTTATCTTTAAAGATCTACATAAGAATATTGAATTTGTTTCTTACGAAGATGAATTAATTGAAAATTTAAGTCCTGGTGTTTCCTTAAGTATCAAAGGAAATGAGAAGGCCAGAAGATATTTAAAAGAGTATTTAAAATTAAGTAATAAAATCTTGTGTTAGTAATATATTTTTATTGAGGTCAAAAATATGAAAAAGATTAAACAATTTTTTAGTAGTGTAAAATTAAAAGTTCAAAATTTATTTAAGCGTAAAAATAACGTTAAAGACAAAAAGCCCACTTTAAAATTTAAGCATCGACGTTTTCCTAAAGTTATCGTGGCGTCAAAACATAATTTTAAAAAAGCTTGGATTTTCATTGTTCCTCTTTTAGTCGGGGGAGCAGGAGTGACTTTAGGATTATTAACAAGAGCGAAACCTGACCTAGAAGTAAATGTAGAAATAACTGATAATAAAGTAAATCATCGTGTTTTTCTTTTAACAGATGATAATATGGTCGTACCATTATCCGTATCGCTTGAGCAAAAAATGACAAAAGCCGAAGAAGTAATGGACATATTTAATTTATTAAAAGATGACTGTCGTTACCAAAATAACACGATTAGAGGCTATATTCCAAAAGAAACTAAACTTAACGCAATTGACATTGAAAATGGTTTATTAACTCTTGATGTTACATCAGAATTTGAAACACTTCCTAAGAAAAGCATTATGCATGTTGTGGAAGCGTTAACTTATACATTTACAAGTATTGATGGAGTTGATTCACTCCGATTCCGTGTTGATGGATGTTTAGTTGATAAACTTGCAGGAGACTATCAAATACCTACAGTCTTAAATAAATCTATTGGTATTAATCGTCGCTTAACAAGTTTAAGTGGCAAACAAAACAAAGAAGAAGTTGTTATGCTTTATAATAGGAAAATCGAACAAAAGAACTATTACATCCCAATGACCGTAGATGCAACAAAAGGTGAAACAAGAGTTGAAACAGTCTTGAACGCTATTGAACTTAAACCATCTACACATTTGAATTTGCAAAAAGTCAAAGAATATTCTTATTTGAATTTATCTAATAAACCAGTTGTTAATGAACAAACTGTTTCACTAGATATTACTAAACCAGGAATGGTAGATGAGGTAACAATTTCTAAAGAATTATATGATTTAATGAATTTAACATTTGATTACTCTGATATTGACTTAAAAGTTAATCTAACCTTTGAAGGTGAAGATTTAGCGGTTGATGGCGTAATCGATGAAAACGATTATCAAGTTTCAGAAATTGTCTATAATGAAGTTAAGTTATAATGCTAATAATAGGTAGGAAATTTCCTACCTTTTATTATTTGCTAAAGAAAATATGAAAATAAATAACTTTTTTTCCTTTTTGCTCTTGAAAAATAGCAATTTTATGTTATTATAATTGACGTGTCCTTGTAGCTCAGCTGGATAGAGCAACTGCCTTCTAAGCCGTAGGTCGGGAGTTCGAATCTCTCCAAGGACGCCATTTAGAAAATATCGATATAATCGTATCGGTTATGAGGAAATCGTAAGTAGCGAAGTCCTCTTTTTTTATTAGATAGACCCAGTAACTTGCTTAGTCCATAGGTCGGATAAATTCTACAAACGAATAATATTTTAAATTTGCAATTCTTTTTTTGAATAATTGTGTATAATAATTATGAGAATGATTCATTACGCAGCACTCGTAACTGAGATTGCACGGCATTCCCTTTTTAATTCTTACATTAATATTTAATAATAGATGCTGTCTGTTTGGACAGCATTTTTTGTTTCTAGAAAAAATTTTATAACTCTAAAAAATTCATAATTTCAAACAAATATTGCTTCGCTTTTTTTGACTAGCACTTCACCATTTAATTTTGCTAATAATGTATTCTTTCATACAGAATTTATCGGAGAATTCTTTGGGATTGAAGTAAGTTACGAAAAAACAAATATTTATAGTGAACTTGGTTCAATGGTGTTTTCTTTAATTGTTATTTTTATAGGTGGTAAAGCTTTAACTAATTATGTTAATCCTGAAACTAAAAATGTGATGGATTTAAGAATACCTTTATATACTTTATTTGTAATGGAAGCAGCGTATCTTCTTTTAATTAAATTCAAAGATGACAATAAGAAAACAATTTGGTTAATTGTTAATGCTGTTCTCGCAGTATTAAGCGTTATTTGTGCATTTAATGTTTATTCTGCTAGAGAACCAGCAATTTATGGCTTTTTAGGTTTAACAATTATCACAGTTATTATTGCGACGATTAGATTTATTAAAAGTTGTGAAGATGAAATCGAAAATTCTTGTCTTGAATTTTTAGGATTGTAAATGCATTTTGAAAGTGTAAATTATTAAATATGATATTTTCAATTTTAGTTTTATTGGGTGGAGCTTTTTTTACTAGGCTCATGCTTCTTATATTTCAATATGCATCAAATAAGGTACTCGCAGTAGTGGGCTTAGTATTTGCTACTATTATGGGACTTTGGTCATTATTAGTTTGGAATCAGATATGTGCTGGAACGCTTGTATATGAAAATTCATTATTCACTTTATTAATTGTGCCTTTAATGTTAGGCATAGGTATTGGTTTTATATTTTTAACAGTCAATTACGAACAAGGTGACAATTGGTACGAATTCTTTTCAATAGGTAATGTCTCATTTGGAAAAGATATCAGTATTGGAATAGTTATTCCTTTAATTGCCGTTATTGTTGTAATGACACTTATTAATCTACTTATATTAGGATTTTTAGATATCGTTCCATTTATTTTATACGCGATTGTGCAACTATATTTTGCAATAAGAGTATTTTTTACTCCTGATTAGATTACTCGTTATTATTCTTGTTAAATATTATTAATTATAATAAAATTAAACCATAGAAAGAATTATGTGAATAGCGTAAATCCTTCTATTAGATATTTAGAAGAACTAACTAAGAGGTAATAAGATGAATGAATATGTAAAAAATGATTTAATGCGTTACTATGGAAAATATGATTTTGGGACATTTGTAAAAGCATATTTCAATAATAGAACGTTTAGACTTCAATATGCATTTAGATTGATGCATAGCAAAGGCTTTGCAAAATTTTGGGGTAAAGTTCTATGGAGATTTAATTCCACTAAAAAGAGAATTCAACTTGATAGCCACGCTACAATAGGATATGGTTTATACATTGGACATGATGGACCAATCGTGGTACATCCAACCGCTGTTATAGGCAATAATTGTAATTTATCACAATTTACAACGATAGGTAGTAATGAAAACCATGCTGCTACAATTGGCGATAACGTCTATATAGGACCTAATGTCTGTATTGTTGAAGATGTTAAAATTGGTAATAATGTCACGATTGGAGCGGGAAGTGTAGTTACTAAAGATATTCCTGATAATGCTACAGCAGTAGGAAATTATGCAAAAGTAATTAATTATAATAACCCAGGTAGATATATTACAAATCGCTGGGAAATTAAAAAGAATAAATAATTAAGATTAAAAAATCTTGAAGTTCAATCTTCAAGATTTTTTGTTACTTTTTTATAAGCGATAATAAAGTAAATGATTTCAGCTACGGCAGTTATAAACCAAGAACAACTATATAATAGATATAAAGAAGTAATGGTTTTGAAATGGGCAAATATTGTATAAATCCAAGCAATTCTTAAAACACAAGATCCAGATATCACAATTATGGTTGGGACAACAGTTTTACCAAGTCCTCGCGAAGATGCAATAGTGCCATCCATAAAAGCTGAAATACAATATGAGAAAGCCATGATTTTTAAGCGGTCAAGACCTGCTAAAACGACATCTTGTTCTTTAACAAAGATATTTAAGAATGGCTCAGCAAAGAAGAATAATAAGATACCAATAATTAAAGAAATAGAGAAACTATAGAGCGTGGTAATAAAATAAGTTTCTTTGATTCTCTTTTTCTTTTTTGCTCCTAAGTTTTGACTTATGAAACTAGAAGAAGCAACATAGAACGCATCCATAATTTGCCATGTAAATGTATCTGCGTTTTGAGCAGCAGCATTTCCGTCTACGATTTCAGTCGGTAATGTATTAACTGCACTTTGAATAAAGATATTGGCGATTGCAAATATTGCAGCTTGGAGTCCAGAAGGAAGACCTAAAGATAATAATTCTTTGGTACGTTCTTTACTTACTTTTAATTCTTTTAAACTTAAGTGATATGGTTCTTTTGTTTTTATTAAAGAAATAACAATTAATATTGCTGAAACATATTGAGATATAGCAGAAGCAATAGCAACACCAGCGGCATCTAGTTTACATACGATAACAAAGAATAAATTAAGAAGAATATTTAAAACACCCGCAATAGATAAATATAAAAGGGGCTTTCTAGTATTGCCAGCTGCACTATAAATAGCGTTTCCGTAATTATATATAGCTAAAGCAGGCATACCGACAAAATATATTTTTAAATATAGGATTGCTCCATCTAATAATTCATCTTTTGTTTGCATTAAAATTAAGATGTTGCGCGAAAAGAAAAAGCCTAATAAAAATATAATAATGCCCGTAATAAGACAAACAATGAATGAATTATGAACAATATCCTTAACTGATTTATGGTCTTTACTACCGAGATTTCTTCCCACTAAAACATTGACACCATTAGATAAACCAATAAGGAAACTTGTAAACAGGGTAACAAGATTAACAGTAGAGCCAACAGAACCTAAAGAATTCGCTCCTGCAAATTGTCCAACAACAATAATATCGCTTGTATTAAATAATACTTGCAATAAATTTGATAATATTAATGGTAAACTGAAGATTAAAATATCTTTCCATAAGTTCCCATTTACCATTCGTTCAGACTCATTCATAATCATTCTTACCTCTAAGCGATATGTATTTTAGCACTTATAAAAATATTGTCTAGATATAAAAATTTAATTTTTATTATCATTATTATTAACAAAAAATTTCAACTATGTTAATATAGAGTTAGTCATAACTAACTCGTTACTAGGAGGTACTTTTATGAAAGATGTCAAAAAAACAAAATTACTTCTTATTAGATATATTGTTGGAGAAGTAGCGTTACTAATATTACTTGCTTTATCTATATATCTTATTTCTTCAGGCTTTTCGATTAAACTGATGCTTTTATGTTTAATCTCAATTGCTTTTATAGCGTTAAATTCTTATTTAATGATTAAATACTTAAGATATCCTTCAACACTATTTAGGATTGACTATAATAATCAAAAAATTGAATTAAGCGATAAACGCGTTATTCCATTTTCTGATATTTATGAAATAAGTTATGCACGCAGTTATTCACGTAAATTTTTATCTTTATTTTATGGCTCAATTAATATTGGGACACATAAATATGGCGAAGTAAAATTTAATTATGTAAGTGGCTATGATGTTATTGCTAAAGACTTACAAAAATATGTCTATGCTTTGAAAAAGTAATGTTTAATAATGCGTGTATCTAAGTAATATGATAAAATATCACTTGAGGCGATTATTAAATGTATTTTGCAAAATATTTAAAATCTTGTAATGAGGTTTATCACACCACTCTTGATCCAAAAAAGCCAGGTGCGTGTCGAATTCACCTTGTTCCACCTAAAAAATTAAAACCAAGAAATCCATGGGTAGTTATTATAAATGGCTACTCAATTTTGCCGTTACAAAGTGCTTGGGCTGTTTTATTAAAAGTATTCATGGAATATTTAAATAAATATGATGGTGTGGCGTTATCAAATGATGATATTAAAGAATTAACTAATAAAACTATTGAAACATTGAGAACGATATTTATTGGTGTAAAAAAAGAGGCTTTACGTGAAGATTTAGGCAAATTAATAGCTACATTCAAAGATATTGCTCGAGGCAAAGAGCCATCAATTGATACTGGTTATATGACACTTGATAAATACGCAAAATACATGTCTAGTCCACATCGTATGGATTTATTAGTGAGTTCGATGGAAAAGAATAATGTTTGGAATTGCAATCAAAAATGTCTTCATTGCTATGCTGCAAATGAAAAATTATCGAGTTGTGAAGAATTAAGTACTGATGATTGGAAAAAAATAATTGATAATTGCCGTGAGGCACATATCCCAGCATTAACTTTTACAGGCGGAGAAGCAACTTTACGTAGCGATTTAGTGGAATTAGTTAATTACGCTAAATGGTTTGTGACACGCTTAAACACTAATGGAATTCTATTATCAAAAGAATTATGTCAAGAATTATATGAAGCAAGTTTAGATAGTGTCCAAGTGACTTTATATTCAAGTGATCCTAAGATTCATAACTTTTTAGTGGGTGGAGATCATTTTAAGCAAACTGTGGAGGGCATTAAAAATGCTCTTGAAGCAGGATTAGATGTAAGTATTAATACGCCTTTATGCTCCATCAACAAAGACTATGTTGAGACACTTAAATTTGCTCAAAGTTTAGGAGTAAGATATTTCTCTTGCTCTGGTTTAATTCCAACTGGTAATGCCAAATATAAAGACTCAATTAATTCTCGCTTAACAAACGAAGAAATAACTAATATTGTTAAAGAAGCTCATAAATACTTAAGTAAAAATGATATGGAATTATCATTTACTTCTCCGGGTTGGATTAATGATGATGTATTAAAAGAAATACATATGGTTATTCCAGCATGTGGAGCTTGTTTATCTAATATGGCTATTGCGCCAAATGGCGATGTTATTCCTTGTCAATCTTGGCTAAATGGCAGTGTATTAGGTAATATGCTCAATGATAAATGGTCTTCAATCTGGAATTCAAAATTAGCAAAAAAGATAAGAAAAGATGCAATAACGCATAAACAAGTTTGCTTATTAAAGGAGGAAAAATAGTATGAAAAAGATTTTTTCCCTCTTTATAACACTTTTAACAATGTTAATTTTTTCTAATCTAAAAAATGTTACAGTTGCTCATGCTACTAGAGGACTTGATATTATCAATAATTACATAATAAAAGTTAATCCAAATGATGATGCAACTTTAAATATGAAATATCACATTGAATGGGAAGTATTAGATTCCACAAGTGAAGGTCCCTTAACTTATGTGCGAATTGGTGTCCCTAATCGTTTTATTTCTGATTTAAAATCAACAAATTATAACGTGAAAGAAATTAAATATAGTTCGGAAGATGGTGCGTTTGTTGAAGTATATTTTACCCGCAACTATTATGCGGGCGAAAAAGTAAATATTGATTTTTCCTTTAAACAAGAAAGAATATTTACTTTAAGTGAGAATAAATATATTGAATATCGCTTTATACCTGGTTGGTTTAATGATATTAAAGTAAATAATCTAGAAGTATATTGGGATTCAGATGGGATTATTTATTCAAACTCGGATAGCACACAAAGTGAAACTTTACTTTGGAAAACATCTCTAAATTATGGTGCTTCAATTAATGTTGATGTCCGTTATAATAAGGAATATTTTCCTAATGCAAATTATAAGAAACAATATTCTGATTCGACAACTCCTCCAATGGAGATAATAAAACCGATTATATTCATTGCTTTATTCGCAGGTGCTATCGTATTTATCATTACTTATTCTTACACACATCAAGGTGGAGGATATTACGCGAACCGTGGATTTTATGGTCGTGGGTTTAGGGGCTTACATAATAATTGGTTAATATATCATCATGGAGTTGATTCTGATGGTAAAAAAATAGATAACTCCCCATATATTCAAAATTCTTTAGGTGGTGGACATGGTGGAGTTCATGGTGGAGGAGGTTGTGCCTGCGCCTGTGCGTGTGCTTGCGCTGGTGGAGGACGTGCGGGATGCGCTCGTAAAGATTTCTATACTCCAACAATGGATAAACTTGAAAAAGAATTAAATAAAAGCGAAAACAAAAAATAAAAAGGAGAAAAACAAGTGCAAAAAAGACTATATATTTTAAAAGGGAAATACCCTTATCAAATTCGTATTTTAGATGAGGTTAATAATTGTAAGCTTATCAAAGTTGATTCTTACGATATGTTTTTGTCTCTTATTGCATCTTGTTATGATTATTTAAAAAATAATTATAAAGTATTTTTAGATTTTAATCGTTTAGAAGCTTGCCCTCTTTATTTTAAAAATATTTTCTTTGTTTCCTCTTTACCTAACGCTATTAGATTAAGTGAATTTGGCGATATTGGTTTTTATGAACGCGATGAGAAAAAGTTATTTAGATTTATTGACACATTCAAGACTAAATTAAATAATTTATCTAACCTCAACATCAATGAGTTTATTAATAGCTATCATAAATATTTTGAACAAGGAAAAGAAGTATTAAGTAAAAATCTTTTAGAATTATTAGATGACGGAGGCTTAATATCTCCGTTACTTCTTAAAAATGAATATTTAAAAGAAGGAAATATGAATCTATATTTAAATAAATATAATCTTAATTTGCTTTATAATGACACAAATTACAATATATTTATATCATTATTAGGTTATTTCTATGAATTAGAAAATAATGATAATGAAATTAAAAATATTTTATTCTATTTCATCCAAGAGTTAGATAAATTAAATAATTTTGATGAAATTAAAGAAAAATTAATCCTTTTAGCGGATTATTTAGATAAAATTACGAAAGATTATGATAAACACGAAATGACATTTCTTGAAATGAGTAAAATCATAAAAGATAAAATAACTTACACATTTTTAAGTTATTATGATCATTTAGAAGATTATGGATATCGTGTTTTAGATATTGATACATCAAAAGAAATTATTTATTATCAAAAAAGTTTCTTGTAAAAGAAAAAACCATCTCATAGCGAGATGATTTTTGTATTAATAAATAGGTTCATTAGGCTTTTTAAATTTGTCATCAATATCTATTTCAAATTCTTTGATTTCGCCTTCAGGATACATTTCTTTTATTTGCTCTAATGTTAATGATAAGGGATATTGGGCATTATTAATATTATCTTCAAGCATCATTTTTAATAAGTCATTAGCCATATATATAGCGTTTTGATAATTGACGCCACAAGTGCGTCCTCCGACAATGTTAGGAAAGATAACATTGTAATCAGGACTATCTTTTTCTTTGATGAAAACTGCGTAAAATTTGTAATGCATATAGTTACCTCTTATTTCTAAATTTGTCTAAATCAGAATTAATAACATTATATAAAAGATAATAATCGCCATTTTTTTCTGATATATCCATTAGATAATCTAATCCTAGAAGTAGCCATTTTTCTTGTGTTTCATAATCTTTTTCTGCCTCACAAATTGTTGACATCGTATAAGCCATACTTGCGGCACTATAAGAATAATTATTCTCATCAAAATCGCCGTTTTTAAGACTATTAAAGAAGTGATTGATAATATTTTTCGCTTCTCTATCTTTATTTAATCTTAAGTAAGATCTGCTGGTGAAATCTAGACATTCAAAGTATACTTCCATTTTTCCATAAAAATCATTGTTGCTGAGAATATCTAGAATTTTACTATAAACACCTATTGCTTCTTCATATGCATCCACTCTAAAGAAGACACGAGCGTAACATAATAAATATTTACACGCTCTTAGTGCACTAGCACTTGGATCAGAGATGTCCAAGGCATCTTTTATAGCGTCAGCAAAACTCTTAAGAGCGGTTTCGTAATCTTCTTTTTCAAAACTTGCTGCGCCGATATGATAATAAGTTTGTGACAAGATATCTAAAATCAAATCAGTTTTTTCTTTGCTTTTAAATTCTTTAATAATAGGTTCAACAATTCTAATCGCATTATCAAAATCTCTCATTAAGATATATGTATCAGAAAGAGTTAAAGTAAATAAAGCGTTTTGTGTGCAATATGCTTCTTGTAAGGCTAATGGTAACTCTTGATAGAGATTAAGACATTCTAAACCACGTTTAATGGCTTCATCATAATCTTGCAAAGCGTTATAAGTCTGCACAAATAAAGAATAAATGTTTAAAAGCATATCAAATTGATTTCCTTCTTTAAATGTTTTTAATGAGCACATTGCAAGAGTTAAAGCCGTATCGTTATGCTTAAGTGCTTCATCATATTCATGCAATATATAATTAACATTTGCTAGGCGCCAGAATAAGCGCGCGTGGTTATTTGTTTTGGCTTTAATGTTACCTTGAAAACGTTGGTTTAATGGGATAAGTGTGCTTATTAATTTTTTAGCATCTTCGACCATGTTTTTATTTAGCATTGCGGCACAAATAAGGCCTGACATTTCAACAATTAATTTAATTTCATCAGATTTTAAAGGTTCTTCTTTATCTCGCTCTAAAGCAAGATAAACATATTCTCTTAATACCCAAATCAGTTGACGGTATTTATTCTCTCCACCTGTAAAGGTATTTACAAATTCTTGTTCAATTGCGATTTTACTTTTTTCGTCAAGTAAATGATAATTGTTTAATTTTTTAACTAGTATTTTAGTGTCTAAATGTAAGAGATTATTCTCGGCAAGAGGAGAACCTAACTTAATAGCTTTTGAAAAATATTCACGAGCCTTAGTAAAATCTTGCTTCACATATTCTCCGTTCATATACATAACACCAATATTATTAACAGAGTTAGGATAGTTACCTTCTGCACCTTTACAAAGGTAGCGATAAGCTTCCGCGATATCTTGATTTGTACCAAGTCCATAATATTTGCACATCGCGTATTTATGATACATTTCAGGAGTGCCAAACTTTATAGCTTTTTCAAGGTAATAAAAGGCTTTATCAAAATTTACTTTTGGATTGCTTTTTTGTCCGTCTTGATAATAAAATCTAACAAGTGCTTCAATAGAATCTTTATCATCAAATTCTGCAAGTACTCTTAATTCTTCAATATTTTTGTCCATATTTTTAATCCTCGTATGTATTAATTTATCATATTAACACCTTTTATTCTATAGTTTTATAAAACTATATCACTAAAAAATTAATCGATTTTCTTTTACAATAAATCAATAAATTTATGCTATAATATTTGCAAAAGTAGGTAGCAGTATGAATTATTACGAAAAATGTTTTAAAAACGGCGAATATAACAAGATAGTTACTGATTTAGAATTAACAAAAAATCCAGAAGAAATATGGCTTGTTGTCGATAGTTATGTCCAAATGAATCAAATTGATAATGCGATTAGAACTATTGAAAATAATCGTGAAATTTTATTAAAAGATGATCCAAAGAAAACGATGTTTTTAAATATTGATTTATTAGTAAATAACAAAGATTATGTTCGTGCTTTAATTACTTTAAATCATTATGAAGAATTACCTTATATTTCAATCGAAGTTGAGGAATTGTTAGGTACTTTGAAAGAATATATTTATAATTCTATGAATAAAAAAACTAGCACTAAAAACGATGAAGACATTATTAAAGATTTGAAAACATCAAATAACTTAGAATTAGTAATGAAATCATTAATAGAAATTCAACAAAGAGATATAAGTGTATTTCTTGAAACATTGAAAGATATTTTAAAAAAAGATGATTATGATGAAACTATTAAAACGCTTATCTTGCTTTTATTATCAGAAAAAAGAGTAATGGAAGAAGTGACATTCATAAAAGGAGACATAACATACAATATTGTTCCTTATGAATTAGATCCATTATTAAGTGCAAAAGAAATTGAACAAAAAGTATTTAGATATGTAAGTGATAAAGATGTATCTGTTTTAAACGCTATGACATCATTAATAAGCGATTATGCTCTAAAAGTTTATCCTGATGATATTTTTGTTGATGGCGAAGAAGAATTAATCATGGCTTTCTATTTACTTGCTTATAAGATGTATGGAAAAGATTTAAAGTTAGTTGAAAATTTGATTAAATCAAAGAATTTAAATTTAGATACTATCAAAGCACTTGCGCAAAATATTGAAAATATTTTACAAGACAAATAGCATAAAAAAACATTTTCGAGATAAAATAACCAAGGATTAAAAAAAATAAATCATATTTGTTGTAAACAAATTATATTTAATATATAATTTATCTCGTGCGTAGAAGTTTATGGAGGAAGAATTATGCAAAAGAATGTTAAAAAATTAGAAAATTGCCGTACAGAAATTACTATTACTTTTGAAGAAAAAGAATGGAAAGATGCTCAAAAAGCAGCATTTGATAAATTGGCAAAGAATGTGGAGATTAAAGGATTCCGTAAGGGCCACGCTCCAGAACAATTAGTAAAAGAAAGAATTAATCAAGCAGAAGTTATGAACAGCGCTCTTGACACATTACTTCAAGATGCTTATACCAAAACTCTTGATGAAGAAAAAATAATGCCAGTAGCACGTCCAAGTGTTGATGTTAAGAAGATTTCTGATAGTGAATGTGAAGTTGTCATTATCGTTCCAACAAAACCTGAAATCAAATTAGGTCAATACAAAGATTTAGAAATCGGACATAACGATGTTGAAATTTCTAAAGAAGCATTAGAAGAAGAAATTAGCAAACGTTTAAAAGACAATGCTGAATTAGTCTTAAAAGATGAACCTGCAAAAGTTGGCGACACAGTTGTTATCGACTTTGAAGGATTTATCGATGGCAAGCCATTTGATGGTGGTAAAGCTGAAAACTATTCTCTTGAATTAGGCTCAAATCAATTTGTTCCAGGATTCGAAGATCAATTAGTAGGTGCTAAGAGTGAAGAAGAACGTGAAGTTAAGGTTAAATTCCCTTCAAATTACCCTGCTGGATTAAATGATAAGGATGCAACATTCAAAGTTAAAGTTCACGAAGTAAAAGCAAAAGTAGTTCCTGAACTTAACGATGAATTCGTCGCAGAATTAAATATTAAAGATGTTAAGACTGTTGATGACTTCAAAGAATTTGTCAAAAAAGATTTACTTGAAAAGGGAAATAGAGAAGAAAGCAATCGTTACTTCAATGCTTTATTAGATAAGATTGTCGCTAACTCAGAAGTAAAAGTTCCAGAAGAATTTGTCAATGAAGAAGTTGATTCAATGTTTGGTAACTTGAAACAACAAGTTGAACAAAATGGTTTAACAATGGAACAATATTTCCAAATCACAAATTCAAAAGAAGAAGACGTTAAGGCTAAAATGAAAGAAGAAGCCACCAATAACATTGTCCGTTACTTCATTTTAGAAGAAATCGGCAAAGTTGAAGGTGTCGAAGTCAATGACCAAATGCTCGAATTCGAAGTCGCTAAGATGGCAGAACAATACGGCATGGAAATTGAAAAAGTCAAAGAAATCGTCTTTAAGAACAAAGAAAGATTCGCAAGTGATATTAAACAAAATCAAATCGTTAATATCTTATTACAAAACAATAAATAAAAAGAAGGAATGGCTTAGGCCATTTTTTCTAACTACAAAGGAGGCTATTTTATGATAGAAAAAAAAGAAGTCGTAGTTGCTCCGTTAATTATAACTCGTGGTTTAGTTACATTCCCAGGTTGTCCTGCAACCATTGAAGCCGCAAGAACACCAACTCTTGCCGCTTTAGAATTGACCAAAGACTTTGATAACAACATTTTAGTAGTGTCACAAATTGATCCAACTATTGATAATCCTACTAAAGATGATATCTATATGGTTGGTACATTTTGCCGTGTTATCTCCGTCACTCCTTTAAAAGATTATACTCGCGTTCGTGTTGATCCACGTTTCCGCGTTAAATTAACACTTGTCGCAAGTTATGAAAAGGATAACCCTGATTCAAGTTTTATCGCCTCATATGAGGAAATAAAAGATATTTTAGGTGATCGTACAGAAGAAGAAGCACTTATTCGCTCAATTATTAATGAGTTGGAACAAATGTCTGATGTTCTTGATACTTTACCTAAGTCATTTATTAATCAATTATCTAAAGGTGTATCTTCGATTCACTTAACTAACCTTTTAGGCTATAACATGCCTTTAAGCATTAAAGAAAAACAAGACATCTTAGAGACTGATAATGTCAATGATCGCTTAGAAATGTTATTAAAAGCAATTAATAAAGAAAAAGCGATTCGTGAAGTTGACCGCACAATTACAAATCGAATCAAAGAGTCAACAGAAAAAACACAACGTGAATATATTTTACGTGAAAAACTTAAAGCTATTAGAACAGAATTAGGAGAAGATGAGGACGCAAGTGACTCGGAATCTAAAATTCTTGAACGCTTAGAGAATAATCCTTATCCTGAAAACATTAAAGCTAAAGTTAAAAGCGAATTAAAACGATATCAAATGATGCCGAGTGCATCTTTAGAAAGTTCGATTATTCGTAATTATATTGATACTTTAATGGATTTGCCTTGGTATCAATCCACAACGGATAATGATGATTTAAAGCACGCTCGGGAAATACTTGATGAAGACCATTATGGCCTTGATAAAGTTAAAGATCGTATTATTGAATACTTGGCAGTCAAAAAGATGACTGGTAATCTTAAAGCTCCAATTTTATGTTTATATGGTGCACCTGGTGTTGGTAAAACTTCTCTAGGAAGAAGTATTGCTCGCGCTTTAAATCGTAAATTCCATAAAGTAGCCTTAGGTGGTATATCTGATGAAGCTGAGATTCGTGGTCACCGCCGTACTTACGTTGGGGCTATGCCAGGACGTATTATTGCCGGTATGCGCAAAGTTGGTGTTAATAACCCTGTTTATCTTCTTGATGAAGTTGATAAATTAGCAAATTCATATAAAGGCGATCCTGCTTCAGCGTTGTTAGAAGTTCTTGATCCTGAACAAAACATTATGTTTAACGATAACTATGTGGAAGAACCATTTGATTTATCCAATGTCTTATTCATTGCAACTGCAAATAACATTGAAAATATTCCAGCGCCATTACGTGACCGTTTGGAATTAATAGAAGTTTCTTCTTACACTGTCGTTGAAAAATTACATATTGCAAAAGAACATTTGATTCCAAAGCAAATTGCTCTTGCTGGATTAAAACCTGAAAATATTAAGTTTGATGATAAAGCCATTTTAGCTATTATCTATAACTATACAAGAGAAGCTGGTGTTCGTGAATTAGAAAGAAAAATTGCGGGTATTTGCCGTAAAGTTGTTGTTTCTATTGTCAATAACCCAGAAATAAAGAAAGTTCATGTTACCGAAAAGAAAGTTAAAGAATTCTTAGGTATTGAATTATTTACTGATGAAAAGAAAGAAAAGAAAGACCAAGTCGGTGTTGTTACTGGTTTAGCTTACACTCAATATGGTGGTTCAATCTTACCTATTGAAGTTACTAATTATGTCGGTAAAGGAAGACTTGTCTTAACTGGTAGTTTGGGTGATGTTATGAAAGAATCAGCCTCAATTGCGCTAGATTATATTAGAGCTAATGCTCAAAAATATCATATTGATAATGATGTTTTTGAAAAGAATGATATTCATATTCACTTTCCAGAAGGCGCAATTCCAAAGGACGGCCCTTCCGCAGGTGTTGCTATTACTACCGCAATTATCTCATCTTTAACTAATCGAAAAGTAAATAAAGATGTCGCTATGACAGGTGAAGTTTCTTTACGCGGAAACGCAATTGCTATTGGTGGCTTACGTGAGAAGTCTTTAGCAGCTTTAAGAAGTGGTATTAAAACTATTATTGTGCCACTTGATAATAAGCCTAATGTTGAAGAACTACCAAAAGAAGTTAAAGAAAAAATGGAAATTGTTTATATGACTTGTGTCGATGATGCATTAAAAGTTGCATTAAGAGGTACCAATGATTAATTTCCGTGGGGCACAATTTATTAAAAGTGCCACCAATAAGTCTGAAAAGCCTGATAAGAACTTAAAAGAAGTTTTATTCGTCGGAAGAAGTAATGTTGGTAAATCATCGCTTATTAACGCCATAACCGATAATAAATCACTATGTTTTACTTCTTCTAAACCTGGCCATACACGTTTATTAAATTATTTTGAAATTAAAGATCAACTTTATTTAGTGGATGCACCAGGATATGGTTATTCTAAAGCAGGTGGCAAAAAAGATACTTTATTTGGTGAAATGATGGAAGATTATTTTTATCAAAATGATAAGTTAGCTTTTGTTGTTTTCCTTGTTGATTCTAGACGTGAAGTACGTGAAGAAGAAGTTGATTTATTTGACTTCTTTGCTGAAGAAAATATACCTTATATAACAGTATTCACTAAAGCTGATAAATTAAATCAAAGTGAAAAGGCTCGTGCCTTAAAAGAAGTTAAAAAGCATAGCCATCGCTTTGATAATAATGACGTTATCTTTACTTCAATTAATGATAAAACAAGTATTGATAATCTGCGTAAACTTATTAGTGCTAAATTATAGTCCGATTAATTCGGACTTTTTTTTAATATCTATAATAAGATATATGCAACATTGTAAAAAATATGATAGTACATCACTTCAATACCCACACACCCAAAAATAGCATTTGACAAAATGCTACGTGGAGGTACAATATTAAAAGAAAAAGAGGGATTGGTTTTTAATGAAAAAATTAAAAAAAAATTATAGCTTTAATATTGTTGTTAACTTTGATACCGCAACTATATTCATGTAATAGCAATAATAACTCATTAGATAATAATTCTAGTTTAGTTGATGAAGGCAAAACTCACACATTATCTTTTGATACAGATGGTGGTAATGAAATTACACCAATTGTACAAGAAACAGGTACAAATATTAAAATGCCATATGATCCTATTAAAGAAGGATACACATTTATTGGATGGGATAAAAAAGTTCCTGACACTATGCCAAATAGTGATATGACATTTAAAGCTCAATGGATTGAAGGAAATATGAGATTTTCAATTGAACGTAATGGTACAGCAGCTATAACAAGTTATAAAGGGGAGGCTAAAGAATTAGTTTTACCTAGCGTAGTATATAATGAATATAAATTAGTAGAGATTAAAGCATTTACATTTAGATTTTGTGCTACATTAATGAGTATTACTATACCAAATAGTGTAAATCTCATAGAAAGCTATGTGTTTTCTGATAGCCTTGATTTACAAATTTATTGTGAAGCAGAAACTCAACCAAATGGATGGGATGTAAATTGGAATATTGGTGGGGCAAATGTATATTGGAATGCTAGTGGCCAAATAACAATCGATGGTTTGGTTTATACTTACAATAAATCTAACAACACAGCAACAGTTATTGGTTATATAGACGATTTGCCTGAACAATTTGTTATTCCAAAAACAATAATAGTTGATGAAAAAATCTACTATGTAACATCATATGACTTTAGTGAATTAGAGAATATAAAACATAAAACGATTGTTGAATCAGCTGCAAAATCTATTTATTTTACTGATAAACAATTAACAAACACTCAATACAATCTCCCTGGTGAAATGACAGTTAAAGAAGGAGAAAAATCTTATCAAGTAACTATCGAATGGGCAGGCGAACCTGCTGAAAGATTCTCATTTGAAAGAAGTGACAACATCGTTTACGCAAACGTAACTCTTCCTGATGAAACAGAAGAAGCTGTTACTGGTAAATTAATTGCAACTGCTAAATATGAAAGCGCAACTGCAACAAGAGAATTCCCTGTTACTTTAATGCCAACAAAGAAAATTAACTCAAATGAAAAAACAATTGCAGAAGTTAAAGCTGTTGCTGTAGGAGAAACTGTCACTGTTACTGGTGTCGTAGTAGACCCAAGAAACAATGGTAAAGGCTTCTATATCGTTGATGGCACAGGCGCAATCTATGTTTATGACCAAAGTGGTGCTGCAGGTGTTGGTACAACAATCGCATGGGGTACAAAAGTAACACTTACTGCTATGCGCGGCGAAAACAAAGGTCAATACAACCAAAGTTCAGTCCAATTAGTTTATAATGAAACTGCTACTATTACTGCAAAAGGTAAAGAAGCAATGCCATTAACTGGTGCTCAAGACCTCACAATTACTCAATTTAAGGCTTGGAAAGCAGATGGTTCTGAAGACTATTCTGGTGGATTCTATAAAGTAAGAGGATATCTTGCTAAATACACTCCAGCTGGACAAAATTATACTAACTATGAAGTTGTTGATGATGCAGGAAATTACATCCAATTCTATGCAACAGATTCAAAAGTTTATGCAACAGAATTAGCAGATTACT
>ONAT01000018.1 GCA_900315885.1 uncultured Erysipelotrichaceae bacterium
TTTTTGTTCGCATTATAAAACCTCCTTTTACTAGAATAACAAAGAAAAAAGTGGATGGGTGTTTTTTTACCCTTGTCCACTTTTATCCTAGCACTCCATCAGAGATGTTTTTATTTTAGCAACAAAGCGTTGCTTGATGAAATAAATAGCAATTGTATAATGTAGTTGGAGGTAAACAAAATGGAAACTAAAGATATATTGTTAGAATTAAGAACAAAGAATAATTTATCCCAAGAAGAACTTGCGGAAAGAGTAATGGTTACTAGACAAGCTGTATCAAGATGGGAAACTGGTGAAACAACCCCAAATACCGAAACACTAAAATTGTTATCTAAACTATTTGATGTATCAATTAATACTCTTTTAGGATCACCAAGACAATTAGTGTGTCAATGCTGTGGCATGCCTTTACAAGATTCATTGATGAGCAAAGAAAAAGATGGTTCATTCAATGAAGATTACTGTCAGTGGTGCTATCACGATGATAAATTCACTTACGACAATATTGATGATTTAATCAATACATGTATTCCTCACATGGTTGCCCAAGGCTTTTCTGAAGACCAAGCTAGAACTTATATGAGAGGAATGCTTCCAAATCTTAAATATTGGAAAGAAAAACAATAGTGTTCGGTCTTTAACGGCAGGTGTTCGGTTTGTATCATTTCTGTCCATTTAGGCCAATTTACTGAATTCCCGATGATTACATCGGGTTTTTTGTTGCTTTACAATATAAACATTGATACATTTTTGATACTATTGCAGTAATTATAACAAGTATATTCCTTTTACTAATCAATTTTTATTGAGTTATTTATAACCTAACGTTATAGTAATCACGAAGTCATTTCCAAAAGAAACCCTCCTTCAATTTCTTGATAGAGGGAAGAAAGACCTTATGGCCTTTCTTGTTTGAGTTTTTCATTAACTTGATTAAGTCACGCAATAACTTAATGCATTCAAGTTTAATTTGAAGCTCAATGACTTCTTTTTTTGTTTTATTTTTGTTAATAATGTAACAATTATTTAATAGTTTGAAATGTCATATTTTAATGATATAATACACTTGTTAAGTTAGAAAGGTCATAATTTTATCATCTTATGATGATATTTATGAAAAGGTAAAAAGAATGATTGATTATAGTGAAGGATCAGGAAAACAATACCACATTGGTGTTGGACCAGAAGATATTGGTAAATATGTTATTCTACCAGGTGATCCAAAAAGATGTAAAAAAATAGCAGAACACTTTGAAAACGCAAAATTAGTTGGTGATTCACGTGAATTCGTAACATACACTGGCTACTTAGATGGTGTAAAAGTTTCTGTAACTTCCACTGGCATTGGTGGTCCATCAGCATCAATTGCTATGGAAGAATTAGTAGCCTGTGGCGCTCACACATTTATTCGTATTGGCACTTGTGGTGGAATGGATACAAGAATCACTGGCGGAGATGTCGTAATTGCACAAGCAGCTGTTCGTTTTGAAGGAACATCTAAAGAATATGCTCCTATCGAATATCCAGCTGTAGCAAACATTGAAATCATCAATGCATTAGATAAAGCATCTAAAAAGCTTGGAGTAACAAGTTATGTTGGAGTCGTTCAATGTAAAGATGCATTCTACGGACAACATAGACCAGAGACACTACCAAACCACGCTGAACTTTTAAACAAATGGGATGCTTGGTGCCGCCTTGGTTGTTTAGCTAGCGAAATGGAATCTGCTGCTTTATTTATCGTAGCTAGTTACTTACATGTTCGTGTTGGTTCTTGCTTCTTAGTCGTAGCAAACCAAGAAAGAGCAAAATTAGGACTAGAAAACAAACAAGTTCACGATACAGAAACCGCAATCAAAGTCGCTGTCGAAGCAATGCGTGATTTAATCCAACAAGATTTAGAAAACAATAAAAAATAAGCACAATTATTGTGCTTTTTTTTGTTTTATTTTGGCGAAATAAGGAAACCTCTTCTTTAAAATTTGACTTACAATTTTAGTTTTATTTTGGTAAAATATTATTGGGAGGAAAATATATGTTTGAAAAAGGAAAGATAATAGTCCATAAGTCGCATGGTATTTGCACAATTGCTGATATTTTACAAATTGGTGGTTTGAATTATTATAAAATTATTCCAAGCATTGATAAAACAATGTCTATTTTCGTCCCGGTCAATAAAGAAAATGAATTACTACGTGAGGTTTTAACAGAAAAACAAGCTGATGATATCGTTGAATATATGCGACAAATTGATGATAAAGTCATTGATGATTCTAAAGAACGTAGAGACTCATTTCATAAAAAATTATCTTCAGGTGATTTAAAAGAAATCGCCTATATGTGCAACAAATTGTATCAATTAAAACAAATCAAAATGGATACAAATTCCAAGTTTTGTTTAACTGATAATGCCATATTCGAAAAAGCATCAAAACTATTATTTGATGAATTAGCAGTCGCTTATAACATAAAAAGAGACGAGATTGTACAATTTGTTGTTAATAAGCTTAAAAAAGGAACTAGCAACTGCTAGTTTTTTTCATATTTTAATGACTTGTTATATTTGTCATAATATTTTATAATATTTAAAATATTATTTGAGAAGGGACTTTTGATTTAGATGATTTACGATTGGTATAGTTTAGATAATGCTGCAAAAATATTTCCAGCTGTATATAAACATAGTGACACAAATAGTTATCGTGTTTCTGTTCTTTTAACAGAAGATGTTAATCCTGAAATACTTTTGCTCGCAGTTGAAGATGCCCTAAAAAGATTTCCTTTTTTATGTGTAAAAATTAAGAAAGGCTTATTTTGGTATTATCTTGAACATAACTATAATAAACCAATCATCGAAGAAGAAGATCCATTCTTATTTAATTCTGTACGTATGCACTCTAAGGCAGGGTTTATGTTTTCTGTCACATATTTTGGAAAACGTATAAATCTTGAAATGTTCCATGCTTTAACTGATGGAACTGGTGCAAGTGAATTCTTAAAAACAATCGTTTATTATTATCTCATTCATAAAGGATACAAAATCGAGAATGATGGTAGTGTGCAAACGGATGAAGTTGAAATGTTAAGCGCTGAATCATTTGATGATTTTAACGAAAATTATGATGCAAGTATAAAAAAGCCTGAAAAAGAAGAAAAAGCTTATCAAATCAAAGGGAAGTACTACAAAGATAATTGGATTGGTTTAGTTCAATTGATAACTTCCGCTGATGAATTAAAGAATATTTCTCATAAATATAACACTACTATTACAGGATTTGTTTCAGCAGTCATCCTTTATGCTCTATATTTAACTTATTTCAAAGGTAAAAAGCAAAAGAACAATTTAAGACTTTTCTTACCTGTTAATGCTCGTAGATTCTTTAATTCTCATTCATTAAGGAATTTTATGTTATATATTCGTACAACTGGTGAATTTCGTGATAAAGACTTATCTTTTGATGATGTCATTGCTTACACCAAGGATACTTTAAATAGTTTAAATAGAGATTTATTAATTCGCCAATTAGTGTCTAATGTCAATGTAGAAAAGCACATGTATGTAAAATTGTTACCACTTTTTATCAAAAACATTGCTATGCGTGTTGCTTATAAAATGTGTGGTCAAGATTCCACGACTATTAGTTTTTCAAATCTTGGCTTAATTAAATTGCCAGAAGAAATGAAAAAATATATTGAACGTTTTGAATTCATGATTGGCGTTTCAAATTTATCACCAGTAAATATTGGCGCTGTATCTTACAACAACACTTTCGTTTTATCTTACGCTACACGCTTTATTGACCGTCGTCTCATTCGTACAATTGCTGCCACGATGGCGGAACTTGGCGTTAAAGTAACTGTCGAAACAAATGATTTGGAGGTGGAATAAGTGAAACATTGTCCAAAATGTAACGTTGATGTTAATTCAACAAGAAAAAAATGTCCTCTATGTTACACAATTCTAGAAGATGACAAGCAAGAATTATCATATCAACCTCACCCAAAAAAAGTTTTCAAAGAACATTTATCACTAGTTACTAAAATACTGTTATTATTAAGTTTCGTGGCAATGGTTGTTTCTGTCATTGTAAACATAAATACACTTGATAAAAACGCTCCTATATATTGGTTTATTTTAGTTTTAGTGGGAGTTCCTTATTTTTGGCTTTCTGTCCGATATGTTATTCTCGGAAAAAATAAAAGCATACCGACTAAGATATTTTCAGAGGCAATCTCCACGATTATTATCGTAGTATTAGTAGAAATTGTCATCTGCGTTGTTTCACGTGTAGATAAAGATAATTTATGGTCAGTCAATTATGTTATGCCAGGTATATTATTACTAACTAGCCTTGGTTTATTTGTTACATCTACTGTTATTAAAGAACTATATTGTGATTCAATTTTGTATTTATTATTTTTATCATTATTCGAATTAGCATATTTCATTGTTTATATGCTAACAGACTTAATTACCGTACCTTGGATGGCTTATACTTGCGGTGCCGCTAGCGTATTAATTATTGTTGCTATGTTTATTTTCCATTTCAAGGATACTAAAGAAGAATTCGTTAAAAGATTTCATATATAATTATGGCTATTTTACAAGTTTCTAATTTAACAAAATATTTTGGAACAAACCTTTTATTTGAAAGGTTAAATTTTGCTATTAACGAAAAAGAAAGAGTTGCTTTAGTGGGTCCTAATGGATGTGGAAAATCAACCTTAATTAAAATTATTGTGGGAGAAGAAACTCCATCCACGAATTTAAGTAACGAACAACCAGGAAGTGTTTCAATCCCTAAAAATGTCGTTGTTGGTTACTTATCACAAAAAGTAATCGAAAACGCTGATAATACTCTTTTAGATGAAGCATTATTAGTATTTAAAACTCAAATAAAACTTGAAAACGAATTAAACGCTATAGCGGAGGCTATTAGTAAAAACCCTTACGATGAAACACTACAACAAGAATATGCTAAAAAACTTAATAATTTCGAAAATAAAGGTGGTTATGATTATCACTATTTAATCGAAATGATTTTGTTAAAATTCGGATTTAAAAAAGAAGACTTTTCTCGTAAGATTTCTTCTTTTTCTGGTGGAGAAAGAACAAAAATGGCTTTTGCCAAATTATTACTTATAAAACCAGATTTTTTAATTTTAGATGAACCAACCAATCACCTTGATATTTCCACAATTGATTGGCTTGAATCTTATTTAAAAACATATCCTGGCACTATATTATTTGTTTCACACGACCGATATTTTATTGATCATTTAGCATCAAGAATTATCGAACTTGAAAACCACAAAATGAATTTTTATAAAGGTAATTATACGCAATATCTTGAAGAAAAAAGAATGCGTTATGAATTACAATTAAATAATTACAACGCCCAACAAAAGGAAATTGAAAAGCTTAAAAGATTTATTGAATATTTCAAGCCAAAACCTCGCTTTGTATCACGCGCAAAAGACCGTGAAAAGAAGCTTGAACATATGGAAAAAATTGATAAACCTTATGAATCAAAATTTAATATGAAAATTAATTTTGATGTCAACGCTTTAAAAGATAAGAAAATTCTTGAGTTTTCGCATTGTGTTTTTGGTTACAACAAGCCATTATTTAACGAATTAAATTTAACTTTGTTTAGCAACGACCATTTGGCGATTATGGGCGATAATGGGTGTGGTAAAACCACTATTCTTAAATCAATTCTCCATGAAATCGATTTAATTAATGGTTCAATTAACTTTTTAAGACCACTTAATGTTGGTTATCTTGCACAAAATGACTTTTATTTAAATGACTGTAACTTTACTCTTATCGAATATATTGAACAATATTTTCCAAATATGAGTGAAAAAGAGATTCGTAATCACTTAGGTAAATTTTGTTTCTATGATGACGATGTTTTTAAACAAGTTTCGGTTTTATCAGGTGGAGAAATTATGCGCCTTGTTTTAGCACGCCTAGTTTTATCTAAATACGACTTATTATTACTTGACGAACCAACCAATCACTTAGATTTAATTGTAAAAGAAGCATTAATTAAAGCGCTTAGCGATTATAATGGCGCTTTAATCGTTGTTTCACACGACCGTTATTTCGTAGATATTTTAGCTAATAAACTTTTATATATTGCTAATAAAAACATTTATTATAGCGAAGGCAACTATTCAACATTTAAAGAAGTTCATGATGACTTATTTAGTTTAAATGAGCAAAAGGTCGAACAAAAAGAAAAGAAAGAAAAGCCAAAATATCAAAAATCTAATTCATTATCAAAAAATAAATGCGAAGAAAAACTCGCTTTATTAGAACAAAAAATTAATCAAATCAAAGAAGCTCAATTTTTAGAAGAAAATTATATGGATAAAAAGAAAATGGATGAATTAGATGAGCAATTAAATAAATTAGAAGAAGAATATAACTCACTTTTTGAATATTATGCAGAAAATTTTGATATTTAATATAGCAAATAGTTTTTTTATATAATATATTAGAGGTGGAGAGTAATATATTATGTTAACAATGTGGATTATCTTAGCCATCTTGACTATCATTCATTTAGTTCTATGCTTTTTCGTTGTGGAAAAATATCGAAAAATAACTAAAGTAATGCTTTTACCAATTCTTATCATCATCTTAATTGTTGGAAAATGCACAAGTCCTCTTTTGTATCTTGCTTTATTCTTTGGATGGATTGGCGATATTTTGTTAATTTCTAACTCAAAGAAAATATTTACAATAGGTACAGCCTCATTTGCAATAGGCCATGTATTTTATCTTGTTTTCATTATTTCTGGCCTTATAACATCCTTAAAAGCGCATGGACAAAATATTCCTTATATTCCTTATATTATAGGAACAGTTATACTCGCTATAATATTCTTTATTGTTGCATCTAGCATTTTAAAGAAAAGTGTTGGCTATATGGCTTATGTTGGAGCATTCTATTTTATCTTATTAATTCTAGAATTATTCTTTAGCATTTTAGCAGGAAAGCCATTACTCGCTCTCGGATTTGCGTTGTTTATAATAAGTGATGCTACTCTATCTACGACAAAGTTTTTCAAGAAGATTCCTCGTGAAGATTTCTATGTAATGGCAACTTATGTCTCAGCTCAATCACTTATTATTGCAAGTCTCTTATCATTAATATAAAAATTATCTTGAAAAATAATCTATTTATGCTATATTATTATATGCGTTTAGTGAGGTGAACATTATGTTAATTGATACACTTAAGAAGGCAAGTATGGAAGCTTTAAAAACAAAAGACAAAGAAGCACGTGCTGCATTATCCGTAGTAATTAATAAATATAATTTGGCCGCTATTGAGTTAAAGGCTCAAGGAAAAGAAATCACTGATGCAGACTTAGTTTCAATCATCGCTAAAACTTTAAAAGAATTAGCAGATGAAAAAGAAGGATTTGTTAAAGTAAATCGTCCAGATCGTGTTGAGGCTATTAAAGTCCAAGAAGACACATTAAAGGCATATTTACCAAAGATGTTATCAGAAGACGAAATCAAAGAAGAGATTTTAAAGTTAGATGATAAATCTATTCCTTCTGTTATGAAACACTTTAAACAAAACTTTGCTGGCAAAGTCGATATGGGCCTTGTTAACAAAGTTGCTCGTAGTATTTAACTTCGAGTACTCAATAGGGGTTTAGTTAAATGGTATAACTACGGTCTCCAAAACCGTTGTTGCGGGTTCGATTCCTGCAGCCCCTGCCATTCCATGTGAAATGTCCCCCAAAATTTTACCCAAATAAGGTAGAATTAAATGGAGGCTTTTTTTATAGCTAATTCTAAAAACCTTTTAAAAGAGAAATGTTTCTTATTTATTTGAAACATTTAATAAATAATATAAAGTCAGTTTTTTGGATACTTATGAAAACTACTAACAAAGTGCAAATTGTAAAATAAAGAAAAAACATTTGCACCCATCAATCTAAAAATATTGTATTCCTTTAATAAGGAGGGCAAAATTTTGAATATCACAAGAAAACTATTTTTTGCATATCAAACTGATAATTGTAAAAAAATAGAGCAATTATTTTCAATAGTGTATAACGAATATGCAGATCTTGTTTTTGTTTTGATATCCAAATATATTAAGCAATATGAAGATATTGAAGAACTTACAGATGATGTATTTATTCAACTTTTTAATCATTTAGAAAATATAGATCCTGATAAAGATATCAAATACTATTTAATGACATCAGCCAAGAATGCTTCCATTAATTTTATAAAGAAATACAAAAATAGTGAAAATTTAGACGATGTCGATATTGATAACTTAGGCGCAAATGATTCACATTTGTCATTGTTTATCGATGAATGGAAATTAGCCCTATCGCAAAATGAAATAGATTTGATTATCATGCATGATTTAAATGGCATTTCTTTAAGAGAAATAGCTTTAAAAAACAAGCAATCGCCTAATACTATCAAAAGCATATATAGGCGCGCTATTAAAAAACTACAAAATTTTTATAAGGAGAAAGATTATGAAAAAATTAAATACAATCATTAAAAATCATACTGCCTACATTAAAGATGAAAGCCGAGTTAAAAATCAAATTGATTTTGATAAATATGGCAATCATAAGAAAAGGTTTTCATTGAAAAAAGGTGCTGTTTTAGGGTTCGTCGTATCGCTATTATTAGTTGGTATTGGTGTAATAATAGGAAATAGTATCTCATCAAGTAAATGGGTAACGTACTCAATTGAGCAAAGAAAAGAAATGTCAAAAGTTGTATATAATTCAGCAACAGTAAATAACGAAGAATATATACCATATAAAATCAATTTAAATAAATTAACTGGGAAAAGACCAAACAATGTCCATTTTTATTATACAGATTTAAAAGTGAAAGATAGTTTTCTATTCAAAGTCGAAATGAATTGTTCTTTGCAACCATTTTTTACTGAAGATTTAACTGGTAAAGATGTTGATATAATCATTGCGAACCTTGAATTAAAAGCGACAGTAAATCCAACAAGCAATAGACTTGAAACAAGTGAAATCCGTATGATTGTTATCAATTATAAAAGAGAGATAGCGGGATTCCTAACTGTAAGCCAATATAGATATCATGATTTTGACTACGAAGAAAACAATTGTAGCCCTGATGATCCTGATTTAAATCACTTTGGTTCATATATTTTCCTAACAGATAATGCACGTGTAAAATATTATGAACAAGGAGAAGTAACATATGATTTATTTGTTGATTCACGAGATAGAAACAATATTATTTTTTCAAGCATCACTGTATTACCAACGAATGACGGTTCGTGGAAAGACGTAGATAACGGAAGTGTATCAATGCTTACAGAATCATATCAAGAATTAAGCAGCGATTATACTCAAATTTTAATTGATCAATGTTTAGTAAAAGAAATAGAGACCTTTGCAAAAGCACTTTACATTGAAGATACAAAATTATATGTAAAAAGCGATAAAAATCCTACACTTAATTCTATAACTTTAGTACCTAATGGAATAGTGTTAGTTAATGGTAAGGAGCATACTAAAGCGGGATTAACAATCAATGAAGGAGATACCATATATTTTAGTTATTTCCAAAGGTATCAAGGATATAATCCCGTTGATATTTATGTAACATACATCAATATTGTCCGCTAAATAGATTATTGAAACTAAATCTAATAATTGCTTAACTTACAACATAAATAAACAAAATCATCCTCATAGTTTTCAATTTAAAAATTGATATTGCTATGAGAATTTTATAAAAATTAAAAAAGGTGATGTTTTATCATCTTTTTTTATAAAAAAGACTTATAATAAAATTGGGAGATGATTTAAATGCTTACTGCTATAGAAAAAAGACGTTCATGTCGTAACTATGATAATGAAAGAATTGAAGAAGAAGAGAAAATTAACGAGATAGTTAACGCTGGATTATATGCTGCGAATGGTCGCGGACAACAAAATGGAATTGTAATTGTTATCCAAGATAAAAAAGTAAGAGATGAGCTCTCTAATTTAAATAAATCAGTCGGAAAATTTTCAATAGATCCATTTTATGGTGCTCCAGTAATTTTGCTCGTAGCTTCTAAAAAAAGTCCAACCGCTATTTATGATGGAGCGGCAATGATTGAAAACATGCTAATTGAAGCTACTAATCAAGGTCTTGCTACTTGTTGGATTCATCGCGCAAAAGAGGAACTCGAATCAAAAGAAGGTCAAGAATTGTTCTCTTCTTTAGGTATAGATTTAAGTGATTATGAAGGTATTGGTCACATTGCTCTTGGCTACGCTAAAAACGATAACTATCCTCCTAAAATAATCAAAGATAATCGTGTCTTTTATATTAAATAGTTGCTATAGTCTTAATATTATTTTGAAAAACAAGCAAAATAATATATAATGAACTTAAGGAGAGAGTTATGAATATTTCAAAGAAACTACAAAAAATTATTGCCTTAACGTCTATTATTTGTTTATCGCTTGGTGGTTTAATAGGAATCGGTTTATTACTAAATATATTCGGAGAAAATCCTTCTGAAGCAATAACTTGTGTCTTATTAACCTTACTTACGATATTTGTTGCGGGATTACTTCTTTTAACAAGTACTGAAGCAATTGCAAGAAAGAATAAATTAGGCTATATATCTTCTTCGCTTATCTTGTTATCGGCATTTATGATGCTATTACAAATATGGCTAGCCTATTTAGTGCCTGATTTTGGTGAGACATACATAAAAATCGTTCTTATTATAAGTGCTTTATCGATTTTCTTTAGTATCGTTGTTAATAACCATATTACTTTAGGAAAGAGCTTACTTGTCGTTCAAATTATTGGCTATGTGACATTTATTTATTTCGAATTCGCTTTAGTTAGCACTATATCATTTGACTTAGAATTAGTGAATATTCCATTTTGGATTATTACCATCGTTTGGATAGTTATGTTCTTAATATTAAAAATTAAGAGCAAAGAATTCAAAACAAATTCATCAGAAATGATAACAATAACTAAGCAAGAATATGATGACCTAAAAAATAAAATTAAAGAGCTAGAAGAAATGTTAAATAAAGGAGAGTAATCTCCTTTTTTTATTGCGCTTTTATGTGCTATAATTTGGTTATTCTAAACGAGGTGGATTTAAATGAAAATTGGTATAGATATAGGCGGAACATCAATTAAAATCGGCCTTGTAGAAAATGAAACTATTATTAAAAAGAGTGTTTTAATGGTTGATAAATCTCTTTCACAAAATGAGCAAATTTCCGTAATTGGGAACTTGATAAAAAAAGATTTCAAAGAATATCTTGATAAGGTTACTTGTATCGGTATTGCTTCTCCAGGCGTGATTGATAGAGCAAATGGCATTTGTGTTATTGCGCCAAACTTAAATTGGCATAACGCTCCTGTGGTAAAGATTTTAAAAGAAATGCTCGACAAAGAAACAAAAATCATAAATGACGCAAATTCTGCGTGTCTTGCGGAATTAGAACTTGGAATAGGTAGAGATTATCAAAACTTTATTATGATAACAATTGGTACAGGTATTGGTGCGGGCATTGTAAGAAATCATACTTTATATGAAGGTAAAGATGATTCTGATACAGAACTTGGTCACTTAGTCATGATTAAAGATGGTAATTTATGCAAGTGTGGAAAAAGAGGATGTGTTGAGGCGTATTGCTCTGCGACCGCATTAATAAAATTAAGTAAAGAATATATGGAAAAGAATCCAAATTCCTTAATGTGGAAAGAAAAAGAAAAGCTAGGTGCAATTAATGCATTATTACCATTTATAGCTTTAGAGCAAGGCGATGAAACCGCTAAAAAAGTAATTGATGAATACACATCAAATTTTGCTAAAGCGATAAAAATGTTTTCGAGTATGTATAACGAAAAAGTTTTTGTCCTTGGAGGAGGAGTGTCTTTACAAAAAAATAATCTCATAAATAGAATTCAAGAGCATTTACAAGGTTTAAATATCAAAATCGTTTGTAGCAAATATGGTAACGATTCTGGTATTATTGGAGCAACATTATTATTTTAAATAGAAAAAGCAATCAATCTTGATTGCTTTTATTATTGTCATTATCGTCTTTTTCTTTTTTGTGTTTCTTTTTTTCTTCTTCAACAGTTTCTTTTAGTTGATTTAAAAGATTTTGAAGCGCATCATGTTGTTCTTTAGTTAAATCAAGATTGTTTTCAAGATCGCTATAAATCTTTTGCATATTTATAAAGTTCTTGGAAGATAATTCATTAAAGAAATAAATATATGTTTGTTCTTGATAACCTAATAAATCTGGAAGCAAAATTCCAATCGCAATGATTGCAAAACTCGAACCAAACCAATTGCTCAAAGCAAGTTTATCTGTAAAATAGGCCACTAAAACACCTAAAGTATAAAAGATAGGAACTAATAAAACTTTATACCATTGATGTTTATAGTAATTCTTGTAATAAACTTTTTTGTATTTGCTAAATACTTCGTTAAAAATAGGTTGGTTCTTACCATTTGGTAAAGAAGCTGCGTTTTTACATAGAGCATATAAAGCATTGTGAAGCATTTTATAAGTAAAATACATAAATGACACACCATATGATATGGCGTTAGTTATATAGAACACTGTGTTGTATTGTTGTAGATTTGCTTTTGCAAATGTATTTAAGGCGTCATTTAAAGTGTCGCCATAATTTGCTTGAATTACTTCAAATAAATCTAAAATAAATTGATGATAATTAGGAATGAGATAAAAAATTCCTAAAATAATAGATGAAAGCACAAAATTAATTAATATAGCGAACAAAGCATTTTTAATAGTGCGATACGATGAACGAAGCATCGGTGACATACCAACACGGAATATGCGATAAAACAATTTACTAGAGAATGGTTCATTTTCTAATTGCAGATACATCATTTGCACAGCAATAAAAAATGGGACTACTAAAAACGGAACAAAGATAATTGCACTATAACTTACAAGTGAATCTAAGAAGGCAACCAAAAGGGCGACAATAACAAATCCGAATGTCATTGCGTATAAGGATTGATGTTGTTTACTCTTTTTTTGCTTTGCTAAATCAAATATCTTGTCCATAATACTTCTCCATACTTAAATAATATAGATTATTTAAAGACTTTATTCAAGAACGGATTAATTAAATAATAAAAAAGCAAATGCCTTGTGGCATATGCTCATTTATTAGAACTATTTCATTATGCTTTCTTCCATGCCTTGCGCAACTTCTAATTTTTGAGAAGTTGGCATGTCTTTAGCGTAAATTTGATATTTAACCATGCCTTCAACATAAACAAGATAATTGTTTTTTGAATAGGCTACACCAGTTAAAACAGACTCGATTTCTCCATCAATTTCACTTATAACCATTTCTTCGCTAGGTTCGACAAGTGATTGAATGACTGTAAAGGCATCGTCACCTTCATAAACAAGAATAACAACTTCGGTATCGCCAATTTTTGAAGTGGTTTCTTCTTTCTTTATCGCGGACATATTTGCCCCTGTTGGATAGAAAGGTAACTCAACTTCTTCAATGCTTGTAGTAATTGACATAGTTGAACGAGATTCTTCCATTGTTGCTTTTACATCAAAATGCGTGTCTTCAAACTTAGGTGATAAATCAACCTTTGTAAAATTAATTTTTACAATGGCTTCATTTTTTGCATCATATATATTGATATATGTTGGTTCTAAATTTTTATTCAATTTGGTATCTTGCTTGATCCATGTTGGATTGTTTTTATAGTTGGGATTTGTGGTAACAATGATACCATCATCCATTTTCTTAATTTCATGTTTTCCTTCAAAACTATCCAAGATGGTGTGATAAAGATATGGTTTTGGTGAATTTGTTGGCCAATCACTCTTAAATTTGTATACTTGATTTAAAAGTGGTGTCAAAACAAATACGCCATCCTTATTGCGAATAATAATTTGTTCTTGATTAACACCTGTATCCGTTAATGATACACGGAAATTATCAAAATTATCCTTTTTTTGGTAATCTGTTACCACTAAATACTTCTTTTGACTATCATTGGCTTCAATTTCCATTGTTGATTCCATATGATAGGCAACCAATTCTTCTTTTCTTTTTTCAATTGTTGTGGATACATCGCCACCTGAAAAGAAAATTTTCCAACCCGCTAAAGCAATAACGCCTAAGACAATTACACCTATAACTATTTTTTTGAACATAATTCCACCTCGTTAAATATTTATGAGCAAGGTAAGAAAAATATGAATGCATAAATTACAAAAAATTACACATATTAATAATGAACTGGAGGTTATTATGAACGTATTAGAAAAAATCGCGTTAGTTTTTACCATTATTGGTGGCTTAAACTGGGGATTAGTTGGAATTTTTGACTACAATTTAGTTGAAGCGATATTTGGTGTCGGCAGCGTTGTTACTCGCATTGTTTATATCGTTGTTGCAGTTTCCGCAATTATCAACATTTTATTACTTTTCCTTCCATTAAGTGAAAATACCGAAATGGAATATGATAGTAACAATTATCCTCGTAAAAGAGCAACAAATTAAAACAGCACGAAGCCTCGTGCTGTTTTTTTAGATTTGCTTTGACTTTTTATCGAACATATAAACGACATTTTGTAATTGGTCATCGTTAATACTTGCGATATTTTGATTTTCAAAACTTTCAATTCTTTTAATTAAATTCTTTTCTTTTGTTATAATATTTTGTTCATTTAGTAAAACGTCTTCATCTACGACACAATCATTATTAACAACCACTATTACTACAAATAATGATTTATCAATACCTGTTACTAAAGACAATTTTTCTTTACGCAACTCGTTTTTTTCCAATGGGTTATCAATATACATTCTTTTCTTCTCATCTTTAAAGAAAATCCATGATTGATCTTTTGGTTTACCATAAACTCCCATTCTCCAATACTTATCAGTAACAAGATAAATATATTTTGATCCAAAAACTACGTGGTCGAAATGTCCAGTTGTGTTCTCATCAATGTTGAAACAAAAATTATTAATTAAACGATAATCTTTCTTTTCAACATATTTCATTAGTTTTTTATAATCGCGATAACGAAAAGTTTTACGATAAACAATATTATGAATCGGATAAGAAATAAGAAGATATATACTTGATAATATTAGGATAACAATTAAAGCAATTGTTAATTCCTGCATAAAATCTATTCTGCGATTTCAAGAGCAATTTCAATCATCTTTTTGAGATTGAGTTGTCTTTCTTCAGCAGTTGCCTTTCCTTCTTTAATGAAGTGGTCAGTAACACTTAATAAGCACAAAGCTTTTTTACCTAAACTTGCTGCTGTTGCGTAAAGAGCGTATGATTCCATTTCTACACCCATACATCCCATTGCAGCCCATTTTTGCCATGTTGTATCATTATAGAAGTTATCACTTGATAAAATGTTTCCAACATGTACTGGAATGTTTAATTCTCTTGCTTTGTCATAAGCAGCTTTAGTTACTCCAAAGTCTGCAATTGCGCTATAAACGCCATCAATTCCATATTGTTTAGCCCAATTTGAATTTGTGCAAGCCCCAGAACAAATTAATACGTCAAATAAGTTAATATACTCTTTGTATGAGCCACATGTACCTATACGAATAATTGTTTCGACATCATAATGTGTGTATAGTTCGTATGAGTAAATACCAATAGATGGCATACCCATACCAGATGCCATAACAGAAATTCTTTTTCCTTTGTAATATCCTGTGTATCCATAAATGTTACGGACAGATGTGACCATTTTTACATCAGTTAAAAATGTGTCAGCAATAAATTTTGCACGGAGTGGATCTCCTGGCATTAGTACAGTCTTAGCAAAATCGCCCTTCTCGGCGCCAATGTGTGGTGTTCCCATATAAATAACCTCCTAAATAAAAACTCCTTAATAATCATAACATATTAAGGAGTAAGTTTTAATAAGAATAATCTATTTTTTTCTTGTTATCGTCTTTAAAGAAGACAAAGTATAGACGTTAATTAAAGATTTTTGTTCTAAAGAATCTTTATAAGCAATCGCACGCAATTTATTAATAATATCAAGCATTGTAAGACCTTTTTTCTCAAAAAGATAATACGCTAATGAGCCTGGAATTGAATTAACTTCATTTAGATATAATAAATCTCTTTTATTGTCATAAAGGAAATCAAAACGGATGACACCTTTCCCGTTTAAAGTCTCAAAAGCAAGTTCAGCGTAATGTTTAATTTTGTTTATTAAATCTTTATTTAAGGATGGATTAATAACATGTCCACTTGTTTTAGCTTTAAATAGTTCATATTTGTCTTTGAAAGTTAATACTTCACTTCTATTATTGACTAATTCAATATCACTTATAATGTGGTTATTGCTATCACCAATAATAGCAACATTTAGTTCTTTTAAATTTTCTACGCATTTTTCCACCAAAACTTTTTGATCATATTGCAAAACTTTACGAATATGATTTTCATATTCTTTCATGTTATTGACTTTTTTTACACCGATTGATGAGCCCAAATTGCATGGTTTAATAATAAGCGGAAAACTAAATCCTTCTTTTACACTAATATTTGCTAAGTTATGAACAACAAATGAATCTACAACTGGAATATTTTTGTTTTGGAATAACAATTTAGATATTTCTTTATCTTGCATTATCGCAGAACTAAGTAAAGAAGATGTTGAAACAGGAATATTCATAAAGTCAAATAAAGCTCGAACAGTTCCATCTTCCACGCCTTTTCCATGCACACATAATATAGCGCACTCTATGTCATATGTCTTAAAACCAACTTTTAAAACATATTGTCCGTTTTGACATTCAAATTTTGCAATCTTAAATTCTTTCTTTGATCCATAATTATCTTTATCAAGTAATTTGGCACCTGTAAAAAACTCATTGTTATGTGATAAATAAAGCGGAATAAAATCGATTTTATTCTTCTTAAGTTCTTCCATAACAAACAACGCTGTCACAATTGAAATGTCGTGTTCAAGAGATTTTCCACCATAAACAACTAATATTTTTTTCATAAATTAACCCTCACCTATTTAAGATATTCTTTTTCCGCATTACTACATAAAAGAATATAATTTAAATCTTTTTTTAATAAAAAACTAAGTCCATCATGATAATATAAAAATGATTTAAACGCCAATTTTTCTTTCTTTAATGTTTCTTTTAATCCTTTAGGAGCATTGTCTAATAAAACTATATAATCAAACCCATTTAATGCTTTTGCTACTTCTTCGTTAATTTGATATGACTTATCTCCTGCTTCAATAATTCCGTTTAAGATAATGCCTTTAGTTCCTACAAAACTCATTGTTACATCTATTGCTTCTAAAATTCCTTTTAGATTTGCATTATAAGCATCATCTATCAAATATGTGTTTTCATATTTTTCCACGGACAGGCGATGTTTTTCAGTTTTAATTAAACCCATCCTCATTTTTAATAACTCGCCTCGAACACCTAATCTAATAGAAAGTTTAAGCGCACCCACAAGATTTAATAATTGATGTTTTCCAATTATTGAAACATTGTAACTATTATTTAAATATCGGAATTTTGTTCCATTAATATCACTACTTAATATTTCAATTTCATTCATTGAATATTCTAAACAATTATCATATTTTTTCACGTTTATCAAATCACAGTCAGCGTTATAAACTTTTAGTTGTTCACCTTTTAAATTAGCAAATAACTCCATCTTTTCTTTTTGAATATTTTCAAGTGTTTTAAATGTCGCTAAGTGCATTTCACCAATTGAAGTAATAACCCCTATATCAGGAGTAAAAATCTTAAAAAACTTTTTCATAGTGCTTGGAGCATCAACACCAACTTCTAAAATCATATAATCGTCAAAATCTGATAAATTATCGTTGATAAATTTACATATTCCCATCGGAGTATTTACTGAGCCTGGTGTTTTTATGACTGTATATTGCCCACTTAAAAGCGTATAAAGATAATTCTTAAAAGATGTCTTACCAAAACTACCAGTTATCGCTATAATTTTTAACTTTTTATTATGTTTTATTTTTTCTTTTGCTTGTTTTATATAGTATTCTTTAATTAAGCTTTCATATGGATAAAGCACATAATTAAAAAATACCACCAAAAGTTCTGGAACTAAAAGCATTACTAAAAATAAGATGTAATATATATGAGTAGAAAGAAAAACACATAAAATAATATTTGTAATTACTCCTAAAGTAAGTAAAGATACGCTTCTCCTAGTAAAATGAAATTTGATTCTTTTGTCTTTAATTAATTTAAAAAATGCTGCCATTATTAGAGGTATTAAAAACAAATAATTAGTAAACCACACTAAACCCAAAGATAAAGAGATAAATGCATATGTAATAGTGTTTTCAAATGAGCATTTTGATATTCTTTGCTTAAAAAGTAACATTGCCCTTTTTTCATCATAAAATTGCGTTATAAATAAAGACACCGAACAATAAAATATCAAACTTGTTACAAGTGCACTTAATAATTTAACAATTATCATCTTTTTTCCTCACAAATACAATAAATTAACTTACTAATAGCTTTGATATAATTTAAAAACATAAAATGATCCCCAGAAAACAAAATTAGATTTGTTTTAGGCAAATATTTTTTAAATCTTTTCATTTGTTCTAGAGTGATAGCTTTATCATCTAAGCCATACAAAAGGTAAACATCTTCTTTTAATTTCTTAAAATCTGATTTTTGAAAGTAACTATGCACTATATTTAAAAAAGTTTTTCTTTTAAATCCTTGGGCATTTTGATAATCAACACTTCCACGATATTTTTCTGGAATTTTTGAAATTAATTTCTTACTATATAAAAACTTTAACACTTTATATATTCTTATTTTGACAAACCTTTTCATACTAAATTTAGGCTTAATTATCGAAGGTGCTAAAAGCAACAATTTTGTTTGATGTTTTAAAGAATAGTAAGTCGCTAATTTGCCACCAAAAGAATGTCCGACAATTAAATATGGCATAAACTTAAGATTAGCAAGTGTGTTCTCTAAATAGTCCACATAATCTTCTATTTTATATTCTTTATCTAAAGGGTTATTTTTGTTTCCTGGTAAATCAATTGCTAATACGTTAGCAAACTTTTCAACACTTTTATAAAGAGGAGCAAGTGCTTCTTTCGTATTATCATAGCCATGCAAAAAAAGTATATTAGGACGAGCGCTATCATAATCATTCATATAATAAATCTTTTCCATTTAACTTCCTCTTTCTTTAATTCAATAAAAGAAACATGCTATAATACTTAGTAGCACTCAATTATATGAAAGGAGCAATGAGAAAATGACTTTAAGTAGCGAACCAATATCTACACTTTATTACATTTTGTTTGCTTCCATTTTAATTGGTTTAATTATCTTGTTTTGTTCTGGAATTATGATTGTCAAAAAAGGACAAGTTGTAATTATTGAAAAACTCAATGAATATTATAAAACTTATAAATCAGGCGTTTATTATTTAAATCCTTTTAAATATCGACGCGTAGGAATATATAACACGAAACCTCAAGAATATAAAATAACTATTAATCAACAAATTATTCTTATTAAAATAGTGATAACTGATTACCAAAAATATCATTACTCTAATGCAATAATAAAAAATGTTGTCAATAAGTCGCAAGAAATCCACACAAATAGCATTGAAGAATTTATTAACGCCTTACAAAAAGAACTTTTAGAAAATGGATGCACATTGATTAAGTAGGAGGAAATTATGATTTTAACAGAATTTAGCATAGATTATCATACACATATATTAATTTGGCTTATAGTGATTGCCATTGTTGTCATCATCGAAGCCACTATAAAAAAGCACCTCATAGGATTATGGTTCGCTATTGGAGGAATTGTTGGTCTGTTATTTGCCTTACTTCAATTAAATTTTATTGTCCAATTAGTGGGATTCTTAGTTATTTCTATTGTCTTTACGATTATCAACGAATTATATTTTAGAAAGAAAAATAATAACGATAACGAAAACGAGTGTTCATAACGAACACCCGTTTTTTTAATTTTTAAGCTTCTAAATAATCTTCTAATGTTCTTTCAATGCTATCAAGTGTAACTGGGAATAATTCGCCATCTACTGCGATAGAAATTCTACCTGTTTCTTCAGAAACAATTACTGTAACAGAGTCAGTAGTTTCACTTACTCCTAAAGCTGCACGATGTCTAGCACCATATTTGCCCACTAAAGGTTTTGTTGTTGGTGTGTAATAAACACTTGCTGAAACAATCAAGTTATCACGAATGACGATTGCCCCATCATGTAACCTAGTCCCTGGATAGAAAATTGTTTGTATTAACTCTTTAGTGATTGGAGCATTAATGATTGAACCAGTCTTGATATAATCATCAAGAGAATCTTTTCTTTCAAAAGTAATTAAAGCACCTGTTTTGGTTTTAGATAAATTAGCTACTGCTTCACTTACTTCTTTAATCATGGTTACTTTATCATAAACCACATTATCTTCAAACTTATTATTGTTACCAAACCACTTACGAGTTTTCAATTTATCAAGTGGATTAGCAAATAACATTCTAAATATTCCTGCATTGACAATTGCGGCAATAATTGTCACAAGCATAAGTACAAACGCTAAAACGATAGGTAATATTTTTAAGCCAAAAGCAAGAGATGCAATAATTGCTACACATAAGACACTATCAATTATGCGAACTGCTGCACGTTTAAATACCACAAATGCAAGTACGCCTATAACTAATATCATTGCTGCGCCAATAATGAAATCTGCGCTTTTTATTGTTTCTAAAACTGAAGTTTGTAAGGTTTCTAAGATCATAAAATCGCCTTCCTTGCCATATTATTTAACTTTTTAGTTAAATATATCTACTTTATTTTAGCAAAGAATATGCATATTTCAACAAAAATATGTGCATTTTAAGCATAAAATCTACAAATATTGCTTATGAATGTGGTCCCTAATATCTTTAGCAATGCCTTCGTATTCTTTTAAAACATATTTAGCGTTATTTACAAATTCTTTATTTAGGGCATTTTGATATTTTTTCAAATATATTTCAATTTGATAAATTCCCATATCAATTGTCTTTAAAGCCTCAATACAAACATCAAAATTTTCTTTCATCATTTTAACTTTCATCTTACTCATACACACAACCATTTTTTGCATTAAAGATAACTCGTTACCTTCTTTTTCAATGCACATCGCTTCTTTTATTTCTCTTTCGTGCTTTAGTAATTTTGTTTCAATTTCTTGAAAGAATTGTTTGGTTGAAAGATATGTTAGTTTTTCACTATAAATTCTAAATAGACTCGCTGCCATATGAACATACGATAAAAATTCATTCTCTACTTTTGTTTTATTCATTGTTATAACCTCTTTTTTATTATTTGTAACAATATGTTTTTTATACAAAAAAATCTATAAGCAATTTCTCACTTATAGAGTTCTAATATTAAATAACTAGTTTAATTTATCAATGTTGCCTAATTGAATATTTGTAATGTTTTTAGCAATCTTTTCTTTATCCCAGTTTGCAACTTAATTTGTGATTATAACTATTATTAATAAACATATTTAGATAAATATTTAAAAGTTTTTGTTAATCGTATCAATTCGTATCACGCGAGTTTTAAAAAGCATTAAAAAAGCCCGATATAATCGGACTATTTATTCGGAAATGGTGGGTGCTAAGGGGATCGAACCCCTGACCTTCTGTACGTCAAACAGATGCTCTCCCAGCTGAGCTAAACACCCATATATATTCCAAACAATCACGATATTGATCATATATCGTAATTGCTACGATACATATTATATATAAAGAAAAAATAAATGCAAGTGTTTTTTAAATTTTCTATGTTTTTGTTGCTCTTTGTTAATTGAAAAAGTAAATGCAACAAATAAAACGAAATAGTAAATTTTACTTTTTCCAAAGATTATTTCAAACTATTAAAGAGCTTAGTTATCTTTGG
>ONAT01000025.1 GCA_900315885.1 uncultured Erysipelotrichaceae bacterium
AACAAAATGGATGCCTCCATCTAAATTTAGAGAAGCATCCATGTTAGCTTTATGATATAATCCAGTTAACAAACATTTAGTGTCTAGGAAACTGGGTACACATCAAAAGTGAAGTGTTTTTATTATGTTTTTATTATTAGTTATCCGAACGTGAGAAACTATTTTTCATCAAATTGCTACTATTATATAAAACTTTATCAATTGTTTTATCGGTTTCTTCTTTAATCATCTTAACGATTTCTTTGTTTGCTTTTTCAATAAGTTTTTCATCCTTATTACTCCTAAATAATTCATCATATTTTTTAATAAGACCAAAGTTCTTACTCATCGTTTTTTCTTGATATCTTTCAATATGGATTATTCCTGTTTGGAAATGAGGATCCACTAAAGCACCAAGCAATCTGCTGGCCCAATAGAAATTATCAAGCGACACTTTTTTAGTAGTATTTGATAAATAAGCTGGAATTGATGAAACATTTGTGTAAATTGGGACTAATGTGTTAAATACATTTGAGCCAAAAGCAACCCATTCAATTGCACTTATTCTTTTATCAACATAAGGTCTAATTTGTGAAATAGATACAAAACTGGTTCTACTAATACCGATTGGTCGATATAAAGGTTTGAAATTATTTGTCACGTCTTTAGCGTAAGGATCAAATTTTGTACCTTGATAATGTGAAGACAAGATATATTTTACATCTTCAATAGTAATCTTTCTTTCTGGGACTAAACTCCAAGGTATATTATCCGATTCTGGATTAAATTGTGCATCATTTCCATCCCATTTAATAGTGGTAGGATTAAAATATCTACCCATGAACCACGCACGTGGCGTATTGTAAGTGTGATCTGAATCATCGTGACTACCAAAAGCCAAACGTGGATTAAACTTATTTTCATCCATATCTAACGCGAGATGGTTATTCTCAATAAATTCTTTTAAATCTTTGGAACAAATATTTTCTTTTTGTTCACCAAATGCATCTGCAAAATCAAAAGTATCTAATCCAAATTGATTTGGCATAAAAACATATTCGTTATCTTTAACACGTCGCGCAATAAAGTGATGTCCACCTATGGTTTCTAACCACCATATTTCATTTTCATCACTAAAAGCAATACCATTTGATTCATATGTGCCATATTTTTCTAACAATTCACCAAGTCGAATTACACCTTCTCTTGCTGAAGAAATATATGGTAACACCAACACAACAAAATCTTCTTCGCCAATTCCTGTGTTATATTTATTATTCTTTTTTACTTCAATTAAAGGATCAGCACCTAATACACGTGCATTCGTGGTAATTGTTTCAGTTGCAGTCATTGCAACATTCTTTTCATTTATGCCGCTTGCACCCCAAATACCTTCATCTTTTTCAACGTTTGGCATTAAAGTATAACGTAAAGATTTTTCTGGTAAAGGAATCCTTACATGTGAAATTTTTGATTTATATAATTTAGGATTTTCGTTTGCTTTAACAACGACCATCTTCTTGCTTGTAAAAACACCAGAAGGAGAGTCATCATTTCTTGCAATTAAGGTTGAGCCATCATAGCTTGCCTTTTTTCCTACTAAAATTGTTGTACACGCCATATAAAACACCTCTTAACTATTATCATTTTAATACATTTTTAAATATCTTGCGTGATTTAGACATTTTTTTAAAAGAGAATCATTACCAAAGTAATGGTTTTCTATTCGTTTTGTATTTCTTGCTCTTCAGTTTTTGTTACTTGATAATCTTTGCCCTTAACAAATTTAATCTTATACATTAAAGCAAATGTTGCAGGAATTACAAATAATGTGACTAAAGTAGACACTAATAAGCCACCAAAAGCTACAATTCCTAACGGCGCCATCAAAGCACCACCATCGCCAAGTCCTAAAGCCATTGGGATAAGAGCCAAAATTGTTGTAAGTGTTGTCATTAAAACCGGGCGCACTCTTTGTTTACAACCTTCAATAATTGCTTCATGAATTTCTAATCCGCCATCACGCAATTGCTCAATTCTTTCAAGTAAGACAATCGCATTATTAACGACAACTCCCATAAGCATTACTAAACCAATGAATGAAACAACGCTTATTGCCGTTCCTGTAATTGCTAAAGCAATAAATGCTCCGACAAATCCAAATGGGAATGACATAATAATGATTGTTGGTTTTCTTAATGATTCAAATAAGCAAGCAATTACTGCATATAACAAGAAGAATGAAATACTTGCAGCAATAAATAATCCTTTAAATGCATCAGTTAAATAATAAGATATACCACTTGTTTGATAACTGTAACCGACATAGTTTTTCAACACTTTTTTTGCTGATTCTTGTAAATACTTAGAAGCAGTATTTGTATCAATTCCATATGCTTCAACTGTAATATCAACTTGATTTAATCCACCAGTTTTTCTTATAACGTGACGTCCAATTTTTTCTTCGACATTTGCAACTTCGCTTAATTTAACAAAATTGCCTGATTTATCTGTACCAACAATATAGTCTCCTAAAGTTGCATAATATCCACCAATCGTATCGTCATTCCATTTAACATTAACTGTGGTTTCAATTCCTTCTACAACTAAAGTACGAACATCATAACCAGCTAAACCAATACGCATAGTTTGGACAACAGTTGAGTAATCAAGTCCTTTACTTGCAAGTGCTTCATCGTTAAATGAAACATTATAAGATGTAGATTTGCTTAACATATTATCCGAAGCAGATTTTATACCTTTTTTAGTCAAGACATCTTTTTCTACTTCTTTAGCAATGCTTTCTAAAGCATCAACACTTTCACCAGTGATGGAGATAGAAACTCCAGATGTTCCTCCCATAATTGAAGCAATAACGCCATCAATAACGGAAACAGAATATTCTTCTTCTAGATTTAAACTTCCTACTAATTCACGGATGTCTTCTGCTACCACTTTAGTATCTTTGGCTTTATCATTTAATTGAATTGCTAAAGTACCATATCTATTTGTTTCAATTAAGCCACTAAAGCCGACGCTAACAGAAATTGTATCAATGTTTTCAATATTTTCATTAATTTTATCAACAACTTCTAATGTTGTTTGTTCACAATATTCAGGACTTGTTCCTGGAGCGTATTTGATACTTGTTTCTATTTTACCTTGATCAATTGAAGGTAAGAATTCCACATTGCATGTAGCAAGAAGTCCAAAGGAAGCAATAAAGATTGCAAAAGTTGCAATAATTAATGTACCTTTTTTACACAATACTTTGTTCAATATTGTGCCATATTTATTTTTAATTTTCTCCATAACTCCTGGCTTATCAGCCTTTTTATTATTCTTTACTTTGACTTTAGGTTTTTCTTCTTTTTTAAAGAACATACAATAAAGTCCTGGAATAATTAAAATCGCTACTAATAATGAGAAAGATAAAGAGAATATGATTGACCACGCTAAATCCTTAAATATTTCTCTTGTTAATCCTGCAATAAATAGAATTGGGAAGAAAACACAAATTGAAGTTAAAGTTGAACCAATAAGTGAGCCCATAACTAATTTAGTGCCACTTATTGCACTTTCTAACGCTGTGCCTTTGTTTTTCTCTCGTTCAGATGTAATACTTTCTAATACAACAATTGAGTTATCAACAAGCATTCCAATTCCAACTGCTAAGCCACCAACAGAAACCATATTTAAAGTAATTCCAATTGCGTAAAGAACAAGTAAGGTAAGTAATACTGATAAAGGCATAGAAATACCAATAATGAGTGAAGAGCGTACTTTTCGTAAGAATAAGTAAATAACCATAATAGCAAGTACTGCACCAATGACTAATGACACGACCATGTTATTAATTGATGAAGAAATAAAAGCGGATTGGTCATTAATTAACAAAACTTTACTATTTGAATATTTAAAACTGTATTTATCAATTATTTTATTAACTTCTTTTACAATTGATGTAGCATTCGCCCCAGATACACCATATAACTTAATTTGTATTGCACGATTAGAATTGTAATATGCCGCACTTTCAAAGGATTCTATAACTGCGACATCAGCGAGATCATCAACTTTAAAAGATAATGATGCACTGGAGAAATCACTATTACGAACAAAATCTACCATCTTTTCACTTGGTTTAAGAGCGAGCAAATTGCTTGGTAAATCCATTTGATTATATAAGTCTACATAATCTTTAGATGGCATTTTATCTCCAACCATCGTGCCATTTTCATCATGTTGGTGATTTAATTTGTAATTATAAATAATGTCGATATTGCTTGCAAAGTGTTCTTCAACAATGAAATCCATTAAAACAGCATAGTTTGTAACTTCACTAATAGAAACTAACCCAATAAACATCATTGCATACTCAGCATTAGTAGGTTCTTCACCTTTAATTAACTTATTCATTACATCATTAAAGTAAACCGAATTTACACGGCGAGCAAAATCAATATCTTCAATTAATTCTGCTTTACTTATTTTTTCTTCAGAAGTAGCTTCAATGTCATAAAATAAAGTTGCATAATCTTCATTACTAATTTCTGAATCTGTATGATTTTCTTTAAATGTGCAAATAGTTTCCCATTTTTCTTCAGCTTTTGTAGTATTAGTCACTGGATCAATATCTTTAGCGTTATCTTGTAACCACTTTAAAACTGAATATTCAACTTTAAGATTTGTGGCAAGTACTTGTAAAGAAGCATCATCAAGATTTTTAAAATCATCACTTTCCACTAATCTTTTTAAGACTGTATTCCAAAGTGCTCTTAATAATGAAGCACTTGTATTATCAATTAATGATGTAAATGAGCTAATAGTAGAAATTAACGGCTGAAAATCTTCTAATTCTACTTTTGATTTGCTCTTAATGAGCTTAATATCATCGTGCATGATTAAACCATTATTTTTGATTTTCAAAACATCATCAGCGTTCATTGATTCAATATTATTTAAAAATGTTTGAACGGAAGTAAAAGTTGAATTTGTTTCTGTTCCTAAATCAACAGACATAGTCAAATTTTTAATTGCTTCAACTGATTGTGCTTTTGAATAATTGTTAATAGCGATATTTGAGCCACCTGATTCAATATTACCTAATGGTATATCTAATTTATCGTCTGTAGCAATTTTTTGCACAATTAAGCCACTCATCATTTCAAGTCCATTAGCGACTTTAATCGATACTTTTTGTGTTGGGTCACCAACTAGAGATATATTTCCAACTCCCTCAATGGAGGATAATTGATTTTTTAATTCTAAAGTGTCTTTATAAACATCTTTAATGTCATCAGTTTCCGAATAAATTGTGAGGGTAGCTAGTGCTGTACCATTTAAATCAACCGCTGAGACTACTGGGTCTTCGCAGCCACTTGGTAAAGAGATTGATTTAATTAATGTTTCAATATCTGATTCTTTTTCATCTAAATCTGTTCCATATTTAAATTGCATAACTAAAACTGAGCAATTATCAACACTATAAGTACTAATTGCTTCAAGATTAGCCATATTTGATAATGTATTGCTAAGAGGCGAAGTAACTTGTTCATCAATCGTTTCCGCGCTTGCTCCAACATACATTGTTTGGACAGTTAAAAATGGTAATGCCATATCTGGTAATAAGGCAATGTTCATATTTGATGTTGCAATAACTCCTACTAAAATTGATAAGATAATAGCAAAGCAAATAGTTATTGGTCTTTTAAATAATTCTTTAAAAAATCTCATAAAAACACCTCACTTTTTTCATTCTAAGAATTAAAACTATGGTAATTATATACTATAAAACTTCTATTCTCAAACAAAATGATTGGTAATATTTACCCACTTAATAATTTATTTAGTCTATATTATTTAGTAGCCATTTTTTGTAGAACTCTAATTGTTCTTCTGTATGGAAATAATGCTCGCCTTTTTCTAAAACATCTAACTTAGCGTTACTTAACTTTACAAAATTATTAATTTGCTTAAGCGATTGTAAATTATCTTTATTTCCATACAAAATGAATGTGTTTTTATTCCAGCTATCAATTGAATGCTTTTTAACATATTCATAGTAATCAAAATATAAAGTTTGACCAAAATTAGTAGGAATAACTTTTTTCTTTTTTAAAATGTCTTCGTTTACATTTGCCCACATCATCATTTGTTCAATTAATTCCAACATATTCACAATCGGCGATAAAAAGAAACACTGATTAATTGAATCATCTTTAAATGCTAGTAATGAAAAATAGGCACCAATGCTACAGCCAAAAACACTTATCTTTTCGTAATTATTTTTTGCATAACTCATTACATTAATTAGTTCTGGTACACAATTTTGTACTTTGCATAAGATGCTTTTATCATTTTTTCTCGCACCATGTTCTGGTAAATCAAAACTAATTACTTGATAGCCTTTTACTATAGCAACATTAGCTAATAAACAAATCACAGTATCTTCTTTGTTTGATCCACTTCCATGCACAGCAATGATTACTTTATTGCTTTTGGGACCCCATAGTAAAATCTTTTGATTGTTTACATTTATTTCTTGTTTTGTTATTATTTCATTCATTTTTCTCACCTACCTATCGTTTCAAAATAAAATCTCGATTGCTCGAGATTTATTTGTTATTCATTTTCTTCTTTATCTAAGCCAAAGATAGATACTGAGTCAACAATAGATTTTTCTTTTGCAAGTTTACCATATTTATCAACTTCAAATTTATCTTTTAATTCATGTGTTAAACAACATGGTCCCCCAATACATCCGTTGACACAACCCATACCTTCAATGAAATTAAATTCATCGCTGCCATTCTTCATCTTTGTTAAAGCTGGCATACAGTTAGCAACTCCATCAACTTGAAGTGGTTTGACTTCAAAGTCAATGTTTTGTTCTTTAAGTGATTGTTTAACTGCATCACTAACACCACCACAGCGAGCGAAACATCTTCCGAAATATGAAGCATTATCTAATACTCCTTCTGGTAATGATTTAACTTCAATATCAAAAGCAGAAATTAATGCATTCAATTCTTCAAATGTTAAGACATAATCAACATATGGACGAACTGTATCTTTGCGAATTTCCATCTTTTTAGAAATGCATGGTCCAATAAACACTATTTTTGCTTCAGGATGATCTTTCTTAATATAACGTGAAATCATAGCCATTGGTGAAAGTGTTGTCGAGATATTTCCTTTTAATTCTGGGAAATATTTTTCAATTAAGGCGACAAATGTTGGACAGCAACTAGAAGTTAACTTGCCAACTTTTGCTAATTCTTTAGTTTCGTTATATGCGACCATATCAGCGCCTAAAGCTGCTTCAACAACAGATTTAAATCCACATCTTTTAATAGCGGTAATAACTTGGCCAATTGTAATTTCTTTAAATTGTGTAGAAATTGATGGTGCAATTACTGCATAAATTGGATATTTTTTTGAATAATCACTTGCTTTGATTTCATTGATAACATCAACAATCATAGACTTATCCATAATTGCGCCAAATGGACATTGATAGACACAAGCTCCACATTGAATACATTTAGCGTTATCAATCTTAGCAGCAAAATCTTCCCCCGTTGAAATTGCCTTAACTTTACAAGATTGTTCACACGGTCTTTGTAAATTAACGATTGCACTGTATTGACATGCTTTAGCACACATTCCACAGTTAACACATAATGATTTATCAATGTATGCTGAACGTGTATTAGGATCAAACTTAATAGCTTTTTTGAAACATGCTTTTTCACAACGATGTGCGATACATCCTCTACATCTATTTGTTACTTGATATCCACCAGTTGGACATTCATCACAAGCAATTGGTAAAACTTCAACAATATTAGGATTGCTTTTATCTCCACCTAATGCTAGTTTGATTCTTTCTAAGACAATTGCACGTTCTTTATAAATACAGCAACGCATTGATGGCTTTGGTCCAGGCACGACTTCTTTAGCAATCTCGTTATAATCTTCTAAAAGTCTACCTTCGATAGCTTTTTTTGCAACTGCTCTTAAGACTTTGAATTTGAGCTCTTGCACATTTGTATCAAATTTTTGTTGCATTACGTTTCCTCCTCTAGAAGTAAGTTATTGTAACTTGTTTTGACATTTTTTCCAAGTATTCCTTTAAGGAATTAACTAATGCTAATTTTACATCAATGGAAATGTCATCTTCTTCTTGATGGGCTGCATTAGCAGCACAGCCGATAAACAAATTAACGTCTGTGGCTTCTTCAAATAGTATTCTTGCTATTTGGCTTGCTCCATCATCTTTAAAGCACCAATTGAAATATTCTGAATTGTCACCGCACGCATTATTTTTAGCATATTCTATAACTCTTTTTAGAGTAATAATACCTTCAGTAACAACATCTATTCCTTCAATTGATGATGTTGGTGGTATTTCTTTATCGACATACTCACCATCAAATATTATTTCACGATTTAAGCACTTTGCAAATATTTTGCCTGTTGTACCACCGCAAACAATATGTTTTCCTGCTTTACTCATAAACAAATGAACCATTTTGTTATCGTCTTCTCTTTTAATAGGAGGTCCCATAAACAAATTAGCCATTGTTCTTCTACGAATTTTAATTACTGCTACTGTTGCATCATCACCAGGTTTAAAATCGTATAAACGATCAACATGTTCAAGTAAAACAGTCGCTAATGATTTGGCGCTATAAGAATCAGGATTATATAAACTTGCCATATAATCTTGAACCTCATCAATTGACCAACCAAAATTTAAACTAACACCAATGCCAGCATGAATAATTCCATCACTAAGTAAGAATAACGAATCACCTACTGACATTTTAAATTTAGCGTAGTAAATCTTTTTCCCACTAATAATTTCCTCTTGATAAGCAATAGGCACTATGTGCTTTTCGCTGACACAAAACGGTAAAGGATTATCATAGTTATAAACTTCAACATCTTGTGAATCAGTAACTCTTACAATGGAGAAAGTTGAGTACGCAATATGTCTTTCTTTACAAATTGGTAATGTTCCAATAACAGATTCAACACATTCTTTAATTGAAACATTGTTTGCAATCATCGTCGATAGCATTTTGCTAGTTAAAGTTGATAAAATATTAGCTTTAACACCGCTTCCTAAGCCATCCGACAAGACTATAATACGTGAACCATCCGGGGAATCAATGGTTTCAATATGGTCACCACAAAGTTCTTCACCATAATGGTTGACCGACAAATATCCAATATCTGTAACTAAGTTATTCATCTTTATCTATCGTCTCTTTCAAAGATAGTAACGCTACTTTTGTTTCGGCAGCGGATTCACCAAGTAAGGAAGCAATTTCTTGGACTGAACGCATGTTTTTTTCAATAACTTCGTTAGCGATTTTTAATGTTTTTTGTGTGTTTTCCGCACGTTTTTGTTTTTCAAGTTCGTCGCTAGTAATATCTTTAATAGAGGCAATGAGAATATGATATTTCTTATCATATGTAATCGTCATTTCAACATACTTATCATAACTTGATAAATACTCTTTTTTACGAATCAAATTGTCGCCACCCAAAGCTTTAGCAAAATCAGTTGGGTCAAGAATTGTTGATACACTGCTTTTTAAAATATCCTCTTGACTATAGACACCAAAGATTTGACATAGTTTTCGGTTAACTAATTGTATATTAAGATTTTCATCTAAAACAAGGTAACCGACATTAGATTGGCTAACAATATTATTAGAGAACGACTGTGCTTTATCCATTAAATATGGTAAACACATTTCTTTAGTCGCTCTCTTTAATAAAACTGCGCGAGCTTTTTTACGACAAGTTTCATAACCACAAGAACCACAGTTAAGTTCGTTTTCTTTGTTAGATTTTCCAATACTATTTAAAATATTTTGAATATCTTTATCAGTTGGTTCCGCAACTTGCGTGAAATAAATTGGAGAATATTCATAATTAATATCTGTTTTTTCATTAACTGCAAAATCTTTATCTCCAGCAGAAGCACAAACTTCAATATCTTTAGAAACGATTGAGCGTTTTTCTCGCATCATTGGTCCATTTACACATGAGCCATGGCATGCACTCATTTCAATAAAGCAATGATGAATTTTTCCTGCCAAGATATCTTCTAAAACCGCTTCACATTCTTCAACTCCATCAATAGCTAAATAAGTGTATTTAGGATTTTGTTGATTTAAAGTTTTTAAGATACCACCAGTAATCGGGAACAAACGTGCTTTTGATTCTTCTTTTTTAACATTATCGTAGTTTCTTGCAATTTCGATTCCAGCTTTAGTAAGCATTTCCTCTAATTCCTCAAATGTTAAAACAGCATCAATATATTCACTATGTTTATCGCCTTCATCTTTTTTAGCAATACAAGGTCCAATAAACACAACTACAGCTTTTTTGTTTCTTTCTTTAATATCTTTTCCATGGCTCACCATTGGTGAATAGACAGGAGCAAGATATTTTAATGCTTCTTTATAATGTTTTTGAATTAATAGGTTGACGGAGTGGCAACAAGAAGAAATAATAACATCTTCTTTTTCCTCTTCCATCATTTTTTCATATTGTTTTTTAACAATTGTTGCACCAATTGCGGTTTCTTCCACATCATAAAATCCTAATTTTAATAATGCTTCTTTGACATTATCAAAACTAGTGTGGAAATAAGAAATGAATGATGGTGCTAAAGAAACAACAGCTTGTTTTCTAACAATTAATTCTTTAACAATATCGATATCATTTCTAATGATTTTTAGATTTTGTGGACAAACCAAATGGCATCTTCCGCAAAGAATACATTCATCATGAATAATTTCTGCTTTGTTGTCTTTAAAAGAAATTGCTTTAATAGGGCAATGTCTAATACATTTATAACAGTTTCGACAGTCACTTGTTTTTGAAACCAAACAATATTCCATAATTTCACCTATTTCTTTAATACATATTTGTTAAATACATTTTCGAAATTATCTGGTGTAACACCGGTAATAATTTCATTGTCAACTTTAATTGTAACACCTGAAGAGGCGCACTTTCCTAAACAGAAAGTGCCTCTTAAGGTAACTTTATTTTCTAAATTGTTCTTTTTGACAGCGTCTTTAAAGAGATTAATGACGTCGTAACTTCCTTTTAAGTGGCAAGAACTACCAACACAAATTAGTATTTCCATTATTCTTTACCGTAATATGCTCTAGTTAAAATATCTTTCATATCTTCGACTAGAGGTACTCTTGGGTTACATGGTGAGCATTGATCTTCATAAGCAAGATAAGCAACTCTTTCAAGGTGTTCGAAGAATAATTTTTCATCAATGCCTGTATCTTTTAATGAATTTGGTAAACCAATTTCAGTTGCTAAATCTGTAACTGCTTTAGCTAATGCTTTAACACTTGCGGCTGGTGTAGAATGTTCTAAGCCAAGTAATTTTGCAATATCTTGATATTTCTTATCAGCACAGTAGTGATTGTATTTAGGCCATACAGATAATTTTGTAGGTACTTCACCATTGTATTTAATAACATATGGTAAGAGAATTGAACATGCAAGACCATGTACAGTGTGGAATTCAGCCCCAACTTTGTGTGCCATTGAGTGAGTCATTCCTAAGAATGCGTTAGCAAATGCCATACCTGCAATAGTAGCAGCATTATGCATCTTTTCTCTTGCTTCTAAGTCATTAGCACCATTTTTAACTGCTCTTGGTAAGTATTCGAATACTAATTGAATAGCTTTAAGTGCTAAACCATCAGTGTAGTCACTTGCCATGACACTTACGTAAGCTTCAATTGCGTGAGTTAATACGTCCATACCAGTCATTGCAGTACTTCTTGCTGGTAAGTGTGTTGTAAATTCTGGGTCAACAATAGCAATTGTAGGTGTTAAAGAGTAGTCAGTTAAAGGATACTTCTTGTTATTTGCTTTATCAGAAATAACTGCGAATGGAGTAACTTCACTACCTGTGCCAGATGTTGTTGGAATACAAATTAAACGTGATTTCTTTCCTAATTCAGGATACTTAAATGCTCTCTTTCTGATATCCATGAATTTTTGTTTTAAATCATCAAAGTTAACTTCTGGGTGTTCATAGAATAACCACATACCTTTTGCAGCATCCATAACAGAGCCACCGCCCAAAGCAATAATTGCATCAGGTTTGAAGACATCCATCATCTTTGTTCCTTTGATAACTGTTTGAATATCTGGATCTGGTTCAACATCACAGAATAATTGAATTGTGACTTTATTTCTTCTTTCGTTTAATTGAGATGTAATCTTATCTAAGAATCCAAACTCAACCATAGAGCTATCTGTAACGATAAACACACGATTTAGATCTTTACAAGATTTTAAATATTGAATTGAATTTCTTTCAAAATAGATTTTTGAAGGAACTTTGAACCATTGCACTGTATTTCTCCTTTTGCCAACTTTCTTGACATTTAATAAATTAACGGCACTGACGTTACCACCGATAGAGTTATGGCCATAGCTACCACAGCCTAATGTTAAGGATGGTAGGAATGAGTTATAAACATTACCAATTCCACCGAATGTAGAAGGTGAATTCCAAATGATACGCATAGCCTTACAATTTTCACCATAGTCATCTGCCATTTTTTGTTCTTTACAATGAATTGCAGCAGAGTGGCCTAAACCATTGAAACTTACCATTTGTTCTGCACGAGCAAATCCTTCTTTGTCATCTTTGACTTTGTAGACCGCTAATACTGGTGATAATTTTTCACGAGAAATAGGTTCAACTGGTCCTACTTCTTTACATTCAACCAAGATGATTGATGTATCATGTGGAATTTCAAATCCAGCGTTATGAGCAATTTCGTATGCAGATTTACCAACGATAACTGGATTTAATTTTGCGTTTTCAACGCCTTTTTCTTTATAAGAATATCCAAACATATATTTAGATAATTTAATTTTTTCTTCTTTATTAACTAAATATGCTTTGAAGCGTTTGAATAATGATAAAGTTTCAGAATAGATTTCTTCATCAATAATAACTGCTTGTTCGGAAGCACAAATCATACCATTATCAAATGATTTTGATAAAACGATATCGTTAACTGCTTGTTCAACATTACAGCTCTTATTCATATAACTTGGAACGTTACCAGCTCCAACGCCCATTGCAGGTTTTCCGCAGCTATAAGCAGCCTTAACCATAGCGTTACCACCAGTAGCTAAGATTGATGCTACACCTGGGTGATTCATTAAAGCAGTTGTTGCTTCCATTGATGGATGTTCAATCCATTGAATACAATCTTTTGGTGCGCCTGCTTTAATTGCAGCTTCACGCATAACGATTGCAGCTTGTTTACTACTTTCTTGTGCATTTGGATGGAATGCAAAGATAATAGGGTTTCTTGTTTTAAGACATATTAATGACTTAAAGATAACAGTTGAAGTCGGGTTGGTAACAGGAGTAATACCAGCGATGACACCAATTGGGTCAGCGATTTCGGTTATACCGGTAACAGGATCTTCGCTAATGACTCCAACTGTCTTTAAGTGTCGCATATTGTTTTGTACATATTCACATGCGAATAAGTTTTTTGTTGCTTTATCTTCGAAAACGCCACGTTTTGTTTCTTCGATAGCAGCTTTTGCTAAATTACCATGATGGTCTAGTCCAGCAACACAGCATTTTGCAACAATGTAGTCAATTTGCTCTTGGTCTAATTTTAAAAATTCATCTAATGCAACTAAACCTTTTTCAACTAATGTGTTTACTTCCTCTTGAGCTGGGGATAATTCTTTTTTGTCTGCCATAATTTATTCCTTTCCATATGTTGATCTTAATTTATGTGACAATTTCGCTAATGAAGATGCGAGATTCACATTTTCGACGACAATTTCGTTACTCACATCAAGGTGAGTTGGGGCAAAATTCCAAATAGCTTTAATACCTGCTTTGACAAGTTGTTCGCTAACTAAGTTTGCCGCATAGGCTGGGACAGTCAAAATTGCAATTTTAACATTTAGCCTTTTTACCAAGTTGCTTAATTTATTTACTGAAAATATTTGTTTTCCATTAATCGTAGTGCCTACGACACTAGGGTTAATATCGAAACCTGCTAAGATATGCAAGCCCAACGATTCAAATCCCTCGTACTTTAGGAATGCACTTCCTAAGTCTCCAACACCCACTAAGATGGCATCACTAACATTTTCATAGCCGAGAAGATTCTCTAAATCGTTAATCAAGTCATCAATTTTTCTTCCTACCCGAGGTTTTCCTGAACTAGTGGATACTAATTGCAAGTCTTTTTTAACCATTTCCTCGTTAAGATGAAACTTTTTTGCAATGCTACTTGAAGTGATATATGTTTCTCCTTCGGCTTTTTTAGTATGCAAATACTTTAAGTAATTTGGATATCTTTCTAATTGATTTAATGAGTAAGCCTTAATCATATTCCTCCATTAGGTATTTTTTTACCGAATTAATAATATCTTATTACATAGTAATAGTCAAACACTTATCGTTAAATTTTTAATGAAAGCGCTTTTTGTCATTTTTTGCTAATTCTAAGGAAAAAACAGGCTTAGAAACAAATCTAATAAATAATTAAAAACTTGTTTCATATCCTGTTTCCTCTTATTCGGTTTTTTCACTCAAGTTTATTAAGTAAGACTTCAATCCAAAATATAATAAGATTAAAGCCGTACTAACAATAACTGCGCCTAAAATATCTGTAAACCAATGCACGCCAGAAATTATTCTTCCAATAACTAAAAATGCACTATAAGCAATGCTTAACCACATTACTACTTTTTTAGCAGTGTCATTTTTAATATACTTATTACTTTGATCTATAGAAGTAATCATAAATGTTAAGGATAACATTGTTGTTGAAGATGGATAAGATGCCTCTAATACACCATCAATCAATACTGGTCTATGGTTAATAACGACAAATTCAAAGAATAAATACACAATTACAGTTGCAATATAAAATACGCCTAAGGCAATGATGTTTTTATCAACTTTCTTTATATCTTTATATTTAATTAATTGTACTGCTCCTATAACAGCGTATAAAATTGCCAAGCCAATCGGGATAATGCTTCCGATATCTGTAGCGTTATATAATCCAAAGTGCACACCAAACAAATCATGAACAAACTTATTAATCGTTGCAAAGCCAACGTTAATACTATTTGGGTCTAAAACCACATTTGGATCATTTGGTCCAATAGCTTTAACATCCACAAACTGTACACAAATTGTGTAAATTATGAAGACTACAAATACTATTAAGGAAGAGAATAAATATTTAGAATATTCTTTTTTCATAAAGCTACCTCTTTATAATTTCATTATAACTAATTATTATTTACTAGTAAATTAGCAAAATAAAAGACACTGATTTAAATCAATGTCATTTATTGTCTTATAAACTTGAAACTAATCTTCAATTGTATAAAAATGATAGACCACTCTTTGCTCTTCAGGGGTAAATGAACCATCTGCGGCGCAAATGATTGTACCCATTGTTGCTAAAGCATGACGTCCTTCTGGAGATAAAGCATCCGCTAGTTCATAAATAATCTTGCGGCATGATTCATCATTATCTCTTTGCAAAATTTCACACACTTCTTCGTAAGACATTTGGATTTGTAAAGCATCCTTAATTAATTCAACAACTGGAACGGCAATTTCGTTTTCAATACAAGCAAAGAATGAAAATACCATTGATAAAGTATCAACAACTTCATCATCGTTATAATCTCCTTCATCTCTTAATGCAGCGACAAAGCGATTTATTGCATCATTAAAATAATCTAGTCTTTCTTCATCATCCATGTCCAAGGCTTCTTGGAGCATATCTACAAATTCTTCATCCATAATTATTAAACTCTCCTATGTAGCATATTGTATCAAATAAAAATGCTCTTATAAATAAAAAGTAGCAATTAATGCTACTTAAATGTGATCATTAAAGCCACATACTAGATTTTCAAATGAACCTTTAGAATTATTTGGCGAACTAAATGACAAAATAAAACATTCAACAAATAAAACTCCCAAATATATAAAGAATCCACCAGAAAAAATTGAAACTATTGTGCTTGCAAATGATACTGCAAATAAAATAATCGCCCACATTTTGTGGTGCCAACCCACCGCATTAGCGTAGAGTGTAATCACTGATATAACAAAAGTAATAAATGGCGCTATAATCACCCAAAACGGAGTAGCATAATCGTAGTAACATAGCGCTACTACATAATTGCCAATAAAATACATTTGTACAATCATTACTAGTAAAATAAGTACTTGACTAGCGATTCTCTTACCTTTCATTTCTTTCTCCTGATTTTATTAATTATTCAATTATAGCACTAGTGCTTGGCGTTTTATCTTTCATACACACAACAGCAATAGCTAATCCTAATGGAACTGCAAATGCAAGGAAATATACTGCGGAAAATGCGCATAAAGTTAAAATAGCGTCCATAACAATTAATGTAATGAACAAACCTTTAGCATTTTTTTGTTTTGCTGTAAACACTTCGGCAACAATTGAAAAGATTAAAGTAACGAGTACTAATAAGAAGCCCATTATTAAGATAACTAATGTTGAACTTTTTAGCATTTCTAATTCCATTGTTGAAAGTTGTACATTTGCAGCCACAATTTCAAAATATGCATCAAAAGAAACGATAGTTATTAACAATAATAATGTTAAAAGTCCAGATAGACAAATGTTAACTATCGCACAGCCATGTTGTAAGCCTTTTTTTGTGTTATTCATATATTACTTACCCTCCTTTATTTTAATTATATCATGAAGAGTAAACATTTAGTAGCAAAAATTATTTACTTAAAACACATTATTTTTCAAAATAATTTTTTATTGCATATTCAAAATAATTATTAAAATTCTTTATCGCATCTTTTGATAATTCATCATTAGGTCTCATCATATCAAAAGCATGGACATTCGTATGGTAAACATCTGCTTTGGCCTTAACGCCTGCTTTTTTCAAATTATCAATATATGTAAGAGTTTCCGAAAAAATGGTTTTCCATCACCAACAAAAGTGTATGCTGGCGGTAAATTAGAATAATCTTTTTGTCTTGCTGGTGCTGCGTAATGAGAAACATCATTAGCTACATCTTTTCTTAAATATTTTTTCCATGCAAAATGATTTATTTTTGTATTCCATCTTTTTCCATGATTATCTTTAGAAGAATCTGTATCAAAATTATCTATCATTGGATATAAGGGCATTTGAAAAGCAATTTCAACTTCACCTTTATCTCTTGCCATCATTTTTAAGGCAATGCATAAACCTGCACCTGCACTTTCTCCGCCAACCATAATTTGATTCTCATTAATACCATATTCTTTAGAATGTTCTTTCAAATAAAGCAAAACAGCGTAACAATAATTTATTGCCGCAGGATACGGATGAAATAAAGCAAGACGTTACCCTGGAGAGATAACAATTGCGCCATAATTTTTCACTAAATCTCTTGCTCTAGATGCATAAACCATTTCTTTCATGCCTAAAATGTAGCCTACGCCATGAATCCACATTATACCGGGTACATTTTCTTTTCTATCTTTAGGCATCAAAACAAACGCTGGTATTTTTCTTTTACCATCTAGATTTGATAATGAGTTAGAGACATTTAAAAATATTGGTAATAATGTTCAACATGACACTGGAATTGGCGTTTTTAACCTGATTTATGGCATTAAATAGTTAGGCTTTGATTTATGCAATTATTATTATTAAGTCCAATAATATTTTTAATCACTTATATTGGATCTAAATTTAATAACAATAGACATTATAGAAACCAAAAAACAACTTATAAGGTTAAACTTAAGAAGACAACCAAAAAAGCATCTAGTGGTAAACCTAAAGATGAAATTAGATTCAATTACGCAAGTGGGCATT
>ONAT01000020.1 GCA_900315885.1 uncultured Erysipelotrichaceae bacterium
CCAAAGATAACTAAGCTCTTTAATAGTTTGAAATAATCTTTGGAAAAAGTAAAATTTACTATTTCGTTTTATTTGTTGCATTTACTTTTTCAATTAACATAGGTTTATTTATAATAAAAAAAATCAAATTTTTCTTGCTTAGTGCAAGGTTATTATATATAATAAACAAGCATGGAATTGTCTAAACACAATTCTAAGCTTTGCTTAGTGGAAGGATTAAGCGATTAATCCAATGACCACGGCACGGACAAAAAATCTATAGGAGGTGTGTCACGTGAGTAAAAAGATCGCTAAGGTTGTGAAAATGGAATTACCTGGTGGAGAAGCTAAACCAGGACCAAAACTTGCATCTGCAGGTGTTGTTATGCCTAAATTCTGTACAGACTTTAATGCTAAGACTGCAGATCGTAAAGGTGAAATTGTTCCTGTAATCATTACCGCTTACGAAGATAAAACATTTGACTTCGTAATTAAAACATCACCAGTTGCTGGTTTATTATTAAAGGCTGCTGGAATTAAGAAAGGTTCAGCAAATTCTAAAACAACAAAAGTTGCTAAGATTAGCAAAGAAGAGTTAAGAAAGATTGCTGAATACAAAATGCCAGATCTTAACTGTAACGATGTCGAAGCTGCAATGAAAGTTGTTGCTGGTACAGCTCGTAACATGGGCATTGAAATTGACGAATAATTGAAGGTGGGAGGGGTAACACCCGTTATCACCACTAAGGAGGAAAAAATATGAAGAAAGGTAAAAAATATTTAGCTGCTGAAAAGACAATTGATGCAACAAAGTTATACACAATTGCTGAAGCTGCTGAACTCGTCAAAACTACATCTACAACTAAGTTTGATGCTACTATCGATGTTTCATTCCATTTGAATGTTGATCCAAAACAAGCTGATCAAGCAATTAGAGGAACAGTCATTCTTCCACACGGAAATGGTAAAACAAAGAAAGTTTTAGCTATCACACACAAAGTTGATGAAGCAAAAGCTGCTGGCGCTGATTACGCTGGTGGAAAAGAATTACTTGAGAAAATCCAAAAAGAAAACTGGTTTGACTTCGATGTTATTGTTGCTACACCAGATATGATGGGTGAACTCGGTAAAATGGGTCGTTTATTAGGACCTAAAGGCTTAATGCCAAACCCAAAAACAGGAACTGTCTCAATGGATATTGCTAAGGCTGTTTCTGAAATCAAAGCAGGTAAGGTTGAATACCGTGTTGACAAAGATGGTAACATCCACGTAAGTATTGCACGTTGTTCATTCGACACAGATAAGATTATCGATAACTTAAATGTTATTTGTGATCAAATCGTTAAAGTAAAACCTGCATCAGTCAAGGGTGCTTACATTAAAAACGCTGTTATCCATACGACCATGGGACCAGCTATTAAAATCACATTTAATGGTCGTCAATAATTAGTTGAGGAATTCAATATACCAAAGACAGTAACGACGCTATAGTTTAAAAATGTTACCGAGGTGTTAGGATAAATTAATAAAAAAGATTATTCTCTCGCATGTGCGAGTCTATCTCATTGTATATTGAAGCCTAATATAAATTTTAAGAAAGGTTAGGAGGTAGAACGATGAATCAAGAGATTTTGAAAGCAAAACAAGAAGTAGTTTCAGAAGTTACTGAAAGAATTAAAGATTCCAACGCTATCGTAGTTGTTGAATATCGTGGTTTAACAGTTGATGAAATTACTGAAGTTCGTCATGCTTTAAGAGCTGTTGAAGGTACAATGCGTGTTTACAAAAACTCATTAGTTGAACGTGCAGCTGAAAGTTTAGGACATAACGATCTCAAAGAAATGCTTGAAGGACCTAACGCAATCGTATTTACAAAAGATACAATTGCAGGGCCAAAAGTTATCGCAAAATTTGCTAAGAAACATGAACACCTTGTCATCAAAGGTGGTCTTATCGAAGGTAAGACTGTCGATGCTGCTGGCGTAAAGACAATAGCCGCATTACCAGGACGTGAAGGTTTGATTTCAATGTTCTTATCGTGCTTACAAGCACCTGTCCGCAACTTCGCCTGTGCTGTTAAGGCTGTTGCAGACAAACAAAACTAAAATTAGGAGGAAAAAACAATGGCAAAGTTAACAAACGAAGAAATTATTGCTGCTATCAAAGAAATGACAGTTTTAGAATTAAATGATTTAGTAAAGGCTGTCGAAGAAGAATTTGGTGTTACTGCTGCTGCACCTGTCGCAGGTGTTGCTGCTGCTCCAGCTGAAGAAGAAGAAAAGAAAGGACCAACAGAAGTATCTTTATGGTTAAAGGCTGTTGGTGCTTCAAAAGTTCCAGTCATCAAGGCTGTTCAAGCAATCACAGGCTTAGGCTTAATGGATGCTAAGAAATTAGTCGATGGCGCTCCAGTTGCAGTTAAAGAACACATTTCACCAGTTGAAGCAGAAGAACACAAGAAAGCTCTTGAAGCTGCTGGTGCTGAAGTTGAAGTTAAATAATTAATTTCACTTTATTTTAAATAAGATATAAACCTGCTTTTGCGGGTTTTTATCGCTTTTTAAGGGGTTGGTAAAATGTCACAATATTTTGAGAATGATGACTCAATTAAGTCATCTCCACGAAGCATTGAATATGATATTTTTAATCGCCATTTCTCCTTAAAAACGGACCTTGGAGTTTTTTCAAAAAACGGTATTGATGAGGGAACGTATGCTTTTTTAAAAGTATTAATCCCTCTTCAATTGAAAGGTCGAATTCTCGATGTTGGATGCGGGTATGGTGCCTTAGGACTAACCCTCGCGTCATTCATTCCTTCTTCAGATTTTGTTTTAGTGGATGTCAATGATCGGGCATTAAACCTAGCAAGCGAGAATATAAAACGTCTGAATTTAAGAAATGTCACTTGCCTTCGAAGTGATATTTATCAAAATGTTGAAGGACAATTTGATTCTATAGTCATAAATCCACCAATTCGTGCTGGTAAAAAAGTTATTTATCAAATGTTTAGCGGTGCTTATGATTATCTTGTCGATGGCGGTTCACTATTTATCGTCATTAGAAAAAGTCACGGTGCATTTAGCGCGCGCGATTATATTGAATCAGTATTTGGCAATTGTACTTTATTAAAACGTGATAAAGGTTATTACATTTACCAAGCGAGAAAATAGTGAACAAAAAATTTAAGAGAGGGGCCATTATATGAACTATAACAATTACAAAAGATTAAACAATGATCGTATTGATTTTTCAAAAATTTCTGGCACATTACCATTGCCATACTTAGTTGAAATTCAAACCGAATCATACAAAGCCTTTTTAAACAAAGGCATTGATGAAGCTTTCAGGGATGTCTTCCCAATTTCTAACTATGCGGACGATGTATTTATTGAATATGTCGGATATAGATTCTTGGAACCTAAATACGATTGGTTAGAATGCAAGAGCCGTGATTTAACTTACTGCGCACCTTTAAAAGTTACATTACGTCTATGCTTCAAAGACACTGGTGAAATCAAAGAAAAAGAAGTATTTATGGGTGATATCCCATTAATGACTGATAGTGGAACATTTATTATCAATGGTGCAGAACGCGCTATTGTATCACAAATCGTTCGTTCACCAGGTGCTTATTTAAGAAAAGAATTAGATACAAAATCAGGTAAATACATTTATGGCGGAGATTTAATTCCAACACGTGGTACTTGGTTACAATTTGAATCTGATGCAAAAGACATGCTATCAGTACGTATCGAAAGACAAAGAAAAATGCCTGCTACAATTTTGTTAAAGGCTTTAGGATTAGACACAGCTGAAATTCTCACAGAATTATTTGGCGACAATGTCATGCTTCAAAACACAATTAAAAAGGATGCAGATACTAAATCTGCAACTCGTGCTTTGCGTGAAATCTTTATTCGTCTAAAACCAGGAGAACCTTATAATGAAGTTGGCGCAACAACTTTCTTAATGCAAAGATTATTTGATCCAAAACGTTACGATTTAGGTCGTGCTGGTCGATACAAATATACAACTAAATTAGGAATTTATAACAGATTACCTGGCCGTATTCTTGCTGAAAACTTAATTTCTGCAGATGGCGAACTTGTCTATCCAAAGGGAACTTTGATGACAAAGGAAATCGTTGATAAACTCCAAGAAGAAAAATTCTTTGAAAAAGGTGCACACGCAAAAGAATTACCAATTAACACTAACCTTGATACACATGGCAAAGTAAATATTGTCAAAGTATATGTTAATGAAGACAAGAAGAGAACGGCTAATATCATTGGTACTGATTTAGACGAAGGTTTAAATTGTGTTACTATTGCTGATATTGTCGCAACATTCTCATACTTCATGAATATTATTGAAGGATTTGGCGATACCGACGATATTGACCACTTAGGCAACCGTCGTATCCGTTGCGTTGGCGAATTGATTCAAAACCAATTCCGTACAGGTTTAACAAAGATGGGAAAAGCTGTTAAAGACAGAATGTCAATTTCGGATTTGAAAGAGGCAACTCCACAACAACTTATCAACATCAGACCTGTTACTAGTGCGGTAAAAGAATTCTTTGCAAGCTCACAATTATCGCAATTTATGGACCAAACAAACCCATTAGCAGAACTTACAAACAAACGTCGTATTTCTGCTTTAGGACCTGGCGGTATTTCTCGTGAACGTGCTTCGTTCGCAGTTCGTGACGTTCACTATTCACACTATGGACGTATCTGTCCTATTGAAACACCTGAAGGACAAAACATTGGTCTTATCAATAACTTAGCATGTTATGCTCGTGTCAACAAATATGGATTTATTGAAACTCCATATCGCCGTGTTGAAAAAGGCACATGCCGTGTTCTTGAAGACGCTGATTATTTATCAGCAGATCAAGAAAAATTATATTTAATCGCAGAAGCTAATACTCCATTAGATGAAAATCACTGCATTAAGAATGATATGGTTATCGCTCGTGCTAATGGTGAAACTGTATTAGCACCTCGTGAAAAAATAGATTACATGGATGTTTCACCAAAACAAATCGTTTCTATTGCAGCATCCTGTATTCCATTCCTTGAAAACGATGATACTACCCGTGCTTTGATGGGTGCTAACATGCAACGTCAAGCATTACCATTATTGAATCCACACGCTCCATTTATTGGAACTGGTATGGAACACTACATTGCTAGAGACTCTGGTATTGCAGTTGTTGCTAAGGAAGATGGTTTAGTTAAGTATGTCGATTCAAAACGCATCGTTACAACAAACAATGGTGAAGACCATGAATACCGTTTGCAAAAATTTATGCGTTCCAATCAAGGAACATGTATTAACCAAAAACCAATTGTTAAAATTGGTGATCAAGTTAAAGCTGGTCAAATCTTAGCAGATGGTCCTGCTATGCAAAATGGTGACTTAGCTTTAGGTCAAAATGTTACTATCGCATTCATGACATGGAATGGTTATAACTACGAAGACGCAGTTATCATGTCAGAACGTTTAGTAAAAGATGATGTCTATACCACAATTCATATTGAAACTTATGATTGTGAATGCCGTAATACTCAACTTGGACACGAAGAGTATACTCGTGATGTACCTAACGTTAGTGAAGATGCTAAAACATATCTTGATGAACGTGGTATTATCGTTCCAGGTGCAGAAGTTAAAGAAGGCGACATCCTTGTTGGTAAGATTACACCAAAGGGTGTAACAGAACCAACAGCAGAAGAAAAATTATTGATGGCAATCTTTGCGGATAAGACCAAAGATGGCAAAGACACATCATTACGTGTCCCACATGGTGGCGCTGGAGTTGTCCTTGATGTTAAAGTCTTCTCACGTAAAAACGGTGATGAATTACCACCTAAAGTCGATGAAATGGTTCGTGTCTATATTGTCCAAAAGAGAAAAATCTCTGAAGGTGATAAGATGTCTGGACGTCACGGTAACAAAGGTGTTATTTCCCGTATTTTACCAGTAGAAGATATGCCATTCTTACCAGATGGTACTCCAATTGACATTATGTTAAACCCATTAGGCGTTCCATCACGTATGAACATTGGACAAATTCTTGAAATTCACTTAGGTATGGCAGCAAAGAAGCTTGGCATGAAAATTGCTACTCCAGTATTCGATGGTATATCTAATGAAGAAATCTTCGACTTAATGAATAAAGCAGGCTTAAGTCCTGATGGAAAGACAATCTTATATGATGGACGTACAGGTGAGCGTTTCGATGAGCGTATCTCTGTTGGTGTCATGTATATGATTAAACTTGTCCATATGGTCGATGATAAGTTACATGCTCGTGCAACTGGTACATATTCTGTTATTACACAACAACCTTTAGGTGGTAAAGCGCAAAAAGGTGGACAACGTTTCGGTGAAATGGAAGTTTGGGCACTTGAAGCTTATGGTGCTGCACACACATTACAAGAAATGATGACAATCAAATCTGATGATCGTGTCGGACGTCGTAAAGCTTATGATGCTATTATTAAACAAAAGCCATTACCAAAACCTGGTATGCCAGAAGCATTCAAGTTATTAACAAAAGAGTTACAAGCTTTAGCATTAGATATTCGTCTATATGATAAAGATAATAACGAAATTGATACATCAGAAATCTCTAAGCAAGCAGAAGCTGAAGAGCATCGTATTCCAAAATCAATCACTGATATGGTTGAACAATATGATTTCGATGATGATGAATTAAGCGTTGTTGATTCAATCGGCAACGATAAAGAAGAGTAAGGAGGAGCATAGATTATGTTTGATATTAATGATTTAAAATCAATTAGAATTTCTCTTGCCTCTCCTGAAAAGATTCGTTCATGGTCTCATGGCGAAGTAAAGAAATTCGAGACAATTAACTATCGTTCACAAAAACCTGAAATGGGTGGTTTATTCTGTGAAAAGATTTTTGGACCTTCAAAAGATTACGAATGTCACTGTGGTAAATATAAGAAAATTCGATACCAAGGTGTTGTTTGTGAAAAATGTGGTGTCGAAGTCATTTCTAAAGAAGTTAGACGTGAAAGAATGGGTCACATTGAATTAGCGTCACCAGTCACTCATATTTGGTATTTGAAGAGCGTTCCTTCACGTATTGGCTTAGTACTTGATATTCCTGCTAAGCAACTTGAAGAAATTATATATTTTGCTGCTCACGTAGTATTAAATCCAGGAAGTTCTAAAATTCTTTATAAATATCAATACTTATCAGAGAAGAATGGACCTGTTGAATTTATTGCAGCAATAAATGACTTTATCGATACTTTGGATAAAGATAGTTATGATTACACTCGCGCAACTGAATTAATTGCAAAGCTTGAGGCTTATCCTCAAGAACCATTTGATTTCCAAACAACAGCAGCTTTTATTTCTAAACATACTGGCGCTGAATTTGGTGAAGGTGCAGAAGCAATCAAGAGACTTCTCCAAGAAATTAATCTTGATGAAGAATCAGCAAAATTACGTGCTGCCATTAAAGATTCAAAGAAAGATAAACAAAAGAAATTGATGAAGCGTTTGGCAGTAATTGAGGCTTTCCGTTCATCTGGCAACAGACCTGAATGGATGGTTCTTGACTGTATCCCAGTTTTACCACCTGATTTACGTCCAATGTGTAAACTTGAAGGTGGCCGCTTTGCTGTTTCAGATTTAAATGAATTATATCGCCGTGTTATTACGCGTAATAATCGTTTAAAGAGATTAATAGACATGGCAGCACCATCCGTTATTCTTTTAAATGAAAAACGTATGGTTCAAGAAGCTGTTGATGCTTTAATTGATAATGGTCGTAGAAATAAACCAGTTCAAGGACCAAACGGTCGTACATTCAAATGTTTAACAAGTATCTTAAAAGGTAAACAAGGTCGTTTCCGTCAAAACTTACTTGGTAAACGTGTTGACTATTCTGGACGTTCTGTTATTGCAGTTGGACCAGATCTAAAAATGTATGAATGTGGAATTCCTCGTGAAATGGCAATTCAATTATTACGTCCATATATTGTTTCATTGTTAATTAAGAGAGGCTACGCTTCAGCTCATAAACAAGCTGATAAATTGATTGATCGCTACGATGAAAAAGTATTCGATATTGTCGAAGAAATTATTAGTGACCACCCAGTTCTTTTAAACCGTGCTCCAACTCTTCACAGATTAGGTATTCAAGCATTCCAACCTAAGTTAGTTGCAGGACGTGCAATTCGTTTGCATCCACTTGTTTGTACCGGATTTAACGCTGACTTCGATGGTGACCAAATGGCGGTCCATTTACCATTATCAAGAGAGGCACAAGAAGAAGCAGTTGACTTAATGTTAGCAAGTAATAATATATTAGGACCTAAAGACGGAAAACCTATTGTTACTCCATCTCAAGACATGGTTTTAGGTAACTATTACTTAACATTAGAATCAACAAAAGAGTACTTTGAAGAAAGAGCTAAAAAGGCCGAAGCAATAGGCGATTTAGACGAAGCCGAACACTATCACTTATATGCTGAAAGTGAAGGTAAAGTTTTCCGTAACATTGATGAAGTTGATCGTGCTTACTTAACTAAACAAGTACACTTACATAACCGTATTGCTATTCCTGGCAAAGAAATCAACAAAGATAACTTAACAGAAGAAGAATACAATGGTTATTTAATTACAACGGTAGGTAAACTTATTTTCAATAAGATTTATCCAGCAGATTTCCCTTACTTAAACAATCCTGCTAACAAAGTTAACTTTGGACACACTATTGAAAGTGACTTTGTACCAAAGGGAACAAATATTAAAGAATATATTGCTAACCAACCTATTAGAAAACCATATTGCAAGAAAGATTTAGGTATAATTATTAACCAAATCTTCAAACGCTATGGTACAACTAAGACATCTGTTGTTCTTGATAAGATGAAAGACCAAGGCTTCAAATATTCTACTTATGCAGGTATCACGGTATCTATTGCAGATATTAATGTTGTTGCTGAAAAGAAAGAATATGTTGAACAAGGTGATAAAGATGTCGCTATTGTCAACAATATGGCTAAGAAAGGTTACTACACTGAAGCTGAACGCCACAAGAAAGTTGTTGAAATTTGGGAAAATGTTCGTAAGAAATTCGAAGTTGCCCTTAAGAAACACATGGATACCGAAATTGATAATCCAATCTATATGATGGCTAACTCTGGTGCTCGTGGTAATATTTCTAACTTTACGCAATTGTCCGCTATGCGTGGACTTATGGCTAACCCATCTGGTGAAACAATCGAATTACCTATTAAGTCTTGTTTCCGTGAAGGTATTAAAGTATCCGAGTTCTTTATTGCAACTCACGGTGCTCGTAAAGGTGGAGCGGATACTGCTCTTAAGACTGCTGACTCTGGTTACTTAACAAGGAGACTTGTTGATGTATCTCACGATGTCGTCGTAAGAGAAGAAGACTGTGGTACTGATGTCGGATTTGTTGTAAGCGAGATTAGAGATACTTCTCGTGACCAAGTAATTGTTCCATTAAAGGATCGTTTAGTTGGTCGTTACTCATTACACGATATTGTAGATCCAACTACAGGCGAAATCTTAGTACCTGGTAATACATTAATGAATGATGCTGATGCACAACGTGTTGTTGATGCTGGTATTACTCATGTTGAAATTCGTTCATTACTTGGATGTCAAACACGCCATGGTGTATGTAAACATTGCTATGGTCGTAACTTAGCTACAGGCAAAGAAGTTGAAATTGGTGAAGCAGTTGGTATTATGGCTGCTCAATCAATTGGTGAACCTGGTACTCAATTAACCATGCGTACATTCCATACTGGTGGTGTCGCTGGTAGCGATATTACTCAAGGTTTACCTCGTGTTCAAGAATTGTTTGAATCACGTAATCCAAAAGGACGCGCTGTTATTTCTAAGATTTATGGTAAGGTGACAGAGATTACTGAAAGTAATGGTTGCTACCGCGTTACTATTAAAAACGAAGAAAATGGCGACGAGAAGACAGAAACAACAACATTTGGTGCACGTTTACGTGTCAAAGTTGGCGATGAAGTCCATCCAGGTCAAAAGATTACAGAAGGTGCAATTTACCCTGTTGAATTATTAATGAACGCAGGTGTTTATGAAGTTGAAAAATACATCATAAAAGAAGTTCAAAAAGTATATCGTGCTCAAGGTATTGAAATTTCTGATAAGCACATTGAAGTTATCGTTTCACAAATGCTTAGAAAAGTTCATATTCTTGATGGCGGTGATACAAAACTCCTACCTGATACATTAGTTGATAAGGAAGCATTTACAGATGCTAACGCGGAAGTATTAGCAAATGGTGGTAAACCTGCTGTCTGTGTTCCAGAGATTTTACGTATTACTAAAGCTGCTCTTGAAACCGAATCATTCTTGTCCGCTGCATCATTCCAAGAAACTGCAAAGATTCTTACTGATGCTGCAATCAAGGGTAAACTTGATCCATTACATGGCTTAAAAGAAAATGTCATTACAGGTAAATTAATTCCTGCAGGTCGTGGTTTATTAAGCGACGAGCAAGAAGAAGAAATACTTGAGGACTTCTCTGTTAAATCAAGAATGGATAAAGTTAAAGATCAATATATTGAAAAATTTGATCAAAAATAAAAATAAAGCATCTCGTTAATCGCGAGATGCTTTTTTAAATTAATATGGTTTTGCTATACTTTTTTTGCTTTTAAAAGCTTGTTTTGAATGTTATATGTTTTTTTATAAAAAAATATATAAAAAGTTTTGTCATAAAGATACTTTTTTGCTATAATATTATATACTAAACTCATAGAGGAGGCGTTAGTTATGAAATTTAAGTTAAAACATATGTTTATGCTTGGCTTAGTGGCAGTAAGCTTAGGAGCGTTGACTAGCTGCGGTGGCTATAGCAAAATAAGAAGAAATGATTTAGGCTTATCATTACGCGATGTTCGTAAAAGTAGAGGATATAAGTCAGATTTGCAATCTACGGGTGATGCAAAAGTATTAGTTATTCCTGTTGACTTTGTAGACTATCCTTGCAGTGCTTCAAGTTTAGCAAAATATGGCGGATGCGATGGTATTCGTGATGATATTCGTCGTACTATGTTTGGAACAGCTGAAGAAACTAACTGGGAATCTTTATCTTCATTCTACTCAGAGTCAAGTTATGGTAAATTAAACATTTCCGGAAAAGTTACTGATTGGTTTAGACCAAAATTATCAGCAGCCCAATTAGCTATGCCTTTAATCGATGACCCAGACAATCATACAGGTATTTCTGATTCAGTCCTCGATGAAGCAATTGAGTGGTATCGCTCAAACAACGATGATATCGCTGATTACGACACAGATGGTGATGGCTATTTAGATGCAGTTTATGTTATCTATACTGTTCCAGCACAAACTAAAATCGGAAAAATCGATAGTAGTTCATTATTCTGGGCTTACACATATTGGTCAAATGCTCATACTGACATTGAAGATGTAAAGAAAAATCATCCAGAAGAATTGCCGGTACCTTATACATATTTCTGGGCAAGTATCAGTTTTATGTATGAAGATAAAATGTTAGATGCAAACGGCAATTATGTTGATTGCAAAGATGAAAATGGCGATTGGCTTCCTGATGCACATACTTTCATTCACGAATCAGGACACATTTTAGGATTACCTGACTACTACACATATGGTACACAAGAAGGATACGAAGATTATGGTGCTTTAGGTGGTATTGATATGATGGATAATAACGTGGGAGATCATAACGCATATTCTAAGATGCTTTATGGTTGGACAGAACCAATTCAAATTAAAAAATCCACGACAATTACCTTAAAACCATTCTATAAATCTGGTGATTTTGTCTTGTTGAACGCTAATTGGAGTGGTTCAATGTATGATGAATACCTATTACTTGAATACTATATGCCGGAAGGATTAAATAAATATGATTCAGAGCATCAATTCGCTGGTTCATATCCACAAGCATTCCAAAAACCAGGCTTAAAAGTGATTCATGTTGATTCACGTTTGGGTGGATTTGACTACCCTGGCCAATCAAACTTAAGTTTTGATAAATCAGGTAAATTTGCAAGTTATGTTACAGAAATCGATAAGAGATATGACTACTGTGATGTCGCTGCCGATAACACAGTTAATAGATCTGTAGTTCCAGAATTTAAGTTAATTGAATTATTAGAAAGTTCTGGCGAATGCACATTTGATGACCGCGATGAGTTCGGCAGACTTACAAATCCATACGCAACTGATGAGTCTTTATTCCATGAAGGCGATACATTCGGTTATGAAGGTGGACCATTTGCAAACTTTAGATTTAACACTGGCCGTATGATTAGATTTGATGAAAACAACGAACCATATGTTGATGAAAATGAATTAGGAAACGAAGTTGGATTTAAGTTCAAAGTTTTATCAATGAATGAAAACGGTGTAACAATTCAATTTGAAAGCACACAAAGTAAATAAAAAATTTAGCAGTATTGTTAAAATACTGCTTTTTTGTTCTTTAATTGCACTTTAAAATGTGATAACTTAATTAAAAAAGGAGGAAAAATATGAAAAGCAAACATTTTTTAATTTTTACACTCCTTTGTGCTTTGTTATCTAGTTGTAGTGGAATGAACTTTGTGCGTTTTAATGCGTATAGTGAAGATAAAGATACTTTTGAAACTATTCAAGGTGAAGGATATTATAAACCAGCGGCATATAAAATCAATTATCGTGATATTTTACGTGATTATCCCTACTCTAGCACACAAAAAGTTGTAACAATACCTTCGACTGGAAATCGTAATTTATTAGTTATTCCAATCGATTTTGAAGATAAAGTATGTTCATCTTTACCAAGTGGATGTAATGGCACACGTACGCAAATTATGAATGCTTTTTTTGGACAAGATAGCGCAAATGCATATCAATCTGTTGTGTCGTATTTTAATGATGCTAGCTTTGGCAAATTGCATTTAAGTGGAAAAGTTGCACCATGGTATCAAAGCAAAAATATCACTTTAGAAGAAGTTTCAAAAGATAAATCTTTAGTTGACAAGATTATGGTCGAAGCGATTGATGATTATAAAAAGAACAATGATGATATTGCAAAATATGATACTGATAATGATGGATATATTGATGGTGTAGCCTTCATATATGCCGCAGAATATGGCCAAAAGAATACTTCCTTATGGGCATATGAATCATCGTTAGGCTTAGCTCCTAGTCAAGCTAGTCCGCAAGTCCGTTCATATTTTTGGGCTAGTTATCAATATATGAATAGTGATGGTGTTATGTCTAAGGTTGATGCGCATACATATATCCACGAGACGGGGCATCTTTTAGGCTTAGATGATTATTATTCTCGAGATGCAAATCAAATCTATAAGCCACTTGGTGGTATGGATATGATGGATTATAACTTAGGTGACCATAACACTTTTTCAAAAATGCTTTTAGATTGGACAAGGCCATATGTTGTCACAGGAGATGCAACTATAAAAATTAAAGCTTCTTATAAAAATGGAGACTGCATTATCATACCTGCAGGAGAATGGAATGGCTCAGCGATGGATGAGTATTTATTGATTGAATTATATTCTCCTAAAGGACTAAATAAACATGATAGTAGTGTGAAATATACGAATGGAACTCAAGACTTTAGTTTAATGAATAAATATGGTATAAAAGTTTACCATGTTGATGCACGTATCGCATATTACAAAACATTTGGAGAAAGTCCTTTTATAGGGTATGAAGGAACGAAAGAATTGGAAGAAGCAATGAAACCAATTATCTCTTCAGGCCAGCGTTATTATCGACGTATTGATCATTCTAATACTTTAAGTAATTCGCATGGTAATGTTCCACTTATTGAAATGATTGATAGACATGGTTCAGATTACTTAAAACAAGGTAATTTGGTTAATAACGATAGTTTATTTGTTACAGGTGATATTTTAGATGAATTTACATTCAATGATGGCACATCATTAAATTATAGAATTATATTTGAACAAGTCTCATCAGAAGCAGCAACAATTACAATAAAATTAGCAACCAATGAACAATGATTGGTTGCTTTTTTATTGACATAAAAAGCAGTTGATTTATTTGTAAAATAAATACAAAAAATGTATTGACTTAACAATTTTAATTATTGTATAATACTTTCGCATGTGCACAAGACCCAATGGTCGTTTTTTAAAAAAGCAAAAACGATACACCCGGAATTGTGTGTTGCGAGATAAATTTTGAAAGGAGAACATTCTAATGCCAACTATTAATCAATTAGTACGTAATGGTCGTAGCAAAACTGAATTCAAATCAAAAGCTCCTGCTCTTAACAAAAGATGGAATTCTTTGAGAAAGAAAGAAACATCTCAAGATGCAGCACAAAAACGTGGTGTCTGTACCCGTGTCGGTACTATGACTCCTAAGAAACCTAACTCAGCTTTACGTAAATACGCTCGTGTTCGTTTGTCAAATGGATATGAAGTCACTGCTTATATCGGTGGTGAAGGACATAACTTACAAGAACACTCAACCGTTATGATTCGTGGGGGCCGTGTTAAAGACTTACCAGGTGTTCGTTACCACATTATCCGTGGAACTCTCGATTGCGCAGGTATTGAAAAACGCCGTCAATCACGTTCTTTATACGGAACTAAGAAACCTAAAGAAAGCAAATAATGTTTAAACAAGAATAAATATTGTTTAAGGAAGGAGGAAAATATTATATGCCACGTAAGGGAAGCGTTGCAAAGCGCGATGTGTTACCAGATCCAATTTATAATTCAAAACTAGTAACACGATTAATTAACAAAATTATGATAGATGGTAAGAGAGGAACAGCTCAAACTATCTTATATAATGCTTTTAAGAAAATTGAAGCCAAGACTGAAAAGCCTGCGATGGATGTTTTCGCTACAGCAATTAATAACATTATGCCAGAACACGAATTAAAAGTTCGTCGTATTGGTGCAGCTAACTACCAAGTTCCAATTGAAGTAAGCCCAGATCGTAAGATTACATTAGGTTTACGTTGGTTAGTTAACTATGCTCGTTTAAGAAACGAAAAGACTATGGAAGAAAAACTCTGTAATGAGATTATAGATGCCGCTAATGGTACAGGTGCATCTGTAAAGAAACGTGAAGATACTCACAAAATGGCAGAAGCTAACAAGGCTTATGCACATTATCGCTGGTAATGGGAGGAAGTACAATTTATGGCTCGTGAATATGATTTAGCACATACCCGTAATATTGGTATTATGGCCCATATTGATGCTGGTAAAACAACGACTACAGAACGTATCTTGTTCTACACTGGTAAAATTCATAAAATCGGTGAAGTTCACGATGGTGCTGCTACTATGGACTGGATGATCCAAGAACAAGAAAGAGGTATTACCATTACTTCTGCAGCTACTACAGCGTTCTGGAAAGGCAACCGTATTAACGTCATCGACACTCCGGGACACGTCGACTTTACTGTTGAAGTTGAACGTTCACTCCGTGTTCTTGATGGTGCTGTTACTGTCCTTGATGGAAAAAATGGTGTTGAACCACAAACCGAAACTGTATGGAGACAAGGTACAAAGTATGGTGTCCCACGTATCGTTTTCGTTAACAAACTAGATGCTATCGGTGCTGACTTCGATATGTGTGTCGAAACATTGCATTCTCGTTTAGGCGCAAATGCTGCAGCTATTCAATACCCAATCGGAATTGAATCAAGCTTAAGTGGTGTTATCGATATTATCGAAAGAAAAGCATGGCATTATACGAATGATAAGTCTACTGAACCAGTAGTTATCGATATTCCTGAAGAATATAAAGAAAAAGTTGAAGAATTACGTCAAATCTTGCTTGAAAAATTAGCAGCATTCGATGATGATGTTATGATGCTTGTCCTTGATGGAGAAGATGTCCCAGTCGACTTAATCAAATCCACCATTCGTAAAGCAGTTTTAACAGGTGAATTCTTCCCAGTATTATGTGGATCAGCTTATAAAAACAAAGGTATTCAAATGTTGCTTGATGCAGTCATTGAATACTTACCAAGCCCACTTGATATCCCACCTGCAATAGGTACTTTACCAGATGGCTCAGAATACAAATGTATTCCATCTGATGATGCTCCATTAGCAGCTTTAGCATTCAAAATCGCTACTGACCCATTCGTTGGTCGTTTAGCATACTTCAGAGTTTACTCTGGTGTTGTCAAAGCTGGTAGCTATGTATTGAACTCTACAAAAGGTGTTAAAGAAAGAGTTGGCCGTTTAGTTTTAATGCACTCTAACCATAGACAAGAAGTTGAAGCAGTTCACGCAGGTGAAATTGCTGCTATTATTGGTTTAAAGAGTACAACAACTGGCGATACTCTCTGTGATGAAAAACTAGATGTAGTTCTAGAAAAAATGGAATTCCCAGAACCAGTTATCGAAGAAGCTATTGAACCTAAATCAAAAGCTGACCAAGACAAGATGACTCTTGCTTTAATTAAATTAGCAGAAGAAGACCCAACATTCCGTGTTCACACAAATAGTGAAACAGGACAAACAATTATTGCTGGTGTTGGTGAACTACACTTAGATATTATCGTTGACCGTTTAAAGAGAGAATTCAATGTTCAATGTAACGTTGGTGCTCCACAAGTCAACTATCGTGAAACTATTAAAACTGCCGCTGATTGTGAAGGTAAATACATTAAACAATCTGGTGGTCGTGGACAATATGGTCACGTATGGATTAAGTTTGAACCAAACCCAGGCAAAGGATTTGAATTCGTCGATGCTATCGTTGGTGGTACAGTCCCACGTGAATATATCAAACCAACAGAAGATGGCTTACGCGATTCATTAAATCGTGGCTTAATCGCTGGCTTCCCAGTTGTTGATATTAAAGCTACTTTGTTTGATGGTTCTTACCATGATGTTGACTCATCTGAAGCTGCATATAAGATTGCAGCATCTATGGCTTTAAAAGAAGCTGCTCAAAAATGCAACCCAGTTATTTTGGAACCTATCATGAAAGTTGAAATTACAGTTCCACAAGAATACATGGGTGACGTTATGGGCGACATCACAAAACGTCGTGGTACTATTGATGGTATGAATCAACGTGCAAATGCACAAATCATCGATGCGTTCATTCCATTAGCTACAATGTTTGGTTATGTTACTGACTTACGTTCCTTCACACAAGGACGTGGAAACTACTCTATGTCATTCGACCACTTTGCAGAATGCCCACGTTTCGTTGCTGATGAAATCATCAAAAAGAACGGAATGTCCAATAGATAGTTAATTTATTAAATATACTTATTTAAAATTGTTGATTTTACAATAAACTTGCTATATTATGAATTCAATGAGATATTTCTAAAATAAAGGAGGAAATTCAAATGGCAAAAGAAAAATTTGATAGAAGTAAAGTCCACGTTAATATTGGTACTATCGGTCACGTTGACCATGGTAAAACAACATTAACAGCGGCCATCACTAATGTTTTAGCAAAACAAGGTGGTGCAAAGGCTACAGCATATGATCAAATCGATGCTGCACCAGAAGAAAAGGCTCGTGGTATTACAATTAACACAGCTCACATCGAGTACCAAACAGCAAAACGTCACTATGCACACGTTGACTGTCCGGGACACGCAGACTATGTAAAGAACATGATTACTGGTGCTGCTCAAATGGATGGTGCAATCTTAGTTGTTGCAGCTACTGATGGTGTTATGCCACAAACTCGTGAACACATCTTACTTGCACGTCAAGTTGGTGTTCCTTACATCGTTGTCTTCTTAAACAAGACAGATTTAGTTGACGATCCAGAATTAATCGACTTAGTCGAAATGGATGTTCGTGAACTTTTAAATGAATACGGATACCCAGGAGATACTACTCCAATTATCCGCGGTTCCGCAAGATTAGCTCTTGATGGAGATCCAGAAGCTGAAAAAGCAATTATGGAATTAATGGATGCTGTTGATACATACATCCCAGATCCAGTACGTAGTAATGACTTACCATTCTTACTCCCAATCGAAGACGTTCTTACAATTACAGGTCGTGGAACTGTCGTCACTGGTAGAGTTGAACGTGGTTTGTTAAAACTTAATGACGAAGTTGAAATCGTCGGTATCAAACCAACAAAGAAATCTGTTGTTACAGGTATTGAAATGTTCCGTAAATTGTTAGACTACGCAGAAGCAGGCGACAATGTCGGTGTCTTACTCCGTGGTGTCAACCGTGATGAAGTAGTTCGTGGTCAAGTAGTTGCAAAACCAGGATCAGTTACTCCACATACAAAATTCACAGCATCTGTTTACGTTTTAACAAAAGAAGAAGGCGGACGTCATACTGCTTTCTTAACAAACTATCGTCCTCAATTCTATTTCCGTACAACTGATATTACAGGTGTTATTACACTTCCTGCAGGTGTCGAAATGGTTATGCCAGGCGACAACGTCACATTAACTGTTGAACTTATCCACCCAGTCGCAATTGAAAAAGGTACTAAGTTCTCAATCCGTGAAGGCGGACGTACAGTTGGTGCTGGTACAGTTAACGAAATCCTTAAATAGTTTTTGCTAACTGCTAGAAAACTTAAATTAAAATTGGCTCGAGTCTTTTGACTCGGCCTTTTTTTATTTTATTGCTTCATCGTATTTATTTTGTATTTGTTTATATGTTTGTTCAGCTTCGTCTGCCTTATTAGCTAATACTTTTATAATAAACATTTGCCAATTTTTATTTATATCTTTTATAAGTGCTTCGTGTTCATTTTCAACTAGTTGAAGTTGACAAAAATTGCTTATTAATTCGTTAGTTTGATTGTTGTATTTTTCATATAATTTGGTGTCTTTCTTTTGTACAAGACCGATAAAACTAATAAGATTATTTTGTAATTCTTCAAGTAAAGTTTTAATATTGTAGTCACTTTCTTGACCCAAATTATTTTCGTAACACTTGATTAAAGAAGCGTTACTTTCTCTTAATGTTTGAATATGCGGAATTACATAATTTGGGACAAAAATCTCACTAATGATTAGTTGTTTTATAGCGTTAACATGTAAAGACATTGCTAATCTACATGATTCATTTGTTCTATTTTCATTACGCATTTTTTGCCCTCTTGCTAATATGTTTAGTGGTTGACCAGCATGCAAAGTGCTATGCCTAATTAAAGGATTTAGTTGATAAATTTCCTCGACGCTCATATTCATTTTATTTGCGATAGAATCAAGTGTTTCACTAGGTTTTACGATATATAAAATCACTTCAGAATTGTTGTTTTCCATTATTTTTTTCTCTCCTAATTTCTAATTAAATGTATGAATTATGATTTTTAATTATTCTATTTGTTTTTGTATGATTTATAGGTATAATTATATTAATTGAATGGATGTGATTTTATGGAAGAAGTAGAACAAATCGAAACAACAAAAAATAAAGAGCAACCAAGTAAAGAAACTAAGCAATTACAACCACCAGTAGAAAAGGCAAATTTGGTTAAACGTGTCATTGCTGGAATCATAGATTTGTTTGTTGCAGTTTTTATCTTTTTAATGATGCAAAGCTTTGTTGTCTTTCCGATAGCAAAAGCTTGTGCACCACAATATAATCAAAACTATCAAACGTTCGTGGCTTATTACCAAGAGGCGGGCTTAGGAAAAATAAATGAAAAAGATGGCAAAATTGAGAAAATAAGTGAAGAAGACTATATTTCTGCCTCTGAAAATTATTACAATGTTTATTGTGCTTATGGAAATGAAGGCTCTCATGCCTGCAAAGTATTTGGCAAGACATTTAAAGAAGTAATTACTGAGGATGAAAACATCAAAGAAGAATATTATTCTTTCGATACGAATGACAAACTTGTTATTTCTGATAGCTATAAAGATAACGCTGATTTTGTTAAACAATTTAATTCGTATGTTTATAGTAAAGCTTTAACAAATTTACAAACATCGGATGTATTTAAAGAACCATTTAAATATGTTACTACTGTACAAGATATAGCATTCGCTATTTCGGTGGTTATTGGTTTATCAGTTACATATTTACTAATACCAATTTTAAATTCTAAAGGACAAACTTTAGGCAAGATGACATTCAAACTTGCTTTAACAAACCAACAAGGATTTAAAGTTAAAAAATCACAAATTGTGGTTAGGTTCTTAGCGTTTTCGGTTATTAATATCCTGTTAGGGTTTATAACTATAATGATTGTGCCATTGATTTCATTTACTATTATGGTTTTGGGAAAGAAAAATGCTGCACTTCATGACTATTGCGCTGTTACAATGGTTGTCGATGATAAAGCCTCAGTTATTTACAAAAATAGAGAAGAATTTGAAAAGTCTGTAGAAGAAGAAAATGGTAGATTTGCCGCTATTGAAAAGCGACACGAAGAGTATTATAGCGAGCAAAGCAATCAAAAAAAATAACAAATAGTTAAGCACACATACACAAATTTGTGTGCTTTTTTCGTGTGAAAAAAATAAGCGTTTCAAATTAGATTTTTTTGTGTTGTTAAGTGCTTACAATTGTGATACTATTACTATGTAATATACAGTTAAACTGTAGAAGGAGAAATAATATGGAAGTAAAATTAGAAAATCTTTCTAAAGTATTCCCTGGAACAAAGAACAGACCTAGTACAACTGCTGTTGGCAACATGAATTTAGTAATTCCTGATGGCCAATTAGTTGGTTTGTTAGGACCTTCCGGCTGTGGTAAATCAACAACATTATATATGATTGCTGGTTTGCACAAACCTACTGATGGAAAGATATTTTTTGGTGAAGAAGAAGTCACCAATGTGCCTCCAGAAAAACGTGGTATCGGTTTAGTCTTCCAAAACTATGCTTTATACCCACACCTAACTGTGAGACAAAACATAATGTTTCCTCTAGAGAACATTAGGCCAAAGATGCCAAAAGAAAAAATGGCAGAAATCGTTAACGAGATGGCAAAGTTAGTTGATATTGATCGCTATCTAGATAGAAAACCAAAAGAACTATCTGGTGGTCAACAACAACGTGTTGCTATTGCTAGAGCTCTCGCTAAAAAGCCTCAAGTGTTATTACTAGATGAACCTCTTTCAAACTTGGATGCTCGTTTAAGACTTCAAACTCGTGAAGAAATTAAACGTATTCAACGTGAAACTGGCATTACAACAATTTTCGTTACTCACGACCAAGAAGAAGCTATGAGTATTTCGGATTTTATAGTTGTTATGAAAATGGGTGTTATCCAACAAATTGGAAATCGGATTTTATAGTTGTTATGAAAATGGGTGTTATCCAACAAATTGGAAAACCACAAGATGTCTATGATGAACCAATCAACCTATTCGTTGCAAAATTCTTGGGTTCACCTGCAATCAACGTATTTGATGGACGTATCGTCAATAATAAAGTGTACGTCGATGGCAAAGTGTTTGATGGTGTAGGTTTCACTGGCAAAGGTGAATTAGATTTAGGTAGTGAAGAAGCTTATAATGCTTATGTCACTGCTGGTTACAAAGGCACTTACAATGACTACTTAAAACTTGTTTATCACTTTGGT
>ONAT01000004.1 GCA_900315885.1 uncultured Erysipelotrichaceae bacterium
TTTTGTTCGCATTATAAAACCTCCTTTTACTAGAATAACAAAGAAAAAAGTGGATGGGTGTTTTTTTACCCTTGTCCACTTTTATCCTAGCACTCCAAGTGAGTTCTTAGTTTAAAAATAAATTATCGTCAATTGCGTCATCTTTTTGGAATTTGGTTAACAAATCTTCCACTTTAAGATGACTTTTTTCTTCATCGCGAACATCAAGAATGATTTTGCCGTTATGCAACATGACTAAACGATTTCCATATTTAATTGCGTCTTTCAAATTATGGGTAATCATAAGTGTAGTTAAGTTATTTTCTTGAATAATCTTATCGGTGATAGTTAAAACATTTTTTGCTGTTTTTGGATCTAAAGCAGCAGTGTGTTCATCAAGTAATAATATTTGAGGATTTGCCATTACTGCCATCAAAAGAGTTAAAGCTTGACGTTGACCACCTGATAATAATTTCACTTTTTGATATAAACGAGTTTCTAGACCTAAATCGAACTTTTTTAATTCTTCTTTAAATAGTTCAATGTGAGATTTTTTAAATCCCCAGCGAAGTCCATTTGTTTTTCCACGTCGACATGCAATTTCTAGGTTTTCAATCACGGACATATCTCCAGCAGTACCAAGCATTGGATCTTGGAATACTCTTCCAAAATATGGTGCGCGCTTATACTCGGTGATATTAGTGATATCTTTATCGTTGAGAAGTACTTTGCCATCTTCTGGTGTTAATACACCAGTGATGATATTCATTAATGTTGATTTTCCACTACCATTACCGCCAATAATTGTGACAAAATCGCCATCTTTAATAGTTAATGATACATTGTCTAAAGCAACTCTTGTATCTTCTTTGTTACCGGTTAAATTAAATACTTTGGTGACATTTTTAATTTCTAGCATGGATAACACCACCTTTTTTCTTAAATAAACTCTTAATTAGAGGAATACAAAGTGCAATGGTAATTAATACTGCATATAATAAGTTCTTTAATTGAGTTGGGAATCCTAGAGCAATTGCTACGTTAATAATTACAAAATAAACAACTGCACCAAGAACTACAGAAATAATCCAGTTTTTGAAACTCTTTTTACCAAATATTGCTTCACCGATAAGAATAGAAGCTAAACCAACGACGAGAAATCCAGATGATGATTTAATATCTATGCTTCGCGCATCTTGAGCAAATAAAGCACCAGCCATACCAATCAAAGCATTAGAAATAGCAACACATACGATAGTGGCTCTTTCAGAATTAATACCTTGAGCACGTGCCATTTGAGCATTCATGCCCGTAGCACGTATAGCCATTCCGTATTCAGTGCCAAAGAAATAATAGACCAATAATGTTACTAAAATTACAGTAATTGCCATTACGATTACTTCAACTATTCTATTATTAATTCCGTTAATAAAGAAATAAGAGAAAATTGTGTGATCTGTTGCGTGTAAAGTAACAAGGTTTGCAAAGACAGAATTATCTTTTGTAGCACCAATAATAAGTAATGTTATGGATGTCGCTGCGGTCATCGTGATAATTCCACTCAATAATTTAGGAATGCGAAGTTTAGTATTAAGTAAACCAGTAACTAAACCACAGAGAGCACCGCCGAGTGCACCGATAATCGTGGCTAAGAAGGCGTTTCCACCTTTAAATATGATAGTTGCGCATATTGCTCCGCCTACTAGGAAACTTCCTTCAGCAGTTAAATCTGCAAAATCCAATAAGCGATATGTTAAGAAAATACCTAAAGCTAATAAACAACAAGGTAAAGCGGAAGTAAATATATTAATTATTAGTTCTCCAAGTGGCATTAATTTTCACCTGCACTTATATCTGTGAATTTAGTTTTAACAGAATCAGGCAATGTAATATCGGTATCAGCAAGATTTTTGCTTGACATAACATATACACATTCTTCTTTTGTCATTGTGGCGACAGGAATTTCGTTAGGCTTCTTTTCACCTTTAATAATTGATACTGCAATATTGCCACATTTACGACCTAATTCAAAGTAATCAACGGATAAAGTAACATGACCACCATTTTTCAACATACCTTCTTCGCCACATATAACTAATATCTTGTTTGTATCAGCAGCGGCTTTAATTGTATTCATATTAGCGGCAATATTGTTGTCGGTTGGAATATATAATGCATCCACTTTGCTACATAAATCTCTTGCTGTCGCTGATAAGTCAGTTGAATCGGTACAAGTAGAAATTTTTACTTCAAGTCCCATTCCTTCAGCAGCGGCTTTAGCTTGATTTGCTTGTACTTCAGAGTTTGTTTCTGATTGTGTATAAATGATTCCAAGTTTTGTAGCACTTGGTAAACATTCTTTGATTAAATTAATTTGTTCTTCCACAGGGTTTGCATCACTAGTGCCAGTAATATAACCGCCTGGATTTGTATTAGAACTTACTAATTCAGCATCAACAGCATCAGTAACAGCAGTGAACAAGATTGGGTTAGTAGAACCACTATTGATTTGTGCAGAATGTAAGGCTTGGCTTGCACCAGTTCCGATACCTAGAGTTAAGTCACAAGAACTTGTGAGATTTTTTGCTAAAGTATTTTGATCAGAACTTACTCCATTCGCGTTACTATATGTAATTGTAATGTTTTGTCCATCTTTATATCCTGCAGTATCTAATGCGTTGATAAATCCTTCTCGTGCTTTAGATAAAGCATCATGCTCGATTGGCTGCAAAATACCAATTTTGATGTTGTTTTCATCCTTTGGTGTAAATTTCCAGTTTGTCATGTCAACGTTGTTTATAGGGTTACAGCTTGCTAGAGCTAATAAGGCTATAAATAGATTAATAGGTTTTTTAATTACATTTGTTTTCATATTGATTCCTCCCTAAAATAAAAAAAACTTAAGCGATAAAATTGATAACACTTAAGCAAAAATATTATTTGTTTGGCGGCGTTATCAATTTCATCAATAACACCTACATATCAAAATCTAGATATTATTGATTACAGCGGTAATAATAATATCCATAAAAGAAAACTGAATTAGTGATAAATGACAATACCATAATAAAATCTCCTTTTTTTGATACTAATAACATAGCACAAGAAAAAATCTATTACAAGAAAAACATAAAAAGTTGTTTGCTAGTTTATGACTGTTTTTCATTAATAATAAATATGCATAAGGCAAAATAAAACCTTATAAGACCATTAAAATATAATTGTGCATAAAACTAAAACGTGCACAAAAAATTGTAAAATTTGTGCATGAATGAATCAATCATGATGATATTAATATATTAAAAGTATTGAATTCAACGGGTTTTGTTGGCGATTCTAATATAAAAAAGACAAAAAACAATATTATAATTTTCCCATTTTAATTAGTTCTTTGTTAATTCTTAAAATATGTTAAAATAAACGAGATGGTGATTATATGAAAAAAGTACTATTTGTTTGTCATGGAAATGTTTGCCGCTCTGTAACTGCAGAGTATGTTTTTAAGTATCTTGTATCTTTGAGTCATCAAGAAAATCATTTCTACACAGAATCAAAAGCTACATCAAGAGAAGAAATAGGTAATGACATTTATCCTCCAATGAAAAGAGTGTTAGATATGAACAATATTCCTTATCAAAGACATTATGCAAGACAAGTAGTGCCTAGTGATTATAATGATTTTGATTTAATTTTCGTAATGGATGAAGAAAATATGTATGGCATAAAAAGAATAATTCCATTTGATAAAGATAAGAAAATATATCGCTTAAAAGATTATGTTGGTGAAAACGGCGACATTGAAGATCCGTGGTACAGTGGAAGATATCAAGGAGTTTATGAAGAAATTAAGCGTTGTGTAACTAAATTATTAGAAATGTTACAAGGAGATTAAACATGATTTTAAGTTTAAATGACAAAGATATAAAAAAACTCCAAGAATTACTTGATATTAAAGAGATTAATATTGCAGTATCTAATATGTTTATTGAGTTTTGTCGTTATTATGATTTGGTGAATATTAAAAAGATAGAAGCAAATAAGACAACATATGTTAATGAATTCTTAAATTATTTTGATATTGACTTTAGTGATGAAGAAAACAAAAAAATATTTGAAAACTACATTAAACCAGCTTTAAAAGAAAGAAAAAGAGATGTCTTAATTAATAATCCTTATTTTAAGAATATCAAATTTAATCCGATTAAAGATGAAGAATATTCTTTAGAATATGAAACTTATCATCCTTACCAAGCTTTTGCCTATGATGATGTTAAAATTATGGAAGATTTTCGTGAAATTTATCAAATAGGTTATTTTAAAGAAAAAACAAAATATCCCGCGATTGCAAAGAATGACATCATATGGATGAGCATTACTCCAAATGAAATACTTACAATGGAAAAACCAATTAACGAAAGTAAAGGTCATGTATTAACATTTGGATTAGGATTAGGTTATTACGCTTATATGGTTTCTAATAAAAAAGAAGTCGAAAGTGTCACAATTATTGAAAAAGATGCAAAGATTATTGATTTGTTTAAAAAATATATATTACCTCAATTTGAACATAAGGAAAAAATCAATATTATTTGTGCGGATGCATTTGTGTTCTTGAGAGAGAACACAAAGGTTTATGATTATGTTTTTGTAGATATTTGGCATGGCGCAAATGACGGATTACCACTTTATTTAAAATTTAAAAAATATGAAACAAACCAAGAATTCACTTATTGGTTAGAAGAATCAATTTTAGGATTGTTGCGAAGATTAGTGTTAACGCTTTTTGAGGAATATTTTGAAAATTATACAGAAAATGATTATAAAAATGCAAAAAATACAGAAGATAAAATTATTAATAAATTATATTTTCTATTAAAAGATCAAGAATTTAAAAACATCGAAGAGATAAAAACTCTTTTAACTAATGATGGATTAAAAGAATTAACAAAAAACATATGAGTTTTATCCCATATGTTTTTTTGCTTATTTGTTGATGTAATACAAGTCATCCACTAATGTTACATCACTTGAAGATGAATTTGTAACAGTTAATGAACTTGGATAAGTATTATCATAGGCCAATACATAATAACTTAAATTTGACATTGTTACGCGCATTGAAGCAATAATATTTGTGCCATCTGTAACTATAATGTATTTATTTGATGTGACAGAATAATTTGTTTGAACTTTAACTGTTACATCACCTTGCTTTGTTGGAACTTGACGCATATCTGCTCCACCAAATCCAAAGAAGAAGCCACCCTTAAAAGTGAATATTCCATCAAAGTCTAACAATCCATTTCCTCCACGTGATGGTCCTTGAGCAAAGACAACACCACCAGACATTTCAATATTGCCGTTTGAATCAATAACATCACCTTGAGCAGAGATGTACATTAAACCACCAGTAATATTAAGCATTTCCGCATTTTCTCTTTCATCTCCACCGGCAGCATTCACACCATCATCACTAGAGTTAATAACCATTGTGCCTCCATTGATATTTATTGTGAATGCTTCAAGTCCTTCATACGAATTAGAAATATTAATAGTTCCGTTATTGATTGTTAGAGTGCTATCAGCGTGGATACCATCATCATCAGTATATAAATCAAATGTTCCTCCATTGATAGTAATGCTTCCTTCTCCATAAACATTTGTCTCTAAAAGGTTATCGTTATTAGCGTGTATAGCATCATCGTGAGCTTTGACTACTATAGTGCCACCTTCAAAAGTGATTTGGTTATCTGCTTTGACACCTTTGCATGAGTAGTCTGCAGAATTTGGATTTCCTTCTTGCATTCCTCCACCACCTGGGCCACCAGGTTGATTTTGGTAATTAGTCCAACTACCTTTCATAGTGTTACCATTAATTGAACTTACTTTAAACATATCATTATTTGTTGGTAAACTCATTTTGGTTTCAGAAATATATGTGTAAGTTTCAGTGCTATTAATAGTTTGAGAATTTGAATATCCATAGAAAGTTACGCTTTGTGCATTACTTGGTTTCTTTAAAGAATAATAATATGTTGAACGATTAAAGTTGCCAGATGATGTCTCTTTAGATAACGTTACCCAAGATTGAGTGTTATCTACTAAAGTAAATAATGCACAGAAAACTGTGGAATCTGTATCAAAATGACCACCACGAGAGAAACTTAAAGCAAAATACATTTTTTCAGAAGAAGTTGCAGTTACTTCTTTAGAATATGGTGAATAGCTTTCGGTATACGCCTCAATTGTTGGATATGTTTTATTTGTGGCATCACCAATTATAACATCATAAGCAGCATCAATTGCATCATGCTGCATATGCTTTGATTTTTCCATCAAGAATTGTAATTGTGCCTCGTTGTTTTCCTTTACTAGAAATATCAGAGTTACTTGTTTTTAAAGCATCCCCGTTTGTGGATATAGCAGTAATGGTGCCAGAATTAATAGTTAGAGAATCACCACCTTTAATTGCATTGTTTGGTGCAGTGACTTCAATTTCCGCTTTTTGAATTTCTAAATCATCTTTGGTAGCAATGCCGTTATTATAAGATGATGTAACACTTAAATATCCTGCACCTTTAATTTTCATATCAATAGTGCTATAAAGAGCGGCATTTGAACCATCTTTTGTATCAATATCACTTGTTCGAGTGTCAGTAATATAATTTTTAGTGTTCTTTTTGGCGGAGATATCAATTTTGTCTCCGTTAAAAATTCCTATTGGAGCGCCATAGTTACATGTGATATTTACTCCGTTAAGATTTAATTCGATTTTCTCATCTTCGCTAGCAGGATTAACAATTATTTTGCCGTTACTTAATGTGCCTGATACATCGTAAGTGCCTGCACCAGTAATATAGATTTCATTTTCATTTACTACGACAAAACCATTATTATTTGTGACTGTTGATGCATTATCTTCTAAAGCAATGACCGTGGATTTTGTGGAATCGTAGTTTTCATCTGGATCTGTACTAGGAGATGAAATACTAACTGGGGTAATGCTTGTAGATGTGCTTGTGCCAGTACTTGTGGTATTAGAACCTATAGAACTAGGCGTTGTGTTAGATGTATTGTTACTTGTTACACTACCATTGTTAGAACATGAACAAATAGCAAGTAATGCTAACGGAAGTAAGATAATTTTCTTTTTCATAAATTTATCACTCCTTTTTGATATATTATAAATTATAATATTTCTCGTTTTATTGGAAGTTTTGTTATAATTATTTTGAAAAGAGGTAAGGAACATGAAAGGGTTAGTTATTGTCGGAGATAAATTTGAAGATGTGGAATTTGTTGCACCAATTGATGTTTTAAAAAGACATGGTGATGAAATTGTTGTAGCAAGTGTTATGCACAGATTAGAAGTTAAATCTGCAAGAGGAATTGTAATGAAAACAGATACAGTTCTTGAAGATGTCAATTTAGATGATTTTGATTTCTTATTTATACCAGGAGGACCAGGAGCGTTTCAAATTCTTGTTAATATGAAAGAAGTCGAAAAAGTAATACTTTATTTTGCAAATAAGGATAAATTAGTGGCTTCGATATGCGCTGCTCCAATGCTAGTGGGAAGACTTGGACTATTTAAAGACTTAAATTATACAGTTTATCCTGGATTTGAGAGCGAAATTGTCGGAGGATTTTACCAAAAAGATAAAGGTGTTGTGTGCGATAAAAACTTTATTACAGGAAAATCGATGTTTTACGCGATTGAATTAGGATTAGAAATTGTAAAGTATTTCTATGGAGAAAAGGATAAAATAAGTTTACTTGAGCAATTAAAAGGCAATGAATAATATCTCTACATAGTAGAGATTTTTATTGCAACTATTAGTTAATAATGATACAATGCGTAATGTTGCAAAGAGGATACAAAAATGTTACCAAAAGAAATTATGTTTTATGTGCAAGCAGCATTATTAGGTGTTGGTTTAGCCATGGATGCCTTCTCAGTTTCGTTAGCAAATGGATTAGATGATCCTAATATGAAAAAAGGAAAAATGTGTGGAATTGCCGGAGTATTTGCTTTCTTCCAAGCGTTAATGCCTATGCTAGGTTGGATATGCGTTCATACAATTGTCGAGTATTTCACATCGTTTGAAAAATTCATACCATATATTGCTTTAGTTTTATTAGGTTTTATAGGTGGTAAGATGCTTTACGAAGGTATAAAACATAAAGATGATGAAGAAAAGAAAGAAGGAAAACTTACTTTCTGGCTCTTGTTAGTTCAAGGTGTTGCAACTTCAATTGATGCCTTATCTGTTGGATTTACAATTGCGGAATACAATTGGTTAAGCGCTCTTGTGACTGCACTTATAGTTGCAACTGTAACATTTGCAATTTGTATCGTAGGATTAATTTTAGGTAAAAAATTTGGTACTAAATTAGTAAACAAAGCGGATATCTTAGGCGGAGTTATTTTAATAGCAATTGGCATTGAAATATTCTTGACAGGTATATTATAGAAAAATTCACTAATAATAATTGGTGATTTTCTTTTTGCTTGACATATACCCAGTGGGGGTATAATATCAAAAATGAGGTGAATGTTATGGCAGAATGTTGTAAACACAAAACAAAAGTACGTGACTTAGAAGAAAAGAAAAAACTATCAACACGTGTTAACAAAATTATAGGACAAATGAATGGCATTAAAAAAATGGTAGAGGAGGACCGTTATTGTGGTGACATTCTTATCCAACTATCCGCGATTGATAAATCAATTAAAAGTCTTGCAAATGTTATTTTAGATAGTCATATGCATTCTTGTTTAATTGATGATATTAAAAGTGGAAATCTTGAGTCTTTAGATGAAATAATTAACCTTTTCAAGAGGTTTCAATAATGTATAAGAAGTATAGTGTGCTCGGAATGTCTTGTGCGGCCTGTCAAGCACATGTACAAAGAGCAGTGTCAAATTTAAAAGGTGTGAATAAGGTTAATGTCAACTTGCTCTCTAATTCTATGATTGTAGATTTTGATGAGAGTGTAGTTAACGATTCAATTATATTTAAAGCGGTAAAAGATGCAGGATATAGCGCTAAACTATTTAAACAAGAAAAGGAAAAGAAAGATAATAGTCAATTGATAAAATTGATTGTGTCATTTGTTTTATTGATTCTTGTAATGCATGTTTCAATGGGACACATGATTTCTTTGCCGTTACCAGCAATCATGCATCATAATGCGCTTGTTTTTGCTTTAACGCAATTAGTGTTGATCATTCCAATTGTAATTATGTACTTCCATTATTTTGTTTCAGGATATAAGAAACTATTTAAATTATCTCCAAGTATGGATTCGTTAATTGCAATCAGTGCAACTGCATCATTAATTTATGGTGTCGTGGCAATTGTAATGATAATTATAGGAATGAATACAAAAAACCAAGAATTAGTTAATCAATATCGTTCAAATTTGTATTTTGAATCCGCAGGTATGATTTTAACTTTCGTAAGTTTTGGTAAATATTTAGAGAGTATTTCTAAAAGAAAAACTAAAAAAGCTCTCGAAAAACTTATGGATTTAGCGCCAAAAAGCGCAAGAATTATTCGTGATGATAAAGAAATTGAAGTAGGTATTGAAGATGTAAAAATCAATGATATTGTGATAGTAAAACAAGGAGATTCAATTCCTGTTGATGGAGTTATTGTTGATGGGGCATGTTCAATTAATGAAGCAAACATCACGGGAGAAAGTGTCCCAGTTTATAAAAAGAAAGATGATAAAGTTTTCTCTTCAACAATTAATGTCGCAGGATACATCAAAATTAAAGCCTTAAAGGTTGGAGAAGATACTTCTATTGCGACCATTATTAAAATGGTAGAGGAAGCAAGCAACTCAAAAGCTCCAATTTCTAAATTGGCTGATAAAATTGCAGGTATATTTGTCCCAATTGTTATGGGAATTGCTTTGTTAAGTTTCGTCATTACCTTACTATGTAAAGGTGGATTTGAGTTGGCGTTTAATTTTGCAATATCTGTATTAGTTATTGCTTGCCCATGCGCTCTTGGCTTAGCAACCCCAGTCGCAGTTATGGTTGGTACCGGCGTTGGAGCATCTAATGGATTATTAATTAAAGATGCGGAAATATTAGAAAAAACACATCTTATCAAGACTGTTGTTTTAGATAAAACTGGCACGATCACATATGGTGAGCCAAAAGTAACAGATTTTATTAATTATGGTAATGAAGATGTATTATCAATTGTTTATTCAATCGAAAACAAATCTGAGCACCCTTTAGCAAAGGCAATTATTGATTACGCTAATAAGAATGATGTTCAACAAGTTGAAATTAAAGATTATAAATCTGTTGAAGGTCAAGGACTTCAAGCTACATATAATAACGATACATTCATGATTGGTAATAAAAAGAATCTAAAGAATGTTCATGTTGAACCTGAAATTGAAGCAAAATTAGAAGAATTTGCTCGTGAAGGAAAAACACCACTTGTAGTTGTGAAAAACAATGAATTAATAAGTATTATTTGTTTGAAAGACGAAATTAAGCCAAATTCAAAATTAGCGGTTTCGGAATTACAAAAAATGGGCATTAAAGTTGTTATGTTAACAGGCGATAATGCTGCGACTGCAAATAAGATTGCAAGCGAAGTTGGAATAACTGAAGTAATATCGGAAGTTATGCCAATTGATAAAAAAGATGTTATTTCTTCACTTAAAAAAGATAATAAACACCTTGTCGCTATGGTTGGTGATGGCGTTAATGATGCTTTAGCCTTAACTTATGCAGACTTAGGAATCTCACTTAAAGGTGGAAGCGATATTGCAAAAGAAACAAGTGATATTGTCTTACTTCGTAATGATTTGTTAGACGTTGCAAATGCGATTAAACTTAGTAAAAGAGTAATAAACACTATTAAATTAAATTTATTCTGGGCGTTCTTCTATAATAGTGTTGGCATAGTTTTAGCATCAGGACTCTTATATCCATTCTTTAAAATTCAGTTAAATCCAATGTTTGGGTCATTAGCGATGAGTTTATCTAGTGTATTTGTTGTTACGAATGCTTTAACTATTAATTTGTTCAAAATTAAAAGAGTAGAAAATCAAGGAAAGGAAGAAAATAAAATGGAAATTGTATTAAAAGTAGAAGGTATGATGTGTGCACATTGTAAAGCACATGTCGAAGGTGCATTACTAAAGATTGAGGGAGTTAAATCCGCGATTGCCTCATTAGAAAAAAATAATGTAGTAATCACATTAGATAAAGATGTTGATAAAAACACATTAATTCACGCAATTGAAGAAGCTGGTTACAAAGCTAAATAAAATAATTAACTTGAAAAATTGCTCATTGCTAGTATATTATGCTTATAAAGGGCAAAAGAGGTATTAAAATGAAATTATATGAATCAGCAGAAGATTATTTAGAGAGAATACTTGTTCTCAAAGAAAGAAATGGAAATGTTCGCTCAATTGATATAGCTGAAGATATGAATTTTTCTAAAGCTAGTGTCAGTGTTGCTATGAAAAAACTAAGAGAAAACGGCTATATTGTTGTCGATTCCGATGGTGGTATTACATTGACAGAATTAGGATTACAAGCCGCAAATAAGACATATGAACGTCATAAAGTAATTTCAAAATGCTTAATTTTATTAGGCGTTGACAAAGAAACAGCACTTAAAGATGCTTGTAAAATCGAGCATGATCTTAGCGATGAAACATTCCAAGCAATCAAAAATTATTTAAACAAGGAGTAGGTAAAAACTATTCCTTTTTTTATAAAAAAGCAAAATTTCAAAAAAATGTATTGACATACAGTGTAGAATGAATATAATTTTAGTAGTTAGGCAAAACTAACTTATTTATTTGCCATATTGTTAGTCAAGACTAACTTGTTCAAAGGAGGAAGCAATATGCCATTAGTTATAGCACCGCTTAATACTGAACTTCGAGTAATTAAAGTATTAACAAACGACAAAGTAAAAAAATATTTAGAAAGTTTGGGAATTACTATTAATTCGGTTCTCACTATTATAGCTAAAGCAAATGGAAGTGTCATTTGTATCATTAAAGATGGTCGTTTGGCATTAGATCAAAATATTGCTACCAAAATTTTAGTAGCGTAAGGAAGGAAGGATTGTATGCTAAAAAAACTTAACGAATTTGGAATAGGTGAAACTGGCATAATCAAGACCGTTGAAGGTGAAGGTCGATTACGTCGTCGCTTATTCGACATGGGTGTTACACCTGGTGCAGAAGTTTTATTAAGAAAACGTGCTCCACTAGGCGATCCGCTAGAAGTTACAATTAGAGGATACGAATTAACACTAAGAAAGTCAGAAGCTTCATTGGTAACTCTTGAAGTAAAAGGAGGAACAAAATAATATGAAACATTTTGCTCTTGCTGGTAACCCAAACTGTGGTAAAACAACATTATTTAACTCTTTAACAGGTTCTACCGCACACGTTGGTAACTGGCCAGGTGTTACAGTTGATAAGAGACAAGGTACTTATAAGAAATTAAAAGAACCTATCGACATTGTTGACTTACCTGGTATTTATTCTTTATCACCTTATACTTCAGAAGAAGTTATTTCTCGTAATTTCATTCTTGATGAAAAACCTGATTGTATTATTAATATTATTGATGCAACCAACCTTGAACGTAATTTATACTTAACAACTCAATTGTTAGAAATAGATGTTCCAATGGTCGTTGCTCTTAACATGATGGATGAAGTCGATAAGAGTGGAGATAAAATTGATGTTGAGGCTCTCCAAAAGAAATTAGGAGTCCCTGTTGTTGAAATATCTGCTTTAAAAGAAAGAAATCTTGATAAGTTGATGGTTGAAGCATATAAGGCATCATTTAAGAAAAGAGAAGGAACAACAATTATCGAAAATCGTGATTTGAAACATCTTATCGGAGATGTAAGAATTGCTTTTGAAGGTAAAAAAGTTGAAAACCCATTATTCCATGCTGTAAAACTTGTTGAATTAGATGAACTTGAAACAAAACAACACGAAGATTTAGTTCCAATGGTCAATCAATTCAAAGACACATTCAGTGATGACACATTTGGTGATGACTTTGAAGCTTTAATTGCTGATGCTCGTTATAAATATATTTCTAAGAACTTTGCTCCAGTTCTTACAAGAAAAGAAGCAGGAAGCACAAAAGTAACTAAGTCAGATAAGATCGATAAGGTCTTAACAAATAAATGGGCTGGTATCCCAATCTTCTTATTAATCTTATTTGTCGTATTCCACTTAACATTCTCAGAAGATTTATTCTATTTGAATGCTCTTGGTGCATTTGGTGAAGATGGAATTGTTTCATTTGCAGGTACTGCATTTGAAGGATTGTTCGCTAATGGTGGTATTAACTCGCCGGGCGTTATCCTAGCAAACTTCCTCAATACAATTACAGGAATGATTAATGATTTATTCCGTGACTGGTTGAGCGGAGCGACCCCATGGGTACAAGCATTTATATGTGATGGTGTCCTTGAAGGTCTATTTGCTGTTCTAGGTTTCTTGCCACAAATTCTATGTCTATTCTTATTCTTCTCAATTCTTGAAGATTCTGGTTATATGGCTCGTGTTGCCTTCATTCTTGATAGAATCTTCCGTAAATTCGGTTTGTCTGGACGCGCGTTTATGCCTATGATTATGGGCTTTGGATGTTCAGTGCCAGCAATGATCAACACTCGTACTCTAGCAGATGATAAAGAAAAGGTTGCAACTATTAGAGTTATTCCTTTCTTCTCATGTGGAGCTAAATTACCTATTTTAACCGCTATCGCTGGGGGGCATCGTATCTTACTTTGGAGTTTCCAATGTCGATTTAATCACATTTAGTATGTATGTCTTAGGTATGGTAACAGCAATCGTAGCTGTAATTGTTATGAGAAATACTACAATGCGTGGTGAAGTTCCGCCATTCATTATGGAATTACCTGCTTACCACTTACCAAAATTTAGAGCTTTGATGATCCACTTATGGGATAAGACAAAACACTTTGTTAAGAAGGCTTTCACAATCATCTTAGCTTCCACAATTCTTATTTGGGCATTATCTCACTTCACATGGAGTTGGGAATTCTTACCTGAAGATACCGAAATGTCACAATCAATATTGGCTTCAATCGGTCAATTAATTCAACCTTTATTCACACCATTAGGCTTTGGTTCACAATTAACTAAAGGTGTCGGATGGGTATTCGCAGTTGCAGCAATTACTGGTTTAATTGCAAAAGAAAATGTTATCGCAACATTCGGAACATTAGCAGTCGCTATTGTTGCTGGCTTCGTTGCTCCTGAAGAAGGAACTGAAGCAATTGAAGGTTTAGCAGCAGTTGAAGCTATGATTAAAGCTACAGGAATTACAGTTCCAGGCTTACTATCATTCATCGCCTTCAATATGACAACTATTCCATGTTTCGCAGCTTGTGCAACAGCAAAAGCTGAATTACCTGAAGGTAAATTCAAATCAACAATTGCCTTCTGGTTAATCACATCATTCATCGTTTCAATGGCTATTTACATGATTGGAACATGGTGGTGGACATGCTTCATCTTCATCGCTGTAGTAGCAGCCGCTATCGTATTGATTAGACTCTACAACAACAAAAAAATGATCAAGTAGAATTAGAAAAATAATTAGAAAGGAGAATTGCTTATGGTAGAAATAATCGTCATTGTCGTAGCAAGTTTGATTGTAATATCTGTGTTTGGTAAGAATATTTATCGTAAGATAAAACATCTTCCAACTGGTGATTGTGAAGGCTGTAACCACGGCAAAGGCTTGGCTGATGCCTACTATAAAAAATACGGCAATTCCTGCTCTAATTGTGGATGCTGTTCTAAAAAGAAATAAAAAATATGCCAGTTTGTTAGTCGCAGACTGGCATTTAATTTAAGGGAGGATTTTATATGAAAAAAGTAACTTTAAAAATAGATGGTATGCGCTGTGGAATGTGTGAAACACATATCAATAACATTGTAAGAACAAACTTAACTAAGGTTAAAAAAGTTAAATCTAACCATCATAATGGTGAAGCAACATTTGTGGTTGATGATGATGTAAATTATCAAAGCGTAATTGATGGAATTACCAGAGATGGGTATAGAGTTCTAGAGCAAAAAGATGAACCATATGTTGAATTTTCTTTATTTCACAGCAAATAAACTAAATTTGCACAATAAAAATTGGTTTGCATATTGTTATATCGCTCATTATTTCTAATCAAAAGTTAAAAAATATGTTTAATAAGTATGGTTGTTTTCTTGAATGAACATACTTTTTTTGGTATACTTTGGCAAACTTGCAAGTGATTACAAATTATGATAACATTATTTCATCCTAAAAAATATATTTTTTAGTTACATAAAAAGATAACTTTTGAATAGTCTATATAGGTATTTGAAGAAAAGGAGACTTATTTATGGCAAAAGATAGTAGTGGTTCAGTCGCGGTTGTTGAACAAGAAATTGAAACAACTCAAAAAATAGTAACTAAAAGTGAGCAAGAAGAAGAGATAGTAATTAAAGGTGGAAAAGCGTATGCTTTCTTTAAACGTGCATTTGATATTGTATCATCCGGGCTTGTTATTCTTGTTTTCTCTTGGTTATTAATAATACTTGCATTATTAGTAAAATTAACATCTAAAGGACCAGTTTTATTTAAAGATGAACGTGTTGGATTGCATGGCAAGAAAATTAAAGTTTACAAATTCCGTTCAATGTATATAGATGCTGAGACAAATGTTGAAAAATATTTGACACCAGAACAAATAGAACAATGGAATACAGAAAGAAAAATTGACAAGGACCCACGAATTACACCAATTGGCCGATTCACAAGAAAGACATCCCTTGATGAATTGCCTCAGTTATTCAATATTTTCCTTGGAAGTTTAAGTGTTGTTGGTCCACGTCCTGTAAAACAATTTGAGTTGGATGAAAACTATACTCCATACCAAAAAGAAAAATTATTACAAGTAAAACCAGGCCTTACTGGATACTGGCAAGTATATGGTAGATCCAATGTTGATTATGCGTCTGGGCAACGTCAAAAAGAAGAATTGGCGTATTTACCAAAAAGAAGTTGCTTATTTGATTTAAAACTACTATTTTTAACTATTCCAGCGGTTCTCAAACATAGAGGAGCTAAGTAATATGGCAGTTATTCGTGTAGCACAAATACTCGGCCACGCAAACGCAGGTGGAGTAGAATCAATTATAATGAACCTCTATAAAAACATTGACCGAGAACAAGTACAATTTGACTTTTTTGTAGAAAATACTTGCCCTATTATAGATCGTGAAGTTATTGAAAAATTAGGTGGCAGAGTTGTATTCATTCCTAAATACACACATATTTTTAAGTACATGAGAACGCTTAAAAAATTATTTAAGGAAGGCAATTATGATATCGTTCATTCAAATTTAAATGCATTAAGTATTTTTCCTTTATGGGCTGCTAAAAAAGCTGGCATAAAAATTAGAATTGCACATTCACATTCAACCTCAAACAAGAAAGAATGGAAGAAAACTATTATAAAAAATATGTTGAGAACTTTTTCGTGTGTCTTTCCAACACATCTTTTTGCCTGTTCGGAATTATCTGCAAAATGGCTTTTTGGAAAGAAAGCATGGAATTCAGGTAAAGTCATGATAGTTAATAATGCAGTTGATTTAGAAAAATTTAAAATAGACAATGAACTTAGAACTTCAATTCGTAAAGAATATGGTATTGAAGATAAACTTGTTATAGGAAACATTGGAAGATTTATGGCACAAAAGAACCACGAATTTTTAATAGATATTTTTAATGAAGTAGTTAAGATTCATAGTGATACAAAATTACTTTTAATTGGGGATGGACCATTAGAAGAAAAGATAGTAGAAAAAGTAAAAAAACTAAAACTAAATGATAAAGTTCTCTTCTTAGGTTTACAAAAATGCCCAGAAAAGTTTTATCAAGCAATGGATGCCTTTTTATTGCCTAGTTTATATGAAGGTTTACCTGTTGTTGGTATTGAAGCACAAGTTAATGGGCTCAATTGTTACTTCTCTGACACTGTTACTCGTGAAGTAAAAGTGAATGAAAATGTTAAATTTTTACCTTTGAATAAAAATCCTGAATTATGGGCTAAATCTATAGTTGATGATAGTAAAAATCCAATTAACCGTGAAATTGGATATCAAAATATGTGTCATACCCATTATAACATCGTAAATGAAGCAGAAAAACTTCTAGCTAAATATAAAGAATTAGTGAAAGCAAAATAATAAAATAGTTGTTTTTATAACTAGTGCATGTGAGGTAATAAATATGGAAAAAATTAATGTTGTGATATGTGTTCCTACTTTGAGTCTTGGTGGAGCAGAAACAATGTCAACTCAATTGGCGCAATATGTCGACACAAACAAATTTAATGTTCACTTTATTGTCAACCACTCTAAGGTTGAAAATAGAAATTATTTTGCTTTGACATCAAACGAAAACATACATCTATATTTTTTAGATGAGAATAAAGGTATTTCCGTTCGTAGTATTGTAAAAATGTATAAACTTTTAAAAAAGATTAAGCCAGATATCATTCATACACACTTGCATAGTTACCCATATGTAATGCTTTACGCTATTAACCATAAAGTTAAGATTCTTCATACCATTCACAATATGCCAGAATTTGAATCAAAAAAATCTGGTCAAAAAATTTTGCGTTTCCTTTTTAAACACAAATATGCTTACCCTGTTGGCATTTCTAATGTTATTTCAACACAAACAGATGTTTTTTATAAGCTTAAAGATACAGTGACAATTTATAATCCTGTTAATGTTGAAAAGTTCAATAAGGTTGGCACAAAAGATAGTAATGTTTTTACATTTATCTCAACTGGAAGAATGTCTAAACAAAAGAATCAAAAATTATTAATCAGTGCATTTGCCAAAGTTTCTTCTAAATATAAAAATGTTCGTCTTCTTATTGCAGGAGATGGAGTCTTAAAAGATGAATTACTTGCACAAGTAAAAGAATTAAATCTTTCCAATGTGACTTTTTTAGGAAACATCAATAATGTTGAAGATTACTATGCAATTTCAGATGCATTTATTTTGTCCTCCATTTATGAAGGATTACCGATGACTATTTTAGAAGCTATGGCAGCACATTTGCCAATCATTTCCACAGATGTTGGTGGAGTTAAAGACATTGTCACGGATAATGGGTTACTAACTACATCCGAAAATGAAGATGAATTAGTCGATGCTATGTGCAAACTTGTCACAGATCGAAAATTATGTGATGCACTTGGCGAAAAATCATTCAAAAATGTTCAACAATTTGATATTTCAGTAATCACTAAAAAATATGAAGACTTGTATTGTAAGTACGCAAAGAAGAAGAAGGTGAAATGATGAAAAAAACCATTTGGCGTTGGGCTTTTTTAACATTACTGCTTGTTCTTTATACGTTTTGCAAGTTTAAAGAAATTCTTAGTGTTAATGCATTGAATGTTCTTGCAGTAGTAATGGCGCTTTATATTTTAACATTCCCTTTTGAAGAAAAAATATATTGCTTGTTTATGTTTATTCCTTTCTACCTGTATGTTTATATAAAAGGATTTGCGTTTTACAATGTAATCGTTATTTTTGTGTTTTTTGAATATATTTTAAGAATGAAAAAAATATCCACCACAAGCGTGATTATGGTAATTGTTATGTTGGCTTGCGAATTATTTTGGCAAGTCTATAATCACCAGTCAATATATAGTTATATCATAAAATGGTTACTTGCTGTGTTTGTTTCAATAAACTTAATGACTAATAAAGAAATTAAACTAGATAAATGTTTTGCATCATATGTATTCGTTTTGGGAGTAGCACTTATGGGAGCTTTCACAATAATGCAATATGGATCATTTAATGTCGATGGTACTTTACGTGAAAAATATGCTGGTGGTCTAGGTAGTCTAGATCAAAATACGTTTTCGTTGTATTGTTTATTAGGATTCATTGTGGGAATGAATCTAATTTTAAATAAAGATGAAAGAATAAAAACATTTGTTAATAAACCAGTATTTTTTGTTTCACTAGCTGTGTTTTCTGTAATTTGTGCAGTTGGCGGGGCTTTAATGGTTTCAAAAACTTACTTTTTAGTTTTAGTATTTTGGGCTATTTTACTTGTTATTACTAACTTACATAAACCACAAAAAGCAATTACTTATACTTTAGTTTTATGTGTTGGATTGGTTTTGATGTTTGCTTTACCACAGACACGTGAATTGGTAAATAGTGTATTGCGTCGTTTCTTTGAAAGTAGCAATATTTCAGAATTAACTACTGGCCGTTTTGATATTTTAAAGAAATATGGTGTAGCGTTAATAGAAAATCCATTAAATTTATTTATTGGTGCAGGATTATTTACCTATAATTTATATTTCAATATTGATATGATTTCCGTTAATACAGGTCAACCATTAATTGCACATAATATGACTTTAGAAATGATTTGTGGATATGGCATTTTAGGATTCTGTTTATTGTTCTTTATCTACTATCGTATTTTTAGAAAGAGGACACATGTTAAACATTTCACTAATAGAAATAGATTTATACCATTAATAATTTTCATTATATTTTCACAATCTATAGCGATTTATCGTGAAGATGTTACCCACTTTGTATTATTACTTCTCCTTTTGGTAGCAACACCAAGAATTTTAAGAAAAGAGGATGATATTGTATGCAAGAATTAGATTTAAAAGGTATGCAACAAATCGAAATGACTCTTATGCGTGAGTTGGATGAAATTTGTCGTAAAAATGATATCAAATACTCTATTATGTATGGTTCACTCATTGGTGCGGTTCGTCATAAAGGTTTTATACCATGGGATGATGATATCGATGTTGTTTTATTAAGAAAAGACTATGAAAAGTTAATTTCAATTTTAGAAAAGAATTGCCCAGAAGATCGCTTTATTCAAAATATAAGCACGGATAGTCATTTTGAATTTGGCATTTCACGATATTGTATGAAAAATACATATTGTTTTGCTCCAGAAAGAAAAAAGTTAAAAAGTAAAAAATATATATACATTGATATTTTCCCGCTAGATAATTTGCCTGATGATGATAAATTAGCAATGAAACAAATTGCGGAAATGAAAAAAATAAAAGAATCAATCTACTATAAAATGCATTATTGCTATCCTCATCGCACAATTTTCGGATATATAAAAACATTTTTTCAACGTGTAATTCGTAAAATTATTCCATTGAAACGAATGACAAACAAATTAACATCAACTGCGATGAAATATAATGATGTTCCATCGAAGCGAGTAATTAACTTCTTTGGAATATATAGTCATGAAAAAGAAACATTTAATCGAGAGTGGTTTGAAAATCTTGAAGATTTTGAATATGAAAATGAAAAATTTCAAGGCACAAAAAATTATGATGACATTTTAACGCAACTTTATGGTGATTATATGACACCACCTCCAGTAACTAAGCAAGTTAAACGTCATAATTGTTATGTGTTATCGCCAGAAGATGACATACCTAAAAAGTATAGTATTAAAAGTAATTATTTCTTTAATTTAATAGTTTCTGTCCTTGAATCAATAATTCCTTTAATCACAACTCCATTTATTGCACGAATTATTGGCCCAGATGGTACAGGTATCTATAGTTATACTTATTCGCTTATTACTATGTTTACTTTAGCTGGTGCCTTAGGATCTGCAACACATGCCCAACGGCAGATTGCGATGCATTCTAATGATAAAAAAGAGTATTCTAAAATATTCTACGAAATTTTTATCTTAAGACTAATCTTCCTTACCGTTTCATTTGTGGCTTTCTTGATTACTGTCTTAATTATGGATAGCTATATAGTATTTTTCTTGTTACAAATTCCTTATTTCTTAGCGGCTATATTTGATATATCGTGGCTCTATCAAGGCTTAGAAGATTTTAAGTATATAGCAGTAAAAAATTTAACTGTTAAAATATTAGGACTTGCTGCTATATTTGTTTTTGTTAAATCATTTGATGATTTGTGGCTATATGTCTTCATATTATCTTTATCAATATTCTTAGGACAAGCATCATTATGGATCCGTCTTAAGAGGTATATTGTTAAAGTTGACCGCAAAGAGATTAAATGGAAACGCCATTTAAATGAAGTTATTGTTTATTTTGTTCCTACAATTGCGTATCAGCTTTACTCATTAATTAATAAAGTAATTCTAGGTGCTTTATCAACTGAAGCAGAAACAGGTTATTATGAACACGCTCAAAAAATCATAAACTTGTGTGTAAGTTTCTTGTCAGCATATAACATCGTTATACGTTCTAGAATGTCTATGCTTTTTGCAAAACAAGATAAAAAAGAAATTGACACTAAAATCCATCAATCTTTAGGCTTTGTAATTATGCTTGGCTTGCCGATGACTTTAGGAATCATGGGTGTTGCTTCAGACTTAATTCCATGGTATCTAGGCGATGAATATCTAAAAGTAAGTAAAGTATTGTTTATATTTGCTCCAATTATTTTGATAATAAGCTTACGAACATGTATTGGCGCAATAATATTTACTCCATTTGGATTGCAAAAAAAATCAAATCTAGCGCAGATTATTGCTGCTGTCATCAATTGTGCTTCTACAGCAATATTAATTCCAAAACTAGCATCAATTGGTGCGGTAATATCATCAATGATGGCGGAGACATTTATTCTTATTTATTATGTAGTTTATTGTCATAGGAAAAAGTATATTAGTTTTACAAAGACATTAAAGATAATATACAAGTACTTAATTGCGGGAGCAATTATGTTTGTGACAGTATATTTCTTCGGTGTATATGTGACATCAATTAAAGGCATTGTTAAAACTATAACTCAAGTTTTAATTGGTGCAGGCGTGTATGGTATTATATTATTGATTTTAAGAGACAAATTTGTCTTAGATAATATATCAAAAATTCTTAAGATAAGAAAGAGAGGATGACAGCATGAAAAAAATTAAATTATTACTATTTGTTGATCGTTTAGGACATGGTGGCATTCAAACTCTACTATTAAATATCTTGGATAAAATTGATAAAGAAAAGTTTGAAATTTCCTTTCTAAATTTTGACTTTGGTGTCAAATACGAATTAGAGGATAAAGTTGTGAAAGCAGGAGCTAAACTTTATAAAGTTCCACATCCTCAAAAACATCCATTCAAATGTATGAAAGAAACAAAACAATTCTTTAAGACTCATCATTTTGATATTGTACATTGCCACTCATCTAGTAAGGCTGCTGTTATACTAAAATACGCTAAAAAGTATAAAGTACCAGTTAGAATCGCTCATTCACATGCAGATTCTTTCCAAAGCAAAAACTTCTTATTAAAACTTGTAGGGAATATGTTAATGATTCCGTTAAATCGAAATGCAACACATTATTGTGCTTGCTCTCAAAGTGCAGGAAAATGGATGTTTGGGCATTGGTATTCTAAGAAGATACCTATTACCATCATTAAAAATGCGATTGATTTAAATAAGTATAAATATAATGAAAAAACCGATTTAGAATTACGTGCTTTATACAAAATTGATAAATCGACAAAGGTTTTTGGACATGTGGGAAGATTTATGAGAGTTAAAAACCAAACATTTTTAATTAATGCATTTTATGAGTATCTAAAAATTAATAATAATGCTAAATTAATATTGATTGGAATTGGAACTTTGAAAGAAGAAGCAGAGAATCTTGTTAAGGAATTACATATTGAAGATAAAGTGATTTTTACAGGATACCAAAGCGATACAGCCAAATTCTATTCACTATTTGATGTATTTGTTCTCCCAAGTTTAGTTGAAGGCTTGCCATTTGTAGGGGTGGAGGCGCAAGCATCTGGCCTAAAATGTTTATTCTCTGATCACGTTTCAAAAGAAATTGCTTTGATTGAAGAAAATTGCAAATTTATTCCTTTAGTAACTGATGAATGGGTTAAAACTTTTGACAAAGTAGAGATTATTAAAAATCGTGAATTAACTTATCTCAAATTAAAAGAAGAAGGATTTGATTTAAGTGATGAAATTAAAAAACTCGAAGAATATTATCAAAACAATTTAAAGGAGGTTAGTTTATGAAATATACTGTAAAGTATTTTTATGAAAATTTTCCAGAATGGAAAAGAAAGAAAGATTCAGTGTTAGTTAGATACTTTTTTAGACCAATTTCATTTGTGTTTGCATCACTATTTGCAAGTTTAGGATTTACCGCAAATGGAGTATCAATGTTTTCCACATTTGTGGCTTTCTTAGCATCAGCAATGTTCGTTATTCCTAATCATATTTGTCATATTGTTGGGGCGTGTTTAGTTGCTGTTTGGATGATTCTAGATTGTGTAGATGGAAATATTGCTCGTAGCGTTAAAAAGCAAGCATTTGGAGAATTCGTTGATAGCTGTAGTAGTTATTGCTTAATCGCAAGTTTATTTATTTGCGTTGGTATTGCTGCTTATAATTCAGGCGGTGTTTTGTTTAGTGTGGGTGATGCAACAATAGTTATTATTGGAGCACTTGCTTCAATTGCAGACCCTCTATCAAGACTTTTATATCAAAAGTATTTATCATGTGCGAAGACATATGAAAATGATACTAATACATCACAAACAGAAAAAGGAAAGCTTCGTAAACTACAAGATCGTATTGATAAAGAAATAGGACTAAATGGTATTTTCATTCCAGGCATTATAGTTTGTGCAATATTTAATTGGCTAGATATATTTGCGATTGTCTATTGTTGCTATTATGTTGGTGAATTACTAGTGTCTTTGCTCTATTTTAATTACAAAACAATTAAATATAACAAATCACATCAAGTAGAAGAAAACAAATAAGAAAGAGGTAATTATATGAATAAAAAGTATGAAAACGAATTAACATTAAAAGTGTTTTTATTGGGTGTTAAGAGAAAATTTATGACAATACTATACTTCATTATCTGCTTTACAGTAATTGGTGCAGTATATGGATCTACGATTGGTAAACCATCCTATAAAACAACTGGTAGCCTAGGTACTAAAAATTCACTGCAAGTCACAAGCTATTCAACATTATTAGACTATGCAAAAGAATGTACCTATCTTGTATATGATGATTTGAAAGCACATGGTATCACTCATAATGATGGAACAGAAATCAGAAAATCAGAAATCGATAGTGGCTTAGGCTTACCATCAGTGCCAAGTGTTGTTAAGAGTTTAACAGTTGAATTCTCTTATACAAATAAAGACAAAACTATTGTAAAAGATGTATTGAGTTCAATCTTAAATAATACTGTTACATATGCGAATGAACACACATCAACTTATATTTTATTAGAATTAAAAGTTGCAATTGAGCCTTCTGAACCTGTTGCAACCTCAAGTTTAACTAAAAAGATAATTGTATTCACCGTATGTGGTGCAATATTAGGAACTTTGATTGCGGTGTTTAAAGAATGGAAAAATTACACAATTAATGATGCAAGTGATCTTGCAGAGATTAATACAAATGTCTTTGAAATTGAATATAAAGGAGGCAAACGTCATGAATAAGAGTGATAAAAAATTAATACAAGCTTTTGAAAATTTGACTGAAAACAAAAAACTATATGACGGAATTGCTAAATTACAAAACGATATTGCTATGTATAGTGATGGCAAAAATAAAATGATTGCGATTACGGCACCTAATAATCATCTTCATAGTGTATTGCTTGCAAAAAGTCTAGCAACTTTCTTCCAAAATCAAGATGAAAAGGTATTGCTACTTAATATGAATATGGATGAAAATCTAACGGAATATGATGATTTGCTTGATGCAAAAGTAGTGGACTTAAAAAATGTCTCATTTGAAGAAAACAGTTTAACAATTCATACCCTAGAAAAATCTAATAAAAGTGCAGAGGTTGTGTTTTCTCCTTTATTTAAAGAGTACATTGAAAAAGCAAATAAAACATTTGACCATATTATCATAATTGTTCCACCAGTAAATAGTCATTGCGATATCTTAGCAATAAGAGATTATATTGACTCTAGTACAGTTGTGGCTGTAAAAGATGAAACTTTATTAGTGGACATTCTCAAAGCAAATGACTTTATAAAAGAAAATAACATTCCTTTCAAAGGTATTACTCTACTTAAGTAGGAGGAGAAATATCATATGTTTACTTTTACAAAAACAGAGATTGATGGAGTAGTGATTATTGAGCCAAAAGTTTTCGGTGATAACCGCGGTTATTTTATGGAAACATACAATGAAGCTGATTTTAAAAACGCTGGATTAAATTATAAATTTGTTCAAGATAATCAATCAAAATCTCGAAAAGGCGTTTTGCGAGGACTCCATTTTCAAAAAACACATCAACAAGCAAAACTTGTTAGAGTTATTCAAGGTGAAGTGTTTGATGTAGCAGTAGATCTTAGAAAAGATTCTCCAACTTATGGAAAATGGGTAGGAGTTTTGTTAAGTGACAAAAATCAAAAAATGTTTATGATACCACGAGGCTTCGCTCATGGGTTTGTTGTCTTAAGCGATACTGCAGAATTTGTCTACAAATGTGATGAATTCTATCATCCAGAAGATGAAGACGGAATTTTATGGAGCGACAAAGATATAGGAATTGATTGGCAATTTGATGGCGAAGTAATACTATCTGAAAAAGATATGAAACATAAAACATTAAAAGATAGTAAAGTGAGATTATAAAATGAATAAGAACTTAGTTATTTTTGTAACAGGAGTTAGAGGTCAATTAGGATTTGATGTTCTACGTGAATTAAATGAACGAGGCTATAAAAACGTTATTGGAATTGATCGTGAAGAGCTAGATATAACTGATGAAGATAAAGTAAAGCAGTATATTGAAAAACTCAAGCCCGACATAGTAATTCATAATGCTGCATGGACTGCAGTAGACAAAGCAGAAGAAATGTATGATGAGGTATATAAAGTTAATGCTTTAGGCCCTAAGTATATTGCGGAAGCTTGTAGGAAAATAGATGCTAAAATGATTTATATTTCTACAGATTACGTATTTGATGGACGAGGTGATAGATTCTTTGAGGTAACAGATTGCAAAAATGGTTTATCCGTTTATGGCAAGACTAAATCAATAGGAGAAGATTTCGTAACTAGTGTATTGAAGAAATATTTTATAGTTCGTATTTCGTGGGTATTTGGTCAAAACGGTCATAATTTCATTAAAACTATGCTAAAACTTGCAGAAACGAAGACGGAGTTAAGTGTGGTTGATGATCAAATTGGTTCTCCGACATACACATATGATTTATCAAAATTACTATGTGATATGATGGAAACAGATAAATATGGCATATATCACGCTACAAACGAAGGTATTTGTTCTTGGTATGAATTTGCAAAGTTTATATTTGAAACTGCAAATGTAAAGAATATAAAAGTGAATCCGATTCATACAAGCGAATATCTCAAAATGGTAACGCAGCAAGCTAAACGGCCGTTGAATTCACGGCTATCTAAAGAATCCTTAACGAAAGCAGGATTTAAGAAATTGCCAACATGGCAAGATGCAACAACGAGATTTATTAAAAATTATTTAAAACAAAAGGAGAAATAATATGAAAAAAGTTTACATTGCGATGAGCGCTGATATCATTCATTCAGGACATATCAGTATAATTAATGAAGGAGCAAAACTCGGCGAAGTTTATATTGGTTTATTAACCGATGAAGCGATTGCTTCGTATAAGAGACTCCCTATTTTAGATTACGAATCACGTAAAAAGATTTTTGAAAACATTAAAGGTGTTAAAGAAGTTATTCCACAAAAAACTTTAGATTACACTGATAATTTAATGGCTTTAAAACCAGATTATGTTGTACATGGCGATGATTGGCGCAGTGGTGTACAAAGGAATGTACGTCAAAAAGTTATCGACACTTTAAAAATATGGGGTGGAGAATTAATTGAAATTCCATATACTAAAGATGTTTCTTGCACGGGTTTAGAAAAAACAGTTCGTGAATTACAAAATACACCAGACAATCGTCGCGCTAAATTAAAAAGAATGTTAACAGTCAAACCATATGTAACTGTTATGGAAGCAAGTAATGGTTTAACTGGACTTTTAGTGGAAAATACTAAAGTTGTTGATGAAGAAAAAGGTACCGCTAACGAATTTGATTGTATGTGGGTGTCTTCCTTATGCGACTCATCATTTAAAGGAAAACCTGATATTGAATTAGTAGACTTAACATCAAGATTAAATACAATTGAACAAATTATGGAAGTTACTACTAAACCAATTATTTTAGATGGTGATACAGGCGGTAAAGTCGAACACTTCACTTACAACGTTAAAACTCTCGAAAGATTAGGAGTTTCTGCTATTATCATTGAAGATAAAACAGGCTTAAAACAAAATAGTCTTTTTGGTACAGATGCAAAACAAGTGTTAGATGATCCACACGAATTTGCTCACAAAATTAAAGCAGGAAAATCAGCACAAGTGACAAAAGATTTCTTAATCTTTGCTCGTATTGAGGCTTTAATTGCAGGGCGTGGGGTAGAAGAAGCAATGAAACGCGCAAAAATATATATTGAAGAAGGTGGCGCGGATGGTATTGTTATTCACTCTAAAGAAAAAGATGGTTCAGAAATTAAAGAATTCTTACGTCAATTCAGAGAATATTCTAAAGATATTCCAGTCGTTTTAATTCCAACATCTTATAATCAATTCACTGAAGAAGAATTACATGCTTGGGGTGGAACAATTATTATTTACGCAAATCACTTCTTAAGAAGTGCTTATCCAGCTATGAAAAAATGTGCTGAAAGTATTCTTACACATCATAGATCACTAGAAGCTTCTAATGATTACTGCATTTCTATTAAAGAAGTTTTAGCACTTATTCCAGGGGCAAAGCAATAGGAGGTCTTAGTATGATTAATACTGAAAATTTTTACAATTATTTAATTGAAAATCATATTGATTTCTTCGCTGGCGTACCAGATTCATTATTAGCTAATTTTTGTGCTTGTGTAAAAGATAAAACAAGTGATGAAAAAAACATTATTACCGCTAACGAAGGTAATGCTGTAGCAATGTGTGCAGGTTATCATATGTCAACAGGCAAAATTGGTTTAGTTTATATGCAAAATTCTGGTGAAGGTAATGCAGTTAATCCATTAGTTTCTTTGGCAGATGAAGATGTTTACTCAATTCCAATGTTATTAGTTATTGGATGGCGTGGAGAACCAGGACAACATGATGAACCTCAACACGTAAAACAAGGTAAAATTACTCTCGGTTTATTAGAAACCATGGGAATTGCTTATGAAATTTTAGAAGATGACTATGAAAAGCAAGTTAAAAAAGCAATAGATTATATGAGAAAAGAAAGTAAGCCTTATGCTTTAGTAATTAGAAAAGGTTTATTTAGTGAATATAAACTCAGTAAAGAAATATCAAAATATGAGCTTACTCGTGAAGATGCTTTAAAAACAATTATTGATAATCTTAGTAGTGATGACATTATTGTTTCCACAACAGGTAAAACATCGCGTGAGATATTTGAAATTAGAGAAGCAAATAAACAAGGACATAGTAATGATTTCTTGACTGTTGGATCAATGGGTCATACAGCTTCGATTGCTTATGGCGTAGCTATTGGCACTGATAAAAATGTTTGGTGCATTGATGGTGATGGCTCATTCATTATGCATATGGGTAGTTTAGGCGTTATTGGTTCTAAAATTCCGCATAATTTTAAATATATTCTTAATGATAATGGTGCACATGAATCAGTTGGAGGACAACCAACATGTTCACGTTCACTTGATATTCCAGCAATATTAAAGGCTTGCGGATTTAAGAAAGTCGTAGTAGCGGAAACTAAAGAAGAAATTGAATCCGCGATTAAAATTATGAGAAATGAAGACAAAATTGCCCTTGTTTTACATACAAAACAAGGATCTAGAGATAATTTGGGCCGTCCAACAACGACACCACAAGAGAACAAAAAAGCTCTAATGCACAAATTAGGAGTGTTATAAAATGAAAGCGTTGATTTTTAATTCTGGAATCGGAAAACGAATGGGAGAAATGACAAAAAATTCTCCTAAATCGATGGTTAAATTATTAAATGGCGAGACTATCTTTGAACGTCAAATTCGCTTGTTAAGCGAATGTGGTATTAAAGATATTGTAGTAACCACAGGACCATTTGAAGAACAATTAGTTGCAATATCTAAAAAAGAAGCTTATAAAGATATTAAATTTACGTTTGTTCATAACGATTTATATGATAAGACAAATTACATATATTCTTGTTATCTAGCAAGAAAATACTTGAATGATGATTTTTTGACTCTCCATGGTGATTTAGTATTCAGCAAATCATTATTACAATATGTTTTAGATTCTAAAGAAAAATCAACATGTCTAATTAATAAAGCTCTTCCTTTGCCAGATAAAGATTTTAAAGGAAGAATAACAGATGGAAGACTAAGAGAAGTAAGCATTAGCATTTTTGGTGATGATTGCTTTACATTTCAACCTCTTTATAAACTTACAAAAAACGATATGGCTATTTGGGTGAAATCAATTGAAGAGTTTGTTGTTCAAGGAAATACTGGTGTTTACGCTGAAAATGCTTTTAATGTAATTTCTGATAAATTAAATATTATTCCATTATCTTATGAACATTATTACATTAATGAAATTGATAATTTGGAAGATTACGAAAGAGTTACTAAAGACATTGAACAAATTGATTATGAAGAGCAAAATGTTGTTTTAGGTAGTGATAAATTAGAAGAAATTCTTAAAACATATAATTTGCACAATCCTTTAATTGTTGTGGCAGGCTTTTTAAAAGATTACATCTGCACATTAATGGAAAAAGCAAATGTTAAATATGCGATTTTCACAAATTTTTCAGCAAATCCACGCTATGAAAACGTTATAGACGCTATGAAAGTATTTAAAGAAAATGCTTGCGACTCCATCATTTCTTTAGGTGGAGGTAGCGCAATGGATGTTGCAAAATGCGTTAAGTTATTCTTGCCGATGAATGATAAAGAAGATTACTTGACTCAAAAACATGTTTATATCAATTTAAAACATATTGCTATCCCAACAACTGCTGGTACAGGCAGTGAGTCTACAAGATTTATTGTATTTTATAAAGATGGTATTAAACAATCTATTGCAGATGACATGGTTTTACCAGACGCTGCAATTTTAGAAAAAGATTTCTTAAAGTCTTTACCATTAAATCAAAAAACTGCGACAATGTTTGATGCTTTGTCACAAGCTATTGAGTCAATGTGGTCGGTTAATTCAACTCATAAAAGCACAGAATATTCTGAAAAAGCCATAAAATTAATATTAAAAAATTATCAAAAGTACTTAGCAAGTGATGAAAGTGTTATGCAAGATATGATGCTTGCTTCAAATTTAGCGGGTAAAGCTATTAATATTACTCAAACTACGGCAGCACACGCTATGAGTTACAAAATTACCTCACATTTTGGCATTTCTCATGGACACGCGGTTGCTTTGGTTTTACCATTTGTGTGGAAATATTTGGATGATAACTACGATAAAACATTTGATGTTCGTGGAAAAGAACATTTAAGAAAAGTGCTTAATAACATCAATGAATTATTTGGCTTTAAAAACACTAAAGAGTCAATAAATAAATATGTTTCAATTATGCATGAGTTTAAAATGATAAATAAATTAGATTATGATGCACAATTGCTAGATGATTTTGCAAATTCTGTTAATCCGATTCGTTTACGCAATTTCCCGGTTGCGTTAGATAAGGATACAATACAAAAAATTTATACAAAAATATTTAATGCAAAATATTAAAGATTACACTTGTTAAAGGAGTGATAAAATGGGAATGTTTAAAGATAAAATATTACTTGTTACTGGAGGTACTGGTTCATTTGGTCGTGCAGTGGTGGATAAATTTTTAACTACAGACTCGTGATGAGCAAAAGCAAGATGATATGCGCCACGTATATCAAAGAAAATATCCAGAATATTACAACAAAATCAAATTTTATATTGGCGATGTGCGTGATTATGAATCTATCGCAGCCTCATTCCGTGGAGTTGATTATGTTTTTCACGCCGCAGCTTTAAAACAAGTCCCATCTTGTGAATTTTACCCTATGGAAGCGGTAAAGACTAATGTCATAGGATCTAATAACGTTATTAATGCTTGTGTTGCAAATCATGTTAAAAAAGCTATATTTTTATCAACTGATAAAGCTGCTTATCCTGTTAATGCAATGGGTATGACTAAGGCTTTAATGGAAAAGAACGTTATTGCTAGATCACGTCAAATGCTAGAAAATGATCCGATTTTATGTTTAACAAGATATGGTAATGTTATGGCTTCAAGAGGATCAGTTATTCCTTTATTCTTGAGTCAAATAAATGAAGGAAAACCATTAACTATCACTAATCCGAAAATGACTCGCTTTATGATGAATTTAGATGAAGCTGTAGAGTTAGTGCTTTATGCTTTTGAACATGGTAAGCAAGGCGATTTATTTGTTAAAAAATCTCCTGCTGCAACTATTGATACTTTAGCGGATGCAATTCTTGATTTAAAGAATAGTTCAGTTGGTAAAACTATAATTGGTACAAGACATGGAGAAAAACAATATGAAGTATTGATTACTAGTGAAGAAATGGCACATGCTGAATCATTAGATGGTTTCTATTGCATTCATGCTGATAATAGAAATTTAAATTATGATAACTATTTCTCAAAAGGCAATAAAGAATTAGATATGATTCCATCTTATACATCCAGTAACACAACAATACTTAACAAAGAAGAATTAAAAACTCTTCTAAAAACTTTAGATTTGTTTAAAAAGGAAGACTAGTAAGATGAAGATTCTTGTTACAGGCGCGAATGGATTTATTGGAAAAAATCTTATTTGCAATTTAAATACTGATAAAGAAAACGAAATATATCTTGTTGATAATAAAACAAGTGAAATACAATTAGAAAAATATTGTTCTGATTGTGATTTTGTGTTTTATCTTGCGGGAATAAATCGTCCTATAGATGTTAAAGAATATGACAAGAATCCTAAAGATTTAGAAAAGTTTTTAAAACATTTAATTAAAAACGATAAAAAACCGAGTGTTTTATTTGCTTCTTCAATTCAAGCAGAACTAGATAATTCCTATGGAAAGTCAAAAAAAGAAGCAGAAGAAATTTTAAGAAAATATGGAAAAGAATATGGTTTTGATGTTTTAATCTATCGCTTACCAAATGTGTACGGCAAATGGTGCAAACCAAACTACAATAGTGTAGTAGCGACACTTTGTTATAACAAAGCAAGAAATATCAAAACTAATTTAGATGATTTAAATAAAGAATTAAATTTAGTTTATATCGATGATGTTATTATCGAATTCAAAAAAGCTTTGATTAATAAAGGAAATAAGATTGGTGATTTTTATTATGTTTCACCAATTGACACAGTTAGCTTAGGAAGATTAGATTCAATTATTGAATCATTCAAAGAAATGCCAAAGAATTTTTATGTTCCAAACACTTATTCGCATTTAGAAAGATGCTTATATGCGACATATCTTACTTATGTTCCAGTGGAAGACTTATGTTATTCTTTAGTTACACATAAAGATGACAGAGGAGCGTTTGTTGAATTGTTAAAATCAAAATATCATGGACAAGTGTCAATTAACATTGCACATCCTGGCATTACAAAAGGAAATCACTGGCATAACACTAAAAATGAAAAATTTATTGTTTTAAAAGGGCATTGCCTAATTAAATTAAGAAAAATAGATGGTAATGAGATTATTACTTATGATGTTAAAGATAGTGATTTAAAAGTTGTGGATATCGCTCCTGGATACACTCACTCTATTCAAAACATAGGCAAAGAAGATTCGATAACATTAATGTGGTCAAGTGAAGTATTTGACCCTAATAATCTAGACACTATTTACTTGGAGGTGGAATAAATGAAGAAACTAAAAGTTATGACTATTGTGGGAACAAGACCAGAAATCATTAGATTATCGGAAGTTATTAAACTTGCAGATCAATATTTTAATCATATCTTAGTTCACACTGGTCAAAATTATGATTACAACTTAAATGAAGTATTCTTCCAAGATTTAAATTTAAGAAAACCAGATTACTGCTTAAATACAGTGGGAAATTCATTAGGTGAAACAATAGGAAATGTTATCGCTAAAACTTATGACTTAATGGTTCAAGAAAAGCCAGATGCAGTTTTAATTTTAGGAGATACAAATTCATGTTTAGCAGCAATATCTGCAAAAAGATTGCATATTCCATTATTCCATATGGAAGCGGGAAATCGTTCTTTTGATGAAAGACTTCCAGAAGAAACTAATCGCCGCATTGTTGACCATATTTCCGATGTTAATATGTGTTATTCCGAGAATGCTCGTAAGTATTTATATTTAGAAGGTGCCCCAAAAGAAAGAACATTCGTAGTTGGATCACCAATGACTGAAGTATTAAACGCACATATCAAGGAAATAGAAAAAAGTGATGTTCTCGAACGTTTAAATTTAAAGAAAAAGGGCTATATTCTTTTATCCGCTCATCGCGAAGAAAATATTGATGACGAAAAAAGTTTTAATCGCTTGATGAAAACAGTTAATGTTTTAGCAGAAAAATATGATATGCCAATTTTATATTCTTGTCATCCACGTTCTGAAAAATTTATCAACAAACGTAACTTCATTTTTGATAAACGCGTTATTAAACATAAACCACTAGGATTTATTGATTATAACAAATTACAAATGGAAGCTTTCTGTGTAGTTTCGGATTCTGGCACATTACCGGAGGAAGCAAGTTATTATTTATCAATCAAAAAACCTGTTCCTGCTGTTTGTATTCGAACATCAACAGAACGCCCAGAGGCTATGGATGCGGGGGATTTCATTTTAGCGGGAATAGGACAAAAAGAAGTGCTTCAAGCTATTGATTTAGCTATAAAGATGAATGAAGAAAGAAATCTTGGAGAACCATGCCGTTTTTATACTAGAAAACACGTATCAACTAAAGTGATTCGCATAATTCAATCTTACACAAACATTGTTAATGAGAATGTTTGGAAGAAAAGAAAATAGGTGCACGGTTATGAAGATAGCAGTTGTAGGAATTGGCTATGTTGGTTGTGCATTGTCGCTTGCCTTAGCTAAAAACAATGAAGTTGTAGCTTTGGATATTAATATAGATAAAATTAACTATATTAACGAAGAAGAATATGATAGGATTGCTAATTTTTATGGTTTATCAAGCGATAATTTAAATATTAAGGCAACTAATAACGAAAAAGAAGCATATGAAAATGCGAAATATATTTTTGTTTGCGTTCCAACAAATTACGATGAAACTAAAGGGACTTTTAATGTCTCTATTGTCGAATCAGTTGTGGAAAGTATAGCAAAAATCAATCCTTTTGCAGTTATTGTTATTAAGTCCACAATACCACTAGGATTTACTAAAAAATTAGGTAAAAAGCATAAAGATTTAAAAATTATGTTCTCACCTGAATTTTTAAGAGAAACTAAATGCTTATATGATATCTTAAATCCTTCAAGAGTGGTTGTGGGTATTAATTCAAAAAAAGACAAACAAATTGCTAATGAATTAATAAATATCTTAAAAAAATCAAGTGTTAATGACGCTAAATCTTTAATTGTGGATTCTCAAGAAGCAGAGGCAATTAAATTATTTTCTAACACATATTTAGCAATGCGTGTGGCATTTTTTAACGAGCTTGATACTTTTGCGGAAACACATAATTTATCCACAAAAAACATTATTGATGGTGTGTGTCTTGATTCGCGTATTGGTCATTTTTATAATAACCCTTCATTTGGTTATGGAGGATATTGTTTACCAAAAGACACAAAACAATTGAAAAACAATTTTGAAAATGTACCAGAAAAATTAATTACTGCGACAATTGAAAGCAATGATATACGAATTAGTCACATTGCTAAAAGTATTGAAAACAAAGTCAATAAGTCTGACATGATTGGAGTTTTCCGATTAGTAATGAAAAAAGGCTCGGATAATTTCCGTTCTTCCTCAATTCTAAAAGTGATTAAAATCCTTGTTGAAGATGGATATAAAGTTGAAATATATGAGCCTATTATCAACTCAAATGCTTTAGAAGGTGTTGCTATTAATAACGATTTAACTGATTTCTTTAATAAGTCAAAAATAATTGTTACTAATCGTTATTCACAAGAATTAGAACCAGTTAAAGAAAAAGTATATACTCGAGATTTATTTAATTATGAATAAAACACTTCACGACGGAAGTGTTTTACTTTTTGATATCTAAGTGTATTTCTTTAAAACAAGGCTCTTCTTGAGGACCTGTTTGCGATTCTTCATATATTATGTCATCACTTGCCATTTCATTGAGAATCTTTTCTTTGTCTTTTATAATATCAATTCTTTCATATTTTTTATTTTTCTTCCTTTTCTTTTTCATATTTTCACCTCATAGTTATTTTCTTTCATTAATTTGTATATAATACTGGTTAAAAATGCTATATTATTTTTAGGTGATTATTATGCATATTTTTAAGCATTTGCACACGATTAACAAGCATCGTCGACTTGTGCGTAAATATTGTTTTAAACTTGGCATTCCTTGGCAAGGGATGATTCATGATTTGTCCAAATACTCTTTTGTAGAATTTTTTAACGGGGCTAAATATTACCAAGGGACTAGAAGTCCAAATGATCGAGAAAGAGAAGTTAAAGGATATTCGGAAGCTTGGATGCACCATAAAGGGAGAAACAAACATCATTATGAATATTGGATAGATGTAAATAATGAAACACGTGAATATGAAGCAAAAGAAATACCTATCAAATATCTTAAAGAGATGTTAGCTGATCGTATAGCGGCGTCGCGTGTTTATAAAGGCAAAGACTATACAGATGCCGCACCATATGACTATTTTGTTACACATATGGCAATTCGTAATATGAATCCTAAAAGCATTGAAATTATGAAAGATTGGCTTTTATATTTGAAATTACATGGGGAAAAAGAAACAATTAAATACATCAAAAAGAATTATCCTCACAAGTAATACTTTTATTGAGTATCAATAAACACCTTGTTTTTCAAGGTGTTTTTTCTTAAAATAATAGCAAGAAGTTGGTGAAGTACATGTTAAAAAGGTTTGTCTATTATTATAAAGATCATCGTCTAATGTTCGCATTAGATATGACTGCTTCATTTTTTATTGCTTTAATTGGTTTAGGCTATCCTATTTTAACGAGATTACTTTTACATACCTTTATTCCTAATGGGAATGTATCTAAGATTGTTTGGTCTGGTTTAGGACTACTCGGTATTTATGCAGTACGCATGTTGCTTCGTTATTTTATTCAATATTATGGACACGTGATTGGTGTTGAAATGCAAGCTCAAATGCGAAGAGATTTATTCAATAAATTACAGAAACTGCCTTATTCTTTTTATGATGAACATGAGTCGGGCAAAATTATGTCGCGTATGAGTGTTGATTTAATGGATATAAGTGAATTAGCACATCATGGACCAGAAAACTTCTTTATTTGCGGTATCTCAATTATCGGCTCATTTGTTTATTTGGCAATTTTCGTTAATCTAACACTTACATTAATTATCTTTGCTTGTGTACCAATTTTAGTAACTATTTCAATTATTTTGAGAAAGCGCATGCTAGGTGCTTTTAAAAAGTCTCGTGAAGCAATTGCGCTTATTAATGCTTCAGTGGAAAGCAGTATTACAGGTATTAGAGTTACGAAAGCTTTTAATAACACGGAGAAAGAAACAGAAAAATTCGAACACAGTAATGAAGAATTTGTAAAAGCAAGAACAGGTGTCTTTAAAAATATGGCACAATTTATGTCCACGACTGAATTTGTCACAGATGCTTTCAATGTTATTGTTATTGTGGCAGGTGGTTTATTCTTAATTCAAGGAAAAATTGATGCGGTAGATTACACGACATTTATTACTTCATTAAGCTTGTTCTTATCACCAATCAACACTTTGACAAGATTTATTGAACAACTACAAGATGGAATTACAGGCTTCCAACGTTTCTTAGAAATTATGGATCAAAAAGAAGAAGACCTTAATTTATCCGGAATTAATTTAAATGATGTTAAGGGCGATATTGAATTAAGGGATGTATCATTTAATTATGAAACATCCGGAGAAATCTTACATGATGTCAATTTAAAAATCAAACACGGAACAATGCTTGCTTTAGTGGGAGAATCCGGAGGAGGGAAAACCACGATTTGTCACATTATTCCAAGATTTTATAAAATAAATTCTGGCCACATATTAATTGATGGACATGATATTGATGACCTTAACATTGTTTCTTTAAGAGACAATATTGGAATAGTTCAACAAGATGTGTTCTTATTTAATGGCACAATAAGAGATAACATATTATATGGAAAACTTAATGCAACAGAGGAAGAATTAATTGAAGCAAGTAAAAATGCTGGAATTTATGATTATGTTATGAGTTTACCTAAAGGTTTTGAGACTGTTGTAGGTGAACGTGGTGTTAAGTTATCGGGTGGACAAAAACAAAGAATATCAATTGCGAGAGTATTTTTAAAGAATCCAGCAATTCTTATTCTTGATGAAGCGACTTCAGCCTTAGATAACGCGACTGAAATGGCAATTCAAAAAGCTTTAGATAATTTAACTAAGGGAAGAACCACGATTGTGGTAGCGCACCGTTTATCCACAATTAAAAACGCTGATGAAATTGCGGTTATTTCTGGTGGAATGGTAAAAGAAATAGGTTCACATGAAGAATTATTAAAAAATAGGAAGGAATATTATGCTTTATATCAAGCACAATTTAAAGTAAACGAGAATGAAGACTAAAGAAATATGGCGTTTTATTAAATTTACATTATTTTCAATTTCAGCAGGAGTTATTCAATTTGGTTCTTTTGCACTTTTTAATGAAGTAATTTTCCATGATGGCGAGTTTGGTTTATCATACTTTTTATCTTTGGTGTTATCAATCTTATGGAATTTTACTTTTAATTTTAAATTCACCTTTAAGGCCGCGACAAATGTGCCAAAGGCTATGGCTCTAGCATTCTTGTTCTATGTGTTCTTCACCCCTATTAGTGTCTTTGGTGGCAATTGTTTAACGAAAGAATGTGGATGGAATAATTATCTTGTGGAAGCAATTATGATGGTATCTAATTTTATTTTAGAATTCTTTTGGTCTAAATATGTCACATATCGAAATAAAATTGATACTAAGCCAACTACAGAATAATTAATAAGGATAGTAATAAAGCATTTATTAATTATTAAATAAATGATATAATTTGAATAGCAAAGGAGATTATATAAATATGTATACATTAATTGATAGAATTATTTCCGTTTTTGGAACATTTGAATTAACAGAGGATAAAATCAAAGCTATTGGTACTCACTTCCCAGAATTAAAAGTTGGTATTGGCAAAGATCCACATGGAAATGTTGCAGGTAGAATCCAAGATCCTAATGGAAAATCACCACTTGCTTTAGGTTTTAGCCGTAATAGAGTTGATTGCTTCTTAGGGGCTGCAACTAGCAAAGATAGCCGTACTGAATTATTAAAAATGATTGATGCACTTGTCGTAGCATTAGATGAAATCAAAGACTATGGCATTAACCGTCTTGCATATAATGGTCGTGCTTTCTTAGAAGACAGTATGGGTGTAAAACGTGTTCTTTTAGGTAGTAAAGTTCCTCTATTAAACACAGATTCACCAATGATTGAAACATCTATTAGACTCAATTATCGTGAAGAATATTTAAATGAAGAAATTAACAATATTATTTCTATCCAAGATGGAAATGTAACATCAAAGGAAACAAATGCATCAACAAAAGCTTTAATTATGGGCGCTGATGTTAACACAATTGGACAAAAACAAGAAGCTAGATTTACAAAGGATGATTTTGAACCAATGTTTATTCATTTCTTAGAATTAGCTACTAAATCATTTGAAGATCTTGATGAATTATTAAAGTAAAAAAAGAAGCGATATGTTATTAGCATGTCGCTTTTCTTTTGCCTTTATTAAATATGTTTTAATAGTTCTTTAGGACTATCGATAATTATTTGTGCTTGATGAGATTTAAGAAATTCTTTACTTCTAAATCCCCATGAAACAGAAATACAAGGTAAGCCTGCATTTTTAGCAGTGGCTATATCAACATCTGAATCACCAACAAAGACACATTCATTGTTTGTATAATTAAAATGATGCATAGCTTCTAAAGTTGATTCAGGATTTGGCTTAGTTTTATTAAAGTCACGAGTGCCAATTGTTATGTCAATTAAATCGTTAAAATACAAATTGACAAGTGCTTTAGCGGCAACATCGTTTTTATTGGATATTACAGCAGTGTGATATCCTTTTTCTTTTAGTGTTTTAAGTAATTCGATTATCTCATCATAAGGTTTGGTAAAAACTTTATCATGTGATAAATAGTAATTAATGAAATCGTTATATGCCTCAGCGTATGTTTCTTCATCAACATTAGATGGCAAAGCACGTTTCATTAAAACTTTTGTTCCATTTCCAACGAATTCTCTAACTTCTTCAAGTGTCCTTTTTGGGAACCCTTGCGAAATTAAAGCGTAATTGACTGCGTTTTTTAAATCAGTTAGAGTGTCGAGCAATGTGCCATCAAGATCAAAAATAATTAACTTATATTTTTGCATAAAACTATTCTCCTTTGATAATTGCGTTATAAATTACGTTTTTACTTACATTATATTTTTCACTTGCAAGTTTTGCGGCAAGTTTAGTGTTAACACCATTTTTAATTAATTCTTTAGCGTAAGATAAAACAACATCTAAATTTATTTGTTTATCTTCTTTTTCGCCATCCACAACAATAACCATTTCGCCTTTTAATGTATTAGCATCTAAGGAAGCAAGAGTATTTAAATCTTCACGGATAAATTCTTCAAATCTTTTAGTTAGTTCACGAGCTATACATGCTTTTCGATTGCCTAAAACATCTTTTAAATCCAAAAGCGTATCAGTTATACGATGTGGAGATTCATAAAAAACCATTGTTTCTTTCTTGTGTTTTAAATCTTCAAGTTCTTTTAATCTTGCAGATTGTTTGCTAGCTAAGAAGCCATGGAAGTAAAAGTGTGAAGTATCTAAACCAGAACCCACTAAAGCGTTAAGCATTGCGTTTGGTCCAGAAATAACACTTACTTTAAATCCGTTTTCTAATGCTTTTACCACCAAGCGATGACCTGGGTCAGAAATACCAGGATAACCAGCATCAGAGACATAAGCAATATTTCCAGTTTCTAAATATTTTAATAATTCTTCACTTGCCATCTCTTCGTTATGTTCATGACAAGAGATTAGTTTGTTGCTAATGCCAAAATTTGCTAGTAATTGTTTACTAACACGGGTATCTTCACATCCAATTGCTAAAACGGATTTTAAGATGTTAATTGCTCGAGGATTCATTTCTTCTAAGTTACCAATTGGCGTTGGAATTAGATATAAAATATGCAAATTTTCATCAAAATTCCTATTTCTCATTGTATTTATTGTCCTTCATACATTTTTTAACCACGTCTAAATCAACAAAAACAACATTTTCACTATTTTCAAGCTTGATTTGGCGAGTTAAAACGTTCATTGATGTAATCTTGAATTGTTCATTGTTATAAATAATACGAGTACCCAATCTTGGATAGCCTTCTTTAAGCTCAGTATAGGCATCATCTTCGTATTTTAAGCAACAAATGAGTTTACCACAATGTCCCGATAATTTAGGAATATTAAGAGATAACATTTGATTTTTAGCACGATTTATAGAAATACCATCAAATTCATTTAAGAAAGTAGAGCAACATAATGGCAAGCCACATATACCAATTCCTCCGACAATTTTAGCTTTATCACGGGTACCAATTTGACGTAATTCAATTCTACAATGTAGTTGAGCAGCTAAAACTTTTAATAATTCACGGAAATCAACACGATTATCCGCTAAATAAGAAAAGATAACTTTACTGCGGTCAAGTGTATATTCACATGTAATAAGACGCATATCTAAGTTTAAATTTTTGACTTCGCGTGTACAAATTTCTAACGCGTTTTGTGCAAGAGTAAGGTTTTCTTTTGCATTTGCAATATCTTCTTCACTAGCTCTACGAATTATTGGTTTAAGTTCAAGAGTTAATTTGTATTTTTCCATTGGCAATACTTCAGTGTCTACTTTTCCAAGTTCTAAACCGCGGACAGTTTCAATGACAACATATTCACCAATTTTTAAATCACTTATATTTGTAGAAAAGAAGTACGCTTTCGCTGATGCGTTCATTTTTATTGCCACATAATAGTCATATTTTATTTGTTCTTGTGGTGTGTCTTCTTTAATTTCTTCGTTAGTGTTGTTGACTAATTCTTCCATCACTATTCATCTCCTTTTAGTATATATTGGATAACATGGTCTATTAATAAACCAATATTGATATTCATATCAATTTGTCCTCTTGAGGCCATAATAGTAAGCAAAGAGGCTTGAATGTGTTTTAATTTGCTAGTAATTATTTTAAATTCTTCTATGTGTGTCTTTAAAAACACATCACTATTTATTGTTATATTAAGTAAATCTTGAAATACGATAGTTAGCATATCAAGATAATATCTTGCAGATTCTTTTGTTTTAATATTTGGTGTAACTTCCTGATGGATTTGGACAAAAGCAAGATTGTTGTTTTTTTGTAATGCATCGATTGTAGATAACAAACAATTCTTAGCATTTATAAAATCAGCATCAGTTTCTTTTTCTTTTATTAATTCGGCATTGTTAAAGAAATTACACAAGAGTTCAGCATCTTCTTCGTTAACGCCAAGTTTAATAGCTTCAGTTTTGATAATGCTTTTATCAATACTTTTAAGATGCATTGTTTGGCTACGAGATACGATGGTAGGAAGAACACGAGATTCATTTTCACATGTTAAAAAGGCAAAAATGTTATCACTTGGTTCTTCTAGAAATTTAAGTAAGGCATTGATAGCTTCTTGAGTCATATTCTCAACGTGATTAATGATATAAATCATTTTTCCTTTTGATTCCACTGCGCTTGTTTCAAATCTTTCTTCAATAACTTGAACATCCTCTTTTTTGATAGTTCTTAATGCTCCATCAATAATAATTAAGTCAGCGTAGTTACCATCATCGATTCTTAAACAAGTTAAACAGTGTTCACAAGCTAAAGGGTTTGGAGAATCACAGACAAGACTTTTAGCTAAATAAGTTGCGACCTCTAATAAAGGTGTGCCTTGTTCACCGACAAGTAAGTAAGCATGCGAAAGGTGTGCAGTATTCAAAGCATTGAAAAATGTTTGATATACTACATTTTGTTTTTCCTTTAAGTACTTACCTACTAACATATTTTATATACCTAGTTTCTTTTTAATTTGCTCCCAAGCTTGCTCGACAACATTTTCAAGTGGCTTTGAAGCATCAATAATAATGTATCTATCTTTATATTTGTCCGCTAATTCAAGGAATGTTTGACGAACTTTGTGGTGAAAGTCAATTTTCTCTAAATCTAGACGATTTACTTCTCTATTTGCATTCGCAGCAATGCGTTTTAGTCCTTCTTCAGGTGTGATATCAAAAAGAAGTGTAACATCAGGGAAGGTACCTTCAGTAGCAAACATATTAATATTTAAAATGTTATCAACACCTAATCCTCTTGCTCCACCTTGATAAGCTAAAGAAGAATCAAGATAACGATCACAAATAACAATTTTTCCTTCTTTTAAAGCCGGCCAAACTTTTTCGACTAGATGTTGTCTACGGCTTGCAGCGTATAATAAAGCTTCAGCACGAGCATCTAAGTTTGTGTTGTTTTTGTCTAAGATAACATTACGAATTGATTCAGCAATAGGAGTGCCACCTGGTTCTCTAGTGTGGACAACATCATAACCGAGTTGTTCGAGTCTTCTTACGATAATATTTGCGACAGTGGATTTGCCACTGCCTTCTGGTCCTTCAATTGTAATAAACATAATTTTACTCCTTATTTGATTTTTGTACGTCCTTCAAATGATTTTGATAAAGTTAACGAATCAGCATAATCTAAATGACCCCCCATTGGTAACCCATATCCAAGGCGCGAGATTGAAACATCATATTTTTCTAATAAACGCGCAATAAATTGTGCAGTTGTTTCACCATCTAAAGTTGGTTCGGTAGCAAGTATGACTTCTTTAATATCTTCGTTTTGAACACGGTGCAATAAAGAATCAATGCCTAAATCTTCATATGAGACACCATTTTGAATTGATAAAACACCACCTAAAACGTGATATAAGCCATTAAAACTATCAGAATTTTCAAAAGCGATGGCGTCTTTTTGATAGCAGACGACCATTAATTTTGTCGTGTCACGATTTGGTGAAGCACAAACCTCACATAATTCGTTTTCGGTTAACATTCCACATTTAGGACATTTGTGAATCTTTTTCTTAACTTGCGTGAGAGCATCACAAAGATTTTTGATCTCTTCTGCATCCCAGTCGAGTAAAGAATACGCCATTCTTTCCGCTGATTTGGTTCCAACACTAGGAAGTTTCTTTAATTCATTTGTAAGATTTTCTAGTGATTTTAGTTTTTCCATATTCTAGAAACCTGGCATTCCCATTCCACGTGTTACTTTTGATTGAATTGCTTCATTAGCTTCTTCAATTTGTGCGATACAGTCGTTGATAGCATCTTTGATTGCCATCTCTAAGAACTCTTTATCATCTTTATCCATTCCTGATTCTGAAATTTGGATACTTGTGATTACTTTATTACCAAGCATTGTGACGGTAACAATACCATTTTTGCTAACTTGGAATTCTTTTTTTGCAAGTTCATCTTGTGCTTTTTGCATTTCTCTTTGCATTTTTTGTGCTTGAATAAGCATTTGTTGCATGTTCATAATTTTATTCTCCTTTAATATCTATTATTAATTCCTCACAAGTTAAATGAGGTAATTTAGAAACTTGTCTTCTTTCCATGAAACTTCTTGATGATTCATAGCTTTCGTTACGACTTAAGGCATATAGTTTAGTTTCGACACCTGTAACCATCTTTATAATATCCGTTAATGGTTTTTGGTTAGCGATAATATTTACTTTATCGGCTTCGTGTTGGAATTGATATTCCAAAACTAATATTTTGTCATTCATAACAAATGGACGACCATTTGCTAATAAAGAAGCAAACTTTCCTAAGGTTGGGTGAAGTTTATATTTGTTAAAGCCTTCCCATTTAGCAATCAAATTAAGTTTCATTTCTTTGTTGCCAGTGACCATTATTTCAATAAGTTTTTCTTCATCTAATTTATTTTTCTCTCCATCACTTGCTAAATCAGAAAAAACAGATTTGTTAATTGGGACATCATCCATAATTTCTTCTTCGACTTTTGACTCTTCTTTAGTTATAGAAGGAGCAGGAGTGTTAATAGGAGTGGAAACCACATTGTCCTTTTGCTCAATTTTTGGTTCAGTTTCTTTTTCAACAATGACTGGTTTAGGCTTTTCACCTTTAATGTTTAGTAATTTCAATAAAGTGATTTGGAATAATGTGTTAATGTTACTAACATATTTGTATTCTTTTTGTGCATCTAATAAAATATTGATCATTTCAAGTGCGGAACTATTATCAATGACTTTTGTTAAGTTTTCAGCTTGCTCACTAGTTAGTTTAACAAGTAACTTATCATCACCAGTTTCATTCATGATAATTGTATCTTTTAGAATGTCTAATAAATCAATGGTGAGACGTTTAATATCTATACCTGAATCCACAAATTGATGCATCTTATCTAAAACATATTTGGTATCTTGTTCACAAATTTTTTGAATAAAGTTTATTTTTTCTTCAATACTTGCTAAGCCAAACAAATCTTCTACATCTTTTTCTTTAATATTTGAACCACTATAGGCAATGACTTGATCAGCGATTGATAAAGCATCACGAACACCACCATCAGCAAGAGCGGCAACGCTTTCTAATGCTTTATCTTCATAAGTGATATTTTCTTTTGCAAAAATAGTTTTTAAACGAACAATTATATCCGCATCATCAACTTTTGTGAAATCATAACGTTGACATCTTGAAACTATAGTAGGTAAAACTTTATGAGCTTCCGTTGTAGCCAAAATAAATATGACGTGTGCAGGAGGTTCTTCAAGAGTTTTAAGCAAAGCGTTAAAAGCGCCAGATGTCATCATATGAACTTCATCGATAATGTAAACTTTATAACGTCCTTTAATTGGTGAGTATTTAACTTTCTCAATTAAATCACGAACCTCATCAACGCCATTGTTACTTGCGGCATCTATCTCAATAACATCTGGATGACTACCATCGGTTACTGCTAAACAATTTGAGCAGTGATTGCATTGATGACCAATGCCCTCTTCACAATTTAAAGCTTTTGCTAATAACTTTGCCATACTTGTTTTTCCTGTTCCTCTTGGACCACAGAAAAGGTAAGCATGAGCAATTTTGTTTGTTGCTAATGCATTTTGTAAAGTTTGGACAATATGTTTTTGCCCTGCAACCTCTTCAAACGTTGAAGGTCGATAAGTTCTGTATAATGCTTTGTATGCCATAATAATCACCAAGTGTATTATATCACTTTTCTTGTTTCTATTTAAACATTAAATAGAAAATATCATATAACATAAAATATTTAAAAAATTAGTGAGAGAATATTTCACATCTAAAGTTTTATAAATTAGAAGCAAAGAAAAAAATATGTACAATTTGCGTTTCTTTTTTAAGCAGTGCATAAAAATTGCAAATATTGTAATATAGTTAATGAATTGTTATAAAAAAAATGATAAACTATACATTTGAAAGTAGGGATACTTATGGAAGAAAAATTACATTCAAGATTAGAGGCGACAGAAAAGCGTCTTGCAGAAATTGATAAACTTCTTATGGATGAATCAACAATGAAAGATATGAAATTGTTCCGTGATTTATCAAAAGAAAGAGCAAATATCGCTCCTGTTGTCGAAAAATATGAAGTATATAAGAAAGCAACTCAAGATAAAGAAGATGCGAAAGTAATGGCTAATGAAGCTGATGAAGAATTATCTTTATTAGGAAAAGAAGAACTTAAAAGATTAGCTGAATTAGAAGAAAAAACAGTTGAAGAAATTAGACTTTTACTTTTACCAAAAGATCCTAATGACGATAAGAATATTATCGTTGAAATTAGAGGCGCTGTCGGTGGAGATGAAGCTAATATCTTTGCTGGTGATTTGTTTAGAATGTATACAAGATATGCAGAAAAACAAGGTTGGAAAATTCAAATGATTGATGAAGCACCTTCAGAAATGGGTGGCTTCGCTATGGTTTCATTTATGATTAAAGGCGAGGGTGTTTATTCAAAGTTAAAATTTGAATCAGGTGCTCACCGCGTCCAACGTGTTCCAAAGACTGAGGCACAAGGAAGAATCCATACATCTGTAGCAACAGTTCTTGTTATGCCTGAAGCAGAAGAAGTTGAAATTGAAATTAGAAACGAAGACTTACAAGTTGATACATATCGTTCACAAGGCGCTGGCGGACAAAACGTTAACAAGACTGAATCAGCTGTACGTATTACTCACATACCAACAGGTATTGTTGTAGCGTGCCAAGTTGAAAAATCACAAATTCAAAACCGTGAAATTGCGATGAATATGTTAAGAGCAAAGTTATTTGCGGCTAAACAAGCAGAGCAAGATGAAAAAATATCTTCTGAACGTCGTTTGAAAATTGGTACAGGTGAACGTTCAGAAAAAATTAGAACATACAATTATCCACAAAACCGTGTTACTGATCACCGCATTGGATTTACAGTTCAAAAACTTGACCGTGTCATGGAAGGCGATTTAGATGAAATTCTTAATGCTTTAATTGATGCAGATCAACAAGACAAATTAGCAGGAGCACAATAATAGATGAAATTCCGTGAATTTTATAGACAAAACAAAGACAAATATCTTGCATTTAATAACATAAATGACTATGTTTTTCGTGTTTTAATTATGAAAGAAGCGGAAATTGATGGAAATATGAGCCAATTTTTTATCGCTGAAGATAAAGAATTGCAAAATGAAAAAAATTTATTAAAAAATTTAGAACGTGTAATAAATGGCGAACCCTATCAATATGTTGTGCAAGACGCAGCATTTTTGGGTCGCCATTTTTATGTTGATAAAAGAGTATTGATTCCCCGTTTAGAAACGGAAGAATTAGTAAGTGAATTAATCAAAACAATTAATGAAAAATATGAAAAAGAAAAAATAATGGTCGCGGATATTGGAACTGGTTCAGGCGCTATTGCTATAACCATTGCAAAAGAAGTGCAAAATGCCGTTGTTTTTGGCTCGGATATATCAAATGATGCACTTGATGTGGCAAAAATGAATGCTAAATCAAATTCCACAAATGTACAATTTGTTCATAGTGATATGCTAGATTATTTTATCAAAAATAATATTAAATTAGATGTTTTAGTATCTAATCCTCCATATATAAATAATATTGAAGAAGTAGATAAATCGGTTTTAAATTATGAGCCACATTTAGCCTTGTTTGCTAAAAACGGAATTGATTATTACGATATAATTTTAAAAAATTCACATACTGTTATGAACAAAGATTCCATTATTGCTTTTGAATTTAATTATGATCAAAAAGATAAAATTAAAGATTTAATTAAATTATATATTCCTAATTCAACTTTTAAATTTTATAAAGACTTTGATGATAAATGGCGATATGTAATTATAAATTATTGCGCAAATGAGTAATATTTTGTGTTATCAAATTGATTTTTGGTAACACTTTTCTTTTTGCTTGTATATTTCTTTAATATTTACCAACCTTTATTAGTGAGGTGATAAAATATGAAATTATTTTCAATAGGTATTAGTTTGATTTCTTTATCAGTAGTGGGTGTTTCTAAATTGTCTTCTGAACCATTTAAATATAAATATGAAATAACTGGTAATAGTAAATCCGCGAATGACATTTATAATTTATATGAATATAAGGAAAAACTTATTGATATATATGATGAACATTTTTTAGCTTTGAACGAAACCGAGCGCGAAAAGAAACTAATAAATAATAATCAATTATTTAAAATTGATGAAAATTGTCGCGCTTATTATGCTTCTGGAACAATTGTGGTTTTAGTGGGCGATGGCAAAGGGTTAACAATAACTGGTGACTTACGTTATGACACATGTGATGAGACAGTAATTAGAACTAAAATTTATATATTTGATATTTTTAATTAGAACTATGCTACAATTATTGTAGTGTGGTGATTTATGTGAAAACTTTGCTTATAGATGTTGATGACATTAAGAAAGCATCACAAATTTTATTAGATGGAGAAATTTTAGCTTTTCCTACTGAAACAGTATTTGGACTTGGTGTTGTATATGATAACGAACAAGCATTTCATAAACTTGTAGAAGCTAAAAAAAGGCCAGCAGATAAGCCTTTTACTTTAATGTGTAGCAACGTGAAACAAATTGAAGATGTTGCTATCATTGATGGGCGAGCGCGAAAAATTATTAATAAATTTATGCCAGGAGAGATAACTCTCTTATTAAAACCAAAAGAAGGTATTCCAAAATGGGTGAATTTAGGAACAAGTAAAATAGGTGTGAGAATACCAGACCATGAATTAGCCTTAAAACTAATTGAAACAGTTGGAAAGCCACTACTAGTTCCAAGCGCAAATCCATCAAGTGAGAAACCTGCTTTAAATTATAAAGAAGCTTTAGATTACTTTGATGGCGTAATAGCAGGAGTTATAAAAGCAGAATCAAAACACCATCTTCCATCAACAATTGTTGACTTAACGGAAGAAAAAGTTAAACTAATTAGAGAAGGCGATATCTCTTTAGAAGAAATATTAGCTGTAGAGGAGGAATAATATGAAGTTTTCAATCGGATGTGACCATGGTGGTTACGAATACAAAGAACAAGTTATTAAATATTTAAAAGACAAAGGACATGAAGTTGTTGATTGTGGAACATATTCATTAGATTCTTGCCATTATCCAGTATTTGCTATTAAGACAGCAGAAAAAGTAAAAAATGGTGAAGTCGACCGAGGAATTGTTATTTGCCGTTCAGGTGAAGGTGTGTCTATTGCCGCTAACAAAGTAAAAGGTATTAGATGTGGCATTGGCTATAACACAACAGTTGCTCGTTTAATGCGTGAACACAATGATGCTAATATGATTGCATTTGGTGCTGATTATTTCACAATTCAAGAAGTAGAAGCAATGCTTGATGAATTCATTAAGGCAGAATTTGCCAAAGGTAAACACGAAATCCGCGTTAATATGATTAAAGATTACGAAAATAAATAGTGAGGAATCACTATTTTTATTTTTTTTGAATAACTACCTCAATTATGGACAAAATGTAATTGAGGTGAATAACGATGGACGAAAATATTAAACCAAAAGACCCAAAAAAGAGAAAAATGAAAGATGATACAAAAATTGGAATAGCAATTGCAGCTTCTGCAGTGTTGTTCTTTGGATGTATCTTTGCTATTGAATCTGGAATTAATAATGATGAACCTGTTGGAGGATTAGTTTCTAATGTCTCTGTGCCGAATAGTAATGTCTCAACATCAACGAAAGGACCGGATAGTGCATCAGTCTACGATCCAATGAAGGAATATGTTAATAAACCTATTATTGATGCAAAATTAGAAAGACAATTCTATGATGCTTCAGCAAAGCCAGAAGAAAGATTGAATGCTGTTATTACCTTACCAGGAGAAGATACTTATGCAAAAAGTGAGGGCGAAGATTATGCATCTTCAACATCTTTCACGGTTTATGCTTCATTCTCGGGTAAAGTAATTAAAACTGAAAACAATACTCTTTATGGTAATGTTGTATGGGTTGAACACGATTCAAAAGTAGTGGCAATTTATGCTTCTTTGGGTGAAGTTAGAGTTAATCAAGGTCAACGTATTAAACAAGGCGATGTAATTGGAACATCTGGTAAGTCAACATTTACTTCCGAATTAGGAAGCGAAACAGCGCATTTTGAATTATCGCGTGATGATAAACCAATTAACCCTAAAGATGCGTATGGCGAATATGTTAAAAATCTATAATTTTATAATAATTAAATATTAAAGTTCAGATTATTCTGAGCTTTTTTATTTTTGCCTAACTATATTATATATGTGAAGAAATTATTTTGCTGCGAAAGATGCGGAAATACTGATCCAAAATATATTGGAAATATAAACGGAAAGTTATATTGCCGGAAATGCATAACATTTAAAGGCGAAGAAGCAATCTATAAAAAAAGTAGCGAAAAGGATGTGAAATTTTATCTTAATTTTACTTTGAGTGATGAGCAAAAAGAGATATCTTCACGTGTTAAAGATAATTTTATCAATAAAAAGAATTCTTTGATATACGCTGTGACAGGAGCGGGAAAAACTGAAATAGTTTATGAGGTTATTAGTTACGCTTTATCAAAAGGAGGAAAAGTCGGATTTGCAATTCCTCGAAAAGATGTAGTTATAGAACTTGAACCACGTCTTAGAAAAGCTTTTAAAAATGAAAAAGTAGTCGCTGTTTATGGCGGGCATAATAAAGACTTATATGGAGATATAACTTTATTAACTACGCACCAGTTATATCGATATAAAAATTATTTTGACTTATTAATCGTTGATGAAATAGATGCATTTCCATATCAAAACAACGATATTTTGCATATTTTTTTCTTAAAATCATATCGTACAAATTTTGTTTTAATGAGCGCAACTCCAAGTGATGAAATAATTGATTATTTTAATAAAAATGGTTGTGTTTTACGCTTGTTTAAAAGATTTCACAATAATCCTTTGATTGTGCCGAGTGTAAAAAAATGTTCAGCAAGTCAGCAATTTATTCTTCTTTTTAAAATCTTAAAAAGATTTAAAAGCGAAAACAAGCCAGTGCTGGTATTTGTGCCTACGATTGATTTGTGCAAAAAAGTATATAAAATTTTGCATCTTTTCTTTAAAAACATTGAATTTGTGCATTCGAAAAAAGAAAACAAAGAAATTATTATGAATCAATTTCGCTTGAAAAAATTCTTTTGTTTGGTAACTACTACAATTTTAGAAAGAGGAATCACGATAGATAACTTACAAGTTGTTGTTTTGTTTGCAAATCATAAAGTTTTTAATTATCAAACCCTAATTCAAATTGCAGGGCGGGTAGGAAGAAATACTAAGCATCCTAAGGGAGAAGTTATTTTTTTAACAAATGAATTTAATGAAGACATTAAGATCTCTATTAGAAAAATACAAGAGTTCAACAAGTTTTTGTAAAGTGTGTTTTAAAGAGCTGCCTATAAATAATAAAAATGTATCTATATGTGGCAATTGCTTTTCAAAATTTGAGTCAATTTATAAAAAAGAAAGCATAAATCGTGTAAATTATTTTTATATTTATAGATACAACGAATTTATACGTAGCTTGATTTATCAGTTTAAAGGGTGTTATGACATAGAACTGAGCAAATGCTTTTTAGAAAGACAAAGAATTATGTTAAAAATCTTATATCATGATTATTTAGTTATTCCCATTCCCTCATGGAAAGATGATGATAATAAACGTGGCTTTAATCATGTTTTTGAGATATTTTCATCACTAAATCTTAAAATGTGTCCATGCCTTCATAAAAAAGAAAATATAAAACAAAGCTCACTAAATAAAGAGCAAAGGTTAAAAACAAAAAATCTATCTATTGATAAAGTTAATTTAACAAATAAAAAGATTTTAATTGTTGATGATGTTATGACTACAGGTTCGACAGTTAAGCACGCAATTGAAATTATTAAAAAGAAGAAACCAAAAATTATAAAAGTATTAATTTTAGCAAAGAATTGTCGAACAAATAAAAAATAAGTCGAACCATTTTTCTTCAATCCTTGATAGAAAATTTTATAATTAAGTTATAAGCAGGAAAGGTGGTAAAGTAATGGTAGGAAAAGTTAAATGGTTCAACGCTGAAAAAGGCTTTGGATTTATTAACCGTGGTGAGGGCGCTGATATCTTCGTTCACTATTCTCAAATTATGGAAGATGGATATCGTACCTTAGATGAAGGACAAGAAGTCGAGTTTGAATTATTAGAAACAAACCGCGGGCTTCAAGCTAAAAACGTTGTTAAAATATCCTAACAAAATCAAAATACAGGCTTATTTCTTATGAGTCTGTATTTTCTTTACTATGATTAATAAAAGTTACAATTAAATATTTTTAATATTTATTATTTGGAATGTGACATGTTTTTTGATACAATAAGAGGCGTATAGTGGAAGGAGTGTTCTAATAATATGAGTTTTATTGAAAAATTATTTCGTTTTGATCAAAGAGCACTGAAAAAAATTAAAAAAGAAAGTGATCAAGTTATTGCTTATGAAAGCCAAATGGCAGCATTAACTGATGATGAATTAAAAGCAAAAACACCTTACTTCAAGGAAAAATTAGCAAATGGCGCAACACTTGACGATATTAAGTACGAAGCTTTTGCTGTTGCACGTGAAGCTGCAAAAAGAGTATTGGGCCAATTCCCATTCCCTGTTCAAATTCAAGGTGCATTAGTTCTTAACCAAGGTGACGTCGCAGAAATGCGTACTGGTGAAGGTAAAACTTTAACAGCGACCATGGCTGTATACTTAAATGCTTTGGAAGGAAAAGGCGTACATGTTGTTACCGTTAATGAGTACTTAGCGGCACGTGACGCAGACTGGATGGGACAAATATATCGCTGGTTAGGATTAACAGTTGGTATTAACTTAAGAGAAAAAACAACTTCAGAAAAGCGTGAAGCCTATAATTGTGATATTACATATACCACAAACTCAGAATTGGGTTTTGACTACTTACGTGATAATATGGCACAAAGCGTTGATGGCCGTGTATTACGTGGTTTGAATTTCTGTGTAGTTGATGAAGCTGACTCAATTTTGATTGATGAATCTCGTACACCTTTAATTATTTCTGGAGGCTCGAAGACGCAATCAAGTGCTTATAAATCTGCTGACTGGTTCGTTAAGATGTTAAAAAGAGACCGTGACTTCGTCGTTGATATTAAAGACAAAACTATCAACTTAACAGATCATGGTAACGAATTAGCACAAAGACAATTCGGTATTCCAAATCTTTATGATCCACAATATCAAGAATTAGTTCATAGAATTTATCAGGCATTAAAAGCTAACTATATTTTTACAAAAAATGTTGAATACATGGTTGATCAAGATGGAGAAATCCAATTAATTGACCAATTCACAGGACGTATTTTAAAAGGCCGTGAATATTCTGATGGCTTACAACAAGCTATTCAAGCTAAAGAAAATGTAAAGATTAAAGAAGAAACAGTTACAATGGCAACTATTACATATCAAAATTTCTTCCGTCTTTACAAAAAATGTGCAGGTATGACTGGTACTGCTAAAACTGAAGAAGAAGAATTTAGAAAGATTTACAACATGCGTGTTGTGGTTATTCCAACAAATAAACCAATTCAACGTGTTGATGCAGTTGATATGATTTTCGGAACTAAAGACGCTAAATTTAAAGCTTTAGTGGAAGAAGTTAAAAAAAGACACGAAAAAGGTCAACCAATCTTAATTGGTACAGTATCTGTTGAAATGTCTGAATATATTTCAGGATTATTAGATAAAGCTAATTTACCTCACGAAGTATTAAATGCTAAAAACCACGCTCGTGAAGCTGCTATTATTGAACATGCTGGCGAAAAAGGTGCAATTACAATTGCTACTAACATGGCTGGTCGTGGTACCGATATTAAGATTAATGACGAAGTTAAAGCATTAGGTGGTCTTTGTGTTTTTGGAACTGAAAGACACGAATCAAGACGTATTGATAACCAATTAAGAGGTCGTTCTGGACGTCAAGGTGACCCAGGTTACTCATGCTTCTATGTTTCATTTGAAGATGATTTAATGATGCGTTTCGTTCCAGAAAACTTCCGTAAATATTTCTTAAAATTAGGCGATGAAGCTATTCAAATGCCAATGGCAAGTAAGATGATTACTGATGCTCAAACACGTATTGAAGGGCAAAACTTTGATACTCGTAAGAGTTTGTTAGATTACGATGATGTCATGAGACAACAACGTGAAATTATGTATAAAAAACGTGATAAAGTCTTATTTACCGATGAAATTCACGAAATGATTCAAGAATTCTTTATGACAGCAGGTAAAGCAATTGCTAAAAAAGCTGTTCCAGAAGGCGCTAAAGACGATTTAATTGATGGTGATAAATTATACAAAATGGTTGTGCCTCAATTATTACCTGAAGATGCTTTCAAAGCTTCAGCATTTAATGAATCACCTGCTGATGAAGCCGGTGAAGATATTGCTTACCTCTTAATGAAACGTTATAAGTTGCGCCGTGATGAATGGGGAGAAGATTTAGCTAACCACATTGAAAAACAAGTAGCATTACATTGTATTGACCGTTCATGGACAACACATATTGATGCGTTAGCGAGATTACGTGATGGAATTCATTTAAGAAGTTACGCAAACGTAAACCCACTTCAAGATTATGTTAACGAAGGATTTGCTATGTTTAATGAGATGTTAGATACTATTGCATTAGATGTAGTTACTAATTTATTAAATCTTCGCGTACAAACTAAACCTGTAGAAGAACCTAATACTTCTACAACAAGCGAAGATAATAAAGGGGAATAAATCAATGCGTGATTTAGTCACGATACAATCTAGTTTGTTAGAAGTCACTAAGCAATTCAATAAGCTTAGTGACTCTCTTTGACGTTGATAAAATAAAAAGTAGCATTAAAGAAATCGAACAAAAAATGGCGTCCGATTCCTTTTGGAATGACCAAAAAGAATCTAAAAAAGTTATGGATACTCTCTCAGACTTAAAAGAAAAATATAACGCCTATGAAGAGATAGATGCGATGATTAAAAATATATCTGAATTAGTGGATATGACAACTGATTCTGATACAAATATGATTGAAGAAATAGATAGTGAATTAGATAAATTGATTGCAAAAGAACATGATTTTAATATCATGATACTTTTTGCTGGTGAATTTGATAATTGTAACGCTATTTTGGAATTTCATCCAGGCGCAGGCGGTACAGAGAGTCAAGATTGGGCTGAAATGCTTTACCGTATGTATATTCGTTGGGCAGAAGATAAACATTTTAAAATGCAAATATTAGATTTCCAACAAGGCGAAGAAGCGGGACTTAAATCAGCTTCAATCCTTATTAAAGGAAAAAATGTTTATGGTTTACTTAAAGGAGAATCAGGAGTGCATCGACTTGTAAGAATATCGCCATTTGATGCTTCAGGAAGAAGACACACATCTTTTGCTTCCGTTAATGTTATGCCAGAAATAAACGATAATAATGACATTGAAATATTAGATAAAGATTTAAAAATTGATACTTATCGCTCCCAAGGTGCGGGAGGTCAAAATGTTAATAAGACTGAATCGGCAGTACGTATTACCCATATTCCAACAGGTATTGTAGTTTCGTGTCAAATAGATCGCTCGCAATTACAAAACCGTGAATTAGCGATGAATATGTTACGTTCAAGACTCTTCCAAATTAAGATGCAAGAAAAGCAAGAAGAGTTAAACAAATTACGTGGAGAAGTAAAAAATATAGAATGGGGTTCACAAATAAGATCATATGTATTTTGTCCTTATACGATGGTAAAAGACTTACGAACTGAGTATCAAGAAGGTAATGTTACCAAAGTTATGGATGGTCAGATAGATGGATTTATTGAAGCTTATTTAGAAATGGAGGCAAAGAAAAATGAATAAATATCAAGCAATGACAAAAAAAGAAAAAAAGAATTTCATTTTCCGAAGCCTTGAAGTAATATTAGGAACTTTAATACTTGCTTTCGGTCAAGTTATTTTTATTGAAAGATGTGTATTGGTTACTGGTGGCTTGGCTTCAATTGGGAATATCATTAATGAATTTATTCCATCTCCTAATACTGTAAGAATAACAGTTGTAGTCTTAAACATTGTGTGTTTCTTATTAGGATTAATATGTCTTGGCAAAAGTTTCTCAGCTAAAACATTGTTATCAACGATTGTCTACACTTTGTTTTATCCAATAGTATCTAAAATAATTCAAAGCGGTAGTGTTCCTTTCTTGGTTGTACCAGTAGATGTAGCTACTGGAACATTCTCCGAAACAACATTGTTTTTAGCAGCGGTATTTGGTGGAGTATTGTCAGGCATAGGAATAGCCTTAACACTTATCGGTGGAGGCTCAACTGGTGGAGTTGATGTCTTTGCAATACTTATTTCAAAAATCACACACACTAAAGTTTCAATATGGATATTTATTGTTGATGCAGTAGTAGTGGTGTTAGGCGCTATATTTGTAGGAGAAAATAACTCATTAATATATTTCTTAATATGTGTTTCTTCTTGCTTATGTTGTTCACTAGCTACAGAGTTTATTCTTTCAAAAAGAAATAATTCATATGTAGTCTATATAGTGTCTGACAAATGGCAGGAAATTAATGATTTTATAATAAAAGATTTAGACCGTGGGTCAACACTTATAAATATTGAAGGCGGATATAAAAATGAAAAGCATAAGATGATTCAGGCTGTTATTTCTCGAGATCAATATTCAGTATTACTAAGTAAGATTTCAGAAATAGATAAAGATGCGTTCGTAACAATTAATAGTGCGCATGAAGTTAATGGCGAAGGGTTTAAAGCATTACCTAAAGTTAATAATAAGAAAGATGGTGGAGAAAATGAGCGAAAAGAAGAGCAATGCTAAGAAAAATATTATATTTACTGTAATTTCCTTTGGAGCCTTATTATTTGGCACGGTTTTTGGTAGCTTACTTACAAAAATGAATTATGCTAAATATGACAATGTTAATTTCCGTAAAATTACAGAAATTTATGATTTAATTAAAAACGATTGGCTATACAACAATATTTATGGAAATATTGATGATTTTTTAACAGATTTGGCGATAAAAGGTATGACTAATGGAAATGCAGATCCGTATACTTTTTATACTGCAACTTACGCAGAACAAAACTTAGATACAAACCAAAAAGGTATGGGAATAAGCCATGCTTATTATGGTGGAAATCGTATTATTGTCCACGTATTTGAAGATTCTCCTGCCGCAAAAGCAGGTCTTAAAGCGGGAGATGTAATTTTAGGAATGTATGAATCTTCTACAAGTTCGGATTTCATTAATTTCCAAGATTTAAGTAAAGATGAAGTAACCGATACAATGCAAGCTTATGATGAAGATATTATTAAACTTAGAATACAAAAAGCTTCAGATTTATCTACGACCGATTTAACAATTGAAAAAGATCAATTTGTACAAAAAGCAGTAAGTGGTTCAATTAATACAGAAGATGGTAAGACAGAAGTTTATATTAAAATTCAAAATTTCATAGATTCTTTTTTACCAAAAGATTTTTTAACATTAATGAATACTGCACTTGAAAATAATTCAGTAATTGATAATTTAATTATTGATTTAAGAGATAATGGTGGAGGAAGAACAGACTATGCTTCTTATTTAGCATCATTATTCGTACCTAAAGATAGTGTAATTGTACAATATAAATATAATGACAATTCAATTGAAAAAGAAACAAATGACTATAGTCCAAGATTTATGAAATCAGTTAAGAACATCAAATTCTTACAAAATAATGGCACAGCTTCCGCTTCGGAAATGTTCATTCTTGCTTTAAAGGATAACTTAACAAAAGAAAATATGCCAAAAGTAGATGTAATCGGTACTTATTCGTATGGAAAAGGTATCCGTCAAATGGTAAGACCATTCTCAGATGGCTCTTATATTCGTTACACAGATGCATATGTTTTATCACCAAGCGGTTATTGTATTAATGGCATTGGTATTAAACCAACAACAGAAGTAGAATTTGATTATGAAATGTTAAATTATTATGGCGAAGTTGGCTTTGTTACTAAGAGTTTAAAAGAAAAGATTTTAAAACAAATTAACTTCGTTTTAGAGACAAATTACACTTCATATGATGAAGCGTTAGCAAAATATTGTGAAGTTAAGTCACTTACTTTACAAGGCTTTAATTATGTTATAGGACGTTCTTTACAAAAAGATGCTTATAATAAATATTTAGTGATAATGAATAAGATTTTAGAAATTGCTGAAGGAAATTAAAATGGAATATCGTAAATTTGAATTAGTATCAAAATATAAACCTACGGGAGATCAACCTGAGGCCATAAAGGAATTATGTGAAGGAATTGCAAATGGCAAAAAATTGCAAGTCCTTTTAGGTGCGACCGGAACAGGTAAAACATTTACTATTTCAAATGTAATTGCGAGAGTAAATAAACCGACTTTAGTTTTAGTACATAATAAAACTTTAGCAGGTCAATTATATGCAGAATTTAAAGAATTATTTCCACATAACCGAGTTGAATACTTTGTTTCAAACTTTGATTTTTATCAACCAGAGGCTTACATTCCTAAGTCCGATACTTACATTGATAAAAACGCAGTAATGAATGAAGAAATTGAAATGTTAAGAACATCGGCGATTAATTCTGTATTAGAAAGAAGCGACACGATAGTAGTGGCCTCAGTTGCCTCAATTTATGGCTTAACTGATCCAGATGAATATCGAAATCTATCTTTTAATTTAAGAGTGGGAGAAACTATCAATCGCAAAAAACTTTTTAAATCACTAATTGAAGGACAATATAAACGTAATGATTACGATTTAACTTCAGGTTCATTCCAAGTTAAAGGTGACATTATAAATATTGTTCCAGCCTCAAGTAACACATTTTATATTAAATTAGATATGTTTGATGATGAAATTGAGCGCATTTGTGCAGTTGATTTTGTAACAGGAGAAGTATTGCACACTTATAATACTTATCCTATTTTTCCTGCATATGCACACGCATCAAGCCGCAAAAAAATTAATGAAGCAATAAAATCAATTTCTGATGAAATGATAGAAAGAATTAAGTATTTCCAAGATAACAACAAATTAATTGAAGCGCAAAGAATTGAAATGCGTACAAGACAAGATATGGAATCTTTAATGGAATTTGGTATATGTCCAGGAATCGAAAACTATTCTCGTCATATTGATGGAAGAAAAAAAGGTGAAAGACCATTTACACTTTTTGATTATTTTCCAAAAGATTTCTTGCTCGTTGTGGATGAATCACATGTTACTTTGCCACAAATACGTGGAATGTATAATGGTGATAGATCAAGAAAACAAACACTTGTGGATTACGGATTCCGTCTTGAGTCAGCATTAGATAATAGACCTTTAAAATTTGAAGAATTTGAGGCTTTAATGCCATATACAATTTGTGATTCTGCAACTCCTGGTGATTATGAATTAGAAAAAGTGAATCACCAAGTAGTAGAGCAAGTTATTAGACCAACTGGTCTTCTTGATCCACGCATTGAAGTTCGTCCAACAAGAGGACAAATTGATGATTTGGTTTCGGAAATTAAGAATAGAATCGCAAACAAAGAAAAAGTCATGATTGTGACACTTACTATTAAAATGGCGGAGGATTTGACCGCTTATTTAAAAAACTGTGACCTTAAGGTAGCGTATTTACATAACCAAACTAAAACTTTAGAAAGAACACAAATTATTTACGAATTAAGAAAAGGTAAATATGATGTTTTAGTAGGTATAAACCTTTTAAGAGAAGGTTTAGATATTCCAGAAGTTTCATTAGTAGCTATCTTAGATGCGGATAAAGAAGGATTTTTACGTTCTTCACGCTCTCTTATTCAAGTTATTGGACGTGCCGCTAGAAACGCCAATGGACTTGTCATAATGTATGCAGATAATATTACTGATTCAATGAAATTTGCAATTGATGAAACTAATAGAAGAAGAAAAATTCAAAATGATTACAATGAGAAAAATGGTATTATTCCGACGACAATTATTAAGGATATTCGTATGCCAATAAGAAACCAAGACTCAGATGGCTTTAATGCTTTGTTGAGCAAAGGCAAAAAATCACGTAAACAACTTGAATTAGAAATTAAAGATTTAGAGAAACAAATGCGTGAAGCCGCTAAAGACTTAGACTTTGAAAAGGCTGCGGAATTGCGCGATATAATTTTAGAATTAAAAGCAGAAATGTAACTTTTGAGGTATATCAATGATTAAATTTTTAGTGAGAAAATGTATAAAAGACTATAACAATATAGAAAATCCTAAAGTACGTGAAAAATATGGCATTTTAGGTGGCATTTTAGGCATCATTTGTAACATTGTTTTGTTCTTTATAAAATTTATTATAGGGTTATTTATTAAATCAAGTTCTATCGTTTCTGATGCATTTAATAACTTATCAGATATGGGCTCCAGTTTAGTAGCGGTTATAAGTGCAAAATTATCAAGTAAAAAGCCTGATAAAGATCATCCTTTTGGACATGGTCGACTCGAATATATTGCGGCCTTAATTGTCTCGTTCTTAATTATTTTTATGGGACTTCAAATTGTAATTACCGCAGTTACGAGTTTAATTGATGTTATTAAAGGAGTAAAAACTGTTGAATATAATTTGAACCTTGTTTTAATAGGAATTTTAACAGCATCAGTTTTAATCAAAGTGTGGATGTTCTTTTATTATCGTTATTTAGGTAACAAAATTAATTCAAGTGTTCTTAAAGCATCATCCTTAGATAGTATTTCGGATGTTATTGTCTCAAGTGTCATTATCGTTTCAACTGTAGTAGGAGCGTTATTACTTCCTAATTTTCCACTTGATGATATTTTGTCAATTATCGTTGGTTTATTAATTGCTTTTAATGGTCTAAAAATGGCAATTGAAACAATTAGTGATTTGTTAGGAAAACCAGCAGACCCAGAACTTGTTAAAAAAATAGATGATTTAATTTGTTCAGGGGAGGGAGTTTATGGCACACACGATTTATTAGTTCACGATTATGGCCCAGGACGTGTTATGGCTTCTGCACATGTTGAAGTGTCAGATAAAGCCGATATTGTTCAAACGCATGAAATGATTGATCAACTTGAAATGCGCGCAATGAAAGAACTAAATATTCCACTCGTTTTACATATGGATCCAATTAGTATTGATTGTCCTATTACTAATGAATTGCGCCAATTAGTGCATAATACAATAGAGCAAATAAATCCAAAATTAAGCTTTCATGATTTGCGTATAACTAATGGCGAAAATAGAATAAATGTTATTTTTGATTTAGTTGTTCCATATGAATTTTCTTCTCATGAAAAAGAATATATTGCCCAAATTAAGAAGGCTATTTATGATGATGATAATCGATTTATTGCCGTAATTAAGATTGATCATTGATAAAATAATAAAAAAAGTATTTTTTTAAAGGTTAAAATGTAGTATGATAATAAGGCAAACTGATTTGTACAGGAGGTATAGTTATGTTTTTAGCAGATTCTACAAGCACTAGTATGCATTTCTTAGATATATTATTTTTGATTGTTGCAGTTATTCTTATTATTCTTTCCTTACTCCAAGGTGGTAAGTCAGATGGTGCATCTGGCGCAATCACTGGTGGTGGATTAAATATCTTTGCTAAGCAAAAAGAAAGAGGCTCTGAAAAAGTAGTTTCAATCTTAACATTTGTATTTGCTACAGTATTCTTTTTCTTAGCGGTACTTGTTCAAGTATTATATTATATTTAGTCTATATGAATTGATAGAAAATGAGGTAGTTGCTACCTCTTTTTTGTTAGTTTGTTAGAAAGGAGATGTTAATTATGAAAGAAAAAATAATCCGATATATTCAAGATAATCCATATTGCACATTTGGCAATTTGTGTGCGAATTTTGATATAAGAAAAAATGAATTATTAAATATAGTTAACCACTTAGTTAATGATGGTGATTTGATTCAAGAAGATAACACTTATCTTACACCATATAATTTAGGGTTAATTAAGGCTCGTATTGTGACTGTAAAACATCACTTTGCTTTTGCATCTATTGATGAAAATGAAGATGATGTAATGATTGAAGAAGAACATCTTAATAACGCTTTATTAAATGATATCGTATATTTACGATATGATTTATTTTTTGAAGTTGTAAAAATTGTTAAACGTGAACGTCAATTTGTGGTTGGTGAAGTATCAAAACAATTTGGAGTTTGTTATTTACTTGTTAATGGCATTGCTACAGATAACACAAAATTTATTGTTGAAGATTATGAAGGATATAATGAAGCAATATTAAAATGTAAAATTATAAAAGAAACCAAAGGTACAATTTATGTTAGTGTGCAAGAAAAACTTGGTGATAAGAATGCGCCAGGTGTAGATATTACACGTATTTTATTAGAACATGATTGTCCACTTGAATTTAATGAAGAAGTAAATAGTCAAGTTGCTAATTTACCAATAAATGTTGAAGAAGACGAAATTAAAGGACGTCTTGATTTACGTGACGAATTAATTGTGACAATTGATGGTGAAGATGCAAAAGATTTAGATGACGCAGTAAGTGTTAAAAAAGAAGACTATGGTTATTTAGTAGGAGTCCATATCGCAGATGTATCACATTATGTAACCGAGTACTCTCCATTAGATAAAGAAGCATTAAATAGAGGTACATCAATTTATGTTGCAGACCGTGTTGTCCCAATGCTTCCATTTATCTTATCAAATGGCATATGTTCTCTTAATCCTAATGTGGATAGATTAACTATTTCTTGTTTAATTAAGTTAAATAACAATTTCGAGGTTATTAGTTCACAAATAACACCGAGTGTTATAAAATCTAAATATCGTTTAACTTATACTTTTGTAAATGAAGTATTAAAGGAACATAAAGAAGAAACTGAACTTGAAAAAATGCTGCAATTGCTAAATGTTATTGCCACAAATTTACGAGAACAAAAAAACAAACGTGGAGAATTAGATTTAGCAATTCCTGAATTAAAAGTGGTTGTTAATCAAAAAGGAGAAGCTGTTGATGTAAAGAAAAAGATTCAACAAGATGGAGAAAAACTTATTGAAGATTTGATGATCCTTGCAAACGAACAAGTCGCGGAAACAATCTATAAAAAGAATTTGCCTTTTATTTATCGAATACATGAGAATCCACCTGCTAAACGCATGGATACTCTTATTGCCTTTGCTTCACGGTTAGGATTTAAGCCTCACTTTAATTCTATAAGCGTTAAGCCAAAAGATTTACAAAGATTATTAGATGATGCAAAATACTCACCTAAATATCAAATTGTAGCCCAAGTGCTTCTAAGAAGTTTAGCTAAAGCAAGATATTCCACATTTAATAAAGGACATTTTGGATTAGCAAGTGAGTGTTATACACACTTTACTTCACCAATAAGACGATATCCAGATTTGATTGTACATCGTTATCTACGCAAATATATTTTTAATAAAGATATCGATGACGCTTTTGAAAGAAAAGAAGAATTAAATTTTATTGCCGAGAATACTTCTATGAAGGAAAGACGTGCAATCGCGGTGGAGCGTGAATCTAACGATATGAAATGCGCTGAATACATGTCAAACTTTATAGGCTCTGAGTTTATGGGCTATATTACAGGTATGAGTAATTCTGGTATGTTCGTAGAATTAGATAATGGCGTTTCAGGAAAAATAGGATTTGAATCAATGGATGATTATTATTCTCTTGATGATAACTATTTCCACGCTTACGGAAAAAGAAAAGGTAAACGATATTCTCTTGGCGATAGAGTAACTGTTATTGTTAATAATACAAATAAAGATACTGGCGATATTTCCTTAATAATTAAAGGAGAAAAGCCAAAACATATATCACGATTTAAAAGAAGAAATGGACATAATAGGAGAAAATAAAAATGAAAAAGACTAGATTAAAAAAATATGCAGAATTAATAGTTAAAATGGGCATTAATGTTCAAAAAGGACAAGATGTTATTATTAACTGTGGTTTAGACCAACCAGAATTTGTAAAAATGGTCGTAGATTATTGCTATAAGTTTGGAGCAAGAAAAGTAACTGTTGATTGGTATTATCAACCACTTGATAAATTACACAACCGCTATTGCTCTATTAAGACTTTAGCTTCAGTAGAAAAATGGCAATTAGAAAAATGGCAACATCGTGTTGATACTTTGCCTGCTATTCTTTTTATTGACAGTGATAATCCAGATGGTTTAAAGGGAATTAATGAAGAAAAATCTGCGAAAGCACGTATGAAGTCATATCCATTAATTAAACCATTCCGTGATGCAATGGAAAACAAATATCAATGGTGTATAGCAGCAGTTCCTGGCAAAGAATGGGCTAAAAAAATATTTCCGAATTTATCAACTGCTAAAGCAATGGAAAAACTATGGGAAGCAATTTTATATACCGCTCGTGTAGATGAAGATCCAATTAAGGCTTGGGAATTACATAATAAGGATTTAGCGGATAGATGTGCTTATTTAAATAGTTTGCATTTAAAGAATTTATATTATAAATCCAATAATGGAACAAACTTTAGAGTAGGACTATTGCCTAATGCTCTATTTATGGGAGGAGAAGAAGTCACTCTTGACCGCAATATTCACTTCAACCCAAATATTCCATCAGAAGAATGTTTTACTTCTCCAAGAAAAGGTGATATTGAGGGTGTAGTTTATGCCTCAAAACCTCTTTCTTATAATGGACAATTAATTGAAAACTTCTGGTTCAAATTTGAAAATGGTAGAGTTACGGAAGTACATGCTGAAAAAGGTGAAGAAGTATTACGTCATATGGTGAAAATGGATGATGGTGCTTCAATGTTAGGAGAGGTTGCCTTAATCCCATATAAGTCACCAATTTCAGATTTAAATATTTTATTTTACAATACATTATTTGATGAAAATGCTTCATGTCACTTAGCTTTAGGAACAGGCTTCACTAATGCGATTAAAGATTTTGAAAAATACACTAATGAAGAATTACATGAAATGGGCATTAATGAATCAATGATTCACGTCGACTTTATGATTGGTAACAAAGATTTATCAATTGTCGGTGAGACAATGTCTGGCGAGAAAATACAAATCTTTAAAGATGGCAACTGGGCTTTCTAATATCAACAATTAAGCATCTCAATTGAGGTGCTTTTTTATTGCTCCTTTTGAAAAAATGTCTTTTCTTAAAAGACAAATAGGTTAAACCAGTTATAATTTAATTACTTATATATGAGGGTAAAGTATTATAAGAAAGGTGCTTTTTATTTTAAAGGGACAATATAAAGCCAAAATTGTATTGGGAAGTGAAGATGTGCTAGAAAGAGTTTACCAATATTACATAATGCACGATATTGATAAGAGTGATACAAAAGCAATCGTCTTTGAAAAAGTTTATCTTGTAAAAGAAAGATATTCTATGGACGAAATTGCTATTTTAGCAAACACTTCTGAAAGTACAATAAGGCGTACAATTAGGTCATTTAGTAGCCTAATAAAGAAGCTAATTAACTAAAATGCTTACGCCCTTATATCATAAGTATTAAAGAGAGATTTTATCATGAATCTCTCTTTTTTTACCTAGCAAATGTTGCAAGGAACTTGTCAAAATATGTCGAATTATAATGAAAACAAAGGAGGGTGAAATAAGTGAATTTTGATAATTTAAAACCATATGAATTCTTTTTTAGTGTTGGTTATGTAACTTTAATAGCGAGTGTATTGACACTTGTAATTACGCAGTTAATAAAAAAGATCTTAACTAAAAAAGGAATTCTATATGAAGGTATGGAACAAAGCAAAAGAGATATGTTTTTGTCACGCATTGGACGCATTGTTGCATTATTAAGCTATGTTGCAATTTATCTAATTAACGCATTCTTAACTAAGCATACTTTGGTGTTAGACAAATCTCTTCTTGCAGGTTTACTGAGTGGAGCATCATTAACTCTTGTTATTGCAAAATCAATTTATACTTCGCTACATCAATATTTTAAAAAGAAAAATGTTTTTGAGCGACTTGAGTGTTTAGAAAAAGTAATTGATGTTTTAGAAAATGAAGTAAATCAAGATGAAAAAGAGAAAGTAAATAAATGGCTATTAACTAATAATAAATAGGAGGACAACATGAAAAAGATAATAGTAAAAGAAAGTACAAATGAAGTTATAGATTCTTCTATAAAAGAAGAAAACAAAATCAAAAAAGATGAAAAACAAAAATTTTTTGATATAAAATTTGAAAACAATTTAAAGAATAAAAAAGTTTTTAGTTTAACAAAGGACAAACACCAAGTAGATTTATCATTTCTTGGTAGAAAAGGAAAAGAATTAAGTAATGCACAAGGTGTAGAAATTGGTAATCATGTAAAATACACAAATTTTGAAAAAGGGTTAGATTTATCGTATGACTATCAAGATAATCTTGTTAAGGAAAGTGTAATTATTAATGAAAGAAAAGATAATTATGATTTTAGTTTCTCTTTAAACATTGGAGAGTTAAAACCAATATATAATTCTGAAACAAGGACATTAGAATTAAAAAATAATGGTAACACAATTTATCGCATTCTTAGCCCATTTATGGTCGATAAAAACAATGTAAGAAGTGATGATTGTTCTTATGAAATTGAACAACAAGATAGTAATTTGATGATTAATTTACATTGTGATTCCGATTGGATTAATGATGAGAGTCGAGTGTTTCCAGTAGTGGTAGATCCTACAATTGAAGTTGTAGGAGATGTTATACATGTTAAACAATATGTTGATGATAGTATTGAAGAATCTAGAGGGCTTAAAATTGGGTTAGATAGGTATGGAGTTTATGATTTAGAATTTGTCGTTAACTGCAGTTTGCTTAAAAAGAATATAAATGACTTTAGTAGAGTTGTTATATCATTGCAGGTTATGTCACATTTAAATGACATGATGTCATCAAATCAAGAGTATCAACTAACTTTTGGTAATAACAAAATATATGCAATAAGGCATAGCGATATAAAAGATGTCGTTAGATTTGATATTACTGATTTGGTCCTTGAAACATCTACAAACCTTAACTTAAAATTCGGCCCTGTAACAAGAGATTCTACTATTCAAAAAATAAATGGTAAAGTAATTTATAGATCATTTAAAACCTACTTTTATCCTTTTAGTTATAGTAAAGATGAAAGTAAAAAATCAGAACTCATTATTGAATATGATAAGAAAAAGTGTTTTAACAATATAAAAGATTATAATGTTGGTAAATTAAATAGTTTGCTAATCGATATAAGAAATGGTGATTATAAAATTATTAATGATTTAGACTTTAAGCTTAAGTCGAACACTATTGATTTCGATGTGAAAGCTGTTTATGACAATCAAAATTCAAATAATTATTACATGAGTGACTATTGGAAAACCAATTTACATCAAATTTTAGAGAAACCATCTTCTTATCAAAGTGTTTTAGGCGCAACACGAATTACTTATGTTGATGGCCTAAACAAAAAACATATTCTTATGACAAAATGGTATTATGTAAAAAATAACCAAAAGAACTATGTTCAAAAAAAAGATATATATTTAGATAGCGATGGAAAGCTCAAATATAATAAAGATGGTCAAGTTTATGAAATTAAAAGCGAAACCACTAATGAAGAAGGTATTACATATGCATCAGGAAATGACATTTCTAATTTCAATCAATTAAAGGATTCAACAAAATATCATTACGAGATTAAATGTGGAGTTGGGACAATAAGTGATATCCAAATAATTAATTATACTAGAATTAAAATACCAAAATATGTGGAACAAATTGATAGCAATGGAACAGAAGAAGACATTAGATTTGAAAACATAGATATTATAAATGGAAAGTCATTAATTTCCGGAAACAATGTCATATTAAAAGGAACACAAGAAGTTGCATTAAAAGCAGACGGAGATGGTCTCTACTTTAAATATCAAGTATATATTGATGATGAAGTTTGCATAGAAGAACAACGAGTGGATATTAAACCAGATTTAGATAATTATGACGCAAACGATGATATCTATTTAAATGAAGATATCTTAAATATTAATTCACAAATTAAAAGTATAGAGAACTCTAAAAGACAAGCATATCTATCACTAAATTCTGCGATTACATCAATTCGTAATTTAGATGAACAAATTACATATCAATGGCGACTTATTGCTAGAACTGGCACTAAAGAATATGATGCTGAATTTAAACGTTTATATGAAGATAATAGTATAGGAATGAAAACTTTAAAAAGTTTTATTACAAAATGCAACGATAGTGAAGATTTAAATGGTGCATTTAAATTGGATAGTAATGGCAAATTACAAGTTGTATTAGCGGATAAGGTTAGTGAAACGAAAAATGCAGGAACTGTATTAAGTGTCATTTCAAATTATTTAACATTATTAGGTAACAAGATTACTTTGCTAAATAAAACTATTGAAAAAGATTACTCCGGTGACTATGAAAGTTTTCAATTAAAATTATTGAATCGTCAATATAACGATGCAAAAGAACAAATGGAATTAATGATAAATAGTTGCTTTGAATATGATAAACAACTAGATTATTTAAAAGGGCAAAAGAATCAATTAGTAAATAGTCAAAAGAAAGAAATAAATGACTTTATTATTGATAAAGATGGCAACACTCTTGGATTTGATGGTTACGGACATTTAATTCTTATTCAGGACAGATATGAAAATAAAATAAATATTGAATATGATTATGATGATATTGAGACGGGTAGATTAAGTAGAGTCATAAGTGATATGAATACTTTAGAATATCATTACAATAAAGTTACTAAATTGTTAGATTATATTGGCGATTCAAGAGGAGTAAATACTAAATTTGTATATATCGGTGATGAAGAATTGCAATTAAGTTCAATCGCTGGGGCAAAAGAAACCACTACATTTAGTTATGGTAATACTTTCATAATAAAAACGTTATTAAATAGTCTTAAGTTAATTCATAATGACGATGATACAGTTAGTGTTAAAGAGTATTATTTAAACACAAAAATTGGTGAGAATATAACTTTTGATAGTTCTGTAGACGAAATTAATACAACTGATGATTTATATATTTTTGATACAACAAGTTATTTAAAAACAATTATTAGAGATAAGAAAACAAATAATAGTAATGATTTAAATGAAACGAAAGAAGATGAAGTATATTACTTTTCATCATCTGGAAAATGTGTTAAGAATGTAACTGATGAATTTGTAAACGTATCTTATTACAATCTTGACTTACTTAAACAAGAGGCAACTTATAGAAATAACGATGAAGTGATTATAAAGCCATTAACAATATATGGAGAAAGTCATGAATATAGTTTCGATTTGACTAGTAACAATAATGAGTTATTAAACAAGATAAAGCAAGCAGACCTTATTGGACTTAAATTAGTTTTAAACACAGGAAATGTTGATAACATAGGTATTCTTGATTTGGCTTTAAGAGTTGATGTTACTACGAGCACTAATAAAGTTGAAACCTTCAGCGAGTCATTCCAAGAGCTTAAACTCCAAGAAGTTGTGTTACCTATTTTTGTTAATACAAGTAATATCAAAAAGTTAGTCATAAATGTTACGAGTAAGTCTAGTGACTTCAATGATAGTTATATAGATGTTCTTGACCTTATTGCCTTAGAAAATGGTGCCACTTATAAATACGATAATAAAGATAGGTTGATATATAAACAAGATAAAGAAGCAAAGATAACTTATAGCGATTTCGATGCTCATGACAACCCTTTACAATCAGTTAGTGTTGATAAGTATGACGCAACAGTGACTACTAAATATGCATACGATGTTGAAAATAGATTGACATACGTTGAAGATTCTTTAGGCAATGTTAACGAATATTATTACGATGATAATGGACAATGCATTAAAAAGAGATCGTATAATAAAGAAGATGCTTCTTTAGTGCGTCAAGAAACATATGAATATGATGATAAAGGACGTATTAAAGATAAAAAAGGACCAATTAAAAATAAAAATAAGGACTATCCTTTAGAACATATTGAATACTTACCTCATAGTGAAGTAACCTCAAAGGTTATAGGATATAATAAACTAGCTACAAATTATACCTATGACTATTTAACTAATGACTTATTGTCAATAAGTGCAAGTGCAGATGGTATTAGTAATTCAAATTCATTTGGCTATACAAAGGGTTTCTTGACATCTGTTTCAAGTCGTGGAGTTAAGGTTAAGTATGTGTATGATGGAAGAGGCAGAATTGAGTCTATATATCTTAATGATGATAGTGAAGACAATATTGATGGTGATATTGAAGATGATAAAAAGGCTTTTATAAGTAATGCTTATGTCGACAATTATAATAGTAATCCAAGTAGTCTAGAAAACGACTTAAATATTAAATATGGCACATATCAAAAATCCACATATAAAAATGGATTAGAGGAAGGCATCTTTACTAACTCAAAAGGCCAAGTTTTAAGAGTGGAAACTGAAGAAACGGATAGAACTATTAGAATTGATAATACATATGATTCAAATGGTAATATTACAAATACACAAAGCACAATAACTGAAGGCGATGTTGTAACAACAGAAGATGTTACTTACACATATGATAGTCATAAAAAATTAACTAAAATGGTTAAAAAGATTGATGATGAAAGTGTATATGAAATAGAGTATGAATATAACGATAGAGATTTAATGGATGGCGAAACTATAAAACTAGATGGTGAAGACATTGAGACTGGATATGATTATGATTTAAAAAGAAGGATAACACATGCTCTTCAAGATAATTACAATTGTGATATTACATATGATGCCCTAGATCGTATTACTCATAAAGAAGTCGGAGAAGGTAACGTTACGATTTGTCATACGTACTCTTATCTTAAAGAAGAAGATAATAGTTTAGATTTAATCGCTAGTGATATCGTTAAAGTCAAAGTGGTAAATGGTGATAATACAACTTATCAAATTGAAACTAATAGATATAGTTACGACGAAATGGGAAATATCATAGAAATAGATTGTGATGAAAGTAAAACAAGATATAAATATGATGCCTTAAGTAGATTAGAAAGAGAAGATAATCCATCTTTAAATAAAACTATAGTTTATAAGTATGATGAAAAAGGAAATGTCATTTTGAAAAAGACCTATTCATATACATTAGATGATAAACTAGAAGAAACTCCTGTCATAGATGAGTATGTGTATTCATGTTCTAATTGGGGAGATCAATTGATTGATTATAATGGTAAAACCTTTAAATATGACAATATGGGAAGACCATTAGTGTATAAAGGCGATACATGTACATGGAGTCAACGAGGTGAATTAAAGAGTGTAAAGAAAGACAATCAAGAAGCATTTAAATACTATTATGACGCGAATGGTATACGAAACAAGAAAATAGTGAATGGCGTAGAAACAAAATTCGTAGTAGTGGGAACAAAGATACTAAAAAGCATCATAAAGGTAGGAAATGAAGAAAGAACAATAAAATACAAATACGTTCTAGATAAATTAGAAGGATTTGTATATACTAAAGATGGAATATCAAAAGAGTATAGATACGAACGAAATATATTTGGAGATATTACAAGGCTATATAATAGTGAGGGAAGCATAGAAGCAACATATGTATATGATGCATATGGAAGGGTAAAAGTAATAAACTCAATAGGCGAAGAAGACACTAATATAGAATTCATAGGTAATATAAATCCATTTAGATATCGTGGATATTATTTTGATATTGAAACAGGATTGTATTACTTAAATAGTAGATATTATGATCCAGAGTTAGGAAGATTTATAAGTCCAGATACAATGGAATATTTAAGCCCTAACAATATTAATGGATTGAATTTATATTGCTATTGTAATAATAATCCGATTAATAAATACGACTCTACAGGACACTTTGGAATTTGGGCAATTATAGGAATTGTATGGGCTGCGATTCTTTTAGGAGGAGGGGCTCAATTGGCATCCAATGCACTTGCTGGTGAAACAGGTAGTGATTTATGGCGAGGAGTTGCTGGTTCAGCATTGGGTTCTGGTGTAAATGCATTGGCATTAATTTTGGCTCCATTTACTGGGGGAGCCTCATTAGCATTTGCCGCTGGGTTAGGGGCTGTGGTTCAAACTGGCGTTGATACACTCGAAACAGTTATTAGAGGCGAAAATGTGAATGGTTTGCAAACAGTTGCTGACCTAGGTATTAATTTTGTTACTACATTTGCTGGTAACTGGTTGGGGGCAAAATTGGTTCCTACGAACAGTGGTTGGTTTCAAACGAAAAATTTCTTGAGTGTATTTATAAAACCTTATGGACAAAAAATTTTATTACAAACTGCAATTGGTGCTGGACTATCAGGAACTGTCAATTTTGCAAGAAAATTTGACTGGAGTAGTATTGATTGGAGAAAGTTTGTACCAGCAATACCTGTTCCAATGATTCCAATTTATCCGTATTTTTAGAGGTGAAAATTATGATTATTAAAGATAAATTAATAAAAGAGTATCCGCTAACTAAAAAAATAGATTGTTCTTTTGAATGCTTTGAAGTTATGAAAAGAAGGTATGTTATTTTTTATGATGAAAAAATCAATAAAGAAAATATGGAATCTTTATTGGATGTATTTAATGATAATTCGAAAAATAGCTTTACAGAAAAAAGAACATTAATTATAGTTGGGCATACGGATGAAAAGTTTAATAAAAAAGATTTATTGTTTTTTAACGGAGTTGATACATTTGTTGTTTATTATTTAATAAATGATAACAACAAAGAAATTTACTTTAATGATCAAAGAGTGTTCTGGTTCAGTGTTGATTGGAAAAAAATAATTAAAAAATTTAATGAAATATTAAAATAAATAGTGAATTTCTTTCACAAGCAAAACTAGGTAAGTTTACTCAATGGGTAAGCTTACCTTTATTTTTTATGGTATGGATTCAAAAATAGTCAAATTCACGATTTCTATTTACAAAAATCTTTTAAATATTTCATCTGAATGTTAAAATTAAAATAAAGATAGGGGTGAAATAATACACGGGTTAATAATGTAATAACAATATAATGTAAAAAAATTAAAAAAATTCATATAATTATTTTCAAAATATTTATATACAATATTTTAGAAAATATATTAGTTAGCTAATTAGACACATCAAAGGTTGGAAATTTAAGAATGAAAAAAAAGACGTTTTATCAAACTAATATTTTTTGGCAGTTATTTTGTTTTGTGTTTCTTGCAATTTTTATATTGATTTTTATAGTCACTGTGCAATGTATTATTGCAATTATAAAAAATGGATTTGGTAAAACAATTTCCGATATAATGGCCTCTGTGTTTATATTAGCAGTACTTGTTATTGGTTGTTCATTGGCGTTAATCTAATTCATTATTTTAGAACACAACAATGTTCATTTAACAAAAGACAAAATATATATGAACAATGATTGGAATCCAAAGAAAGATAAAATACAATATTATACTGAAGCATATTTTGCTGATATTGAATCTATTGATATTATTTGGACAAAAATGGATTCTAGAGGTAAATTGATTAGACCTAAGCTTATCTCTGCTTCAGTAGAAAAGCCATATTTATCTATAAAAACTAAAGATGGTAAAATATCTAATTTCTTTGTCATGTATATTCCGAAGAAAAATGTAATAAAAATAATAAATGAAATTAGTTATCGAATGAAAAGTGTAGGGAACAATATTAAGATTATTAATTCCGATGAAGCATATTTAAAAATTAAGAAAAAAATTTATATCGATATCTAGATATTAAATTATTAAATAGTCACATGAACTAGCAAGAGTATAACTGTTTCAAGATGTCTTTTTTTAAAAGACAAATTTTTCTAAAATTAAAATAGTAAATTGCGATAACACAATTTATCAATTGAATATTGCTAGATTCAATCAAACAATTAATCAATTGGCATGGCGGAATTGCCTTACTGATTGCTTTCGGAATAAGTACTGTTTTAGGTGGTGTATATGGAAGCGTATCAGTTGCTGAAAGTATACTTTATGATATTAATAATCCTTATGGGTTTAGAGACTGTGATTGGGGAGAATTTAAACTACATCCAGATCTAGACTTAGAAGAAAAAATTAATCAATTTGAAATATTAGGAGATTATAAAGAAGACTTAAGAAAAAGAAGAGAAAAATGGTATAAAGAAGTATGAGGTGATAAATGATGTATGAATATGATTATATAAACGGAAAAAGAAGAGTAAACGAGATACTAAATGATTCCAATGAAATTGAGGCAAAAGAGAAAGTACCAAAAGAAAATGATTTTACTTTTCATAATGGTTATTTTGCTTGGGTTACTGCTGTATTTGTTGACATAAGGGATTCAACATCAATTTTCACAGAAAATAAGAAGACTTCAACTTCAAAAATTATAAGAGCATTTACTTCCGAAGTAATTGGAATTTTAAAGGACGACGATAATTTGCGCGAAATTGGTATTAGAGGAGATTGTGTATATGCTATCTATACTACATCCCAAAAATACGAAGATTATGAAATTGCGAATAAAGTGTTTTATGTAAATACTTTTATGAAAATGTTAAATAAATTATTGCAAAACAAAAACATGAAAACTATTAAAGTTGGGATTGGCGTTTCTACAGCACAAGAACTAGTTGTTAAAGCCGGAAGAGAAAAAACTGGCATTAATAACTTAGTATGGATTGGAAAAGCGGTAACTTATGCTTCTAAATTTTCTTCTTTAGCAAATTCTAATGATTATAATAACATTATTTTTTCCGACAACTTTTATAATAGTTTTATTGGGGATTTAAAAAATAACAATAAAAATAAAAATGTTGAATCTTGGTTTAAGCAACATAGAGATAGCAAATTGGGTTATTTTTACGACTGTGACATAATCAAATCAGAATTCAATGATTGGATTGAAAATGGTATGAAAGGATAACAAAGGAGAGTTTAGATGAACAAAAATGAAGAAAAATATGAAATTTTATCTGGGATAAGTAATCAAATATCATCTTTTGATAATAAAGCGAGCATTTTAATTTCAGCTATAGGAATTGTTTTCGCATTATCTTTATCTTTCTTAGATGTGTTTTGTGAAGATGATTTTTTATCAAAATGTCAAATTTTTAAAATAATTTACTATGCATTATTTATATTATTTATTATCAATACAATTGTTGTAATAGGTTCATATATATTAGTTATTATTCCTAGGAAGAAAATTGGAAATAATAAATATGCAAATTATTATAACGACATTGCTGATTTAGATATTTATGGTCATAAGGAATATGATGATTTGTTAGAAGATTATACAAAAAACGATAATTTACTTACAGAACAAATTATTATTAATTCAAAGATATGTAAAACCAAACATTTATTTTTGAAAGTTGGTATAATATCATTAATACCATTTTCAATATTGTTATTGGTTCTTATTGTACTGACAATAATTTAATTAACAAATATTAAATACGAGATTCCTGCTTTTTTAATATGTAAACTATGTTTTCTGGTTTCATCAAGGTGTGATGGCACAAGATGCTGTGGCAGATTGTAATCAGTCTTATCTACTTTACGAAACATGATTGATTTTATAGAAAAAGTTTTAAAAACTGAGTTTTTAATACCTTCTTTAGCCTATTAGGTGTAAGGAGGTATTTTTATATGATGCAAATTGTTTTAAATAAGAATACATATTTTATTAACGAATCATTTAATGGGGCAACAAGAACATTAATCAATATTCTTAAGAATAGAATTCACTATTTCTATTTATAAAAATCTTTTAAATATTTCATCTGAATGTTAAAATTAAAATAAAGATAGGGGTGAAATAATATACGGGTTAATAACGTAATAACAATATAATGTAAAAAAATTCATATAATTATTTTCAAAATATTTATATACAATATTTTAGAAAATATATTAGTTAGTAATTAGAGGGAGACTATCTGTGATTATATTTAAAAGAGAAAAAAATGCATTGTTGAAATTTAAGCAATATATAGAAGGGGAAATGGATTTTGATACTTTCTGGCAAGAATATATTGCTTGTGGCGATTTAATGAAATATTTATGCAAGTTTGATCAAAGAAGGCGTGAAGAATTTTTGATTAATAATGATTTCATAAATTATTTTTATAACGGAAAACCTGCTTTTCAGTTAAAAGTTGGCTTACAGGCATCAATAATGGCATATTTGAAGAAAAGAAAAATTAAATTTGAAAACAAAACAAAAGAATATGTTCTATGGGAAAAATGGAATAGTTATATACCAGATTTTGTTCCTTGTAATGAATCAATGTATTATTTTATGGAAAACTTAGACAATGGCGTTAGACACTCAAAAAAATATTATCGTGACTATTTTTCAAAGATTTATCAATACGTAAAATATTATCCGCGATGGTTGCAAATGTGCGAATGGCCTATGGATGATGATGGAACCCCAACTAAATTCTTGTATCAAACTGGTTTTCCTAATAAACATGATTTTATTGAGTATTGGTTTCTAAAAAAAGATGGTACAAAAATTAAAATAGAACAATACGATTAATGAGTGCTCAATGTCGGGGACTACAATTAGTGACTTGGTTTTTTTGAAAATTAAATGGCTATTAGTAGTGTTTAGATGTGTTACTAAAAACGGATTAAAGGTTGCTGAAGTTGTCAGTAAAGACCAGACTTATGTTAGTCAAGTTGCTAAAGTTGAAGAATGATTGGACAATATTCTCATATATCTAATGGACTAACTCTAGATGCTTTACTATTTATTACAAAATGGTTTGTATTCTAAAAATATCTATTTTTTTGATTAATGATTAATTGTTTGGAGGTGCATTATGTGAATTCTAAATTTACTTTAAGATTCTTGGCAGCACTAATTGCTGGTGGAACAGAAACTGCCTATGATTTAACATCATATTTAATTGGGAAATTAATTTCAGCTTTTTAGTCATTAGGAGGATTGATTATTTTGAAACAAAAATTTTATAAAAATTTATTTCAAACGATGTCATATTTTGCTGTAATAATAATTTTCGAGGTGTTTTTACTTATTGGTTTTTTTGCTAGTTTAAGTTATGGTCAAAATTTTGGTTGGATACTATTGATAATATCTTTATCTTTAATTGCATTATTCTATCTAATAGGGTTTTATTGGATTTTCCAAATAGTATCTATTGATGAACATGGAATTAAAATATTATTCAAAAGTAAAATTGTTAAGCAACTTAAATGGGAAGAAATAGATACAATAGAAGAAGCAAATATAATGAGAAATCCAGCACTAAGAATTAAAGCATTTGATGGAAGTGAAATTCATTTAGATAAAAGAAAACAAATTGTTAAAGCGATAGAAATATATTCGCAAAATAAAATAATAAAATAATTTTATTTAACGCACTGTAAAAACAGATATTATTAGATTAGTAGGAGACATTGCAAGTTCAATATTCAATAATTTTTAGGAGGACATAAACTATGTGGGAATTTATTAAATATTGTCTATATTGTTTATTAATGTCAATCTCTGCTGCTTTTGGAAACAATCCTGAGGGAATGACATTCAAACACGCAATAGTTGGAAGTATTACAATGTTTGTATTATTAGGATTAGCTTTGGGCATTCTTTGGTTAATTGCAAGGGTTGTTAATAAATCTAGATAAAATGTAACTTACAAGGTTTATATAGGAGATTAGTTTTAATGGAAAAACAAAAAAAGAAAAAAACATTAAAATATACAAAATGTTTTAAAGTATATGAAAAAGAATTAACATGGGATTTATTTATTAAATATTTAAATGATAATATGGAATTTTGCTTTTATTTGAATGATATAACAATTGATATTGCTTTTCATTATAAGGACAAAATAAAAGTATATGAATTAAATATTTCTTCAGGTGAAAATAGAACTAATTTAAATTTTAATTCAATAGATGAACTTATTTCTTTTAAAGCTTTTAACAATAAATCACTTTATGATATTTGGGACGAATTAGAGAATTAATTAATAAATTAACATCTCATTAGTTAGATGCATTTGCTACATTAAAGTAGTAGATGCATCTTTTTTTGTGTGTAAAGAAATTTTAATAATATTTTTAAAATTGACCCTCACATTTGTTATTTTAAATGCCCAGTACTATTGAAGGGGGACTCAATTGTTTAAATGTCTTTTCAGAAAAGACAAATTAAATCTGTTTTTTTGATAGATTTCAAATGTTGATTAGCAAAAAATAAAAGCAACTTTTTATAATTGTGATATGATTAAGAAAAAGGAGCTATGGTTTTTGTGAAAAAGATTTATTCAAATAAGTCCGTTATTTACTTTTCAATCTTTGGGATTGTTTTTATATCAATAATAATGATTTTGAGTATTATTTCCTTAATGTCTAATGTGGAAGAAACTACAAATAATATTCTTATGATTATTGTGTTGATATTAATATATTTATTCTTTTTAGTGTTGTTTGTTTTTTCGTTAAATAAATTTGGATATAAAGTAATATATGATAGTAATAAAAAAGTTATTTCTAAAAAAGGATTTATCTTTGGACACGAATACCAAATAAAGCTAGAAGATATAAAAGAAGTGGCGGTGTTATCACTACCAAAAGAAACAGCTTATTATGTTTTAACTGATTCAAAAGATGATAAACAAGAATCATTTATTAAAATTAAGAAAACAAAAAAGAATGAGGCTTTTGTAAAACAATTTTGGGATAAAGCAATTAAGGAATACGAAGATTACGAAGAATTGTTTAATAAATAATTTTAGATATAGTTTTAAATATTGGAAGATTATTTATGTTTTTTAAGTATATTTAATACTCTGTTATAATCACTAATTGTCATTTTAGAAAAGACAAAACTAGTTTGCTTTAGAGTGCAAAATGTCTTTTTGGAAAAGACATTTTTTTGTTTTTGACATGTGTGCAAGTTGAGAATTGTCTTTTGATAAAAGACAAAAGTAAATAGTCTGTAGCCATTACTTCATAATTAATCGTATAAATAGTATGCATATTACGTATAAATTATTAGAGGAACGAGTATGCACTATAACGAAAGCGTAGAAAAGGTACTGAATGACACTGGTAGTGGATTTATAGGATTAAAAGAAGAAGAGGCAAAAAGACGTTTTGATAAGAGTAAACCTAATGAAATTAGGCATACTGAAAAAACGACACTGTTTAAAATTATTCTTAATCAAATCAAAGATGCAATGGTTATTATTCTTTTAATCGCAAGTATCTTATCTTTTTTATTACATGATTATTTGGAAGGTATCGTAATTATTATTATTGTTTTTATAGATACGATTATTGGCGTATTACAAGAATATAAAGCTGAAACAGCTATTGAATCCTTAAAACAATTAGCGCCGAATTATTCTTATGTAATACGTGATAATAAAATAAGAAAAATATTAAGTAGAGAAGTTGTAGTGGGTGATATTGTAGTTTTAGATGAAGGTAATTTAGTACCTGCAGATTTAAGACTAATATCTTCAACTGGTTTAAGAGTCACAGAATCATCACTTACAGGTGAGGCTTTAGCGGTTAATAAGACTAGTGAAGTCGTTTTAAAAGATGGAACTCCATTAGGAGATCGAGTTAACATGGCTTTTTCTTCTTCGCTTGTAACATATGGGCATGGTTTAGGTGTAGTTGTAGCTATAGGTATGGATACAGAGGTTGGTAAAATCGCTCACATCCTTTCACATCAAAACAAATTTAAAACGCCTCTTAAAACTAAATTAGAGGATATAGGAAAAAAATTATCTTTAATTGGTATCTTTATTTGTTTCTTTATTTTTACAATCGGTATTATTAATGGTTTATCATGGGAACCATTAATGATGACATCTATTGCTTTAGCAATCTCAATAATTCCTGAAGGATTACCAGCAACTGCGACAATTGTTTTAGCGATTGGTGTGGAGCGGATGGCGAAAAAGCAAGTTTTAGTACGTAAATTACCATCCGTAGAAACATTAGGCTCAACTTCTATTATATGTTCAGATAAAACAGGAACTTTGACACAAAACAAGATGAATGTAATTGATGTTGTTTCAGGAAATAAAGAAGAACTATATAATTGTATTGCTTTAGCTAATAACGCTAAATACCAAGATGATAAATATATTGGTGATCCAACAGAAGTTGCTTTAGCTTCTTTTATTAAAGATAATTATCTTAAAATAAATGAAAAATATTCACGCATAAAAGAAATTCCCTTTGATTCCAAAAGAAAAAAAATGACAGTAATTATAAAAAAACAAGGCGGATATGATGCATATTCTAAAGGGGCAATTGAAGAATTGTTAAATCACGCGAACAAAGAATATGTTAATAATAGGGCTATTCCTTTAACAAGTGCTAGAAAAAAAGAATTAATCGCACAAAGTGAAAAATATTCTCTTAAAGCGTGTCGTGTTATGACGTTTACCAAAAAAGAGAATGTTAATCCTTTAGATAATAATATTGAAGATGATGTGATATTTATTGGTATGGTTTCAATGTTTGATCCACCGAAAGAAGACGTGAAAAAAGTTTTAGAAAGAACAAAAAAATCAGGAATTAAGACAGTTATTATGACAGGAGACCATCCTTTGACCGCGGAAAGTATCGCACGTCAAATTGGTATATATGAAAGTCCAGCTTTAACAGGCTATGATTTAACAAATATTGATGATAGTCAATTAGCCTCGTTAGTAAAAAAACACAACATTTTTGCACGTGTTTCTCCCTATGATAAGTTACGTATTATCAAAGCCTATAAACAAAACAATGAAGTTGTGGCAATGATTGGTGATGGTGTTAATGACGCACCAGCGCTTAAGACATCTGATTTAGGCATTGCTATGGGGAAAAACGGCACAGATGTTGCTAAAGAAGCTTCGGATATGATTTTGCTTGATGATAATTTTTCTTCTTTGGTGGATGCGATATTTGAAGGACGTAAAGTGTTTAAAAACATTCAAAAGGTAATTCAATTTCTTCTTGCGGGAAATGTGGGAGAAATTCTTACTCTTTTAATTGCCATAACATTAGGATTTAGATTTATGCCTCTTAGCGCTGTACAAATTTTATGGATTAATCTTGCTACAGATACTTTACCTGCTTTAGCCTTAGGAGTAGACCCAATTAACTCAGAAATTCTTAATGAAAAACCTAAAAAACGAGATAGTTTTATGGACAAAGCACTAATAAAAAGAGTTATTTGTAATGGATTAGTTATGGCACTTTTAACAATTACTGCTTATTTAATTGGCTATAAAAGAAGTTTGTATTTAGGAAAAACTTTTGATGTTTCTAATGCAATAGGACAGACAATGGCACTTTGTGTTTTAGCTTTTTCACAATTAATTCACGCTTTTAACCAGCGCTCAAATAAAGATTCTATTTTCTCCGCTAAAATGGTTATGAATAAATATCTAGTCTTAGCATTAGTAATTTCATTTGGACTTATCTTTGCTATTTTATTTATTCCTTTTTTTCAAAATATCTTTAATTTCACGAATTTAGACTTAAGTGAGTGGCTAATTGTTATTTCATTTTCCTTTTTTATAATGTTTATCAATGAATTATTTAAACTTTTTAGGTATCATAAGCGATAAAAAGTATTATACTTTCTTATTGGTAAATACTAGTAAAGAAAGGGTTATACTATGACAAGTGATAAATACGACGTGATGGTTAATAGTAAAATTAAACCATTAATTCTAAAACTATCAATTCCAACGATTATTTCCATGCTTATAACGGCGATTTATAATTTCGCGGATACTTTCTTTGTAAGTGGTGTAGAACACTCTAAAGAAGCTATAAGCGCCGTAGGAGTAGTTTTCTCTTTTATGGCAATAATTCAAGCGATTGGTTACTTTTTTGGTCATGGTACAGGTCATTATATTGCCCGTTTAATAGGTGAAAGAAATTATGATAAAGCAAAAACTATTGTCACGGATGGAGTAGTGCTTTCTTTTGCTTTTGGTGTTATTTTAATGATTTTAGGCTTAATATTTATTACACCTTTAACCAAATTCTTAACTGCGAACAAAAATGAGTATGTTTTTCTTTATTCTAAAGATTATTTGTTTTGGATATTGCTTGGTGCACCTTTTATGTGTACTTCAAATACTTTAAATAATCAAATGCGTTATCAAGGCAATGCTTTCTTTGCAATGATAGGAATAAGTGTAGGAGCGGTCTTAAATATTTTCCTTGATCCTTTATTTATTAAACAATTCGGAGTTTATGGAGCAGGTTTATCAACATTTATTAGTCAAGTTATTAGTTTTGCTTTGCTAGTAGGTGGCACGATGACAAAATATAACATTAGCATTGATTTTAAATCGTTTAAAATTGATAAAAAAATCATTGGTATTATTTTTAATGGAGGTGTTCCATCTTTAGCAAGACAAGGATTAAACGCTGTATCAATTACTATTTTGAATTTAGTTTCAATTCATTATTCAATAGATGCTTTATCAGCGATGACCGTGGTAAATCGTATCATGTCATTTGCTATATCAGTTACATTAGGTATTGGTCAAGGATTTCAACCTGTGTGTGGTGTTAATTACGGCGCTAAAAGATATGATAGAGTTAAAGAAGGTTATTATTTTACAATTTTCTTATGTGTCATAACTCTTATCGTATTTGCGTTAATTAGTATTTTTGCTGGTGAACAATTAATTAAATTATTCGCAAACGGAAATGAAAATCTTGAAAATTATGATGATTTTATTGCAATTGGTAAAGAACTGCTATTATTTCAATCAATTGCTATTCCATTATTTGGATTTAATACTGCTACAAATATGTTGCTTCAAACAACAGGTAAATCATTTAGGGCAACAATTCTTGCAATTGGAAGACAAGCCTTATTCTTTATACCAGTACTTTTGTTATTTGACAAACTTTGGGGTTTTAAAGGCGTAGAATTATCGCAAATGGTCGCAGATATCATTTGCTTTATAGTTGCAATTCCTTTGGCAATATCTTTCTTTAAAGAGATTTATAAAGAGACAACAAAAAACAGCGTAGCTACTAACTGAGTTACGCTGTTTAATTTTTAATTATTTATTTCTTTGCGATAGCTAGTGAACCATCAACAAGTCGATTAGATGTTTCTTTATCAAAGAGAATAATTCCGTTTCCTTTGAAGTCGAAGTGTACTTTTTCATCGACTGCGTAGTCAATAATACCGAATACAACTGATGTTAAGATATCATCATTAACATTGATTTTTACAGTTGTTTCCATACCAGCAGGCAATGTTGAATAAACTTTTGCTTTAATACCTTTTTTAGCGATTTCAATGTATTCTGGTCTGACACCTAATACGACATTTTCACTTGGCAACTCAAAGTCTTCGTTTGGTGTAAATATTGTTTCAACACCAGCAAAGATAACTGAATATGTTCCATCTTCACGTTTTGTGGCTTTAGCGTCAATAAAGTTCATAGCAGGATTTCCAACGAAATCAGCAACAAACAAATTATTAGGCTTAGCATAAACGGTTAGAGGTGGATCGTATTGTTGTAAGATACCATTTTTCATTAAGCAAACTTCAGTTGCAAGAGTCATAGCTTCTAGTTGATCGTGAGTGACGTATACAAATGTTGAATTGGTTTCATTATGTAGACGTTTTAATTCAGTTCTCATTTCTAGACGTAACTTTGCATCAAGGTTACTTAATGGTTCATCCATGAATAATACTTTTGGATTTGGTGCTAAAGTTCTTGCGATTGCAACACGTTGTTGTTGACCACCAGATAATTCACTTGGATAACGAGCAACGAATTCTTCAATTTTTAACATTTTTAATAATTCGTCTACTCTTTTTTTGATGTCTTCTTTTTTCCATTTTAAGTTTTCTAGACCGAAAGCAATGTTTTGATAAACTGTCATATGTGGCCATAGAGCGTAGTTTTGGAATAAGAATCCGACATTTCTTTTAGCTGGAGAGATATTGATTCCTTTTTCTGAATCAAATACGGTAACTCCATCAATAATAATTCGTCCTGATGTAGGTGTTTCAAGACCTGCAATCATACGTAAAGTTGTTGTTTTACCACAACCAGATGGGCCTAATAATGTGACGAATCCACGATCTTTAATAACCATGTTTAGATTATCAACACCGACGAATTTACCCCATCTTTTTGTAACATTTTCTAAAATAATTTCAGGCATATTTCTAACCTCCTACACCTTTATCAATAGAAGCACCAGTTAGTTTATTAACAAGCAAGTTAATAGCTAAGACTGATACAATAATAATCAAGTTAATACCATTACTAATTTGTGTACAATCGTATTTCTCGTAGTTTTCAAGAACTGCAGTAAGGATTGTACCTGATCCTGTTAACAAGACGAATAATGTTAATTCACGCATACATGATACGAATGGTAACAAGTATCCAGAAATAAAGCTTGATTTTTGAATCGGGAATAATACACGTGTCATACGTTTCCACCATGGGACACCAACGATAACAGCAGCTTCTTCAATTTCATTTGATAGTTGTAACATTGCGTTTGTTCCTGATCTTGACGCGAATGGTAAGAACTTAACAGAACCAACGATGATGAGAAGTAGCAATGAACCGTTTAAGAATCCAAATGTTGGAGTGTATGAAATAATGAGATATATCGTAGCAAATGACATTGCTGGGATAAGGTAAGGTAAGAAAGCAACGTTACTTACAAAGTTTGCTAACTTACTACCACGTCTTTTTGCAGTACCATAACCGATTAAAATACCACATGTTCCAGCAATTAATGCACATGCTCCAGAAAGAAGTAATGAATTGAGGAACGCAGACCATATTTCTTTGTTATGTAAGATACCAACGGAGTTTTGAATATAAGTATTAGTAACTTCAGTTGTTGTCCAATAGTATGTTGTAAATGTTGAATAGTTTCCAGAAACTTCTAAGAATGATTCGAGTGCAAATGATATAAGTGGAACAATTGCAAAGAAAGCAGCATAGAAAATTACGAGTGCAGTAATAACTGGTTTTCCAACTTTTCCAAGTTTTACAAGCGATACTTGAGAAGATTTACCAGTAACTGTGGTAAAAGATCTTCTACTATTTGTAACAAATTGGTTAATCATCAAGATAATAATACTAAATAGCATTAAGATTGTTGCTAATACATAGCCTTGACCTTTGTACTGAGGAGAACTAATAAGTTGTCTCATTTTTAAGGATAAAGTTATTAGTCCACCTTTTGTTCCTAAGAATGCAGGAACAGTATAACTACTTACCGAACTAGCAAATACGAGCAAGACTGTTGATAATAATGCCGGCATTACAATTGGCAAAGTAATTCGATATAAAATTTTGAATCGAGAAGCTTTTAAGATAGTTGCAGCTTCTTCGAGGTTTGCATCCATATTACGTAAAATACCACCGATTAAGATGTACGCAAATGGAGCATAGTGTATTCCTAAACAAATAGCACAAGGCCAGAAGCCATAAACAAGGTTAGCAGGTGTAATTATGCCAGTCAGTGACTGGAGCATACCCATTTGAGCTTGAATACCTTCGAGACCGGTGTTCTTGAAGAAGTTCTCCCAGAACATAGCAATAGACCAAGATGGCATGATATAAGGGAATACGAATACTAATGAAATAAATTTTTTGGCAGGGAAGTCAGATCTAGTAATTAACCATGCGATTCCACCACCGATACATACAGAAATAATACAAGCGACAATAGCCATTAAAACAGAGTTTTTGAGAGGCAAATAGAATGCATTAACAGCATAATTGAATTTTTTCTCAGAAAATATTTTGGCCCAGTGATCAAGTGTAAGTGCTCCTACGTCGCCTAAACGCTCTTCACCGATATGGATTGTAACTGTATTGTATAATAAGTAAACGAGAGGGATAAGAACTGTAATAGCAAGGATAATAGCGAATACCACTAATATGATATTAGATGGTTTAGAAAAATAACTTTTTAGAGAATTTAGTATTTTTCCAAAAGTTGATAAAGACTTTTTTTCGTTATTCTCGTTATTATTAGAGCTGTTATTTTGATTCTCGTTTAGAGGTAATGTTTCATCCATTTTTTAGCTCCTTATAAATAAAGGGTGTAGTAAACCACGTTTAGCCTACTACACCACATTAATAAATTAATTATTTATGTTCGTATTGTGAAACAAACATTGAAACGTCTTCGTAGTTAGCAGCGACTATTTCAGGATTTTCAATAACTAAACGATCTTTCCACCAAGCTAATTCTTTATCGTTTGATGCGATAGATGTTGTTTTATTTGTTGAATAGTATCCTGCTTTTGTGCCCCAAGCATTTTCAAATCCTGCTTTAGATGTGATGTAGCTTACTAATGCACAAGCTGCATATGGATATTTAGCATTTGCTGCGACCATTGAGTACATCTTGTAGCAGAATCCAGCAAAGCCATTGACTTTTTCATTTGTTGCATCTAATTCGATTGCTGGGAGGCTTAAGTTTTGAACTTTTTCTTTACCAAAATCGCCTTCGGTTGTATCTTTTAATTCTTTAATCTTGTTGTAGTTAACAAGTGCCATTGAACCTGTTTTACCTTTTGCTGCATCTTTACAAGCAGTTCCATCAGATGAGTGAGCTTGTGAATTTGTTAAGAATTCTGCAATCCATTTATAACCAATGTTTGGATAATCTTTTTCTGCAGTATATTTCTTACCATAGAATGCTTCATAAGCTGTTTCGAGTTTTGCAACCCATTCATCAGATGTTAACATTGCTAAGAAGTTCATATTAACGTTTTCTGTTGAAGGTGTTTTAAATGATGGAGTTGCAATGTGGCCTTTGTCTGAAGCCTTACCTGCGACTTGCCATACGTTTGTCATGTATTTCTTTAATGAATGTGAATCTGAAGCATCATTATTGTTGTACATGAATACTTTGTTTAGATAGACAGCTGCCATAGGTACTGTATCATCATCAGCGATAGTGTCTGCAGCTTCTTTTGGAATGAAGTTTTGGAGATATCCAGGTTTTAGCATTGTGCTTTGTAACATATTGCCATCTTGGAGTAAAACCATATCAGCAACATATTGTTTTGCTTGGAATGCGGCGGATAATTTGCTATATAAAGCAGCGTCTCCACTCTTTTCGTTTTCAACTTTAATTCCAGTTTCTTCTGTGAATTTTGTTAAAGCAGTAACTAATTGTGATGAGTTACCCATAACTTTGACAGTGTTTGCGCCTACTTCTTCTTTAGCTTTTGCAATGAGTTGTTCGTAAGTCATTTCGTGAGCTAATTCAACTACTGTAGGTTCCTTTGTTTCTGAAGTCCCACCATTGCTGGTTGATGGTTTTGTTCCACCATTACAACCTGCAAGTAGCATCGCTACTAAGACAAAAGGAAGTGTGTTTTTCTTTTTCATTTTTATTCCTCCTCTATGTTTTTAATGTTTGGAATCTCGAATGGATTTCGGCAGTCTTGGATGAGTGTCAAGAATTACAAACACCTGTAATTTTGGGTGTTTCGCAAAATGGTGCTAAATATATGGGTGGCTATTATGTAGTTACTCAACTTATTAAGGCGTATATAATAAAGAACAATATTACAATACCAGTTGCTATTCATCTTGATCACGCCGCAACTTTTGAAACTTGTAAAGAAGCAATTGATGAAGGATTTACTTCGGTTATGATTGATGCATCAAAGATGCCTCTAGAAGAAAATATTGCTACTACTAAAAAAGTAGTAGATTATGCACACTCAAGAGGCATTAGTGTCGAATCAGAATTAGGCAGAATTGGTGGCAAAGAAGATTTAGTCGTTGCTGAATCTTGTTATGCAGTCAAAGAAGAGTGTCTTCAAATGGTAAAAGAGACAAATATTGATTGCTTAGCACCTGCTCTTGGCTCACAACATGGTATCTATAAAGGAAAACCAAAATTAGGATTTAAACAAATGGAAGAAATTCATAATTTGGTTGGTATTCCTTTAGTCCTTCACGGGGGATCTGGTATTCCTGATGATCAAATAAGAAGAGCAATTTCTTTAGGAACAGCGAAAATTAATGTTAATACTGATTGCCTTTGTGCTTGGGTGAAAATCTTACATGAAGAAATTAAAAATAATCCGAATGAAATTGATCCACGTAAATTAATTGGACCAGGTAAACAAGGAATTAAAGATGTCATCAAAAACAGATGTGAGGTTTTTGGCTCCATTGGAAAGGCTAATTAAATAAATGATTAAGAGATCATTATATGAAAATTTAAGTGATAAGTTCTCGGTTTGGAAAAGGTTTTTGATATTCTTAATTGATGGAATAACTACGGTAGGAATAACTTTAACGTTGTTTTTAACTATATGTAATTATTCAATTTCTGCTTTAGCAAAAACTCAAATTAACAATATAAATGTAATTATGCAAGAGGTGTGTAGCGAGAAATCAGTTCCTTATAAAGAAGGAAGATATGGTTTATACCGTGTAGATACCGATAAATACATACAATTGTTAGAAGAAAGTGGAATGGCTGGAGATAAAGCCGTTGAAGAAGGCTATAACATAGTTGAGAAAATTGATGATTTAGTTGTGGCTAATAAAAACTACAAAGATAACTATCATAAATTCCGTCAAATATATTTAGTAAATTTTATTGCTTGCTTATCTATTAGCACTATCATATTTCAATTAGTGATTCCTTTAACTAATAAAAATCGTCGAACTTTAGGAATGATGACTTGCAGAGCATCTTTGGTGGATGCTGAAAATATTATAGTTGATAATAAAATGGCTTTCTTTAGATTTGGAGTTATTCTTATTCTTGAATTAGTGACAGTGTACCTTATAATTGGATGGCTAGGAATAATCTTTGAAGCATTTATTTCAATCTTTATAATCTCAATAACTAATAGGCGTTTAACGATACATGATGCCTTATTGAGAACTAAAATAATAGACTCTAGTAAAGCCTTCACAGAATAATTTCTTTTATATTTTTCCTAAAAATAGTATAATTACAACAACTTAAGGAGATTATTTATGATAGAAATTAAAGAAGTCAAAGGGCGTAGAATGTTAAAGCAATTCATTGAGTTCCCTGTAAAACTCTACAAAGATTGCCCATATTTTACTCCATATTTATATGAGGACGAATTAGCAAACTTAACACCAGGAAAGAATCCTGCTGCAAAGTATTGTGAATTTAAATTATTCTTAGCTTATAAAGACAAAAAAATAGTTGGAAGAATATGTGGTATTATTAATCACTTTTCCAATGAAAAATATCATCAAAACCGCGTTAGATTCAATCGTATTGATATGATTGATGACATAGAAGTAACAAAGGCTTTAATTAAAGCAGTAGAAGATTTTGGAAAAGAACAGGGACTTACTGAAATTAATGGCCCATTAGGATATTCTGATCAAGACAAAGAAGGTATGCTTACCAAAGGATTTGATCAAATGAATATGTTCGTGACATTCTACACACATGAGTATTATGTTGAGCATATGAAACAATTAGGCTTTAAAGTTGATGCCAAATGGAATGAATACAAAATTATTATTCCAAAAGAAATTGACCCAAGAATTACTAAGATGTCACAATTTGTACAAAAGAAATACAAATTCCATTTACAAAAAATCAAATCAAAACGCGAATTAAAACGTGATGTTATTATTGAAGTTCTAAAATTGACAAATGTTTGTTACGCAAATTTATATGGATATGTACCAATTGATGAAAAACAAATGATTCATCTTGCTGATCAATATATTCCATTAGTCAATCTCAATTATTTACAATTAGTTAGAGATGAAAATGAGAAATTAGTGGCCTATGGTTTAATGATTCCTACCCCAGTTAATGCTTTAAAAAAGCACAAAGGACATCTATTCCCATTAGGATGGATTGATTTTTTAAAAGATTTAAAACATTCAAAGGTTCTTGATATGTTATTAGTCGCTGTTGACCCAAAATATCAATCTAGTGGTGTTATGGCAATAATTTTTGAAAAAGCTATTTCAAACGCAATTAAAAATGGTATTACTCATGCGGAGACTGGACCAGAACTCGAATATAACGAAAACGTTCAATCTTTATGGAAAAACTTAGAAACTATCAACCATAAAGAAAGAGTATGCTGGTTAAAACCAATTGAATAATTTAATAACTAAGAGGCAAATCGTTGCCTTTTTTTAGCACTTGACAACGAGAGTATAATAGTTAAGAAAGTGAGATGATATTATGCTAGAAGTTTTCTTAGATGCTTTAATAGATAGTCTTAAAGTTTTAGCAGTCATTTTCGTTTTTAATTTCATCTTTACTTTTTTCGAAAAAAGAATTGCAAAAAAGATTAACAATAAAAGTAAATTGAATCCTTTATTAGGAGCGTTGTTTGGACTTGTACCTGAATGTGGTTTTTCAGTAGTAGCTTCAGATTTGTATCTCAAAAATCATATTACGATGGGTACGTTAGTGGCAGTCTTTATTGCTTGTAGTGACGAAGCATTACCGATATTCTTATCTAATCCTAGTAAAATAATTATGATTTTGCCATTACTCGCTATTAAATTTGTTGTGGGATTTATTGTTGGATTTTTAGTAGATGTGTTTCTTGCCAAAGATAAGAAAGCTATAGAAGAGCACTATGAACACTGTGAACATGAAGAAATTGTTCATATAGGATGTTGCCATCATAATATTGAAGAAGAAGAAAACGAAAGCAAATTTCATGAATATGTTTTACATCCTCTTATTCATTCATTAAAACTATTTGTGTACGTATTAGTCATTAATATTGTCTTTGGAATGGCTGTGTATTTTGTAAAAGAAGATAATATTGCAGCATTTTTAAAGCAAAGTAAGTATTTGACTCCTTTATTTTCCACACTTGTTGGACTAATACCTAATTGTGCAAGTTCTGTTGTTATTTCAAAACTTTATTTGGCTAATCAAATCAATTTTGGATCTTGTATTGCGGGTTTAATATGTAACGCGGGTTTAGGCTTTGTCTTCTTATTTAAAGATAAAAAGAATATTAAAAATACAATGAAAATATTGCTTATTGTTATGTTTAGCGCACTTATTGTTGGTTACGCAATTAATCTAATATTTGGCTTTGGAGTATAAGTTGTTATAGAATAATAAATGAGGTAGACAAAATGAAAAAGTGTTTAGTTTTAATGATGATGTTATTAGTAAGTTGTAATGGAAATAGCAATAGTACTAAAAATAGTGCAATAAGCATTAATCCTAATGAAATTACTAATTCCATATCAAAAAGTAATGATGATGAAGTAATTGAGGATAAGACTAGATTTGAAGCAAGTAAATCAGTGTAGGGCTTTGAAATGGGCATTGAATTACAAAAAGCAATCGGTGCGGATTTACCAAAGTTATCTAGTTTTCCTAGTGATAAATTTAATGTTCAATATGGTTCTATGGACGGGAATACATATTGCCCATATGTTAATGTTTTTTATAAAGGTATTAATGTTGATTATACTAAAGATTATCAAAATTTATTGAGCAAATATGGCTTTGTTTATAAAATAGCGGATGTTTATGATGGAGTCACTTGGATTGATTATACCAAGAGGAACTTTAACAATGATTTAATTGAGGTACATTTTGCTTACTACGAAAGTGAAGGCTATTATTATTTTGATATTTATACGTATCTTTTAAATAATGGTGGAGGGATGAGAGTACCTGAACAAGGAGATATTGCGCTTTTGCCAAGTAATTTTACTTCAAGTTATGCTGATGCTGGGTTAATAAACATCGGAGATTATCAATTTAATTCTTATCAAACAATGAAGCAGGGCGATTATTTGCAAATGAAAAAAGGTGTGAATTCATTTATTGAAAACGTAACACCTATTAATAATCTCTATTCTCTTTATATTGATTATTTACAAGGTGAATTTGCTGTTTACATTGGAAATGAGAAGAATAATATGAAAGAAATAACTTCAACTCCATATGGCGTTTATCCATTAAATGGCGCAAAGTATTTCAAAATCACATTAAAGGGTAATACTGTAGCAAAAATATCATACATATACTTAAACTTTTAAAGAACAAGCAATTGCTTGTTTTTTATTTGTGTAAAATTAGTTATAATTTTAATGAAGGTCAAAGGTGATACTTGTGAAGATATTAATTGTTGGTGCAGGCGCAAGTGGATTGGTGCTTGCTATAAAACTAAAAATGAATAGACCTGAGTTAGATGTTTTAGTATTAGACAAAAATAATAAAGTAGGTAAAAAACTATTAATTACTGGAAATGGTAAGTGTAACATGGGAAATAGTGATTTCTCTAATCCTTTTTTGTATCGCAATAAGACTTTGACTGAATTGGTATTTAAAACTTATGGCTTTAATGCACAACAAGAATTTTTCAATAAATTAGGTGTTAAAACAAAGATGATGGGTAACTTATCTTACCCATATAGCGAATCTGCACGTACATTTGTTGATTATTTATATTTAGTAGCCTTGAAATATAATGTAAAATTTTTATTTGAAGAAGAACTTATAGACTATAGTGGTTCAAATAATATTGTAGTTAAAACAAATAAGAACACTTATTATGTTGATAAATTAGTATTATCAACAGGTGGCAAAACATATCAAAAAGTTGGTGGAAGTGAAGTAACGTTTAATCTACTAGCAAAGCACAATTATAAAATGTCTTCGTTACATCCTGGCTTATGTCCAGTTGTAGTTAAAGAAAAAGTTAAATCACTTGCAGGGGTTAGGGTTAAAGCAAATGTTAAACTATTTATAAATAATGCAGAAGTTTATGAAGAAAATGGCGAAGTATTATTTAAAGATGATGGCTTATCAGGAATTGTAATATTTAATATAGCTTCACTTATTGCAAGAAATTATCTAAATGAAACAAATATCAAAATTGTTTTAGATTTATTTAAAGATCAAAGCAAAGATGAATTATTTAAAGAATTTAAAGCGCATAACACTGATATTAATTTGATGCGAGGATATTTCGTTAATAGCGTAAGTGATTATATTTTAAAAAAGATTAATTTATCACTTGATCACAATACTTTTAAAGATTCAGAGATTATGTCTTTAGCAAATATTTGTAAAAACTTAACTTTTACATTTGATAAATTATATGACTTTGAAAATGCGCAAGTAACTATTGGTGGAGTTCAAAGCAATAATTTTGATGAGCATTTAATGTCTAAATTAGAAAATAATGTCTATTTTATTGGCGAAATTATTGATAACGATGGCTTATGTGGTGGTTACAATTTAATGTGGGCTTTTGGTAGTGCGCTTTATTTAGGAGATTTCTTATGCAAATAATCGTAAATAATGTGTTTTTATCTCTTAATGAAAAAGAAGATAATTTATATGCAAAAGTTTCAAAAATATTGCACCTTAAAGAGACAGATATTGCAAATATCCAAATAATAAAAAAAGCAGTCGATGCGCGTAAAAAGAATAATATTCTCTTTGTCTATAGTTTCTTAGTGGAGACAAAAAGAGATTTTAAAATTTTAAATAATAATGTTAAGATTTCTGATTTCAAAGAAACTATTGATATTTTGCCTATTAAAATGGCACATCGCCCAGTTATTGTTGGCTTTGGACCTGCGGGAATGTTTTTAGCCTTGTATTTAGCTAGAGCAGGCGCTAAACCAATTGTCTTAGAACGTGGCAAATCTATTGAAGATAGGGCAAAAGATATAGAAGAATTTAGAAAAAATGCAACATTTTCAGAACATTCTAATGTATGCTTTGGCGAAGGTGGAGCGGGTGCATTTAGTGATGGAAAACTAAATACAGGCATTAAAGATTCAAGAATAAGATTTTGTTTAAGAGAATTTATTAAACATGGGGCGCCAGAAAATATTTTTTATGAAGCTCATCCACATATTGGAAGCGACTATTTGAAAAAAGTTGTGAAAGCTTTTCGTGAAGAAATCATTTCTTTAGGTGGAGAAATTAGATTTTCTAATAAATTTATAGGTTTTTCCAAGCAAAATGATGATATTTTTGTAGAAGTTGAAGATGATTATAATAAAAAATACACTATTACGACTAATGATTTAGTTTTGGCGATTGGCCATAGTGCACGAGATACATATAAAATGCTTTATGAAAATAAAGTATCTATGAAACCTAAAGATTTCTCTATGGGTGTAAGAATTGAACATTTGCAAGAAGAAGTAAATAAATCACAATATGGAAAATTTTATAAAAATAAAGATCTACCAGTTGCTGATTATAAATTAGTGGTTCACTTACCAAACAATCGCACACTTTATTCCTTTTGTATGTGCCCAGGTGGTGAGGTTGTGGCTTCAAATAGTGAAAAAAACTCTATTGTCACAAATGGCATGAGTTATTTTAAAAGAGATTTAGAGAATGCAAATGCAGCATTATTAGTTAATGTAAGAGTTGATGATTATTATACGGGGTCACCACTTGATGGAATGTATTTCCAAGAAGCAATTGAAAGAAAAGCGTTTAATGCTCAAAAAGCATATTACGCCCCTATTCAACGAGTGGATGATTTCTTAAAGCATAAAGTTTCTACGCAAATAGGAAGAGTAAAACCATCATATTTGCCAGGAGTGTATTTTGCAAATTTAGATGATATCTTACCTAGTTTTGTCTCTGAATCTTTGAGGTTAGGGATTCCGATGCTTGAACAAAAATTCCCGTTTTTTAAGGATGAGGCAGCGATTCTTACAGGGGTTGAAACTAGATCATCTAGTCCCATTGTTATAGCAAGAAACGAAAAAGGTGTTTGTAATATTGATGGTATTTATCCTTGTGGAGAAGGCGCCTCATACGCTGGAGGAATTATGTCCGCAGCGATTGATGGTTTAAGAATTGGTGAATTTATAAATAAAAAATATAATAAATAAAAGGAGAAAACATATGAATCACGAAGTAAAAGAAGGACGCCTATTAGATGAAAATGGTGAGGTAATTGAAGCGGGATTTGCTTATTCTTTAGTAAAGGAATATAATCGCGACCACATCAAAGCTAAAAAAAGTAGAATTAAAGAGTGGGACTATTATTACATTGGAAATGACGAATATGGAATAGCCTTAACTATTGATGATAATTCTTATATGGGTTTAGCAAGTGTTTCATTTTTGAACTTTAAAGAAAAATGGGAATGCACAAGAAGTGTTATTAAATGGTTCACAAATGGAAGTGTAAAGTTGCCATCATCTTCAAAAATTGGCGATGTATCTTTAAAGGGTAAAGATTTTTCTTTAGAATTCTTTAATGATGGCAAGAAAAGACGTCTTGTCTGCGAAATGAAAAATGTTAAAAAAGGCAAAGACTTTAGCTGTGATGTCACTCTTTTAGAAACTAATGAATCAAGTATGGTAATTGTGACACCATTTGATAAGCCAAAATATTTCTATTACAATCAAAAAATAAATTGTTTGAAAGCACAAGGACACGCTAAATTTGATAATAAAACTTATTCTTTAGATAATTGTTATGGCGTTTTGGATTGGGGGAGAGGTGTTTGGACATATAAAAACACTTGGTATTGGTCAAGTTTAAGTTCTGTTTCTGATGGTGTTAGAATTGGCTGGAATTTAGGCTATGGCTTTGGCAATACGAAAGCCGCAAGCGAAAATATGTTCTTCTATAATGATAAGGCATATAAACTTGATGATGTTAGCTTTAATATTCCTACTAAAGATGGTAAAGATGACTTTATGAGCCCTTGGACTTTTACATCAAAAGATGGAAAGATTAATATGACATTTAGACCCATTATTGATAGATATTCTGGCACAGATGTCATTATTATTAAGTCAATTCAACATCAAGTATTTGGCTTATTCTCCGGATATATTTATGCAGGTGAAGAAAAAATCGAATTTGAAAATCTTTTAGGTTTTGCAGAAAAAGTAAAAAATCATTGGTAATAAATTACTTTTAAAAGTTTTTAATTATATTTATAATTATTGAAAGGAGTGAAGCAAATGAAAGTGTTGACATATTTTGTGTATTTTTTAAAAAATGCTTGGTTTGTTTTGCTATATAAATTATTTAAAATAAAGAAAAAATGCACACGATTCATGCATAAAAAGAATATTACTATTAATTATAGTGATGACACTTTATATGAAATGATAATGTCAAATAAACCTTTTGCGGCGGTTAGATATGGTGCTGTAGAGTTATCTTGTATTAATAATTGGCAAAAGATTAATTTGGGCTTAAAGCGTAATTACAAAAAAAGTGTTAAATACTCTATGAAAAATAATGCAGGTTTCTTTCCTCCTGAAGATAAGTATTTAAAACAATATGGCGATTTAATGCAAGAAGCGATGAAAAATATAGATATATTAGGCATATCTGGAGCGCACATGGAAGATTATTATTACAAATTGCAATGCTCTCAAGCTAAAGTTATACAATATTTTGCTTTTGAACCAATTAATAAAAAATGGCTTCAGGCACTTAATCACAAAAAAGTTTTAGTAATCTCACCTTTTAAAGAAGAAATTGATAATCAATTGAAAAACGACAAAGAATTTATTAAATCTTTAAAAGATATTGATGCACAATTTATAACTTATGAAGCTATTCAAAGCATCGCTGATGAAACGAGTTCTTATAAAACTTGGTTTGAAGCTTTAGAAAAAATGCAAAAAGATATATCGCAAATTGATTTTGATATTGCACTTATCGGTGCAGGAGCGTATGGAACACCTTTATGCTCTTATATTAAGTCGTTAAATAAACAAAGTATTCAAACTGGTGGAGCAACTTGCCTATTATTTGGTATAATAGGGAAAAGGTGGGAACACCGAGATTATGTTCAAAATGAAATAAATGAGCATTGGATTCGACCTTATAAAAAACCAAAAGGTTATGAAAAAGTCGAGAAAGGATGTTATTGGTAATATGGAACAAGAACAAAAAGAAAGCAGTTTATCCGTGTTAAAAGATTTGATACCATTATTCGCAGTTGAAATAGTTTTATTAACATTAATGAACTTTGCTAATTTGACAGTAGTGTATCGTTACATGGCAATAGTGTTAATGATAATAGCGATGTTAGTCATTGGAAAATCTTTGCCACGTAACAAAAGAAGTATTCCGTTTTTACTTCAAGTTGTTGGTTTAATACTTTTCGAGCTAGTTAGTGTTTTAGCAGGCTGGCGCAAGATGAATGATTTTATTCTTATTGTTTCAGTAGTTTTAGGCTCATTAGCCTTCCTTGCATTAGGTGTATATTATGGCTTTAGTAAAGAAAAGAATTTAGATTTTTCTAAGATTATATCTGCGATATACGCAAGTGTAGGCATTTACACATTGATATGTTTGATTGCTACAATTTACGGAATGGGACAACCATTCTATAGCATTACTTTTGCTCTTTCTAGTTCAAGAAGAGATTTGATGGATCACGCGCGAATATTAATAGGATTCCAAACTGATTTACGCGATAATGGTGTAGAAATTCTCGGCAATTTTGCTTTGCTGGCTTCTACAGGTGTTGTTGTTTCTTTATTTACAAACCGCAAAGAAAATCCATTCTTATTTTACGCAAGCCTTCTTGGTGGCTTAATGGGATTAGCAACTTTAATTCTCATTCCTGTTGTTATTGGATTAGCTTTGTTTATTATAATTCTTTGTTTAGCGCTCATTATTAAATTTGCGAATGTCAAGAAAAAGAAATTATATATTATTATTTGTAGTTCGTTCGTGGGTGTGTTAATGATTCTATATGCAATATTTAGAATTGATGTTCACATTCATCCGGAATTGTACACGAACGTTAACAAAGTTGTATTTGCGTTCTTTATGCAAAACTTTGGAGTTGCAAGCAGATTTACTTCAATTAAAGATATATTAACGTTATTACCAAATGTTAAGTTTGTAGGATTAGCTTTTAAAGATCGATTCATTGGTTCGGGCTCAATCCTTTTAGATATCCTAGTTCAAAGTGGTATCTTGCCATTTATTGGATTTATGATTGTTATTGTTGTGGGAGTTATTGAATGCATTAAATTTATTAAAAAATCTGATAATATTGCTCTTAAAATAGCAGTTAGTTTATTTATATTTGTATACTTGATTGAACTTATCTTTAATAATGTAGGCTTTTCAATCATTGAAGACTTTATTTTCTTAGGAACATTATTGCTGATGGGCTATTGCACAGGATACAATTTAAAAAGCGAACAGCAAATAGATTAAGACATATAAAAAGCGAGAGCGTGTAGTCTCTCGCTTTTAATTTGTTTTATCGCCATGTAGAATTTGGTAAAGATATATCGTAAAGTTTTACGAAAGATGTAGGATCTTCACCATTTTTTGGCTTTTCATTTTCTTTATCAACATAAGGAGTAAAGAATTGAGGATTATCGCTCTCTAACAAATGTTGTCTTTCATAACGGAAGCCAATCATACTTGCACCATTTAGATTTTGTTTAGAAAAATTATTTATTGCCTTCAAACCATCTAAATTAATGTAGAAGAAGTTTGGCCCAGCTTTTGCAGTTCCTAAGTCTGCATAGAAAGCAAATTCATAAGCATCGTATTCATTAGAAGATGTGCTGCCAGTTGATTTATATAAAGTAATATATGATTTCATTTTTAGTTTAAAATAGTTATGGGCCATATAAAGTGTAATAGTGCTACTTGATTGAAGTCTTTTATGCAAATCAATAACGATTCCATCAGAATATAAGCTTAAGAATGAGTTTGCGTTAGGACCAGCACAAGAAACTTGGCCATCAAACAATTTTGGAAAACGTATACCAGATAAAGTTGTACATTTGTTTAAAGCAGTATCAGAAGCATATTGTAAAATATTGCGTTCATCTAAGTTACCAACAAGGTCATCTGGCATATTTGCAAAATCGTTTATAAAACTATCATCGACAAATGAATTTAATTCAATATCGTTAAGCTCGTAAGTATAAGTATTACGTACTTTAAAATCTACTTTGTAATTATCAGGTGGAAAAATTGCAGCATTGTCGTCACATATATTTGCATCTTCACCACAGGAACATAAAATTAACAAAGGTATTAATAACGCTAATCTTTTTTTCATAGTTAATCTCCTTATATTTTCAACCATTCTCCCATTTTGAAATCGGCACTATCGTCATCAAGAATTAATGTGCCTTTAGCGGGAGTAAATGTCATTTCCCCAAAATAGATTTTGCCATCTATATTATACAAATCTACGCGCACAAAGGGAAATGGTTTTGCAAGTGTTTCAGCGAGTTTAATCATTTCATCGAAATTTTCTGGTTTATTTAATGGATAATCTGTTTTTTTCCATCCGTTAAATTGTGAACCATCAAATGGTGTCCAATCAATGTAATAATTATTGTAACGAATGTCTTTGCCACGACCAGATACGACATAGAGATTTTTAGCTTTTCCATTAAATACATGAATTTTATATTCTAATGGTAATTCTAGACCACCAATATATTTTTCAATGATAATTTGCGGCTTAATTTTTGCATAATGCAATTCAATAGTCTTTTTACCATAGTTTGTTTTAAGCCATTTATCGAATTTTTTTCTTGCTTCATTGATGTCGAGTGTAGACTTATCTTTGACAATCATATTAAAAGCACAAGCATGAGAACATTTCATTACAAATTGATTTGGAAGTTCAGCGAAGTTAATGTCATCGAAATTATCATAAATTCCTAAACAAGGTATTAAATATTCATCTAAACCAAGTCCTTTGATATATTCTCTTACTCCAACGCGAGAAGCACATTTAGACACTAAATCATTATTTGGATACTCATATAAACGTAAATGTTGCAACTTTTCAGTGTAACGTTTTGGGTTTTTGAGATTTAATTTATGATGCGTAATGTATTTATATTGCAATTTCACATATGTTACAGGTGAAATTTTTTTTATAATTCCACGAAATGGAAGGACAAGAGCTCTTTTAAATAAATTTTCTTTTAAATTTTTGTTTCTCATGCAAATCACCAAAAATTATTATAGCATATTTTAAAAACACAATTAATAAATACCATTTTGTGTAAAAAAATGTTATGATTATTGTTACTTGAAAAAGTAAATGCAACAATAAAGTCAAAAAATTAAATTTTACTTTTTCCGAAAGAAATGAGACCATTTTATTAGTCTAGTTTCTTAAGG
>ONAT01000021.1 GCA_900315885.1 uncultured Erysipelotrichaceae bacterium
CTTTACTCAAGAGACATCATAATCATATTGACATATTCTAATTGTTTTAGTAAATGCATCATTGTTATTTATTTGTTGCTTTTACTTTTTCAATTAACGAGTAAATAGGCGAGGAATTATTTCCTTGCTTTTTTGGTTTATTATTAGCATAATAAAAATGGTATAAACCTGTGGAGGTTTTTTATGAACAATATGAAAAAAAAGAATTTTTTAGCCATTTTTACTTTAATTTTTGGCTTAACGTTAGGTAGTTCTCTTACCAAATCTTTTGTTAAACTCATAAATAATGAAAAAGAGCAAGCAAACAAAATTGAAGATTTAAAAGAAAAAAATGCCGCAAGTACAAGTACAATGACTTTGCGTGTGATGACTGATTATTTACAAACTAAAAAAGAACATTATCCTTTATCTGATGAATTTATTGAAAGATATCAACAAACTAGTGGTGGTTATCTTGATTATGCTAAACAACTCGGTTTAGTAGTTAGTAAAGAATTGCATGAACCAAATCAAAAATGGCATTTCTTTGATTCTTGGTTATATCGCACAGTCGATGGAAGTACAAAAATCACATATGAAAGCAGTGCAAAATCAAGCGTTTATACAGGACTAAAATGCCCAGAATTATTGCTATGGATTTTTGAAGCATGTGAAGTCGAACCAAGTAAAGTTAAAGCCGCAAAAGAAGCTGCGGAAGCCGGAAAAGTTGCAGGTCTTAATGTTGCAACATTAGCAAAAAATATGCGCAATTGCGTCCCTTGGGAAGATATTGAAGCAAATATTTTAAATAATAAATAGTAACGAGTTAAAGGAATTAAAAGCATGAAAATTAAAAAGATAATAATGATATTACCAATCATGGTTCTTTCTTTGTTTGGCTGTAAAAGCGAGAATAAAGAACCAACAGGTCTTAGTGTTTCTTCTAGTGAAGTTAAAATGATTGTTAATAGTGAAAGAGATTTAAATGATATTGTTACTTTGCGTTTTGAGCCTAAAAACACGTCTGATAAAAGTGTGACTTGGAGTACAAATGAGAATGAAGTCTTTACTCTAAATGGTTCCACGATTAAAGCAAATAAAATTGGTAGTGGTTATGTTACCGCAACAAGTAACGTAAATAGTGATTTAAAAGTGAATGTAAAAATAAGAGTATATAATCCGCTCATTACAACCTACAAAGTAACTTATGCTAAAAATGAAGTATTTACAATTAATGGACTGCAAGATGAATATGAAGCAGGAAGTGAAGTAAGTTTCTCGATAACTGTATTAGATTCTACTAAAGTAATTTCGGAAGTTAAGGCAAATGCTGATGTATTAACTTTAAATGATGGCGTCTATAAATTTCAAATGCCTGAAAAAGATGTAACAATTGATGTAACATTTAAAGATTTAATTAAAGCGACTAGTGTTACATTAGATGTTGCCACTCTCGATTTAGAAGTAGGAGGAAAAGATGCCACTATTTCAGCAAAAGTATTGCCTAATAATTCGACAGATTTACCTTCTTGGAGTATTGTTGAAGGAAATGAATTTATTAGTATTACACCAAATGCAAATAAAGTAACTGTTCACGCTTTAAAAGAAGGTAAAGCAAAAATAAAAGTTACATATAACGATGAAGTAAGTGAAGAATGTTTGATAAATGTTAAAGCAAAAGCTGAAACACCACGTGATGACGATTCTCTTGCCATCTATGATATTAAATTTGACTTAGGAACTCGTAAGACACCAAAACCTCTTGCAAGTAACGATGAATTATTTAATATGTTTGAAACTAAAGATGATGCCATAATTGACTCGATTAAAAGTTATGAAGGTAGTCTTTATGGCGGAGCTAATGGTGGACGTCAAACCACTGCTTGGCTTATTGGTGATGTCTTAAAAATGGGCTCCACAAGCACAGATGGTAGCTTTACTTTATCTTTAAATAAAGAAGTTAACCGCATTAAGATTACAGGTTATACTTATGATAAAGCGGGTAAGATTCAAGTCGGCGATAGTGCTTCAAGTGATTGGGAAACCGCTAATAGTGATAATAAAACTACAATTACCACATGTAAAGACTTAAATGAAGTATCCAAAGATGTTGTCGAAAATAATCAAACTGCCACAATTACAATTGATTTTGCAAGTACAACAAGTTTAAAAATTGCTACAATCAGTAGTAAATATCCATTGTTTATCACATCAATTGAGTTCTTGTTCGTAAGTAAGACTAATTAAAAGGGAGGATAATAAGAATGAAAAGAAAAGCATTATTGTTATTAGTAGCCCTTTGTGGCGTAAGTCTTTTTTCATGTGATGAAGAAGAGTATGTTGATAAATATACAGTTATTTGGCAAAATGATTATGGTGATATTTTAGAAATTGATCGTGATGTTATTGAAGGAACGCTTCCTAGTTATGATGGAGTTACTCCAACAAAAAATAGTGATGATTTATATACTTATACATTTTCTTCTTGGGAACCAGAAATAAAACCAGTGACTGAAAATACAACTTATACCGCGGTGTTTGAAAAACACGCAATTGAAGATGTAAAAAACAAATACACTGTAACTTGGGTAAATTATGATGGAACAGTTTTAGAAATTGATGAAAATGTTTTAGAAGGAACAATGCCATCATATGATGGAAATATGCCTTCTAAACCAAGTGGAGATTCATATTCTTGTGTTTTTAATGGTTGGAGTCCAGAGCTTAAAGCAGTAAGTGAAAATATTACGTATACTGCGATATTTAAAGAAGTGTTCACAGGAGATTTTATTCCAGGAGTAAATCCAGTTTTATCTAATGATCAAAAAATTATTGAATATGGATTTTATCCGCAAAGCCATGTAAATGACACAAATTTAATTTCACAACTTAATAATTTGAAATCTCCAGACGCTAATGGCTGGTATTTATATAACGGAGAATATTACGCTAAAGAAGAAGCAAAAGTATTTAATAACGAGACTTATACTTTTGATGATGGTGTAACAATTGTTAATGAAACAGAATATTGGTTTAAATGCGAGACTATAAAATGGCAAGTGTTAGGAAATGATAATGGAACATTCTTCTTAGTTTCTAGTACACTTCTTGATACTCATAATTTTTATGAAAATTATGAAAACCGTGTGATTGAAGGAAAAACAATATACGCTAATAACTATGAACATAGTGATATTAGAACATGGTTAAATAATGATTTCTATGCGAAAGCATTTAACTTAAATAACACTTATATTCAAGATACGACACTTGATAATTCAAGTGCCACAACTGATATACTTGATAATACTTACATAAGTGAAAACACAAAAGATAAAGTGTATTTACCAAGTTATCAAGATTATTTAAAGAGTAGTTATGGATTTGAAAATCAAACAAGTACAACATCTAAATCTCGTCAATGTAAGACTAGTGATTACGCTCGAGCAAGAGGAGCGTTTACAAGTAAAAGCAAAGGATTTGAGAATAATGGTTCTTATTGGACAAGATCTCCATCTAGCGAATATGCTTATTGTGCATGGAATGTGAATTCTGGCGGATATTTAAGTAGTTACGCTGTTGATGGAAATAGTCATAGTGTTAGACCAGCTATTTCATTAAATATTGCTTAAATAAATAATCCTTCAGTATTTAGGCGCTTTAAAAATTTTTAGGGTTTTGTAGGGTCACTAAAAATCAAATTACAAAGCGGATGTAGGGTCAAGCATAAAATTATGCTTGACCTTTTTTGTTAACGATTAAAATAATTCTTTTATAAAATCTTTCTTTGTTTTTGTATCCATTATAGATTTTTTTAAGAGTTTTAACTCTAGAATTTAGTCCTTCGACAGGTCCGTTAGAAAGTCTTTTACCATCAATTTTGATAAAAGAATTTATTATATAACTTTCGTATCTTTGCCAAGTATAAGCACATTGAATTAATTCTGGTATTCCTGATTGAATTAAACTATTAATAAAGAATGGAATATATGTTTTTGCATATTCATAGTCTTTGTTTTTTAGAACTGCATAAAAATTTTGTAAAGTTAAATAGGCGTAATATAGAGTGGAATCTTGTTTAACAAATTGTGTAACTCTATCTTTGTAACTAATCGTCTGACCAGAAATAAGAGTCATATTGTTTTTGGGATAGTTAGAGATTCTTTCAGTTAATAGTCTCCAGTGTTTTCCCATCCAAGAGGCATCTACCAAGTATTCATTAGAATCTAGCAATTTTCTTCTAATATTTTGTACTGCATTTGTTAAGTATTCCATGTAATGAAATGGATCAATAGCAACGATAGCGTTATGAAAGTATAATTTAGCAATTGTAATATAACCATCATACATATCGGTGATAATATATTTAACCTTATCTCTATGAGATAATGGTAAATTTGCCATATATTCTTTTAAATATGGAAGCGTTCTATTTTTTAATATGTCTATAATTTTATGAGATTTAAATCCTACAATAATACAAGCATATTTGTCTATGCTTTTCTTTGTGTTAGAGAATTCATCAATGCATATAGCTTCTTCAAGCCCACGTTTAACATTAGGACAAAATTTATCAAATAAAGTTATTACTTCAGTTATTGAAAGATTATATTTTTTAGCAATCTGAGAAAATGTTAACATTTCAGAAAAATCTTTAATGATGTATTCTAATGCTTGTTTAGATAAAGTTTTATAATTTGATAAAGATAAATCATGCGTGTAAGTTGTGCGACATTTTGGACATACATATCTAGGTAATCTATATTCAATAAGAGTTCTATTGGAACCAGTATTTAGTGATCTTATAGTTTTTGTTTTATATTCTTTTATTTTGCATTGCGTGCATTTACACTTTGGGCAAGTTCGTTGATTAGCAAATAATTCAACAAAAAAAATTGTTTCACCATTCTCTGATAGAGATTCAACCCGTTTAATTTGATTTTCATTTAAACCAAATGCTGTTAATATACTATAATTATTCATGTAAACCTCCTGTAATATTAAGTTAGCACCTATATTATAGAGGTTTACTTTTTTGTTGGCGCATGTAGGGTCGACCCTAAAAAAGTTTAAAGGTTATTTCTTGACCCTAAAAATTTTTAAAGCGCCAGTATTTATAGATATTGAAGGATTTTTTTATTGTCTAATATAGGCAAAACAAAAAATATTTGTTATAATTGGGTTGTATACCAAATTACATACCGGAGGTGAGAAAATGGTTTCAAGAGATCAAGTAAAGGATCCTAAAAAACGCATCTTGATGGTTGTAGTGAAAATGTTTATTGAAAAAGGATACAAAGAGACGACAATGCTTGACATTATAAAAGAAGCAGATGTCTCGGCAAGTACATTCCAAAATATTTTCCATACCAAAGATGAAGTATTATTAGAGTTAATTGAATTTATGTTTACAAATCAATTTGATATGGCTAAAAGCATAGCTATTGATTTGAATAATCCAGTAATAATTTACGCAATCGAAACATCTATTCAATTAGGAATGGTAGAAAGTAATGAGCATTTTCGTGAAATATATTTAGAGGCGTATACACATCCTAAATTAGTGGAATTTATTAATCAAAAAACGTCTTCAGAGTTAGCAAAAATTTTTGCTAAATATAATCCTAATTGGGAAGAAAGTGATTTCTATGAAGCAGAAATTGGTACATCAGGCATTATGCGCTCATTTATGGCTAAACCTTGCAATAAATATTTTACTTTAAAAAGGAAAACAGAAAGATTCTTATCAATGGCGTTTGATGTATATCATGTTCCAAAAAACAAACAAGAAAAGGCAATCGAATTCCTTAAATCTATTAATGTTAAGGAATTAGTGGGCAAGGTGCTTAGTAAATTATTTTTAAAGTTAGAGATGACATTCGAATTCAAATTTTCAAATTTAAAGGAGAAAAAATTATGAAAATGAATGGTAAGACTAAGAAACTAGCAGGAGTTTTGTTTATGTCGCTTTCCTTGTTGTGTTTTAGTGCGTGTGAACCAAAAGAAAAGCAACACAATAAACACACGGAGTGGTCAAGTGATGCAACGGGGCATTGGCATGAATGCGATGATTGCGAAACAAAGTTTGATTTTGGAACACACAATTATAAAGACGGACAAAAAGCAAAAGTTTGTGAAGAGTGTAAATATGAATTAGATTACACTTTAGAAGAAAACTTTGCTTATTGGATTAAAGGACGCGACTTTATTAAGGACTACGATGGAGATTATACAAGCTATGTTGATAGAAAAATATACGAGAATGATGTTTTATCATCGTACAATTATTTAAATGAATCAAAATCTGGTAATAAATATTTTTCTGATTACGTTGCTTATAATCTTAATGATAAAAATGAATTCGAGCAAAGTTATTTAGATTTAATAGTTTTTAAAGAAGTGGATGATAATGGAGTAACAAGAAATAAAGAATATCATAAAATCGTTGATGATGAAGGAGAAAAAATTACTGGAAGATATGTGAGCCCAACACAGGCTGATAAAGAAGTATATGAATTGCCACGTGATGGGATTGAGGGTTTATACATTAGCGAAAGCAATACTTATGAAGACTTAATTAAAGATATCAAAGATGGTTTTAAAAATGATGAGGAATTTAAAGCTGAGCCATCAAGCATTGAATTAACAAGAAGAGATGATGGCTCTGTTTCTCTTGTTATTACTTTAACCTCTGAAGCTGATCTTGAATCAGCTTCCGAAGACGAACCGATAAAAGGTAAATATGAAATCTATTATGATATAAATGTTAAAGATGGTGTTGTACAAAATTTAGATCTTGGCAGTACTTATTGTGCTTATTATAAAGATGAAACTAAAAATTCAACTGAAAAACTTGTGCACAAACAAAAAATTGAATATAGTTTTGATGAAGAAAAATATAATAGTTTAGATATAACTACAGAAAGAACTACAAATGAGTATTATGGTGTAATTGACTTTTTTGTCGAAAATCTAACACTTCCATATTATTGCCGAGAATATTTAGTAGGATATGATGTCACTGCGGGCGAAATGTCAACTTACTTAGCAACATTACCAGGATTTATGGCTTCTTATTCAATGGAAATAGAAACTGACAAATTATTTGCTTTCTATAAAGATGAAGCAATGACACAAGAAATTACAAATATGACAATGGAAGAAAAAATGACTATTTACGCAAAATTTACACTACCAGAAGAATGTTCTGTTATTTTAACAGCTTTCAAAATTAAAAATGGAAATGAACGTGTCCATATTGCATATTTAGTAGATAAAGGTTATAAATTTACTCACGCTAATTACTTCCCTCAATATTCTATTTATGAAATAGATGGAAAAGAGAATAGTGTAGATGATGTCGAATTTGTTTGCAAAGCAAATAGAGCGTATGTTGTTAGATATGATACAAGTTTAGATATGTAAAAGGAAGATCAAATGAAAGAATTAATAGGTGTTTGCAGATTAAATTGCGAAACTTGTGAAGCAAGAAAAGCTACCATAAACAATGATGACAAATTAAGAGAAAAAAGTTGCAAAAGAATGGAGTGAATTAAATAAAGCTTTAATAACTCCAGATATGATTAATTGCGAAGGTTGTTGCTTAGATGGAGTTAAAACGCCATTTTGTGATAAGTTATGTTTAATTAAACAATGTGCTTTGAAAAAAGAATATGCGACATGTGCAGATTGTAAAGACTTAGATAATTGTGAGATTGTTGGAGCAATTACTAAAAACAATAAAGAGGCATATAAGAATTTAAAGTGTCTAAATAAATAATTGCTATTTGTTAATTAATAAACTACATTATTATTAATAGGAGGGCCCAAATATGATTACAAAAGAGACAATTTTCCAATATTTAGATGCGCTTGCTAATGGCGTGGATCCTAAAACAGGTGAAGTATTAGAAGATGATACAGTTTTAAATCGTCCAGATATTATTAGAGTTTTATTTGGTGCTAAAGAATTTTTAGGCAAAACCAAAGATAAGAAGACAATTGATAATACTCATCCATTTAAAATTGTAGATAAAGATGTTTTAATTGATAGCAATGCAACAATGACCAATTTTGTTACTTCAATCAATGATAAAAACATTATGCACAATACTAAAAAATTAAGATATAAAATTGTTATTGAGTGGTTATTAAAAGAAGGATATCTGACTATGGATGAATCTGATAAAAAGATACCAACTGAAAAAGGCGAAGAAATAGGCATTTCGTTAGAATATCGCGAAAGAAATTTCCATTCTTACACAGTTTTGACTTATAATATTGAAGCACAAAGGTTTATTTTAGAAAATATCATTAACGGAAACATTAAATAGTGTCATTAAGAGTGAGTTATTATCACTCTTTTTGTTTGCATTTTTCTTGACTATTTATTGTTTATTTCTTATTTTATAAGTGAAATTAAAAGGAATAATGAAAATGAACGAAAAGGAAAAAGCAAAGTCGGGTTATTTATATGATGCAAATTACGATGAAAATCTAATAAAAGAAAGAATAAGTTGCAGTGAACTTATTTATGATTTTAATGCGACTCATCCTAGTGAAAAAGAAAAAAGAAATCAAATATTAAAAAGAATACTAGGTAAAATGGGCGAAAATACCACAATTCTTTCTCCTTTTCATTGTGATTATGGTTATAACATCAAAGTAGGTAAAAACTTTTTTGCTAATTATAATTTTGTTGTCTTAGATAGCGCTGAAGTTAATATTGGCGATAATGTCTTTATTGCTCCAAATGTCGTTTTGGCTTGTGCAGGACACGCAATAGATGAAGAACAAAGAAATAAAGGCTTAGAGATAGCCTTTAAAATTACTATTGGTAATAGTGTTTGGATTGGGGCGAATGTTACGATATTACCTGGTGTAACAATTGGTGACAATGTCATTATTGGTGCTGGAAGTGTCGTTACCAAAGATATACCTTCAAATGTTATTGCGGTTGGTAATCCATGTCGTGTTTTAAGAAGCATCACTAAAGAAGATGTTAAAAAATATAAAATATATGAAGGAAAATAATGATAGTGAAAAGTGAATATTATTTTATTTATCATACAACTAATAATTTTGATAATTTAGTGATGCTAAGTGATGGAGAGAACTTAAATGGTCTTTATTTTTTAGAATCCGAAAAACAAAAAGAAAAAATTAAAGAAAAATATATAAATAAAGATTTAAGTATCTTCATTAGTGTTCAAAAATGGCTTGATATGTATTTTAGTGGTGTTAATCCAAATTTTACCCCTCAAATTAGTAATTATTATTCTTCATCGTTTCAAAAAGAAGTATTGGATATAACAAAAGAAATTCCTTATGGAAAAACAATTACATATGGTGATATAGCTTCTTTAATAGCCAAAAGACGTAGCATTAAAAAAATGTCATCACAAGCTGTGGGAAATGCTTTAGGAGCAAATCAAATTTGTCTAATTTTTTCTTGTCACCGTGTAATTGGAAAAAGCGGAAAATTAACTGTTTATCATGGTGGCTTAAAAAACAAAGAAAATCTTTTGATTCATGAACATAATAAAGATTTTAAAAATTAACTAGTTTGACAAACAAATTAATTTTATTCATAATTACGGAAAAGGAGGAATGAGTAATGGAAAAAGAAGAATTGTATTTAGTAATAGCTAAAAATATTTCTGATTTAAGACGGGCAAAGGGAATGACTCAATTAGATCTTGCTGAACTAATTCATTATTCAGATAAAACAGTTTCTAAATGGGAACGAGCAGAAGCAATTCCTGATATGGAAACGCTTCTTTTGTTAGCGGATGTCTTTGGTGTGACTGTTAATGATATTGTCTATAAAAAGAGTACAAGCACTCCTAAAGTTACAAAAGATAAATTTACTTGGACACATTTTTATATCACCATTATTTCCATATGCGTTCCTTATTTACTTGTAGCTTTGGTTTCTTTGTTTTTAGGAATCTTTGCTCCTAACTTTTTTAAAGAATGGTTTGTGCGTATTATTTTTTACGGAGTTAGTGCTTCATTTGTTGTTTGGCTTGTATTTGCCGTGTTGTGGTGGCCATCTTTATGGGAACAAATTATTTGTTCGTTCTTAGTATGGAGTGTTGCAATTTCTATAAATATTTCTTTTAAGACTGTTGGTACATTATTAATATACGGTGTGGCAATAGTGTTACAAATTACCATAATCTTGTGGTGGTTACTTAAAAGAGCGTATGGTATTAAAAAAGAGAAGTGGAGAATGCTCCCACAAAAAAGAAAATAATAGCAAAATACCGCAATTTATTGATAATTTATCAATTAGTAGAGTGAAAAAACATCACTCTACTTTTTTGTTTTTCTAAGTAGAATTTTAAATTTATGAGTAGAGTGCAATTTTAAATAACCTTCTTTATATTTTAGATAGGGAGTTGAGTAATATGCCAAAAACAAAAGAAGAAAAAATGCACAAATTAGCAAAAATTATACGCGTATTAACAGTTGCACCACTTATGGCTCTTATCGCATTCATTTTAATATGGATTTTTAATAAAGATGTTTTTATTGATTATACAAATCTTATTTTAACAATACTATTTATTGTAGCATTTCCGCTTTTTTCTTATGTCATACAACCTTTTATTCCTAAATTTAAAAATGAAGGAAGAAAAGGACAAAGAAAACTTGCAATTATTATGTCAGTTATAGGTTATGTTTTAGGATTAGCTTTAGCACTTATATTAAATTTAAGCGAAGGAACCAAAATGATTTTCATTTGTTATGTTATGGCGGGAACTTTGATATTTGTCTTTTCAAAGTTTACGCCTATTAAAGCAAGTGGGCACGCTTGTGGAGTGGCTGGACCAATAGTATATTTATCTTATTTTTTAGGACCATGGAGCTTATTTGGTTTATTAATCTTAGTGCTTGTTTATTGGTGTTCGTTATATATGAAACGTCACACATTTAGAGATCTTATTTTTGGAACATTGATTCCATTTATAGCGTTTGGGATAGCGTATTTATTTGTTGTTATTTTATAGGAGATTAGAAAATGAATAATAATTATTTAATTAGTTGTAGTTCCCCAGTTGATGTCGATTTTGATTATTTTAATAAGCGAGGAGCGGAAGTTTTTTTTTTTACTTATCTCATGGATGAAAAAGAACATGAAGATATTATGGGAAGAGATAAAGAAAAACTTCATCAATTCTATGAGGATTTAACAAACGGAAAAAGGTCATATACTTCACAAGTGCCAGTCGCTCGTTATGTTGAATATTTTGAGCGTATATTAAAAACAAATAAAACAATTATTCACATTGAATTAGGAACTGGTATGACTAACACAATTGTTAACGCTCTTAAAGCAGTAGAAATAATAAAAAAAGATCATAAAGATTGCCGTATTGATGTCATTGATTCGTTGTGCAGTTCATCGGGTTATGGTTTGTTAGTGGACACTGCGCTTGATATGAAAGAAGAAGGAAAATCTATTGATGAAGTTGAAAATTGGATTATTGATAATCGAAATAAAATTCATCATCAATTTTTCTGCACAGACTTAAAATACTTTAAAAGAAGTGGCAGAATAACAATGATGACCGCAATATTTGGAGGCATTATGAAAGTTTGCCCAATTATGCACTTAAATAAAGATGGTAAAATTATTGTTTATAACAAGGCTTTTGGAAGAAAGAACGCCATCAAAAAGACAATAGAAGAAACATTGGAACATATTGAGAATAAAGAAAATTATCAAGGTAAACTGTGGATTAGTCATTCAGATTCACCTTTACTTGCGGAAAAAATCAAAGCTGAATTAAAAACTATATTCCCGAAAGCCAAAATTAAAATATGGGATATTGGCACAATTATTGGCTCGCATTGTGGGCCAGGAACAGTTGCGTTGTATTTTATGGGTGATGAAAGAGTATAATAGTTTATTCATAAATGTTTGGTGATGTATTACGTACTATGCTATAATTTAACTACGGCCAAATCTAGGCACTGTTGTTGTTAAAGAATCTTTTTGGACAGGTAAATTTACAGTATTAGTGAATGGAGTGGAAGCAAAGCGTATGAGCAAAACTGCTTTTCTTTATGAATCAGGCGCTAGCACATATGACATCAACATAACTGGTAATTTTGTTAAAGGTTCAACTTTGACAATTAACGGTGATTCTTATAAGATTTCAGAAAATCTTAAGTGGTATGAATATGTTTTAGCAATATTACCATTTGTGTTTATTTTGATTTGGGGTAATGTTCCAGCACTAGTTCAAATTTTACCTGTTATAGGTGGTGCAATCGGTGGCGTTGTTTCAGCTTTAATGGGTCTTTAAGTGCAGTAGTAATGAAAGAAACAAAATCTATTGCCTTAAAGATTTTATACGGAATAGCGTTTTTCCTAGCGACTATTGCAATATGTTATGCTTTGGCAATTTTGTTATTAAATTTAATGAACGCTTAATGTAACAAAAAATTAAATCTCCATTTGGAGATTTTTTTTATTCTTTTTTAAGACTTAATTACATATAAAATATAAAAATAATAAATGATTTAATACACTAAAAAAATCAAACGATTTTAAGTAAAAAGTTCAATAGTTTTAAATTAAAAGAACAATTGATAGAATCGTGGTTTTAAAATAAAAAATATTTATTATTTTATATTTTAATATGCGCGAGTTTTTGATATTATTAATTTGCAAAAGGAGGTAATAAAATGCTTAGACAAATTTACATAAAATTTAAAGAGTCTTTTATTTCAGTATTACCAATTACATTGCTGGTAATAATCATTAATTTTACCCCTTTGCTTAACTTAACAACACGTGAGTTAATTGTCTTCCTTGTTTGCGCTTTATGCTTAATCATAGGTATGACTTTATTTAACTTGGGTGCTGAAATGGCTATGACGCCAATGGGAGAGCAAGTGGGTTCGGGTTTGACTAAAACCAAAAGTCTAGGAGTTGTACTATTTGTGTGCTTCTTACTAGGCTTATTCATTACAATCGCTGAACCAGATTTATCTGTTCTAGCTTCACAAGTTGAAAAACTCGTGAATCCAACATTGCTGATAGGTTTAGTTGGTGTAGGTGTTGCTTTATTTTTATGTTTAGCAGTTGTTCGTATTGTTGCCAAAGTTAAACTCTCAGAAGTAATTATGTTTTCATATTTAATTCTATTTGCTTTAGCTTCTATGGTTATGGTAAGTGGCAATGAATCTATTTTGGCTTTAGCTTTTGATTCAGGCGGAGTTACAACTGGACCAATCACTGTTCCATTTATTATGGCTTTAGGTATTGGTATTGCTTCTATTTTAGGTGGTAAAAACAGTCACGAAAATAGTTTCGGTATTGTTGCTATGTGTTCAATTGGACCTATCTTAGCAGTATTGATTTTAGGATTAACTATGAAAGATACAAATATAAACTTAGGTTTAGACTATAGTTTATTTGGCTCATTTAATGAATTTATTCTTGGTATTTTACTTCCTGTTATTAAAGAAGTAACAATTTCCTTAGGACTAATTGTTGTCTTCTTCTTTATCATTCAAGGTATTTGTTTAAAATTACCTAAGAAAAAAATAAAGAAAATTATCATTGGTATTATCTTTACTTATTTAGGACTTATTATTTTCTTAGCTTCTGTTAATACAGGCTTTATGGCTATTGGTTATAAACTAGGTAGTAGTTTGGGTGAAGAAAATAAAATTGTTTTAGTAGTTATATCATTTATTATTGGCTTGGTTGTTGTTTTAGCAGAACCTGCAGTTCACGTTTTAAACGCACAAGTAGAATCAGTTACGGATGGCCGTATTTCTAAAAGATCAATGCTCATCGCCTTGTCTTTAGGTGTTGCTATATCTATTGCTTTATCAGTTATTAGAATTATTTATAGCTTCAGTATTTTATATTATTTAATTCCAGGTTATATCATTTCTTTAGGATTATCATTCTTTGTACCACGTATTTATACAGCAATTGCTTTCGATTCTGGCGGCGTTGCAAGTGGTCCAATGACTTCAACATTTATCTTACCATTTGCGGTAGGAGCGTGTACGGTTATTAATGGACAAGGCTCAATTTTATACGATGCCTTTGGTATTGTAGCAATGGTTGCTTTGACTCCTTTAATTACTATTCAAGTATTAGGTTTCAAATCCACAATCACATCATTAATTAAACAAAGAAAGGCAATGAAGTTAATCATCAGTGCTGATGATGAGCAAATCATTGATTTTATGTAGGAGGTACTTATGAAAGAAAAAATCGAAAAGAGACAAGAAAATTTCAAAGCTCCAATTAAATTAGAAATGCTCGTGACTGTGGTTAATAGACCAAAAGCTGATTTCTTTGTTGATTTATTAGAACAATTTGGAATTAATATGCAAATGGTTACTTATGGTGAAGGAACCGCAAGTAGTGAATTGATTAATTCCTTAGGCTTATCAACACAAAAAGCCGTAATCTTCTCGATTGTAAGAAGCGATAAGATTAATAAAATTAAAGAGACGTTAGAAGAAAAATTTAAGACTATTAGAAATGGTAAGGGTATCTCGTTTACCATACCATTAAGTAGCGTTATTGGCGCAAGCATATATCAATTTATGTGTAATCAAAACAAAAAAAAGGAGGCAAAATAATGAATTACGAAGTTGTATTTTGTATTGTTAACAATGGATTTAGTGATGCAGTTATGGATGCTGCAAAAAGATTTGGTGCACGTGGTGGCACAATTTTAAGAGCAAGAGGAACTGCTAATAAAGAAGCAGAAACACTCTTCAATATCATTATTCAGCCAGAGAAAGAAATAGTAATGATTTTGATTCCATCAGAAATTAAAAATGATGTTTTACATGGGTTATATGGTGCGGTAGGTCTTGATACTCCAGGACAAGGTATTGCTTTCTGCTTACCAGTTGATAACGTAATTGGACTTACAAGCGAAATCCCAAATAAGGAAATGAAAGATGCATAATATTATTCTTGATTGCGATCCAGGACATGATGACGCTGTCGCAATTATCCTTGCTGGACAAAAGAAATATTTTAATGTATTAGGAATTACCACAACTTCGGGTAATCAAACGATTGAAAAGACTTCGCGTAATGCTTTAAGTATTGTTGAGTATCTTGATTTAGATATTCCCGTTGCTAAAGGCGCAAGCGAGCCTTTGATTCGTGAAGTTGAAGTGTGTGAAGCAATACATGGAGAATCAGGATTAGATGGATTTGAATTTAAACCATTAAAAAGAAGCTTTGATTCTCGTCACGCTATTAATTTTATTATTGATACATTATTAAATAGTAAAGAAAAAGTTACTTTAGTAGCTACAGGTCCATTAACAAATTTTGCATTAGCGCTAAAATTAAATCCAAGCATTAGGAATAAGATTGACCGTATCATTTTAATGGGTGGATCTTATCAAATGGGGAATGTTTCTCCTGCTAGTGAATTTAATATATTGTGTGATCCAGAAGCGGCATTTATAGTTGTAAATTCTAAATTGCCAATTTATATGATTACATTAGATGTAACAAGAAAAGTTTTGTGTTACAACTCTTATATTGAACAAATCGCTAAGATTAATAACAAAGCAAGTCATTTATTTGTAAATTTAATGCAAGTTTTTAATAAAAATCAAAAAGAAGTTTTTGGCTATGATGGAGCGCCTCTCCATGACCCAGTGACTATTGCAAGTTTAATAGATGAAAATCTTGTAACATTTAAACATGTTAATACTGAGATTGATTTAAGTCATGGATGTAGTTATGGAAGAACTAATTGTGATATTTTTGATTATTTAAAGAAAGAAAAGAACACATATGTCTCAATAGATATTAATGTCGAAATGTTTTTTAAAATAATTGAAGAAGCAATCAAAAGTTATAAATAGGGAGGAAAAGTTATGAAAGAAGAACGAATAAAAAAGTTAATTCTGGAAGTTTTAATTGGTATCGCTATCTTATGTGTTGGAATATTTATTCCTGCTAGTGAGATAATAAGAGTATTAATGATTGTTATTGGAGCGATTACTGTAGCAATTAATGGTGTTGCTTTAATTAGTAATATACACGGAGATGTAAAAGAAATTACTTCCAATATTGTGTGTATGCTTTTAGGTATTGCTCTTATTGTTTGGCCAGTGCGTGCCCTTACTATTGTAATTGCAGTATATTTAATTGCTATTCCTTTAATTAAAATATTCTGTATGCATATGCTTGCAACAGATTATGATTACTTAAAAATTATTTTAGGTATTTTGTTTCTTGTATTCTCATTTGATATTGTTGATGCAGCAATGCGGGTTTTATTGATTATTATTGGCGCATTTACAATTTTATTTGCAATATACAAATTTGTAACTTATAAAAAAGCAAGTGATTTCTTCCATAAATTATTTAAAAGTGAAGAAAACACTATTGAAAACAAAAAATCAGATCATATCGATTTTGATTTTTCTGATAAAGACGACAAAAAATAACCTTTTATTGAAAGGTGGGTGATGATAAATGCTTTCGCTTAAAAATATTTCCAAAGATTATTATATTGGTAAACCAAAAGGTAAGAATTATCAAGTTGTGCATGCTTTAAAAAATGTATCAATTGATTTCCGTGAAAGTGAATTTGTGGCGATTTTAGGACAATCAGGATGTGGGAAAACAACGCTTTTAAATATTATTGGTGGTTTAGATGCCTATACAAGTGGTGATTTAATTATTAATAATGTTTCCACAAAAGACTACAAAGATAAAGATTGGGATGCATATCGAAATCATTCCATTGGTTTTATTTTTCAATCTTACAATTTAATTCCGCATCAAAGCGTTCTCGCAAATGTTGAATTAGCGTTAACTCTATCGGGCGTAAGTAAAGAAGAAAGAAAAAAACGGGCAATTGAGGCCTTAACACAAGTTGGTCTAGAGGATAAGATTTATTCTAAACCAAATCAATTGTCAGGTGGACAAATGCAAAGAGTTGCTATCGCGCGAGCTTTAGTTAATAATCCTGATATTATTTTAGCGGATGAACCGACAGGAGCACTCGACTCAAAAACAAGTGTTCAAGTCATGGATATTCTAAAAAACATCTCAAAGAATAAATTAATTATTATGGTTACGCATAACCCTGCTTTAGCGGAGAAATACGCAACGAGAACGGTAAAACTTTTTGATGGTGAGATTGTTTCTGATTCTAACCCTTATAAAATTAGTGGCATCGAACCCAAAAAAGAAGAAACAGAAGACAAAACACATATGTCATTTACAACCGCTTTATCTTTATCGGTGCGTAATTTATTAACCAAAAAAGCAAGGACTGGACTTGTGTCATTTGCAGGATCGATTGGTATTATTGGTATCGCGATGATTCTTTCAATGTCTACGGGTTTCCAAAATTATATTAATCGTGTCCAAGAAGATACATTATCTTCTTATCCAATTACTATTGCTTCAAAAAGCAACGATATGTCAACTTTAATGAATTTATATTCTGGTAATAAAGATGGCAACCATAATCATGATTATGATGCAGTTTATTCAAGTAATGTAATTTCTAAGTTAATGAAGGCAATGAGTGATTCAGTAAAAACTAATAATCTCACCGCTTTTAAATCATTTTTAGAAACTGATGAAGAAGCAAAAAATATAATTGCGAATGGAAACATTAGTTATTCATACAAAATCAATCTTCAAATATTTAAAGATGTGACATCAACAAAACCATTAAGTGTTTCTATTATGGATTTAAAAAGCTATTATGGCGATGAAGCTGCTTCAGTATTAAGTAGCAGTAATGATATATGGTCAGAAATGATTGATAATCACGAGATTATTAATCGTCAATACGATATTATTAAAGGCCGCATGCCAAACAATTATGATGAAGCAATTGTTATACTTGATGAGCATAATGAAATTAATGACTTTGTATTGTATGGCTTAGGCTTTATTAGTGATGAAGAATACGATAGCATTAAAAACAACGAAGATGCTCCACAAGTAAGAGTGGAATACGATACAATTCTTAATAAGAATTTCTATGTAATGCCTAACTCTTATTATTATTCTTTAGAAAATGATTTAGCAGTGGATAAAAGTAAAGATGCTGATTATTTACAAAGCGTATTATCGAGTAATGATACAATTAAACTTAAAATAGTTGGTATTGTTAAACCAAATCCTGAAGCAGTAGGAGAAGTATTAAGTGGCACAATTGCATATCAATCTTCTTTAACTCGTGAAGTGATTAAAAGAAATAGTGCTTCTCCAGTTGCTAAAAAGCAACTTGAAAATCAAAAAATTAATGTATTTACAGGTCAACCATTTGATAAAGAAGATAGAACTTATACAAAAACAGATGTTATAAATTATTTTTCTTCTTTGGTTGATGTTAGCAAAGAAAGCAAGTTAAAAGATACTGAATGCGGAGAGTATATTTACGCTGGACTTGCAAGAAGTTTAGCCCAAATGATAAATGAAAATGAAACATATAAAGAGTATCTTATTAAATATAAGTTTTCTAAACAAAGCGCATATACAAATTACGAAGAATATAAAACTTATTTTAATTCATTGACATTTGATGAACAAATGGAGTTATGTCAAGGCGAAATAGAGCTTTATATGGTTGAAACATTTAAAGATTCACTTGATACACAGAATGATAAATCAACTTACAAAAAGAATTTATCAAAGTTATCAATTTGTAATTTAAAAACGCCTCGTAAAATCAATATTTATGCAACGGATTTTGCAAATAAAGAAGAAATCATTGATTTAATAACTCGTTATAACAACACCCAAAAGAGTCAAAATAAAGACAAAAATGTTATAACTTACACCGATTATGTCGGTTTATTAATGAATAACATCTCTTCAATTATTGATATTATCTCAACAGTACTTATTGTATTTGTTAGTGTTTCATTAGTGGTATCTTCGATAATGATTGGCGTTATTACATATATTTCAGTCTTAGAGAGAATAAAAGAAATTGGTGTCTTACGTGCAATAGGAGCTTCTAAAAGCGATATTAAGCGTGTGTTCACCGCAGAAAGTATATCAATAGGGTTCTTTTCAGGAGTATTAGGAATTGTTATTTCCACTTTATTAATTATTCCTGCAAATATTATTCTTAAATCTTTGACTAATATATCAAGTTTAGCTGTATTGCCTTTAGGAGGTTCTTTAATCCTCATAGGTGTATCTGTCTTAATGACATTTATTGCTGGATTAATTCCTGCGCAAATTGCAAGTAAAAAGGATCCGGTTGTGGCGTTAAGAACTGAGTAATTAAAGTTAATTTAGATTTTTCTTATAGGAAAGAATATCATTAATTGCTTTGGCTTTGATTACAACGTGGAAGTTTAAAGCATTCATTTAAACAAAAAGCATCTATCATAGGTAGATGTTTTTTTATATGCTTATATCAAGATTATAATTTGTTGAAAAATCGGAATTTACTCTAATAATTTGCGAACTTTTAAAAATTATATAAAAACACTTTTAAATAAATTTTCTAAATGTTAATATAAAAATAAGAATAGGGGTGAAATAATATACTAGTTAATGAGTTAAAAGGGACATAACTTTTTGGTTTTGTAATAATAAAATATTTAGTAAGATATAGGCTGTATCTGGCAGAAATGATTTCCCAATGCACATAATGTATAAAGGATATTACTATGATGAAGAAACAAAACTTTATTATTGCATGTCTAGATACTATAGTCCTGAATTTAGAAGATTCATAAGTCCTGACAAATGCAATTATTTAGAAGCAGAAGAACTTAATGGATTGAATCTTTACTGCTATTGTGTGAATGATCCAATAAACAATTATGATCCTTCTGGTCATTTAGCAATTTTAGCAATTGGATTATTGGCTGGTTCATTTATTTTAGGAGTTGGAATTAGTGTAGTAAGCCAAGGTTTTACTTATGGATGGGATGAAATTGATTTTTGGCAAGCAGGTATAGATGGATTGTTTGCTTTAGTATCTGCTGCATTAGCAATGACAGGGATTGGAGCATTGGCCTCTGCTGGGATAGGTGCTGTCACTGGTTGGTCGCAATATGCTATTGGCTCTAAATTACACGGAGAAGACTTGACATTACTAGGTTCATTAATTGCTATAGGATTAGGATTTGTTAGTGGAGCATTTAGTGGAGCTGGAGCTAGAAATGATATTATAAAATTAATTCAAATATGAAATTGACTGGTAAAGGCGCTCAGGCTGTTAAATCCATTACTACAGCATCTAATAGATATTTAGCTGGAGAAATTTCTATGAAAGGCCTTCAAGCAACAACTAGACTATGGGGGAATGTAGCTTTAAATGCAGTGCAAGATGCTGTTGCACCGACAATTAGGAGTTTAATGATAACTGGACTACGCACAATTGCAGTAGAAACAATTGCAATTGCATTAGTGAATTATGTTTTATCTTATACATATTAAGTAACGGAGGAAGAGTATGGAAACAAATGAAATAATTATGTTCTTTATAAACCTTTTTGCTGTTTTATTTATGCAAATTTCATCATTAATCCTTGGAAATGCTAATGATTGTTATTTTTCAGATAAAACAATTAAAAAACTCACTGTTCCTAAAAACTCATTTTTAAGAAAATTAGTTATATTTAAAGAAGGAAAAATGACAAATCCCCCATTTCTTTATATAAGAGTAATACCATATCTAATTCAATTATTTATAGTAATTGTTAGCACTATTTTATTCTTTATTAATCAATTTGTAGTAAGTTTTATTCCTGGTATTGTGTTTATAATTATAGGATGGGCTTCTTTTATAGCATATTTAATTTATGGATTAGCATTATTCTTCTTATCTAGAGGTTTGAGATTGTAAAAATAAATAATTTAATAAGTATGAACTAGATAATTATTAAATGATATTGATAGTGAACGTAAACAATTAACATGTATTTGTAAAAATATCATTAAGCATTTTAACAATTAGATTATTTTGACTTATTTTTGACTTATTTTATCTTTAAAAACTTTTAAATATTTCATCTAAATGTTAATATAAAAATAAGAATAAGGGTGAAATAATATACTAGTTAATGAGTTAAAAAGAACATAATTTTTTGGTATTGTAATAATAAAATTTACATTTATGAAGCATCTGGTAAGATATATG